>DGTF01000068.1:0-37834 GCA_002394235.1 Eubacterium sp. UBA4343 | reverse complement strand
GATAGCGAGATAAAACTCGCGCAGCTTGTTTTATCTCGTTGAGTGAATGGAGAAGGGCTTTATCGGGTGAATCAGTGCTATGTGGATGGAAGATCATCTGATAAAATATAAGGTGAACTTAGAAACCTCACACTTCATAGCAGAGAAAGAAGAATTGTTGTGGAAAATTTCACGTTGAGCGCAAGGCAGAAGGTCATCCTTGAGCTTTTGAATCATTCGGGCGGAATCATGGCAGGTCCGCAGCTGGCCCGCAAGGTCGGTATTACGACGAGGACGCTTCGGACAGAAATCCGTCAGATGCAGGAGATCCTTGACCGCAGAGGAATACGGATTCTGTCTCATTACGGAAAAGGGTATGAGCTGGAGATCATCAACAAGAAGACCTTTCAGCAGATTTTCTCAAACATGAATGAGGGACTGTCTAAAACCGACCGTATTCACTATATGATGATGAAACTGATGAATACCAGAGACCGGGTGGATATGTATGATATGGAGGATGAGATGTTCGTAAGCCGGTCTACGCTGGAAAGCGATCTGAAGGAGCTGCAGCGCATGATCAGCTGGAATGAACCTTTCATCGGCCTTATGGTGGGGAAAAATCAGATTCTTCTGGAAGATGATGAATTAAAAAAGCGGGACATTATGATCCGTATCCTGATGGAGTCATGGGATTTCAATTCCGAACAGGGGATTCAGGAAAACCGCTGGCTGGAAGGACTTGAGTATATTTCGCACGTTCAGAAAACCTTATACGCTGTATTTCAAAAGAGAAATATTCATCTGGACGAGTTTCAGTTCGTCTATCTGACCATCATGGTGCTTGTCATTTATACGCGAAATCTGAATGGATATCTCCTATACAGCGGAAATATCACGAACAACACCGCAAGATTTCTTTCTGTTTCGCATGAGATCCTCGATAATCTTGGTTTTCTGCAGGACACAGATATGGAAGAAGGCGACTATGAATGGCTGGCTGAGAGTCTTTCGGCATATTGCATCTGCAACGGAGAGGTTGAGGATGTGACTGTCGAAGATGATCATGAGCTTGTCGCGGAGCTGATCGACGGGCTGCGGGATGAATACGGAACGGATTTTTCGGGAGATACGGTGTTTCGTGCGGCATTGCAGGAGACCATCCGGAGGTACCGGTACCGCAGAGTGGCACTCACAAGCCGGATGCAGTATCTGTATCAGGACATTGAAAGAAACAATCCCATACTCGGGGACATGGATCGTTATCTGGAATGGAAGCTGGAGACAAAGTTTTCCTATCACGCGCACAGAGAGGAGCGCGGGCATCTGCTTCCGGTTCTTGCTGCCGCGTGGATCCGATACCAGAGGAGCCATCAGATGGAACTGACGGCTGTGATTGTCAGTGGTTTTGATTCTCAGATGCGAATGTATACGAAGGAAACCATCTGCAGAATGTTTGGGGGACGAATGCATGTGATCGCCTGTATTGCTCCGTTCGAGACGGAAGAGCTGAAAAAACTGCGTCCATCTCTGATCATATCGACGCAGAAACCTTCGGCGGAGAGGGAAAGCGGCGTGCCCATTGTCTCGGTCTCACCGGTTCTACAGGATGAAGATGTCCGGAAAATTCACTTTATCCTGGAAGAGCTTGAAAACGACATGCTTTTCCCTCGGATGAAGTATCCGATTGAAAGCTGTTTTCCGAACGATCTGCGTAACGTATGTCCGTCCGGCAGAGATCTGCGGGAGGTCCTCTCCGGATTTTCCGGTGCAATGAAGGAGATGGGCTATATTAAAGAGCTTCCGGATTTGTCCGAACTACGGTTCGGATTTCCCAGGGAGCGGACGTTATTCTGTTACTGCAGTCGGGAAAGCATCTCGCAGACGGTTTTTGCAGAGCTGACCCTGAATTGCGAAATGATGTGGAACAAACAATATCCGGTCAACCATATCATCTTCGGAGCAGTCAGTAAAGGAGATCTTATCTACATCGGGCGTTTTTACCGGCATTTCGGGAACAGGATTCCCGATAAAATTTAAAAAAGCCTGAAAGAACATAAAAAACTATGGCGACGATTCAAGGGAACGGATGGTGCGGCAGTGCACGGTCCGTTTTTTATATGTGTGAATAGATGTCGTCAGCTCTGTGACATTTCTGCATGGAAGAGAAGCAGACATTCCGATATTTCCGCCATATAGAGGAAATAATCCGTTTGCCGCTGACGATACAAAACCGTATTCTGTAATTATCATCAGTTCTACATGATTTGGTGATGTAAAACGTATGAATTTCGCATGGTGCTCCGCGAGAAGCGCGAATGCATGAAGCGGCTGCGAGAGTTGGGAGGTAAGATATGAAACTGAGCTTCAGTACAGAGGTCGTAGACCTGGACCATCAGGCTCCGAACCGAAATAAACGGGAGAGCAAGTATTTCTGGGATGAAATGTATCAACTGATTTCCGCGGGTGGATTCCGTAAAATTGATATTCCTTATGAGCCGAAGTGGGATTTCGGCGGCAGATCAGGAATTCCGAGAACCAGGAGATCGATCGACATCAAATTCGGGAACACAGAAGGATATCTGAAATTTCTATCGGAAAATGGAATAGAAGGAATCAGCTCGGTGCATCTGGACCCGACGCTTTTCTGCCAGGGGGCGCTTCCGATATTTTTTGGAGCGGCAGAGCATTTTGGAAGGGATGCGATTCAGTTTGCTTCCGAGGCAGGTGCCGATTCTTTTATCCTTACCGCGACACCGACCTGTTATGCCGTGCGTCGGACTCTCGGGGAAGCATCTGAAGAGGATTTTTTGAAGCAGATGAAGGAACTGACAGAGAGACTGGCGGATTTTGCAGAGGAAAAGGGCGTCAGGCTTTGTCTGAAAAACGAATACTGGGGACTGCTTCGGGGAGACGGGATCACAAATTTTGTGAGAGATATGAAAGAGAATGTGTATCTTGATGTGGATACCGCGCACCTCTCCATTGCCGGAGCAGATGTTCGGGAATTTATCAGGGAGAATAAGCGGCGGATCGGGTCCGTTACCCTTACAGATACTTCTTTTAAGGATCAGAAAGAAGCCTACAGGCAGGTTATGCCGGAATTTCCGGCGAAAGCGGCAACATGGGTATTCCGGGATCCGGGATTTGGAACGGTTGATCTGAAGGCATGTGTCGAGGCTGCGGGCGAGGCCGGGTATGATGGAACATTCCATTTGAACTGCAGAAATTCTGCTGCTATCTGCCGGTCTATTCTGCGGGCACGCTATTATGCGGACCATGTCCTGCATGCATGAGAAGGGGGTCAGACGATCATGGAGAACAATATCAGATTATCACATATGAGTCATTGGAAGACGGTTCCTTACAAACAGATCGACAATTTCCGGGATTACTATTATGAAGACAAGTCAAATGTCTGCTACTACCAGGACTGGGACAGAATTCTCCGGTATCACAAGCAGACCGGTTACGAGGGGATCGAGCTGGCACCGTGGGATCTGAATGAAATCCTCGGACTTTTCGGAACACCTCAGAATTTTACAGATTTTGCCGCGGATCATGGAATCAAGGTGAGTGGAATGTTCCACGGATGTGACGACTCTCACCTTGCGCAGAAGCATGACGAGGTGGTACAGGCGGGAAAGGACGCGGTGGATATCTGTGCGTCCTTTGGCGGAAAGCATCTGAACACCTGTCCGGGAAATAACTATTACGGCAATGGGCCTCTGGATGAGCAGGGCCTGAAAAATATTGCCTCCTGTCTGAACGAAATCGGCGCCTACGCGGAATCGAAGGGGGTTCAGATCGGCATTCACAATGAATTTTTCTGCGTTTCCAATAAATATAATCATCGGCAGCTGATTGAGCTGACGGATCCTAGATATGTGCATTACTGTCTGGACACCGCGCAGATCGCACTGATGGGGGATGATCTGATCGACTTTTATGACACGTACAAGGAGAGAATCTGTACCTTCCATCTGAAGGACACCGCGGATATCGGCGTTCCGGATGAAATCCGTTTTGCGCAGGATGTCGAGATTCAGGATGACGGTCACCGCTGGTTCTGGGAGCCCGGAGAGGGCGTGCTTCCTCTGCGTGAGCTGTGGAAGCATGTGGCTGACTACGGATTCAAGGGATGGGTTACCGTCGAGGATGACGGTGCCCCCGATTATCTGGCGGCGATGACGCTGTCGGCCTACTATGTACAGCAGGTGCTCGGCAGCATCTACAGATAAGAAGGGCTGTAAGAACCGGTGATGGCAGGAAATCTGTGAAAAACAGGAGAAAAGAAATGCAAGGGGACAAATATATGGAGAAGAAAGACAGGGTGAAAGTGGGAATCATCGGTTGCGGTACGATTTCCGACGTCTACATGACAAATATCACCAAACATTATCATAATCTGGAGCTCGTCCGAGTCGCGGATTTATACGTGGAAAAGGCGAAGAAGGCGCAGGAAAAGTATGGGATTTTGCACGCGGGCAGCGTAGAAGAACTTCTGTCGGATCCGGAGATTGAACTTGTGCTGGACCTGACGATTCCGGCGGCTCATTACAGCGTCAATCGGCAATGCCTGGAAGCGGGAAAGCATGTATATTGCGAGAAGCCTCTGGCGCTGAAATTCTCAGAGGCAAAAGAGCTGAATGATCTCGCGGCCGCAAAGGGACTTTTCTGTGTGGCCGCACCGGACACTTTTCTGGGAGCCGGCATACAGACGGCACGGTCCGTGCTCGACGGCGGAAAAATCGGAAAGCCGGTCGGATTTACCGCGAACATGACCTGCGCCGGACATGAGCTCTGGCATCCGAACCCCGGATTTTACTATCAGAATGGCGGAGGACCGATGTTTGACATGGGGCCCTATTATCTCACTGCTCTGGTATATCTTCTGGGATCGATTCGTTCGATTTCCTGTTTCGCCGTGAAGGGGCGGCCTGTCAGAAATATACTGGGAAATCAGGTGGAATCAGAGGTTCCAACGACATATACCGCGATTTTATCCTTTGTCTGCGGCGCTGTGGGAACCATGACCATGAGCTTCGACACCTGGAAAACAAGGCTGCCGCTGCTGGAGATCTATGGAACAGAGGGCAGCATGGAGGTGCCGGACCCGAACGGATTCGGCGGGAAGGTGGAAATTTTTGACGGGAATAAGCTTCGGAGTATTGTGGATTCGGTTAAGGATCCGTTCCCGGCAAAGCTGATCGCCATGATGCAGAATCAGGCCAACTGCACGGACGAGATACGCTCGGAATTTGCAGAGGATCCGGATCCGCAGGGCAATATGCGGGGCCTCGGCGTCAGCGATCTGGCGCAGGCAATCCGCTTCCACAGGCAGCCAAGGGTATCCGAGGCAGTCTCTCTGCATGTCGTTGAGGCGCTGAATGCCTTTGAGATTTCTGC
Organism: Eubacterium sp. UBA4343; assembly: GCA_002394235.1. GTDB lineage: Bacteria > Bacillota > Clostridia > Lachnospirales > Lachnospiraceae > Bilifractor. Next base: position 32,446 of record DGTF01000068.1, on the reverse strand, counting down.
GAGAAGCGGCGTTGTTTATGAGATGACGACTAAGGCTGAGAGAACGGAGCCGATGGGAAAAGACTGGAAACTTTGGGAAGTAAGATAAGTATCAAGAAGAAAAGAGGTACAGATATGGGAAGACTTGTGACAATTATGACTTCGCAGTGGGCGGATCTTGATTTGGATACCATGTGTAAAATTGCGAAAGAAATGGGATATGACGGAATTGAGCTTGCCTGCCAGGGACAGCATCTGGATGTAAAGCGCGCGGCGACAGAGCCGGACTATGCGAAAGAGGTCAGGGACACCCTGAAGAAATATGATCTCAAGTGTGAAGCGATTGCGGCGCACGTCATCGGACAGTGTGTCGGAGATTATAATGATCCGCGGCTGGACAATTTTGCGCCGCCGGAGCTGGCCGGCCAGCCGGATAAGATCCGGGCATGGGGAATCGAGTATATGAAATACTCTGCGATTGCCGCGAAAAACATTGGCGCACATATTGTGACAGGTTTCACGGGATCTCCTATCTGGAAATGGTTTTACTCGTTCCCGCAGACGACAGAGGAGATGATTCGAGACGGCTATCAGCAGATTTATGACCTTTGGTGTCCGATTCTCGATGTGTTTCGTGAGAATGGAATCCGGTTTGCACTTGAGGTTCATCCTGGAGAAATCGCATTTGACTACTATTCGACACAGAGAATTCTTCAGGTATTTGCTGACCGCCCAGAGTTCGGTATTAATTTTGACCCAAGCCATCTGATCTGGCAGGGGGTGACGCCGCATGTATTTTTGAATGATTTTATTGACAGGGTTTATCACGTACATATGAAGGATGCCGCTGTGACGCTGGACGGAAGAGCGGGACTTCTCTGCTCGCATATTGACTTCGGCGATCTCAGAAGAGGCTGGAATTTCCGCTCTTTGGGACATGGAAATGTGAATTTTGAGGAGATAATCCGTGTCCTGAACGCACATGACTATGAGGGACCGCTTTCCGTAGAATGGGAGGATTCCGGTATGGATCGTATCGCGGGAGCGACTGAAGCTTGTGCGTTTGTCAGAAAAGCAGATTTCAAAAAATCGGCAATTAAATTCGATTCGGCGATCGCAAACTAAACAGGAAGGGGATGCATAGGATGAAAAAATATGTTTCTTACGGAATGGTTGGCGCGGGTCTGGACTCGTTCATCGGGAATGTGCATCGTGTCGCAGCCGGTTTTGACGGCCTGGCATTTCTGACAGCCGGCTGCTTCAGCAGGCATAAGGAGAAAAACCAGGCGGCCGGAGAATTCTACCGCCTGGATGCGGACAGGGTGTATGAGGATTACAGGGAAATGGCGGAAAAAGAAGGGGCGCGCCCTGACGGCATCGACTTCGTGGTGATTTCTGCGCCTAACAACGCCCATTACGCGACGGCAAAGGCGTTCCTGGAAAACGGCATCCATGTACTCTGTGAGAAACCGCTCTGCTTTGAGGTGAGTGAAGCGGAAGAACTGAAGCAGCTGGCGCAGGAGCGAAATCTGATGTTCTGCGTCAATTACTCCTATTCCGGCAATAACATGGTCAAAGAGGCCCGGGAATTGATCCGGAGCGGATATATCGGGCAGATCATAGACGTGAATGCGGAATATCTGCAGGAATATCTGGTGGATGATATTGGAAAAGGAGACCAGACGATGAATAAGCTCTCTTCCTGGAGAAAAGATCCGAAAATCGCCGGGATCTCCAACTGCGTCGGAGACATCGGAACACACATCGAAAACACGGTGGCCTATATGACCGGGCTTCGGGTGAAACGAGTGGCTGCAAAGCTGGACTATTTCGGACAGCCGCTGGATTTGAACGCGAATATGCTCGTGGAGTTCGAGAACGGCGCGCACGGTGTATTCTGTTCCTCACAGGTTTGCGTCGGGCATATGAATGGTCTTGTCACGCGAATATTCGGTACAGAAGGGGCGATTGAATGGCACGAGGAGGAACCGAATATTCTGTATGTTACAAAGAAGGGACAGCCTACAGAAATCCGGCACAGAGGGATGGCTTATGTCAGTCAGAGGTCTGCAGAGATGAACAGACTTCCGGCTGGTCATCCGGAGGGACTTTATGAGGCGTTTGCGAACATCTATAAGGTCTGGATCGGAGCAATTCTGAAGCTGAGCAGCGGGGAGACGCTGACGGAAAATGATTGTGATTTTCCGACTGTAGATGACGGGATCGAGGGCGTAAAATTCTTGCACGCCGCGGTGGAAAGCAGCCGGAGAGATGCTGCCTGGGTAGAAGTCTGAAGCAGTTGTCCGGAGACGGACATGGTATGATTTACGCGAGCGTCGCGATAGCGAGATAAAACTCGCGCAGCGTGTTTTATCTCGTTTGAGAATTGTTGTTACGTGATGTGGGTCGGGCCGATAGAACCGCCGGAGTGCTTTGCACTCTCGAGCGGTGCTGTCGGCCTGACTTTTCTATTCAATAAAATATTTCCTCTACATAGCGGAAATCGTCGCTTTGCGTATACATTTTCCGGGTGATAGGATGGAACCATCGAAAGAGCCCGGGATCAAAGCGCTGGATCAAATAGCGCAGAAGATATTTTTACATAAAGTGAAAATACAAAAATCTTATACAAATGAATTTGAAAACGATGAAAGCGTCAGGAGGATAAAGAAAATGGCACCTAAATTTCCTATGTTGTTTCAGATCGGAATTATTGTTCGGAATGTAGAGGAAGCAGTTAAGAACTGGGAAGCAATCGGCATGGGCCCGTGGGCGATCAATGAGATGAGCGGCGAGAATCCGCCAACCACAGATCTCACGATCGACGGAGTCGCAAGACACGGAAAGGTCGCCAGACAGGCGTTTCTCTCTGCGTATGGAATGGAAATTGAATTGATCGAGCCTGTAGAGGATTCTCCTTACAAGCAGTGGCTGGATGAGCATGGACCGGGAATCCATCATATCGCGGCAGCGATTGATCAGCCATATGAAGAGGTTCTCAAGGAGTACAAGGAAGAGACCGGAAAGGATCCGTGGATCCGCGGCCAGGGAATCGGCGGGCTCATGGATTTCTCTTATCTGGATCTGAGAGAAAAGCTTGGAATCATCGTTGAGATCTATAAGAATATAGATCCGGCCAAGGTGGGACACAGCTACGATGCAAAGGGAGAACCAGCACTTAAATAATAAACACGCATACTATATGTTGTGCCACAAACTGTATAAGCTGCGGATTGCTCCGTGCTGCGCACTTCCGCAATCTACAGGTATCATCAGAAACAGAATGTAATATTGTCGATTGTTAGAGAAGGAAAAGGAGAGTACAGATATGGAATACAGTACATTTGAAGAAGGCGGAAAAAAAGTCAGCCGTTTTATCGTCGGAACCATGAATATCATCAACAAGGATGATAATGAAGAGGATTTCAAGCGCCTGGATGACGCGCTGGAACTGGGAATCAATGTAATTGATACCGCAATGGGATATGGAAGAGGAACAACCGAGATTGCGCTCGGAAAATATTTTGAGAGCCGGAAGAACAGAGACGAAGTTTTTCTGATCAGTAAATGCTGTCATCCTTCACCATGGCGTACCAGAGTCACAACCTTCGATATGGAGGCAGATCTGAATGATGCTCTCGTCAAGATGAAAACGGATCATATTGATCTGTACATGCTCCACAGAGACGATCCCACAAAGCCGGTCGGACCACTGGTAGAGACATTGGATAAATATTACCGTGCCGGCAAAATCGGCGCATACGGGGCTTCCAACTGGAGTATTGAAAGAATTCAGGAGGCGAATGATTATTGCCGTGAGCATGGTCTGAAAGGATTCTCCGTATCCAGTCCGAACTACTCGCTGGCACAGCAGTACAGCAATCCTTTCGCACCCGGATGTGTATCAATTTCCGGACCGGAAAACGTAGAGGCGCGCCAGTGGTATGAGAAGACACAGATGCCGGTGCTGGCATGGTCTTCCATGGCCGGAGGAATGATGAGCGGAAGATTCACCAGGGAAATGTGGAAGAACCATCCGGAGGAGCTTCCGGGAAGCGTTCAGGCATACCTGGGAGAGGAGAATTTTACAAGGCTCGAAAGATGTGCGCAGCTCGCAGAGAAACATGACTGCGAAATCCCGCAGATCGCTCTGGCATTCGAGATTGACGGACCGATGAATGTATTTCCGATTTTGGGAGCGGCAAATAAGGAAGAGCTGGAGTCCTCCCTGCGTGCTCTCGATGTGAAGCTGACGAAAGAAGAGTGCGAGTACCTGGATTTAAAGAAAGAGGAACTTTAATCCATATCTAGGCTCGTCTGATAAATAGTATGGTAATTTTCAAGGCAGGAGCTGTACCGATTGGTACAGTCCCTGCCTTCTGCATTATTAAGAATATGAAACCATACTTAGGTACGTCATCGCCTTTGATATTGACATGCGGAGGGTGATCTGCTGCGTCAGTTTACCCAGTTATGTTTTTCCTCTAAAAAGCGGAAAAATAAAAATTGAATAAAAATTAGACAAAATGTATCTTGATTTTATGAAAAGTTCGCGGACGGAACCGAGAATTAAATACAATTAAGAGCGTAAATGCTAATAAAGGGAGGAAAACAGGATGAAGTACAGAAGAATGATTAGTTTTGGACTGGCAGTTCTGATGGCTGTTTCTATGTCCGCATGCGGAAGTACAGGGAAGGCGGATAAGGCATCCTCTAGTACCGGAGCCGCTGTCTCGGCATCAAAAGCTGCGTCCGGGGAATCTGCAGAGGCATCATCTGTGGCATCCGGAAGCAGTGATGCACTTTCAGATATTTCAGCAATCGCCATGGATCCGGCAAATACAAAAAAGACAGATGAGACGCTTGTTGTATCGTGTCAGTCAGAACCATCCGGTCTTTGGGCAGGAACGGGAAAAATGGAAAATGAGATTCAGATTATTGATAACACCATCATGGATCGCCTGGTAAAACTGAGCGACGATAAGAAAGAAGTACTTCCAAGCCTGGCAACGGACTGGGATTGGACAGACAGTAATCATATCCGCTTCACTCTACGGGATGATGTAACGATGACGGACGGTTCTCCTCTCACACCGGAGGATTGTGTATATACTTTCCAGACACTTGCCGCAAACAGTGCCAATACAGATACCGGGCGCTATATTGATCCAGATACGACTTCCGTCAATGACGAGCATTCCTTCACCCTAGGGCTCAAGGAAGCCGATCCTGATATACTGTATATGCTGGCGTGGTCGAACTTCGGGATTATCAGTGAAGATGAGGTTAATGCAGCCGGCGGTATTGATGCCGTGGTGAATACACCGGTTATGGGATGCGGCCGATATAAATTTTCCGATTGGGTTCGTGGAGAATCTGTTACTGTAGAGAGAAACGAAAACTACTGGGATCCGGATTATGTGGGATATTACAAGACGATTAAATTCGTCTTCACACAGGATCCTGCGGCGCGTGAAATGGCAGTAGAAGCAGGAAATGCCCAGGTTGCCATGCAGATGCCGGTATCTCAGGCTGCTACCTATGCGGGCAATCCGGCTGTTCAGGTTAAGATCTATGGATTTGGACAGGTGCACCATCTGTACTATAATCTGCGCGATGGCGCATGCAAGGACCAGAAGGTTCGTGAGGCAATTCAGGCCGCACTTGACTTCAATGCGATCGCACAGATCGGAACTGCCGGCCATTCCGGTGTAGCGACCGGGTGGTTTGCAAACAGCAGTAAATACCATACCGATACCTATAAAGAAGGGGAACGCACAAGAGATATCGAAAAAGCAAAGCAGCTCCTCGCAGAAGCCGGTTATCCTGACGGACTTGAGATTTCAACCGTTACGACTGCAGATGGCACAACACTTGCAACGGCTGTTCAGGATCAGCTCAGAGAGGCTGGTATCACGCTGACGGTTAATACGGCAGATACACCGCAGTTTGTACAGGATGCTTTTAACGGTAATTATAATATTATCTTTGTTGGATCGGATGAATTCGTTCGTACACCGACTGCTTTTACAGCATTCCGCAAGGCGAATCTTGATTATAGTATCGGTGGACCGAAATGGACTACAGATGAGATTGATGAGTCAATCGCGAAAGCTTTATCCGAGACGAATGAGGACAAAGCAAAAGAAGAACTTGCACAGATTGAACAGACCTTTAAAGAGAATCATTACGTGGAAGATCTATTCGAAGAACAGTATAGCGTTATCCTGGCCCCGAATCTGAAAGGAATTACAACGATGGAGAGAGGGTGGCCGGATATGACAACCTTCTACGCAGAATAATCGGTTCCTTAGCGATCCTTTAGCATCCGGTCAGTTCCATTGCAGAACATCCGGATGCCGGATAAAATATTATATTCGGTATAAAAAAAGAGACTGTCGCGATAGCCCATGGTACGAGAACGGCTTACGCGAAGGTCTCTTTATGTTTGCAATTACGTATAGCAGAGGGATAATAGAGTAATGGAGTATTTTATCCTTGGATTCGTCAGTTCTCGGAACCTGTCTCGACAGAGCGGGAGGTAGAATAGAACCACTTCTCCATGATCGGGTTAAGAAGTCTGCAGAACTGACGGGCAATATAACCGACAATGATGGCAGAAATCACAGTACCTTCACGAACGCCGTTGACACGGTGGAAGAGGACAAGGGAAAGAACAACTGCGGAAGCCATCATGCTTACATCGACAATAATTTTTACACTGCCAGCTTCTTTCCCGGTGATCTGATGCAGAGCGGTCGCAACGCCTTCGCCAGGCAGCATGATCACATTGGCTGTGAATTCCATGGATACGCCGAAGGCGAGGATCAGACAGCCGACCAGGAGACTGATAATTTTCATCAGATACTGCTGCGGATTCAGCCAGTAGATCAGGTATTTCATGGAAAAATCAATAAAATATCCGAAAAGGATGGAGACCGGAATTTGAAGGAGCTGGATCGGCTGATAGTTCTTCCGGAGCAGGATGAGCTGAAGCGCAACCAGGAGAAGGCTGAACAGAATGGTAAATCCGCCGAGCGTCACGGGGTACTTCAGGCTCAGAACATATGGGATGCTGGAGATGGGAGAAGTACCGAGGCGGGCATTGGTGATAAAGGCAACCCCCAGGGAATTGATAAAAAGCCCGATGATGAAGTACAGATATTTTTTGAGAAGCGGCATATGACGCATAGAAACCTCCTTAAGGTTGAAAACTATTTCTTCATGACAGACTTTCTTATCATAAAAAGATCCGAACAGAATATCAAACAGAAAAATCCATGAGAATCATAAGAAAAAGTTATGAGGAGTGATAGATGTTGTGTTATTCTGTTTATATATAGCCGTTAAAAACTATTCATGGGTTCCGGCTGTCGGATAGTCTGCTGCCGGAGAAGGAAATCAGAGGAGGTATGTGACTTGACAATTCGTCAGCTGGAATATTTTCTGACAGCAGCGCAGACGTTGAGTTTTACGAAGACAGCGCGACAGTTCTTTATTTCACAGTCAGCGGTGACGCAGCAGATCCATGCGTTAGAAGAGGAGTTCGATGCGAAATTGTTTCTGCGCAGAAATAACAGAATCAGCCTGACCCCGGCAGGAAAAACGCTGGTGCAGGATGCGGAAATGATGGTGGCCAGATACGATGACGCGATCGAAAAGGTGCATGCCGCACGGGACGGCATGAGCGGAGAATTGCGGATCGGGTATCTGCAGGGAATGGAGATGTCGCGCTTTCCCAGGACAGTACAGGAATTCCGCTCGGATTATCCGGGAATTCAGATTTCCCTGAACCGTGACAATGCCGTAAATCTGCATGATGATTATCTGAACGGGAAGTACGATATTATCTTCAACGTAAAAAATCCTCTTCTGCGATATTCTAACAGCCTTTCAAAGACCATCGGAGAATATCCGTATTACGTGGTGGTTCCGACGGATCATTATCTGTCCGGCATGCGGAAGGTGGAATTGCGTCAGCTCCGGTATGAGAAGCTGATTCTTCATGATTTTAAGATTGAAGTTCCGGCAAATTCGGAGATCCATCCGCATCCGTTTCTGAATAAGGAGATCATGAAGAATGTCGCACAGGTCACGGATGATATCGAGAATATTCTCATCTTTGTAGCGGCGGGGATCGGCATTGCGATTGTGCCGGAATTTGATGTCTTTAAGCCGCAGATCAATATCAATCTTTCGTATATACCGCTCGATACGGGAGACTATCGGGAGAAGCTGGAGATCGTATACCCGGAAAAAGATGCAAATCCTCTGCTGCGTTATTTTATGGATAAGATTTAAAAACTCTGCTGTATATAAAAACAGGATTATTGAGCTGGAATAAACACACGAATCCCTGTAAGTCTTGAATTTATGAGGCTTACAGGGATTTTTCTATACCCGCTGGGTACGGTTTGGGTACAAACTCCTTATTCCGGTGAGATTTTCGCCTGTGATTTATGACTGGCCAAATGAAAACAGGATGCAGCTATGATTTTCATGACATGCATCCTGTTATCACACGGTTATCAATCTGAATTCTTGGGGTTGAGTCCAATCTGATCCATGATCGCGTTGTGCTTCTTCTGGGCTTCGACAAGCTGGGGGTAAGGATCAGTAACCGGATAGATATCCATCCACCAGTCAAATTCTCTATAAGCCTTTTCCAAAGCTTCTTTTCGTTCTTTTACGTTCTTGATTTTGTCCGCTTTCTAGACGTCTTCCTCATATTTCTTATAACGCTGGAACCATGACTGCATCAGCAGATGCAGTCCGTGAAGGAAGAACCGGAAGTTCGTGAGACAGGAAAAAGTTCCAGCAGGACAGGATCCGAATTGCACGAAAAGCAGAAATCCGAGCACCCGGATTCCCGCGATGCAGAGTTTCGATTCATGCGGATTGAATCGGTTCATCAGAAGCTTTACAAAACCAACCGCAAGCTCTATGCACTGCAGAAACAGAAAGAAACGGTCCAGCTGGCGCTGGATCATAAGCCGAAATCCATCCTTCATCGCAGGGAATGCAAGGAGCTGCAGGAACGGATCGATGGACTGGAGCGTCAGATCACATTTTGTCGAAATCAGCTGTTCCTGATTCCGGATGCAAACGGATTTGCCAGTGTAAGGGAAGCAGAACAGGAATACCATGCAGCGAAGAAAGCGCTGGAGCAGGTGCGCAGAGCACAGGCGAAATGGGATGGAATCATCACTCAGGATGAGAAAAATATAGAGCAGCCAAAGCCGCGGACACAGAAACTCAGTGTTCTGAAACAACTTGCGGAGAAGCAAGCAGAAACGTCAGAACGAAATATAAACCATGCCGATACGAAAGTATACAGAAAAGAGGCCAGCCTGTAGATCTGTGTTGACATTCTCAGATCCGTTCAGACAGGCCAGTAGAATGGCAAGGGGCATACTCTATATCGAGCTGATATCAGGGTTGTAATTTGATCATTGTCCTTTCAACATGATCATCTATGAAAATATGATCATGTTGAAAGGCTTGATTTCAATTGCATCATATGATATGTTAAGTGTATCAATAGCTTGAAAATGATCAAAATAGAGGATCAGGATATGCGTGATTTCTCCTATCGGAACAAGTGGACAAAACTGCTTACACCTCAAATTGTAAATTACCTGACAGCGATTCATGAGTATAAGGGAAGACAGGAACTGATTGCGACCAGGCATGCAGATGTTCTGCAGAATCTTGTTGAAATTGCAAAAATTCAAAGCACGGAAAGCTCGAACAAAATCGAAGGCATTTACACTTCGGATGAGCGGCTGAAGAAAATTGTTCTGGATAAGACGACGCCGCATTCCAGAGATGAATATGAGATTGCCGGATATCGGGATGTCCTGAACACCATCCACGAGAACTATGAACACATTCCCATCAAGCCCGCATTGCTACTGCAGCTCCACCGCGATATGTATAAATTTGAGGAGACAAGAATCGGCGGCAGCTGGAAATCTTCCGAAAACAGGATTGAGGAAGTGGATAAAGATGGAAATCGGAAAGTGAGATTCCAGCCTGTTTCAGCCTTTGAAACACCAGAGGCGATGGAGCGGTTGTGCAGGGCATATCAGGAGATTTTGTCAGATGCACAGGTTGATCCACTGCTTGTGATCCCGATGTTCATTCTTGATTTTCTGTGCATTCATCCGTTCCTTGATGGAAACGGCAGAATGAGCAGACTGCTTACACTTCTTCTGCTATATAAAAATGGATATTACGTAGGCAGGTATATCAGTATTGAGAAATTGATCGAGACAACGAAAGATGGGTATTATGATGCACTGCAGGCAAGTTCAGCAGAATGGCATGAAGGAAGCAATGACTATATGCCGTTTGTTACCTATATGCTTGGCGTCATCACAGCTGCCTACCGTGAGTTTATGGAACGCACGGAGCTTGTGGAAGAACAAAAAGTTTCAAAACCAGAGCGCATCGAAGAAATGCTTAAGAAAAAATTCGGGACTTTTACAAAGACGGAGATACAGAAAGAATTTCCGAATATCGGTCAGGCTACGATACAGAGAACGCTTTCGAAGCTCCAGAAGGAAAACAAGATTATTAAGATCGGCGGCGGTCGTTATACGAAGTATCGCTGGAATTGGGATAACGAAGAGTAGACCCGGGAGGAAGGTATGATTACAGGCGAACTAAAAAACAGAATCGATGGTTTATGGGAAATCTTCTGGACGGGAGGACTTACCAATCCGCTGGATGTCATTGAGCAGATGACATACCTTATGTTCATTCATGACCTGGATGACAGCGATAATCTGCACGCTAAAGAAAGCGCCATGCTGGGGCTCCCCTATGAAAGCATATTTGCCGGAGAGGTTAAGATTGGGGACCGGATTGTTGATGGATCGCAGCTCAAGTGGTCGGTTTTTCATGATTTCCCGGCGCAGAAGATGTATTCCGTCATGCAGGAGATGGTATTCCCGTTCATCAAAGATCTGCATGGTAATAAAGCGAGTGCCTATGCAAAATACATGCAGGATGCAATCTTCAAGATCCCAACACCGCTGATGTTATCCAAGATTGTGGACGCGATGGATGACCTTTATCATCAGATGAGCGGTCTTAAGGATACCGATGTCCGCGGCGATGTCTATGAATATCTCCTGTCCAAACTGGCGAATTCCGGTGTGAACGGACAGTTCCGGACACCGAGACATATCATCAAAATGATGGTCGAGCTGATGCAGCCGGGACCGGACGAAATTATCTGTGATCCGGCATGTGGCACATCAGGTTTCCTCGTGGCGGCGGGTGAATATGAAAAGGAACATCACAGGGAAGAGATCTTCTTTGACCGGGTGAAAAAAGACCATTACATGAATCATATGTTCCATGGCTATGACATGGACCGGACGATGCTGCGTATCGGCGCCATGAACATGATGACGCATGGCATTGACAATCCTTATATCGAATATCGGGACAGCCTTTCCGATCAAAATCCTGACCGGAATAAATACACACTGATTCTGGCTAATCCACCTTTCAAGGGGAGCCTTGATTATGACATCGTTTCAACAGACCTGCTGAAACTGTGTAAGACAAAAAAAACGGAGCTGCTCTTTGTGGACTTGTTCATCCAGATGCTGAAAGTTGGCGGACGCTGTGCCTGCATCGTTCCGGATGGTGTACTTTTTGGGTCCTCAACAGCGCATAAAGCAATCCGCAGAGAGCTGATTGAAAACCAAAGACTGGAAGCGGTAATCTCCATGCCATCTGGTGTGTTTAAACCGTATGCAGGTGTATCTACCGGAATCCTGATTTTCACGAAGACGAACCACGGTGGGACCGATAACGTCTGGTTCTATGATATGAAGGCGGATGGCTTCAGCCTGGATGATAAGAGAACGCCGACCGAAGCAAACGACATTCCGGATATTATTGAGCGTTACCAGCATCGGAATCAGGAGATGAACCGTGAACGCACAGAACAGTCCTTCATGGTGCCAAAGCAGGAAATTGTTGATAACGGATATGATCTGTCCATCAACAAGTACAAGAAGGTTGAATATAAGCCGGTGGAGTATCCGCCGACAAGCGAGATAATGGCTAATATTCGAAGTTTGGAAGTAGAGATCACGGAAGATCTGAATGATCTCGAGAAGATGCTGACTGATGAGACAAATTCGGATTGTGGGGATTAATAATGGACAGAACTGTCGAGTTAAGATCGCTTATATCACCTGCTAAAACAGTACGTTGTGGGGATGGGGATTACCCCATAATGTCAATGACAATGCATGATGGGCTAGTTTTTCAGGACGAGAAGTTCAAAAAGGTGATCGCATCAAAAGATACATCCGAATACAAGGTGGTTTATCGAAATCAATTGGTGATTAGTTTTCCAATCGATGAAGGAGTTTTGGCGGCCCAGAGAATAACTGATGCAGGAATTGTAAGCCCAGCATACGGGATTTGGGATATTGACCAGTCTAAGATATTGCCGGAGTTTCTTGAATACGCATTGAGGTGTAATAGAGCGATTCAGTATTATAAGGCCAATTTGCGTGGTTCTACTGCGAGACGGAGAAGTTTGCCTACGCCAACACTATTGGCTTTTACAGTTCCGCTTCCAGATATTGAGGGACAGAACAAGATCTTAGAGAGAATACATAGAGTAAGCTCACTAATTGAAAAACGAAAAGCTCAGATTATGCTGCTGGACGAACTCATCAAAGTCCGATTTGTCGAGATGTTTGGGGATTTAGCAGATCCTGCTTGCAAATGGGAAAAATGTAAGTTGGTGGATGTTTGCGTTAATTCTGATGATATTAAGTGTGGTCCCTTTGGTACTCAACTCGGAAAGGATGAATATACGGAGGAAGGGGTGGCTGTTTGGGAGATTCCTCAGATTAATTCTGAATTCAGGACTTTGCCGACACACTTTGTGACTGAGAAAAAAGCGGAAGAGTTGGATGCCTATTCCATTATTCCAGGCGACATCGCCATGTCTCGAAAGGGAAATGTTGGACGGTGTGCTGTGTTCCCTTCATCGTTTGAAAATGGAATTATTCATTCAGATGTTTTAAGAATACGCTTGAATGAGATGAAGGCTCTTCCTGAATTTATGATGCGCCAGTTGCATTATAGTGGTGATATTCAGCATCAGATAGAACTGGTTAGTTCAGGTGCAATAATGGCTGGAATAAATGTAACTAAGCTTAAGCAGATACTCATTTATCTGCCACCGATGAATTTGCAGAGTGAATTTGTCGAATTTGTGGCCCAGGTCGACAAATCAAAAGTTGCCGTCCAGAAATCGTTAGATGAAACACAACTACTCTTTAACAGTCTGATGCAAAAGTATTTCGGATGATATTTGCTACTTGGCAAGCGCAACAACCAGAGGAAGGAGATGGTGTGAATGACAAACTTTGATTATCTGAATTCAGAACCACAATTCCATACATTTGTACCAGTGGCAATCTCTGCGGAGAAGATTGCGGTGATTGATCCTTCAGCCAGCATTATCAACTGCCGGCGTGCCATGGAATTTGCCATCAAGTGGATGTATTCCGTGGATAAGGCTCTCGTCATGCCCTATCAGGACAATCTGGTTACACTCCTGCATACGGAAGAATTCAAAGATTTGATGGATGACAGTCTTTGGCGGCGTCTTGATTTTATCCGGCGTATGGGAAACCAGGTGGCGCATACCGGAAAACCGGCAACGCTGGATCAGGCAAAGCTGTGTCTGAAGAACCTGTTCCTTTTTATGGACTTTGTTTCCTATTGCTATGGAGAAAATTATCAGGAACGTAAGTATGATGAATCACTGCTGGAACAGCCTGCAGAGATTCCTGAAGCTGCAGCAGATTCTGAAAAGGCATCAGATGTCGCTGAAGTTGATCTGAAAGCACTGATCGCAGAGAACAAGGCGCTTAAAGAAGAGCTGACCAGACGCCGGGAAGAGCTGGCACCTGGTTACGTCACAAAGCCGCTGGATCTTTCTGAATTTAAGACAAGAAAGATTTACATCGACTCCATGCTGGTGGATGCCGGCTGGACAGAGGGGAAAGACTGGTTGAATGAAGTTGAACTTGACGGAATGCCGAATGCTTCCGGCAAGGGATATGCGGACTATGTGCTCTATGATGATGCGCATCGTCCGCTTGCGCTCATCGAGGCTAAGCGTACCTGCGTGGATGTGTCCAAGGGGCGTCAGCAGGCAAAACTATACGCTGATATTCTGGAACAGCAGTATCATCGGAGGCCGGTTGTATTCCTGACGAATGGCTTTGATACAAGAATAGTTGACGGACAGTATCCGGAGCGACAGTGTGCAGCGATCTGGTCAAAGCGCGACTTGGAGAAATGGTTTAACCTGCTGTCCATGCGGACAAGCCTACGAAATGTGGTAGTAGATAAGCAGATTGCAGGGCGATATTATCAGGAAGCCGCGATTAAAGCGGTCTGCGACAGCTTTGATAACAAGAATCGCCGAAAGGCGCTGCTTGTTATGGCGACCGGATCTGGCAAGACAAGAACCGTCATCGCACTCTGTAAGGTGCTGATGAATGCCGGATGGATCCGCAACATTCTCTTTCTTGCGGACAGAACTTCGCTTGTGGTGCAGGCAAAACGGAACTTTGTAAATCTCCTTCCGGACCTTTCCTGCAGCAATATCACAGAAGAGAAAGACAATTACGGTGCGCACTGCATCTTCTCTACCTATCAGACCATGATTAATCTCATCGACGAAGCCAAAGATGAAGATGGCAAGATTTTCTCCTGCGGTCATTTTGATCTTGTGATCTGCGATGAGGCACACCGCTCTATCTACAACAAATACAAGGATATTTTCAATTACTTCGATGCACCGCTTGTCGGTCTGACTGCAACGCCAAAGGATGAGATTGACAAGAATACTTATGAGGTCTTTGATCTGGAAAACGGCGTACCGACATATGGGTATGAGCTGGCACAAGCTGTGCAGGACGGGTATCTGGTTGACTTCCAGTCCGTTGAGACAACTCTGAAATTCATTGATCAGGGTATTGTTTATGACGAACTGTCGGATGAAGAAAAAGAGGAATACGAGAAGGATTTCATTGATGAAGATGGAAATCTTCCGGAAACTATTGGCTCGTCTGCGCTGAACACCTGGATCTTTAACGAAGATACCATTCGGAAAGTTCTGCAGACGGTGATGACACAGGGGCTGAAGATCGATTACGGGGAAAAGATCGGCAAGACAATTATCTTTGCCAAAAATCATGCTCATGCAGAGAAGATCCTTGAGGTGTTCCATGAGGAATATCCGCATCTGCCGGATGACTTTGCCAAAGTAATTGATAACCGGATCAATTATGCGCAGAGTGCGATTGATGAGTTCAGCGATCCGCGGAAACTCCCGCAGATTGCCATTTCGGTCGATATGCTGGATACCGGTATTGATGTACCGGAGATTCTGAATCTTGTGTTCTTCAAGAAGGTGATGAGCAAGGCGAAGTTCTGGCAGATGATCGGCCGTGGGACAAGGCTCTGCCCGGGACTTGTGGACGGTAAGGATAAAGACAAATTCTATATCTTTGATTTCTGCGGGAATTTCGAATTCTTCCGGATGAACAAGGGAAAACCATCCGCCAATCAGATCGCATTGCAAGGGGCAGTCTTTAACCTGGAATTTCAGATCGCATATAAACTGCAGACATTGGAAAATCAGACGCAGAGATTAAAAGCATATCGAGATAAACTTGTTGAAGTAATGTGCGGAAAGGTATCGGAATTAAACCGGGAAAACTTTGCGGTCCGGCAGCATATCAAGTATGTAGATCTTTATTCGAAACCGGAAGGGTATCAATCCCTGTCTTATGAAGACACATTGACCATCCAGGATGAGCTTGTTCCGTTGATTCTGCCTGATCCTGACCCGGCAAGTAGCGTCCGCTTTGACGCGCTGATGTACGGAATAGAACTGGCTTATCTTTCCGGGGAGAAGTATGCAAGAGCCCGGAAGGATCTCATGAAACACGTGAGAGCCTTGGCGGATATTGCCAACATACCGGCAATTCAGGGGAAGTCTGAGCTGATCCGTATGATTCTGCATACAGATTATCTGGAAAATGCCGGGATTGATGAGTTTGAAAAGATCCGGGAAGAACTGCGTGGCCTGATGGTATACATACACACGCCTTCTGTGCGTTACGATACGAATTTTACGGACGATATCCTGAATATGGAAGTTCATGAATCTGAATTGGATTATGGAGAACTGGCCAATTATAAAGCAAAGGCAGAATACTATGTGCGGACACATCAGGACATGATCACGATTGCGAAGCTGAAAACCAACAAGCCATTAACGGCAAACGACGTCGAGATTCTGGAAGAAGTGCTCTGGAGTGAGGTTGGCACCAGAGAAGAGTATGAACAGGAATACGGGGACAAGCCTCTCGGCGAATTTGTCCGCAGTATCGTCGGCCTTGATATGAATGCGGCAAAGGAAGCATTCTCTGAGTATTTGAATGATGTGAATCTGGACAGCCGTCAGATCTATTTTGTCAATCAGATCGTGGAATATATTGTTCACAATGGGATGATGAAAGATCTGTCCGTTCTGCAGGAAGCACCATTCACTGATCATGGAAGCATCGTGGAGATCTTCCCGGACCTAAATGTGTGGATGGGGATCCGGAAAGTAATCGAACAGATTAATGCCAATGCAGCATAGTCAATGCCATTTAACATGTAGGAAAAACAGAAATAAACAGATGAGTTATAACGAAAGATATAAGCTTATGTTTGATAAAAATATATTATCTTCGACGCATTTAAACTTTCTCTTTGGAGCGGGAGTCAATGGCACTGTTTTACCTCAGTTAAATAAATTTTGCAAAACAAGAGCAAAGATAGAAGAATTTAATGGGGATACAACAAACGGAATTGAAAGTGGAATAGATACTATTGATGATGAAAAGCAACGTGAAGAAATTAAGCAAGAGTTTATAACTGAATTTAAAGAATTCTATAATAATGCGGTTTCTCCCGGTGCTTGGAGTACTGATCATTCGTTGTTGCATTTGGAACAGCTGCTGAGAAAGATATATTCAATAACTCATGAAGCTCAAAATAGACATCCGAGTATGAAGCAGATCAACATATATACTCTTAACTATGATGATATTGTAGAACGTAAACTTGGGCAATTAGGATACTTCTACAATTCGATTTCTGCTAGCAACACTGCGACTAAAGCCGGTTTGATGGATGTGATTGGATACAACTATAACACCAAGAAATATATACCTTCTTTCATGATTAGCAAACTCCATGGAGATATTGATCAACCAATAATTCCCGGGAAAGCTAAATATAGAGAAATGCTTAATGAAGAATATTTTGAGATTGCATTTCATATGAAAGAACAATTGTGCCGGCAAAATTCGATTCTCATTGTTATCGGATATTCAGGCAATGATAAACATATAAATAAAATTCTCCAAGACTGTTTAAATGCAGGCCTCACGTTATATTGGTATAAATATTCGAGCACTGACACAGTTCCTTTTGAAATCAATGGGCAGGTAATAATTCGTGATCAAGATGATTATAACCATAAAAAGGATACTACATTAAATTGTTATGAAGATATGGAGATGGCATGGGGAGAGAAGTCGGAAGAATAGTAGAAGTGCGTGGAATTTCAGTGCGTGCTGAGCTATATGAATTATTCCCTCCATATATCGTTGATGCTGGAAATGTACAGATCGCTCCACGTATTAATTCATATGTAAAGACAAGAGTTGGCCTAGATACTATTATCTGTCAGATTACCGGTGAATATTATGATGAACTGCGAAAAGGCCAGTTTACAGGATATTATTTAGATTTAACGGTAAAAGGGTATTTTGACGGCATTAATTTTATACAGGGCATGAGATTATTGCCAATGGTAGCGGCTAATATAGAACTATTAGATACGAATGAATTTAAAAAAATTAATGATTGCTCAACTGAGCGAACATTCTCAATTGGAAATGATCTATTTAACAGTAATCAGGAATATTTTTTGAATTATAACAAAATCATTCCTTCGCACATTGGAATATTCGGAAATACAGGAAGCGGGAAAAGCAATACGTTAGCAAGACTACTTTTTGAATATTCTAAAATTATTATTGGACAACACAATGCGCACCTATTAATAATTGATATTAATAATGAATACGGTGGTGATGCAATTTGTCCTGAGCATGATAAGACAGTATATCGATTGACAACGAAAAAAGATTCAGAAAAGAAAATCCCAATAGATTATTCCAATTTAAAAGAAGATGAATGGTGCTTGCTGCTAAATGCGACAGAGGCAACACAAAGACCGGTTGTAAAAACCGCATTTAAGGATGAAAAATCACCAGAAGAATATCGAAACCTAATAATTCGAATGATCAAATCTGGGCAGCATGCTCTTATAAAATCAATGCAATATTATTTATTGGATTATATTTCAGGAATCAATGATATATACTGGCATAATTATAGCGAAGTATTCTACACAGATGCTTATGGGAGCCGCATATATTCTGATAACGAAGATGAATTTCAAACAGTGTATGATCATATAAAAGTTAAAATACCGCAAGATAATTTGCAGAAATTCATGTTTAGATTATACTTTGCGACAGCTATACACATCGGATATGGAACACAGTATGATTTTATATCTCCTTTGCTCAGAAGAGCAGAGAAACTAATTTCGGATTTTGAAAAGGTGTTTGTAGATAGTACAGATAATATTTTCAAAAATAAAAATACAGCTGTGGTTCAATTGGCTGATGTTAATCAAGACATGATGGAATTAATCCCCTCTATGCTGACAAATCACTTGTTTAACCATCAAATTGATATTAAGAAAAGTGAACAGATAAACGAAATTGTTAACATTGTAGTGGATGAAGCACATAATTTACTATACGAAGATAACAACGATACAAGGCATTCAAAAATTACTTTAGAGGCATTCGAACGAGCCATTAAGGAAGGTAGAAAATTTGGTCTTTATCTTTGGGTGTCCAGTCAGCGTCCGTCGGATATTTCGCAAACTATTATTTCTCAAATGCATAATTACTTCATTCATAAGCTTGTTAATCCTTATGATTTACAAAGGATCAGGAAGGCAGTTGCATTTCTTGATGAAAATGCGATGAATGCATTAACTGTATTAGGACCTGGCGAATGTGTGATTTCTGGAACCGGAGTTAATATGCCTTGTTTCGTGAAGGTACATCAATTGGACAAGAAGTATAGGCCAAATAGCGAGAACGTCATTCTATTTGGACCAAATGGTATTTTACAGGACAAAAATACAAAATGAGGCCGAAATAACAGAAATGCAGAATATAGAATGAAAGGCCAAATGGAAAGATGTGTATCTGGAATGGGTATAAAGAAGTTGAAAGACATGGGAATGATCCAAGGGGCTGGTTCTAGCAGAAAAGAATATTGGCGAGCCAAGCGGGATAAATGATGTGCCAAGAACACAATGGTCAAAATGGTCACTAAGCAATGCCGAATAGAACAACTGACTTGGATAAATCAGTTGCGGTATCAGTTGTTCAATTGCTGAGTCTGTTGTTGTATGTGAGGCAGCTATGAAGAAACTCGATATGCGCTTCGATGAAATCACATTTTAAAAATTTATCGGACAAACTTTTCATAAATACAGATGTGATCCGATTGTATACACATCGTCGGTAACTCAGATTGTCGGATTATATATTGGTGATGAGGTTTATAAAATGTCCAATGTGCAGGAACCCGTAGATTATTATGGGAATATGGACGATGTAGCGATTTGCCGTTTTATAAAAGCGAAAGTTGCCGATATTCATTCGGCGTTGGAAGGAGTGGCTCAAATTGATACTCCAATAAATGGATGTATTGAGAAAGTAGTTCTGGTTAATGAAAACCAGCAAGTCTTTGAAAACGGAGCGCAAACATATGATGTATGGCTGACGCGAGGAGTGATCTTCACGGTGGATGGTCGGGAGATTTCGTTTGAAAAACAAAATTGGCCGTATTCTGAAGAAATCAACATTGAACATGGATATAATCTGATAGATAAATTCGGCGAAGTGCGTGATTTTTCTGAAGACTGGGATCCGGGGATAAAAGCAGTAGCTGTTCGAGAAAATGTCGTGCTTCAGTAAACAGGATACGCAACCAAGCGCAATCAAGCAGATTTGAAGTTGAAGAATCGTCTGGAGTTAGCATATCGCTAGTGATATGATGACTCAAAAGGTAAATTGCTGGCAATGAAGCTAATGGGTACAAATTGGGTACACCAGCTTTTAAATGAGGTGTATGAAACGTAAAAGCGTATCATAATGATACGTAAATAGGACGAAATAGTAGCAGGTTCATGACCTGCAGCGGATTCGAAGTTGAGCTGGAATAATCAGATCAGTGAATTAGATCAGTCAAGTAAAAACACTTGACACGGATTGCGATATCGTGTAGGATAAGCGGGTACGTTAGAAAAGCGTACCCGTTTTGTGCGCAAACAGGGACACACATGTGACTGAGAAACAGTCATGCGCGGCAGGTAGCGTAATAGCGGGATATCATCAGTGAGGCGCATTACATTCTGCTGTCGCTGCAGGATGGGAGATCGGGAATTGCTATGGAAGAGTTTGTGGAGAAATCTTACCTGTTTGATTTTTACGGCGAACTCCTGACAGAGCATCAGAGACGGATCTACTCCGAGATTAACTTTGAGGATTATACTGCTGCGGAGGTGGCCAGAGATGAAGGAATCAGCCGCCAGGGCGTGCACGATCTGATGAAGCGGTGTGACAGAATTCTGGAGGATTATGAGCAGAGACTTCACCTTGTGGAGAAGTTTCTAAAAATCCGAAACAACGTCAGGGAGATTCAGAAGCTGACGGATACCGGGGAGACGGACAATCGGGCGGATACCTCGGAGATGAATCGCCGCATGGAGAGGATTCACGGGATTTCCTCGTCAATCCTGAAGGAACTGTAAACCCGGGCGGGACACCGCATGATATGAGGAGCAGATGGTATGGCATTTGAAAGCTTAACCGATAAACTTCAGAATGTGTTTCGAAACCTTCGGAGCAAGGGTAAGCTGACGGAGGATGATGTTCACGCTGCGCTGAAGGAAGTCAAGATGGCGCTTCTTGAGGCAGATGTCAATTTCAAGGTTGTTCGCAAATTCACGAAAACCGTGGAAGAGAAGGCAATCGGACAGGATGTCATGAACGGACTGAATCCGGGTCAGATGGTGGTCAAGATCGTAAATGACGAGCTGATCAATCTGATGGGCTCGGAGACGACCGAGCTTCCGCTGAAGCCGGCTTCTCAGATTACGGTTCTCATGATGATCGGTCTTCAGGGATCCGGTAAGACAACGACCGCCGCAAAGCTTGCAGGCAAGCTGAAACAAAAGGGCAGGAAACCGCTTCTAGTTGCCTGCGATGTATATCGCCCGGGCGCGATTGAGCAGCTGCAGACTAACGGAAGCAAGGTCGGAGTCGATGTCTTTTCAATGGGAAGCAAGGCAAAGCCGGTGAACATATCGAAGGCCGCGTACGAGCATGCCAGAAGCAACGGCTACAATGTGGTCATCCTTGATACGGCGGGCCGTCTGCAGATCGATGAATCGATGATGGAAGAGCTTGTAGCCATCCGGGAGGCAGTGACCGTTGACTGTTCGATCCTTGTGGTAGACGCTATGACAGGACAGGAAGCTGTCAATGTGGCGAAGACCTTTGAGGATAAGGTCGGCATCGATGGTGTGGTACTGACGAAGCTCGATGGAGATACAAGAGGCGGTGCGGCACTCTCAATCCGTTCCATCTGCGGCAAGCCGATCCTGTACGTAGGTATGGGAGAGAAGATGGAGGACCTTCAGCAGTTTTATCCCGACCGTATGGCGTCCAGAATCCTCGGCATGGGTGATGTACTCAGCCTGATCGAAAAGGCACAGGCAAATGTCGATGAAGAGAAAGCCAGGGAGATGGAACAGCGTGTCCGGAAGGCGCAGTTCACCTACGATGACTACATGACCAGCATGGAGCAGATGAAGAATATGGGCGGCATTTCAAGTGTCCTTTCCATGATGCCGGGAATGACCGGAAGCAAGATGAAGGAAGTGGAGGGGATGATCGATGAGAAGGATCTCGCGAGAAAAGAGGCCATTGTCCGCTCGATGACGCCGAAGGAACGCGCAAATCCTGATCTGATGAACATTTCCCGAAAACGGAGAATTGCTGCAGGCGCAGGAGTGGACATCTCCGAGGTTAACCGCTTTATCAAACAGTTTGATCAGACCCGGAAGATGATGAAGCAGATGCCCGGCATGATGAAGCAGCGCGGAAGGAAAGGCATGTTCGGTAAGGGAGGTTTCAATTTTCCTTTTTAACCGGATGGAGATATCCGGAACGAAAGAGGGAAGATTGTTCTCATAGAAGTAATCAGGGGAGAGATACCTTAACGATTACAAATCACATCATATACAATTATTTTTATTATGGAGGAAAAGAACAATGGCAGTTAAAATTCGTCTGAAGAGAATGGGACAGAAGAAGGCACCTTTCTATAGAATCGTGGTAGCAGATGCGAAGTCTCCGAGAGATGGCAGATTCATTGAGGAAATCGGCACCTACGATCCGACCAAGGATCCGAGTGTTTACAAGGTGGATGAGGAAGCTGCTCAGAAGTGGCTGAAGAACGGTGCTCAGCCGACAGCAGTTGTTGAGAAAATCTTCAAGCTCGCCGGTATCCAGAAGTAATCATATTCAGGCCGGAGGTGGATTTTTGTGAAAGAGCTGGTTGAAGTAATCGCCAAAGCTCTTGTAGATAATCCCGATGAAGTGGTTGTCACGGAGATCGAAGACGGCAGCGACCTTCGAATCGAACTCAAGGTTGCAGCGGCGGACATGGGCAAGGTCATCGGACGGCAGGGAAGAATTGCGAAGGCAATCCGATCCGTTGTGAAGACCGCCTCTACCCGGATCGACAAAAAGGTGACAGTCGAGATCATCGAGTAAATCGCATGAGCAGCTTGCGGTGACGGATAAATGATTCATAAGAGCAGTCGTTTAAGGAGCATCTCTCTAGGGCTGATGCTGCTTGCACGGCGGCTCTTTTTATATAAATCTTTTTATATAATAAGATGGTTCACCAAATGTTTTACAAGGTGGAAATGCTGACAGACGGTCTGCGTGCGGCGCTGATCGGAACAGATGTACAGGAGATATGGGGCGAACAATATGGAAAAATTTCTGAAAATCGGTGCGGTGACGACGACGCACGGTGTCCGCGGGGAGATGAAGGTATTTCCGACGACGGATGACCCGGAGAGGTTCCTTGATCTGGATGAGGTGATTCTGACAAATGGAAGGCAGTCGGAGACTCATCAGATCCTTGGCGTCAGATTTTTCAAGAATCTTGTCATTCTGAAACTGGAAGGGATCGGATCCATGGATGACGCGGTGAAATACCGCTCGTGGGATGTGATGATTCCCCGGGAAAAGGGAGTGCCGCTGAAGGAAAATGAGTACTACGTTGCGGATGTGATCGGAATGACAGTCCGGACGGAGGACGGGCAGCTCTTTGGAACGCTCAGGGACGTTATAGAGACCGGAGCCAATGATGTCTATGCGGTTGAGACACAGGAGCACGGCGAAGTGTTGATTCCCGCAATTAAAGCGTGTATTATGAAGGTTGACGTCGAAAAGGGCGAGATGACGGTCCATCTGCTTCCCGGTCTGATCGACGGTTAAGAGTGGTAATCGAGATGAAACCCGCGCAGAGCGTGTTATCTCGATTGAAAAGAGAGGTATACACGAATTGAAAAAATGCATACATTGTGGCGCAGAACTGCCGGATGACGCAAAGGCGTGCAATAACTGCGGCTGGCCGGTCGGCAAACCGGATACGATTTCCGGGAGTTCACCTGAAATACCACGGGGATCATCGGAGACGCCTTCCGAAGAGCGCAGCGCCGGAACGGACGCGGAAGTGAATAAATCCGGGGACACAAAGGCTCCGGCGGCTCTGGAGACAACGGAGGATCAGGAGAAAGCAGCAGGAGCTTCCGGAACCGCAGATTTCCCGGGAGTGGAAGACGTTGTCCACAAAGATCAGAATGTGACATCGGCTGCGATTGACTCAGAGACGGCGAAAGCAGAAGTCGGCGTGCGGGAAGACCAGAATGTGACATCGGCTGCGACTGACTCAGAGACGGCGAAAACAGAAGCCGGCGTACAGGGAGAGCGGAATGCCCCGGCGGCTCCGGAAGATCATGGTGTCGTATGGGATAAGGCTGATTCCGAGGACAAGATCGACATTCCTTGGGATCCGGAAGAGGCTGACCGGAAGAAGGCAGAGGCCAGAAACGGCGGCGGAGACGGCGGATTTGGGAATGCGGAAAGTTCCGGGAATCACACGGATGTGTTCCGGAACAGAAACGGTGAAGAACATTCTGATCAGCCCGGAGGCTACTGGTTCCAGGGAAAATGGCATCCCCTCTCGGATCTGAATTCCGGTGAGAGCAGTAATCGGGAAAGGATGGGATCCGGTAACGGCAGGTACTGGGAAAATGGCGCCTGGCACGACGGTCCGCTCGCCGGAAATTCGCAGAATAATCGCGGCAGTTCTGAGAACAGCGGAAATGCGGGTGCTTGGAACGGAGGCGGTTCAAACAGTGGAAATTCCGGAAACGGCTGGAAAAGCGGGAGCACAGACAGCGGTTGGAATAACGGGAGTTCAAACAGCGGCTGGAATAATGGACAGAATACCGGTTGGAATAATGGACAGAATACCGGCTGGAACAGCAGCAATTCAAACGGAGGCTGGTCCGGAAATCAGGGCAATGCTCCTTACGGATCGGGTTACGGCCCCGGATATCCGATCAAAAACAACAGCTTCGCGGTTGCGGCAATGGTACTTGCGGTCATTTCGATCTTTCTGAACAGCCTGTACTGTATTCCATCGGTGCTTGGTATTTTCTTTGCAATTGTCGCACTGAACCAGATCCGGAAAAATCCGGGGGCATACAGGGGAAGGGGGATGGCAATAGCGGCGCTGATTATGTGCATCGTACTGTTTATTGTCTATCTGATTGCCTTTGTTGAGGTTTTCAGGCTGATGAGAGACCCTGCGTTTATGAAGCAGATCGAGGATTATCTGAAGCAGCTGCAGGGAACTGTTTCTTCGTCCGCCGGACAGGCGGCGGCAATGTTCCGTATGTGAGAATGACGAAGACACAAAGAAGAATCCTTTCATGAGGTATACAGCTTGAATTTTTATGTTTTGACTTTGTTTCCGGAAATGATACAGAATGCGGTGGGAACGAGCATCACCGGACGTGCCATCAAAAACGGCAGCATTCGTGTAGACACGGTGAATATCCGTGATTTTTCTACGAGAAAGACCATGCGCGTGGATGATTATCCCTATGGGGGAGGCGCAGGGATGGTGATGGAGCCTGAACCGGTGTTCCGCGCGGTGAAATCCGTTGAGGCAAGAATCGGACAGAAGCCGAGAGTGGTCTATATGACCCCGCAGGCACGGGTGCTGGATCAGACAAAAGTGGAATCGCTCGCACAGGAAAAAGATCTTGTCATCCTTTGTGGGCATTATGAGGGGATCGATGAGCGTGTTCTCCGGGAAACGGTGACCGATTATATTTCGATCGGCGACTATGTGCTGACAGGAGGAGAACTGGGAGCCCTGGTTTTGATTGATGCGGTGTCGCGATTTGTGCCAGGTGTTCTTTCAAATGAGGAATCCTCGCAGTTCGAATCTCTGCAGGATAATCTGCTCGAATATCCGCAGTACACGAGACCGGAGGTGTGGCATGAGCAGAGTGTTCCGCCGGTGTTGCTGTCCGGCGATCATCTGAAGATCGAGGAGTGGAGACATGAGGAATCCCTGAAACGCACAAAGGAGCGTCGTCCGGATCTGCTGAAGAACAGCTATCGCGTGATCTGCGTGAGCTACGGAGAACCTGTGGCGGCGGAAAACGGCCGCCTTCTGACGGAATCTGTATCCCGTTATGGGGAATACATGGATTACAACCGCCGGAAGCTGCAGAAAACGCCTCTTCGCATGAAACCGTGGAACCTGCTGCTTCTGGTGATGCCGGGAGCTGCGGGAGAGGACAGCGCATTTCCTGCGGAGATGCCCGGAGCGGCAGGGGTGGAGAAGGCGAAGTCTGCGGTGATTCCGGGAGCTGCAGGAGAGGAGAAGACAGCCTCTGCGGAGGGGAAGACCGCCGTCCGTTATGATCCGTCCGTTTCGTTTGCGGAGCGGTTCCGCGGCCTGTACGGTTCAGAGACACCGGCGGTTCTCGTCGGCAGCGATGACGAGATCGAGAAGGCTTCGGCTTTCCTCGAAAACCGGAAATTCCACGTAATTGCCCGGATCAGTCCTGCGGTGTTCGGCGGGGATCAGCTTCTTCGAAATGCCGCACTGGATATCAGGGAAAAGGTCTTGCATTTCCACTGAGCATAAGGTATAATGTCAAAGTCTGTGGACAGGTGAGCAAGTCCCGGATGATGGTCCGCTGTCACGTTTATCGGTGGTATGAACATCCATTTTATATAGTTTCAAGGAGAGATAGAAATGAACGAGATTATCAAGAAGATCGAAGAAGAGCAGCTGAAGAAGGACGTTCCGCAGTTCCGCGTTGGCGATACCGTTAAGGTTTACGGTAAGATCAAAGAGGGAAACCGTGAGAGAATTCAGGTATTCGAGGGTGTCGTACTGAAGAAGCAGGGCGGAAGTAACCGCGCTACATTCACGGTTCGCAAGACTTCCAACGGCATTGGCGTTGAGAAGACATGGCCGCTTCATTCTCCGCTTGTAGAGAAGGTGGAGGTTGTTCGCCAGGGTAAGGTTAGACGTGCAAAGCTGAACTACCTCAGAGGTCGTTCCGGTAAAGCCGCAAAGGTTAAAGCGCTGGTTAAATAATTCATTTCAGACGGACAAGGAGGCCCCGAAAGGGAGCCTTCTTTTTGTTTACCGGATGTGAAAAATTCCGGGAAAGGTGGCATAATGTACAATTTCAGATTCAGTATTCCCACAACAATTTATTTTGGAAAGGGACAGATCTCTCATCTGTCAGAGCTTTCCGATTATGGATCAAAGGTTCTGCTCGTCTATGGCGGCGGGAGCATCAAGCGGAACGGAATCTATGACACGGCGATGAAGATCATGAGCGATGCGGGGCTTACGGTGATGGAGCTTCCGGGGGTTGAGCCAAATCCCAGAATTGAGACGGTGCGTAAGGGCGTTGATCTCTGCAAAAAAGAGCAGATCGACATGGTTCTTGCGATCGGCGGCGGAAGCACGATTGATTGTGCGAAGGCTGTGGCCGCTGGAGCTGCCTACGACGGCGATGCCTGGGATCTGGTACTTGATCCGTCGAAGATTGCCGGGGCTCTTCCGATTTTTTCTGTTCTGACGATCGCCGCGACCGGTTCTGAGATGGATAAGTTCGCGGTAATCTCGGATATGACGAAGAATGAAAAGTGGGGAACATGCGCTGAGGCGATGAAACCGACGATGTCCATTCTTGATCCGGAATATACCTATTCCGTCCCCCGCAGGCAGACCGCGGCAGGAACCGCTGACATGATGAGCCACACTTTCGAGAACTATTTTACAAAGGAACCCGGATGCGACGTCCAGCAGAGATTCGCGGAGGGACTTCTGAAGACCATGATCAAATATGGCCCGGTTGCTTTAAAGGAGCCGGATAACTACGATGCGCGTGCAAATCTGATGTGGGCGGCAAGTCACGCGATCAACGGACTGATCTCGGACGGCAGCAAGCCGACATGGTGTGTCCATCCGATGGAGCACGAGCTGTCAGCCTTTTATGACATCACACATGGAGAGGGACTTGCCATTCTCACTCCGGTCTGGATGGAATTCGTTCTCGGAAAGGATCCGTCTGTTGTCCGGAATTTTGCGGAATACGGCAGAAATGTATGGGGGCTTTCCGGTGAGGATGAGGCGAAAATCGCAAAGGATGCGATCGCGAAGACGCGGACCTTTCTTTTCGAGACTATGGGACTTCCCTCCAATCTCCGTGCGGTCGGAATCGACAGCACTGAGAATTTCGAGACAATGGCGGCGAAGGCGGCCAGGAAGAGCGTGGGAAGCTTCGTTCCACTTACCAGAAGGGATATTGTAGAGATTTACCAGGCTGCCTTTTGATGGAACTGCCTTCAGATCGGTCAGCTTTCGGACAGGTTAGCTTTCGGATAGCCGTTGTACAGTGAAACAGGTGCGAATTCCCCTTGCCGACTCCTGTTTTCTTGCCAGATCAAGGGGGTTGCGGAGAATACGGTAAACGCCCATACGATACATCATGCCATACACTGTATAAGCTACGGATTGCTCCGTGCTTCGCACTCCCGCAATCCTACAGGTGACCGACTTCGTCGGTCTGTCGCGGCGTTCGCCCCACCGCTTCACACTTTGTGTGAGCGGATGTGGCTCACTGCCCGCGCATATTCGCACTTCCGTGCCGCTTGCGCGTCACTTCGTGCTCATACCTGTTGCCTTCGAAATCGCATCCAGTCTCTTACGCGCGCTTCGCGTGCGATGATCCTGTCTGCGTATTCGAAGAGCTTATACAGTAAACCTCATACGATAAGTTGTGCCACATACTGTATAAGTCCCTGCGTCACTTCGCTGCTTCGCAGCTTCCGTGCCGCTAACAGGTATTCGCATTCCCGCGTTGCTTCGCACCGCTCCATGCTCATACCTGTTGTCGTCGCTAATGTTCTTGCCCACTGGTGAGCAAGCTCCCCGTGGGCCAAGAACATTGCGACTGGACTTATACAGTAAAGAGATTTTCTTCTGCGGGACCATCGGTCTTTGCTGTGGACAGTTCCCACGGCGGCGGAAGGAGGATCTCTTTTTTGCGTGAATCGGTCGTGGCGATTTTCCGGCTTATGTGGTATGATTTAGCAATACAGTTTACAATGGACGGGGAGCGGAAGCTATGGGGAGAATGAAAAGAAAACGGCAGGCAGAGGCGGCGCTCCGGCGCGATGCGGAACGGGAGGCCGATAAACCGGAGGATCCGGGTGTTCAGGAGAGCCGGAAAGGGGTGAAGAAGGCGTACCAGCATTCGCGTGGATTCCGGATCGGAGGATGGTGCGCTGCGACAGGCTGTGCGCTGATTCTGGCGTTTCTGTTTGCACAGGCATTCTGCCATGCGATTGTGATCAACGAGGGGTCGATGGAACCGACGTTGTCAGCGGGACAGACCTGTCTGATTAATGAGGCGGCATACCGGCTGAGCCGGCCGAAGCGCGGAGATATTATTGCTTTTCGTTCGGGGAATGGAAGGTATGGGGAGGGACTGCGGATCAAGAGGATCGTGGGACTGCCCGGAGAGACGGTTCAGATCAGCGATGGAAAGATACTGATTAACGGGACGGCGATGAAAGATGACTTTGCCTCAATCGTTGATCCGGGTGTGGCATCAGAACCAGTCACTCTTGACGCGGATGAGTATTTCGTGCTCGGAGACAACCGCAACGGGAGCGAAGACAGCCGTTATGACGCGGTCGGGAATATTGCGGAATCGGAGATCGTCGGGAAGCTGTGGCTCCGTGTGCTGCCGTTTCGAAAGCTTTCGGTTCTGAGGTGAGAGAATTGTAAAGCCGGAATCTTATATCCGGGAACGCGCAGTCGAATTTTTTTGAAAGGCATTTACACATCTGTCTTCTTGTGACGGCGGCAGGAAGGCTCATGTGCGGAAGAATCATTTTCGGGAGGTTCTGAATGGAAATACAGTGGTATCCGGGACATATGACGAAGGCAAAACGTCAGATGCAGGAGGATCTGAAACTGATTGATATCATCATTGAGCTGATCGACGCGAGAATCCCTTATTCCGGCCGGAACCCGGATATTCGCAGCATGGGCGCACAGAAATCGAGGCTGATTGTACTCAACAAGGCGGATCTTGCGGATGAGAAAAGGAACAGGCTGTGGATGGAATATTATCAGCAGCAGGGAGCCCAGGTCCTGCTGGCGGATTCGAGAAACAGAGGAACCTTGAAACAGATCCAGCCGCTGATCCGGGAGGCGTGCAGAGAGAAAATAGAAAGAGACCGGCGCCGGGGGATCCGGAACCGCACGATCAAAGCGATGGTTGTGGGCATACCGAATGTCGGGAAATCGACCTTTATCAATTCCATGGCCGGAAGGGCTTCGGCAAAGACAGGCAATAAACCCGGTGTCACCAAGGGAAAGCAGTGGATTCATCTGAGTAAGGAACTTGATCTGCTGGATACCCCGGGCATCCTGTGGCCGCGGTTTGACGATCCGAAGGCCGGGGTGCGCCTGGCATTTATCGGCTCCGTCAGTGATGATGTGGTGCAGACCGAGGAACTTTCACTGGAACTGATCCGCTATCTGACAGCGGAATATCCGGGCATGCTGGAGGCAAGGTATGGCATCTCCGAATCGGAAGAACCGGTAAAGATTCTGGAGAATATCGCGGTAAACAGGAAATGCCTGTCGTCCGGAAATCAGGTATCATACGAAAAGGCGGCAGCTATTCTGCTGGATGAATTCCGCAGAGGTGCTCTCGGGAGAGTGACGCTGGAGATCCCCGAAGCTTGATGTTTTTACGAAATGTCTCCGTAAAGTCTCTGGCTTTGGCAATGGGGAGGTCAGGCGGTAATAATGAAATCAGGTATGCTGAGGCTGTAAGAAGAAAGGACCGTAGGTCAGATATGACGAAGAAAGAGGAAGCGGAATTAAAGCGGGAGGCAAAGCTCCGGAAGGAAATGGAGCGGGTAGAGGCTCTCTGTGAGTTTGAAAAAAAATATCCGGACTGTGAACTGATCTGCGGGATCGACGAGGTGGGAAGAGGACCTCTTGCCGGGCCGGTGATGGCAGGAGCCGTGATTCTTCCGAAGGAGATCCGGATCCGCTATATCAATGATTCCAAGAAGCTCTCCGAGAAAAGGCGTGAGGAGCTGTTTGAGGTGATTTCGCGGGAAGCCACTGCGATCGGGATCGGAACGGCTTCTCCGGAGAGGATCGATGAGATCAACATCCTTCAGGCAACATATGAGGCGATGCGGATGGCAGTCGGAAAGCTCGGGGTAAGTCCGGATCTGCTCCTGGTGGATGCGGTTCATATTCCGGATCTGGCGTTTAGACAGGTCTCCATTGTAAAGGGAGACGCGAAGAGCCAGAGCATTGCTGCGGCCAGCATTATGGCGAAAGTTACCAGAGATCATCTCATGGAGGAGTATGACCGGAGATTTCCGGAATACCGGTTCGCGAAGAACAAGGGGTACGGAACGGCAGAGCATATTGCGGCGCTTAAGGAATACGGTCCCTGTCCGATTCACCGGAGAACATTTATCGGCCATTTTGTTGACGTCTGATAAGGCGCGTTTTTGCATTTCCCGAATTTTTTACATAGAAATTCAGTTTTTCTTTCTGGCGACGTGTGAAAAATCCATCCGTCTTCTACATGCTGCATTGCATTTCCATAATCTTCGCCCTTCACAAGACGGCTGGCGATGCAAATCATTAAATCCACGGAATCGTCGCCCTTCATAAAATGGCTGGTTGGAGAAAAGCAAGAATCTAATACGTTTGTCTGTCGGTTCTTGTACCGTCAGTTTTGCACATCTGGGGCAGGAAAAGCCCTGATTATTCTGATCCCTGATTCCGGGGGCAATTTTCCTTATTTCTGACAATAAAACGAAAATATTAGTAACGACCCGGCGCACCATATTATCAAACGAAAATATTAACGACCGGGCACATTGTAATTTCAAGCGAAAAAGATCGATTGTGGGCTTTCAGGCGGAAAAGACCGCTTGTTGGCTTTCGAGCGGATGGATTGGAGGAAAAAAGTGAATAAGAGAAAAACAGGATCAGAATACGAGACGCTGGCGGCGAGGTATCTGGAGGATAAGGGCTATCTGATTCTCTGCCAGAATTTCCGGTGCCGCACGGGGGAGATTGACCTGATCGCGAGGGATGAGACGAAGGAACAGAGAACTCTTGTTTTCGTAGAGGTGAAATACAGAAGAAACGGCGCCGTCGGACTGCCCGAGGAGGCGGTCAATGAAAATAAAAGAAGAAGAATCAGCCGGGCGGCAGATTACTTCCGGATGCAGTACCGGATTTCTTCGGATATGCCGTGCCGGTTTGATGTGATAGCGATCGAGGGAGACAAGCTGAGGCACCATGTCGGTGCATTTGAGTATGAGGCGCAGAGGCGTTATTGAAAGGGGCATGAAGATGGCCCGGAGATGCAATGATGAAAGCCTGGATTGCTGCCGGCAAAGGTTCTTAAAATAGCCGCATGAAGATGGCCTGGAGATGCAATAATGAGAGCCGGCATAGAGAGGTGGTATTGAGATGCGGCTCAACGAGATAAAACATGCTGCGCGAGTTTTATCTCGCT
>DGTF01000044.1:34942-55099 GCA_002394235.1 Eubacterium sp. UBA4343 | reverse complement strand
CACTGGAGACTTTCTCCTACTCGATGCGGTGCGTTATATTTCAGTGTTGTCAGAGCGTTGATCTTCAGAGACAACAGAAGAATTGATCGCGGCGGAAGCGGCTGCCGCTTCCCGTCCGCCCCGGCCGGTTTCGTTCGTGATGCAGGGGTCCTTCGGAACAGCGGGCTTAGGCTTCGGGTTCCGGTTGATGGGTGTCGTATCACCGATTCCCAGTGCCTCCCCGGCTACGCCGAGGGAGGAAATGACATTCGCAATGTCAGAAGGCATGTAGATCTTGGTGGCTCTGCCGTCGGAGACGTCTTTGAGGGCTTCGATTCCCTTCAGCTTCAGGACACTCTCACTGATGCCTGCCCTGTTCAGATCACTGATACCTGCAGCCTCCGCCTCATAGACGAGCTTGATGGATTTGGCGCGTCCCTCGGCCAGAGCGATCTGAGCGTCACGTTCCGCTTCAGCGGCCAGAATCTTCGCCTTCTTGTCGCCCTCTGCCCGGCTTACAACGGCTTCCTGATGCGCCTGTGCCTCCAGAACCGTCTGACGGCGCTCGCGTTCTGCCCTCATCTGCTTCGTCATGACCTCTTCGATCTCCTTCGGGGGCTGGATATTCTTGATTTCCACGCGGGTGACCTTGATGCCCCAGGGATCGGTCGCCTCGTCGAGAATCGCCTGCATTCTTCCGTTGATTGTCTCGCGGGAGGTGAGCGTCTGATCCAGTTCCATGTCGCCAATGATGTTTCGCAGCGTCGTTGCGGAGAGGTTCTGCAGACCGGAGATCGGATTTTCAATTCCGTAGGTGTAGAGCTTCGGATCAAATACATAACAGAAGACAACCGAGTCGATCATCATGGTGACGTTGTCCTTGGTAATGACTGGCTGCGGCGGAAAGTCCAGTACCTGTTCCTTCAGGGATACTTTTTTGGCGATTTTTTCAACGATAGGCATTTTCAGATGAAGACCCGCATTCCAGATTGTCTTGAACTTTCCGAGGTGTTCAATGACGTATGCCTCTGCCTGCGGAACAATCCGAATGTTCGCCGCGATAAGCCAGATAACGAGAATCGCCAGAATAATCCAGATAACTGCCATATGAAATACTCCTTTCATGGATGACTGCAGGGCTGCTTATATGCAGCGCGGCAGCCGGGTTTATACAATATTGTGGTGCAGGTAAAGCCCGCGCAGGCGGCTGTCGAAGTCTCTGCCCGCGTTCTTACGAAATGGCGGCTTCAGTTGTATCATCAGTATATCATGACATATCCGCCAACGCATTAATTATTTTCGGAAAGTAAGGGAACTATCTAAAAATAGTGAGAATTGTATTCTGCGAACGTAAGGCTTGCAACAGCAAACCCTCATCCCCCGCAACCGGATTGTTTTTAGGTGTCTGAAGTTATAAAATAGATAGTAACTCGTTACAAAAACTGAAGAAATGTGAGGACAATATGCGATTTGAGAAGAAAAATACGGAGGTGATTGATGACCCGGTCCGTCACGCGGAATCCGTGTATCAGAAGAAATTTCACGTTGTGCAAAAGGCAGTACCGTGGGAATCGGTTTCTGGTGTATGCGTGACCTCGCAGTTCAGTTCCCTGGGAAAAGGGTATCAGAGACACTGCGGCCCTGTGGCGATTACAAATCTGATTCTGACACTGGATAAATGGTCTCTATGTGGAAAAAATCGGGAAAATACTGAAAGAGTGAAGGGGAGATATACGGATTCCGGGCAGAACTGGCAGAATTGCGGGCAGTCTCTTCTGCCGGAGGAGGTGTTCCTTCGGGTGAGCGGAATCGGTGAAAAAACGCTGATCTATCATAACATGGATCTTTTTCATCATTTCGGAGGAACCAGTGATGCTCTGACGGGGCTTTATATCCGGGTCTGCCTGAGAAAGTATCACCTGGTATGCTCTGTCCTGCCGTGTGTCCCATATCGGAAAGGCCTTTTCATGGAGTGGGCGAAGGAGGGGCGGATTCTGTATCTCCAGCTGCGGAATCATCCCTGCTACGGGGATCATCATGTGATCTGCTACGGGGCAGTAGAGGTGGAAAGCGAGGACCGGGAGGAGCACGAGCTCTACCTTGCGATCGCGGACGGATGGGCGCCGCATCTGCGGTACCTTGCCGTGTCCGGACTCGGAATCTGCTTCGTGCATCAGATTATTCCGGAGAAGATCAGACAAAAAATATCCGCGGGCAGAACAGGAGGGCCAATTTGATTGAGAAGATGAGAGTCGAGCAGAAGAGCTGGACAAAGACAAGTATTGTACGGGTGTTTTTCTTTGTGATCCTGATTGTGATGCAGTTCGCGTGGATTTTTACAATGATTACCAGTCTGGAGGCCAGGCTGCCCTGGCTTTCCACGACGATTACCTTCGGAGCCATGATTCTGACGCTCACAATTTTTGCGCGGCACATGAACGCGTCGTACCGGATGTTCTGGATGATGGTTGTCATGGCTTTCCCGATGGCGGGGATTGTCTTTTACGCGATCATGGGAAGAAAAAATTCTACCCGGCGCATGCGGCGTGAGTTTGAGGAAATCGATCATGAGCTGTTCCGAAAGCTGAAGCAGAGCCGAAAAACGCTGGAGGCACTGGAAAAAGAGGATCAGAGAGCTGCCGGAGCCTCCAATTATCTGTGGAAGACCTGTGGTTTTCCGGTGTACCAGAACACGCGGGTGAAGTTTTTCCCGGACGCGGCGGAAGCCTTTGAGTCACAGCTTCAGGATCTGGAGAATGCGCAGCATCATATCTTCATGGAATATTTCGCGATTGAAGAGCAGGGCGCTTTTGAAAGAGTGTTTCGGATTCTGAAGAAAAAAGCTGCGGAGGGCGTGGAGATCCGTATGATCTACGATGATATCGGAAGCATTGCTTTTCTGAACCGGAAATTTAACCGGAAAATGGAAGAGGCGGGCATCCACTGCATCCGGTTCAACCCTGTGCTCCCGCTGCTCAATATCTTCATCAACAACAGGGATCACAGGAAAATCATGGTGATCGACGGGAAAATTGCCTATAC
Source organism: Eubacterium sp. UBA4343 (assembly GCA_002394235.1). Classification (GTDB taxonomy): domain Bacteria; phylum Bacillota; class Clostridia; order Lachnospirales; family Lachnospiraceae; genus Bilifractor. The sequence continues at coordinate 52,078 of DGTF01000044.1, read as the reverse complement.
CGGCGGTTACAATATGGCGAATGAATATTTCCATATAACAACACCGTATGGCTTCTGGAAGGATACCGGAATTCGTCTGGAGGGCGCTGCCGTGCGCAGTTTTTCTCTGATTTTTCTGGAAATGTGGGATCTGCTGAGCCATACCGACCCGAATTGCGATGTGAAGAAATATCTGCCGGAGATTCCCGGCGGGATCGAGAGTGACGGCTATGTGCAGCCCTATGCGGACAGCCCTCTCGACGATGAGCCGACCGGTGAAGAGGTGTACATGAATATGCTCAGGTCGGCCAAGAACTACGCGTATTTTGTGACACCGTACCTGATTATTACGGACGAAATGCGGCGGGAGATGGTGGGCGCAGCGAAGAGAGGGGTTGACGTGAGAATCATCACCCCGGGGATCCCGGACAAGAAACTGGTCTACCAGGAGACAAGGTCCTACTATTCGGGACTGGTTCGCGGAGGTGTGCGGATTTATGAGTATACGCCGGGTTTCTGTCACGCAAAGATGAGTATCGTCGATGACCGGTCGGCCACAGTCGGGACGATCAATCTGGACTACCGGAGTCTGTATCTTCATTTCGAGGATGGGGTTCTGTTCCACCGCAGCAGTATTGTCGGGGAGATCAAGGCGGATTTTGAGAAGATGCTGCTGGAATCCGAAGAGGTGACGGATCGATACCGGAAAGGTGCGCAGACGATTTTGCAGCGGTCTGTGCGCGCGCTTCTTCGGTTCGTCGCGCCGCTTCTCTGAGACGGTAAACAGCGTCACATACTTTATAGGCTGCGGATTGCGTCTTATTCTGAATCAGAGTCTCTTGCGCGCTTCGGATGTGACGATTATATGCGAATGGAAAACGCAGTGGAGAGACGTCCTCAGTCTCTTCCGCGCGCTTCGGATGTGACGATTATATGCGGATGGAAAACGCAGTGGAGGGACGTCCTCAGCCTCTTGCGCGCTTGCGGCGGTCCAGTCTGCGTTTTGGAAGTGCTGATAAAGCAACTGGAATCCTTCCCGGTTTTGCAGAATGCCGCTTGCAATTGAAAATACAGTGTTATATAATGAAGCGACTGAAAAGTGTAGCATTTTACTAGGGTTTATTTTACAGAAGCTGTGAAGAGGTGAGGTGATGGAGGGCCCGCGCGGTTTGAGATGCAATGTCCCGTGCGAGTGCGTATCACAGAGAAATTCGCGGCCTGTACAGTTTGCGATCCAAACAGATCGCAGGAATGTTTTACGGACAGTGATATCAGGAGGATGTTATGGCAGATATTTTATTACAGGTGAAGGACCTGTCAGTCAGTGTAGAGGACAAGGATATCCTGAAGGGATTAAACCTTGAGGTGAGAAAGGGAGAGACCCACGTTCTGATGGGACCGAACGGAGCGGGCAAATCCACACTCGGAAATGCGCTGATGGGCAATCCGAATTACATCGTCAAGAGCGGCGATATTATTTTTAACGGCAAGAGCATTCTGGATGAGCCGGTGAATCAGAGAGCAAAGGACGGCTTGTTCATGTCCTTCCAGAACCCGCTTGAGGTTCCCGGAATTTCTCTTTCGAACTTTATCCGCAACGCGTTGGAGAACCGGACAGGCGAGAGAATCCGTCTCTGGGATTTCCGCAAGAAGATTGCGGCGGCAATGGATGTTCTGCAGATGGACCACTCCTACGCGGAGCGTGATCTGAACGTTGGCTTCTCCGGCGGCGAGAAGAAAAAGGCAGAGATTCTTCAGCTGCTCATGCTGAATCCTTCTCTTGCGATCCTTGATGAAACCGATTCCGGTCTGGATGTCGACGCCGTGCGCACCGTATCCAAGGGAGTTGAGGAGTATCAGAAGAACAGAGACGGATCGCTGATCATCATCACACACAGCACTCGTATCCTGGAGTCGCTTCATGTGGATGCCACACATGTCCTCGTAGACGGCACGATCGTTGAGAACGGCGACGCGTCACTCGTAGATGAGATCAATGAGAACGGATTTGAGCGGTTCATTAAGGAAGAAAACGGAGAGGCATAAGGAGATCATATGGCAAAGGAAAAGACATACGTCGAGGATATAGACCGGAGTATGTACGACTTCCGAAATGAGGAAAAAGATGAGTTCCGAATCGAGGAAGGCCTGACTCCGGATATTATCCTTGAGATTTCAAAAGAAAAAAATGATCCGGAATGGATGAGGGATTTCCGTCTGAAATCTCTGGATATCTACAATAAAAAGCAGGTCCCGGACTGGGGACCGTCCATTGAAGGCCTGGATATGGATAACATTGTCACTTATGTGCGTCCGAACTCCAAGCGTATGGCAAAAGACTGGAACGATGTTCCGGATGAGATCAAGGACACATTTGAACGTCTCGGAATTCCGCAGGCGGAGAGAAAATCTCTTGCGGGCGTAGGCGCTCAGTATGATTCCGAGCTCGTATATCATAACGTAAAGGACGAGGTTGCGGCACAGGGCGTCATCTACACGGATATTGAAAGTGCGCTCCGCGGAGAATACGCGGATATGATCCGGAGCCATTTCATGAAGCTGGTACCTCCGACCGATCATAAATTCGCGGCTCTTCACGGCGCCGTGTGGTCGGGCGGATCCTTCGTGTACGTTCCGAAGGGGGTTCATGTGGACATTCCGCTGCAGTCCTACTTCCGTCTGAACGCCAAGGGCGCGGGACAGTTTGAGCATACGCTGATCATCGTGGATGACGATGCATACCTGCATTTCATCGAGGGCTGCTCGGCTCCGAAGTATAATGTGGCGAACCTCCACGCGGGCTGCGTTGAGCTTTACGTAGGAAGAAATTCGACCCTTCGCTACTCCACGATCGAGAACTGGTCCAAGAACATGTACAACCTGAACACAAAACGTGCGCGCGTTGAAGAGGGTGGAAAGGTAGAATGGATTTCCGGTTCCTTTGGCTCTCACGTATCTTATCTGTATCCCATGAGCATTCTGGCCGGGAGAGGCGCACGGGCGGAATTCACAGGAGTGACCTTTGCGGGAAAGGGACAGAATCTTGACACCGGATGCAAGATGGTGCACAGCGCACCGGACACTTCTTCCTACGTCAGCACCAGATCTATCTCAAAGGACGGAGGAATCAGTACTTTCCGAAGCTCCGTTGTGGTTAACAGTCAGGCAAAGAACAGTAAGTCATCGGTATCCTGCCAGTCTCTGATGCTTGATGCCGAGTCCAGATCAGATACGATTCCGGCAATGGATATCCGGACACAGCAGGCAGATATCGGACATGAGGCAAAGATCGGCCGTATCAGCGATGACGCGGTGTTCTATTTGATGAGCAGAGGACTGTCCGAGGAGGATGCCCGCGCGCTGATCGTCAGCGGATTCGCGGACAATGTAGGCAAAGAGCTTCCTCTTGAGTACGCGGTTGAGATGAATAATCTGATCCGTCTTGAGATGAAGGGCAGTATAGGTTAAGGAGGCAGATATGGGAGAAAACGGAAATATTAAAATCAACCGGCTGCCGGCAATTACCTGGTACTGGCTGAATATGAATGAGGCAAGTGTCGGAACGGAATTTTCCGGCGCGGCTGTGGCAGACGCGGAGGTTCCGAAAGGCATACAGACCCGTGAAACAGAGAAAAATCTGTTCCCGGAGCAGCCAACCGGAGCGGGAAAGGCATTTACAGAGGCAGTAGAAGCATCTGCCACGGGCGTACAGGTGTATACCGCACCGGCAGGTACTAAGGCCGGGAAGGCTCTTCGCCTGAGGTATACATATCAGGATGGCGACAGGCGGGTGAACGCGGTGGACCTTGTGGCCGAGAAGGACAGCGAACTCACCGTTGTGATGGATTATACTGCCGCTCCGGACGCTTCCGGTGCCGCGGCGGTTCAGACAAAATTTTCTGTCGGCGAGAATGCAGTTCTCCGCCTGGTGCAGATCGTCCGGGTCGGTCAGAATTTCAGCTTCATCAATGACCTGGGAGGAAAAACGGGAGACAACGCAAGAGTTGAGGTTATTCACCTCGTGCTTTCCGGAAAAGAAGTCTATCAGGGCTACCAGATTGATCTGGCCGGTTACCATAGCAGCCTGAAGACAGATATCGCCTATCAGGTCGCTGGGAACGGTCATCTCGACATGAACTATTTTGCAAATCACATCGCCAGAAAGACCGAGTGCGAGATTAATGTCAACGGTGTTCTCCGCGACAAGGCATCGAAGATCCTGCGTGCCACGATCGATCTCAAGCGGGGCGCTGTGGGCGCGGTCGGAAATGAGAAAGAGGATGTTCTTCTGATGGATGAGGGCGTCAGAAATCAGACGATACCGCTGATCCTGTGTACAGAGGAGGACGTGGTTGGAAATCACGGCGCCACGATCGGAAGACTGGATGAGAGCCTCATGTTCTATCTCGAGTCGAGAGGACTGGACAGAGAAGAGATTTATGAAATGATGGCCAAGGCCAGAATTGACGCCACGGTGCGGATGATCCCGGATGAGAAGACAAAAGAGGATATCAATGAGTTTCTGGGAGGAGGCCTGGAGAATGACGAAGACTGAACGCAGGGAGGAGGATGAGCGGATCCGCAGGGATTTTCCGCTTCTGAATCCCGGTGAGGCATATCTTGATAATGCGGCGACAACCCAGAAACCACAGGCTGTTCTGGATGCGGTTACAGAGTACTATCGGAAATCAAACGCAAATCCGCTCAGAGGACTGTATGCACTGAGCGTAGAGGCAACCAGGGAATACGAGGATGCGCGGGAGGCGGTCCGCTCGTTCATCAACGCGAAGAGTACGGAAGAAATTATTTTTACCAGAAACGCGACGGAGAGTCTGAATTTGATCGGCTATGCGTGGACGGAGGATCATCTGAGCGCTGGAGACGAGATACTGATCACCGTTATGGAACATCACAGTGATATGCTTCCGTGGCAGCAGGCCGCCAGAAGAACCGGTGCGGTTCTGAGATATCTGGAACCTTTAGAGGACGGCACCATCACGGAGGAGATGTTCCGCAAGGCTCTGACGCCAAGGACCAGACTCGTGTGCATGACGCAGATTTCCAATGTGCTCGGCTGCAGAAACGATGTGAAGACATTTGCGTCCATCGCTCACGAGCAGGGAGCGGTGTTTGTATGTGACGGCGCCCAGAGCGTGCCCCACATTCCAGTGGATGTGCAGGACCTGGATGTCGATTTCCTGGCCTTCTCCGGTCACAAGATGCTTGCGCCGATGGGAATCGGCGTGCTGTACGGCAGGAAGGAGATTCTGGAGAAGATGCAGCCCTTCCTGTTCGGAGGAGAGATGATCGAGTACGTCACCCGCGAGGGCGCGACCTACGCGGAGCTGCCGCACAAGTTCGAGGCAGGAACCGTAAACGCCGGAGGCGCTGTCGGCCTTCACGCGGCGATCGATTACTACAACAGGATCGGGTTTGACCGCATCATGGAGCGAGAGGAATATCTGACCCGATACACCATGGAACGGATGAGAGAAAATCCGTATATTACAATTCTCGGGTCGGAGGATCCGAAGAACCATCACGGCATCATCACCTTCAAGGTCGAGGGAGTTCATCCTCATGACATTGCGGCAATTCTGGACAGTCTTCATGTGGATGTCCGGGCAGGCCACCACTGCGCGCAGCCGCTTCTGAAGTTCCTTGGCATCCCGTCCACCACGAGAGCCAGCTTCTGCTTCTACAATACGGAGGAAGAGGCAGACAGACTGATTGATGCTTTGAATTCGGTGAGGAAGGAAATGGGCTATGCAGAATAATACATTTTATAATGAGATTCTGACCGATCATAATCTTCACCCGGCGCACAAGCATGAGCTTGAGGACGCGGATTATGAGCTGGAGGGGGTGAACCCGAGCTGTGGGGATGATATCGTCCTGAAGCTGAAGATTAAAGACGGAAAAATTACAGACGGGGCGTATGTCGGAGATGGCTGTGCCATCTCACAGGCTTCCGCGGATATGATGCTGGATCTGATCATCGGAAAAACTATTGAGGAGGCAAGACATCTCTCTGACATTTTCCTTCGAATGATCAAAGGAAAAATCACAGATGAGGAAAGAGACGAGCTCGAGGAGGCTGGCGTTCTTCAGGATATTTCACACATGCCTGCCCGTGTAAAGTGTGCCGTCCTCGGATGGCATACGATGGATGAGATTTTCGATGATCCGGAGAAGGCGAAGAAGAACTTTACGTCGATTAAGGGACCGTCCGATTCCTCGAACATCTGTCATATGTAACCGGTACAGAAAATGGATAAAAATGTCATTGTCTCATTAAAGGGTTTTCAATATGTCCGGTCAGACGATGAGAACAAACCGGTGGAGATTATGATGCCCGGAGTGTACTACCACAAGAACGGTCAGCATTATGTCGTGTTTGATGAGGTTGAGGAAGGATTATCGGGCAAGACGCACAGCGTCCTGAAATTCACAGAGAACCGTCTCCTCGTCCGCAGAAGCGGGACGATAGAGGTGGAGATGCTCTTTGAGAAGGAGAAGAGAACATGTGCGTCCTATCATACACCTTTCGGGATGATGAATCTGCAGATCGCCGCAACATCGTTCCGGTTGGAGGAAAATGAAAACCGCATCGATTACCGAGTGGGCTACGCGCTTACCGTGGAAGACGATGTAACCGCTGACTGCGAGGTTGAGATTCGCATTGAGTCAAGAAACGGCGGGGAGTTTCATCTGACGGGCGATTAAGGAAAACGGGAAAAATACTTCGCATTCGGCTGCGGCTCACTGTTCGCGTAAATAAAGGGAAAGAGGCCGGAATCTCAGGATTCCGACCTCTTTTCCTATTGGCCGCTGAATGCGGATCAAATTGAGGAGACACAAAAGGATTACTCCTCGCCGCGTCCCTTGCGGAGCAGCTGTTCCATTTTGCTTTCTTTCTTTTTCTTGCCGGCATTATCAAGCTTGCCGCGAATTGCGCGGACATCTGTTATGTACAGGCCGGAAATCGTAGCCTTGACCTCCTTCTTCAAGGGAATGACGTCAAATACGTTCTTGTCGCAGATGAAAGAAGAAACCATAGCCCCTCTTCCGGTATTGACTCTGGCTTTTACGACAGGAAATTTACGGCCGCGAAGCATTTTCGGGGTCTGCTGCAGGACAATATCCGGAAAACCGGCGTCCTTCAGTTTTACTTTCTTCTTGTCAATAACCAGCATTGTGACATTTTGCTTTTGCGCATCGATCTGCTCCTGCTGTTCCGCCTGCTTCTTCTCGGCGCGTTTGCCCAGAAAATACAGGATGGCAATCACAGCGGCGGCGATCGCAATCACGATGATCAGCACTACCCACCAGCTCATGTCCTCATACCTCCTACCTTTATGTTGAAAATATCTATCCTATTCTAGCATTCCTGCGGGCAAAAGGCAATCGGAACCATTCACGGTGCGTCCGAAATCTTTGTCGGATCTGTATGACATATTCGTCGGATTGTTATTCGGAAAGCAGGGCGGAGACGGCGGATCTTGCACGCTTTCAGCTGTGCGTGTAAACAGCCAGTTGTATTCCGGAAGGCAAGGCGAAAACAGCAGACAAAGAGCACTGTCATCAGCGCGTATACGGGCGTTCCGGGGGCGCGGATATTGCGAAGAGAGCGTATTTGCGTTATGATTATTGACACGGTCGGCCAGTCCGGCATGGTATGATCAGGTAAATTTACGAGATGTATTCGCAGGAAGTGAGATGCCTGCAGGGGGTATCCGTTGACTGATAACAAGAACAGGCGGAGAAATTCAAGCGGAGACAGCAGAAAAGCTGACGGAAAGCATTCCGGTATGCAGGAACTGAGAACAGGTGATGAGCAGAAACCGGAACAGGATGAGGAGCGGCTTGCAAGAGAGAGAGCACGAACGAGAAGAAGGCGGCAGGAGATGGCGCGCAGGCGCCGAAAACGCCGCAGAATCATTCGTATGGTTCGGATTTTTCTGTGTATTGCGGTGGCTGTGCTCGGCTTTGCGGGTGTGATGGCAGTTGTCGGAAAGTACAGACGGGACAAGGCAAAGTCGGCCTCGGACGCTGCCGCGGCGAAAGCAGCGGCCCAGACAATGGATACCTATCCGGGATCCGAGGTGCTGAATCTTACGTTTCCGGTTCTGACGCTGGATGAGGCTGCGGCCTCCGGGACATCGCAGTCCGGATCGGCGGATCAGGACGCAACATCGGACCAGAACAGGATAACGGATCAGGATGACACATCGGATTCGATCGGGACATCGGAAGAAAATGACGGGTCGGATCAGAGCGTCACAGCAGATCAGGAGGACGGCACAGAGGATGCAGATTCTGCGGATGAAAGCATTGAAGAGAGTTCGTCGTCGGGAACCGACGGAGTTTCTGTTCTGACGGTTACGGAGTTCAAGGAGATCCTTCAGGACTTGTATCGCCGAAACTATGTCCTGGTCGATCCTGAAAGCATTGCCGACAGCGGAGACGGCACGATGAAGGAAGGAAAGGTATCGGTTCCCATCGGGAAAAAACCACTGACCATCACGGAAACAGGTGCCGGTTATACGCCGGGTTATGACGGACATGCAGACAGCCTGACGCAGAAGGAGGATGGAAGTCTGACAAATACCTATACCGATTCGGACGGGAAGGTTCAGACGGGAGATGTCGATGTCATCACCTGCCTTGATGCTTTTATCAGGGAACACCCTGATTTTTCCAGTCAGGATGCCCGCGGTGTCATCGCTGTGACCGGGCAGAACGGGATGTTCGGATATGCTCTTGAGGTGAGCGGAAGTCAGTCAGGCAGGCTCAGTGCGGACGCGGTGCGTGAGGTGCAGGAAAACGAAGCGCGTTATTCCGGATCCAATTTGGGAGATACCGGAACAGGCAGCACGGGAACGGCAGGCGCTGGAACAGAAGGTACAGGAACAGAAAGTATGGAATCAGGCGCTTTCTCAGGAACGGACGGCTCCGGGACAAATCTGATTCAGCCGGGAAACGTCGGAGATGATTCGGAGGAATCATCGGGGACAGAAAGCGTCTCTGCGAACAGTACAGAGAATGCGGACAACTCGGGAAGTGCAGGAGGTGTGACTTCTGAAATCACAGAAACACAGGTAGAACAGAATAAAGAAACGCTTACCTCTCTGATCAAAGCACTCCGGAATGAAGGATGGCGTCTGGCAAGCGGTACTTATGCGGATATCAGCTATGCCGGTGATTATGAACTGATAAAGGCGGATGCGGACAACTGGGAGGAGAAGATCGGAAGTCTTCTCGGGAATACTGACATTCTGGTTCTTCCTCATGGGGGAGATATCGGAAGCTGGAGCGGTTATTCAGACGGTGATTCGCGGTACGAATATCTGAAGAGCCTGGGTTTCCGGTACTTTATGACAGAAAATGATCAGGAGCTGACATGGATTCAGACGGGTGAGGATTATGTACGAATCGGGATGCATACGATTTATTCTGCCGATGTCTACCAGACTGTTATGAGTCTGCAATAGGGGCAGTGCCGGTGCATGAGCGGTTTTCCGGCAGCAGGACAAGAGACTGTAGTGAGTATGGAGCAGAGTGCAGTGGCGGTGCATGAGCGGTTTTCCGGCAGCAGGACAAGAGTCTGCCGTGAATATGAAACAGATAAACGTGCCCTGGATGCAGGGCATCACAGGTCGGATACTTCGCCAGTGGAAGACAACATCGGCTACAGACAAAGGATAATACTCTGCGGGCGCAGTTTTACAGGATGTATCATTATGAAAAGAAAAATATTAATAACGGCGATGTGCCTCATGGTAACGTTGTCTGCCGCAGGATGCGGAGCATCTGGCGGAAAAAACACTGTACAGGAAACGTCACAGGAAACATCACAGGAAACATCATCGGACACGTCGGTGATCTCATCTGGGTCTGACGTAGCAGAGGCGGCTTTATCCGCGTCTTCCTCCTCGGAAAGCCTTACGGATCAGATTCTCGCCGCTCCGGTCAGGGACGGGGATTTCAAGATCGCAGACGCGATTACGCTGGGCAATTATAAGAAACTGAACCTCACGAAGGAGATTCAGACCGTGACAGATCATGATATCACTTCCTATATTGAATCACAGATGACACCGGAGGAGGTGACAGACAAGAACGCAGCAGCGGCATTGGGAGATACCGTAGATATTGCCTATGAGGGGAAAATTGACGGGAAGGCTTTCGATGGCGGATCCAGTGACAGCTATGACCTTACCCTCGGATCCGGAAGCTTTATTGAGGGATTTGAAGACGGCGTGGTAGGAATGAAGAAAGGAGAAACGAAGGATCTGAAGCTTCGTTTTCCAGATAATTATTATTCCTCCGATCTTGCCGGAAAGGATGTCGTTTTTACTGTCACAGTAAATGCAATCAAAAGAACACCGGAGCTGACCGATGACTGGGTAAAGAACTATACCAATAATTCGATCTCTGATGTCGCGGATTACAGGGAGTCTGTCAGGAAATCTCTGACACAGCAGGAAGAGGAAAAAGCAGAGTCCGAGCTTCAGGGAGAGGCGTGGAATCAGGTGCAGCAGGCCAGTGTCTATCATTTCCTGCCAAAGGAATATGTAAAGAACGGGGAAGAATCCTTCGAAGCCAATATCAAGTCAGAAGCGGAGAAATACGGTCTCTCGCTGGATGAATATATAGAGCAGTCCGGGATCGACCAGGATACCTACAGCAAACAGAAAGAACAGAATGGAAGGTATGCGGCCGCGAGTAAATTGCTGCTGGGTGCTCTGGTGAAGGCGGAGAAGCTTTCGGAGAACAGTCCGGCCTACCAGAAGGAACTTCAGAAGGCGGCGGATCTCTACGGCGTTTCTTCTGATGATCTGATCAGCAAAAACGGGAAGGATAACGTTTATAACTATGTTATGACAAATGTTGTGCTGGACCGGATTATCGGCTATGCTCGTGTAAAGGAAAAGAAGGTATCATCAGCTGAAAATACAGATCAGGATTTGACAGGTGATTACAATGGATAAGGATAGAAATATGAAGCCGGAGGAATTCCGGAAGAAGCTGCAGAGGATTCTTCAGAATGCCAACGATCTCGGGGGACATATAGCAAAAAATGATGTAAGTAAGTTTTTTGAGGAGGACGGTCTTTCTGCGGAACAGATGAACCTGGTGTATGATTTCCTGTTGTCAAAGAAAATCATTGTAGAAGGTATTGACAGGAAATTGCCATTGGAAGCGACAGGGGAATCAAATGAAGCGGCGGAGCAGGAGGCTTCCGATGATGAAAATGACGGCTATCTCTGGACGGACGAGGATCAGGCATGGCTGGAGGATTATGCCGAAGAGCTGAGCGGGATTCGCGCGGAAGAGGACGGAGAATGGGAGCGCTTGGCGAAGGAATGCAAGAACGGAAGCACGGCGGCAAAGCGAAGAATATCGGAGCTCCTTCTTCCAGAGGTTGTCGAGACGGCAAAGCAGATGTATGAGCCCGGTGTGCACCTCTCAGATATGATACAGGAAGGCAGCCTGAATCTGGTTCTGTATCTGGACGGGCTGGATCCCTCTGAGCTGACGGATCGTGAGAACGTGAGGCGAAAGCTTATGACAGAGGTCCGCGAGGGAATTCTGGCGATGCTGGAGGAGCAGCGCGACATCCATACACGAGATGAACGGATGGTGGAAAGAGTCGAGGATTTGAAGAGGAGTATCACGGCTCTGAAGGAACAGCTCGGCAGAAAGGTCTATGTCGATGAGCTGGCGGAGTATATGAATATTTCAGAAGATGAAGTGGAGGACATCCTCCGCCTGGCGGGAGAAAATATTCCGGAAGACGGGGGCGAACAGGGAGGTCCGGTCTCCGGTGCGGTTTCCGGAGAAGACGCGGGCGGAGCACCGTTTTCTGCGGAAACAGACAAAACCATGAAAAACGGCGCTTCTTACCGGACTTCCGGGGTTCCTGACCGGAAGGGGAGGAAGACTTTTTATAATCCGGCCGGGCGCATCCGCCGGAGATGAGAATATAAAATCCAGGGCGAGATTTTCACAAGAGTATGGTTTGAGAAAATGAGAGAAGTTACTGCCGGAGCAGACATATGTCGGGGAGACATGCCTGGTCCGGCATATTTTTTAAAAACTTCTAATTTCCTATTGACAAACAGGACATTAATCCCTATAATCCTATATATCAGCTAGGAAATACGAGATATAGGAGGTAACAAAGATATGAATCACCAGTTGAACAACCTTCCGGCTGTGAACGGAGACATGCGATGTTGTTGCCTCCGGTCGACAGAATAATACAGCAGAAGAGAACAGAGAAGTGAACGGCAGACAAAGCCGGTGAGACAACGGTTAAGTGATGCAGGGTTTCCAGTAATGACGGATGAGCAGAACTTATCACAGAAGGAACACAAACGGAACAATCATGAGATCCTCGGCAGAGGAAGAAAAGGAGATTTGAAATGGCTAATATTTACAAGAACGCAACAGAACTGATCGGCAAGACACCGCTGGTAGAGCTTACAAGCTTTGAGAAGGAGTACAACCTCGACGCGAGACTGCTGGTAAAGCTTGAGTACTTCAACCCGGCGGGAAGCGTCAAGGACAGAATCGCAAAATATATGATCGAGGATGCCGAGAAGTCCGGAAAGCTTCAGCCGGGCGGGACCATCGTAGAGCCGACCTCCGGAAACACCGGAATCGGTCTTGCGTCCGTAGCTGCTTCAAAGGGTTATAAGGTTATCCTGACAATGCCGGAGACCATGAGCGTTGAGCGACGCAATATCCTGAAAGCATACGGCGCACAGCTTGTTCTTACAGACGGAAGCAAGGGCATGACCGGTGCAATCGCAAAGGCAAAAGAGATTGTGGAAGCAACACCGGGAGCGGTTCTTACCGGACAGTTCGACAACCCGGCAAACCCGAAGGCTCATTATGAGACGACCGGCCCGGAGATCTGGAACGATACCGACGGAGAGGTGGATTACTTCCTGGCAGGCATCGGAACAGGCGGAACCCTTACCGGAACAGGCAAATATCTGAAGGAGCAGAAGCCCGACGTTAAAGTGATCGCCATCGAGCCGACAACATCTCCGGTTCTTACGGAGGGCCATGGCGGACCGCATAAGATTCAGGGTATCGGCGCGGGATTTGTTCCGAGCATTCTGGATCAGAAGGTTTATGACGAGGTTATCACTGTCGATAACGAGGTTCCCTTCCAGACCGCAAAGGAACTGGCACATAAGGAGGGAATCCTGGTTGGAATTTCTTCCGGCGCGGCACTCTGGGCAGCTCTTCAGGTGGCAAAACGTCCGGAAGCCAAGGGCAAGACAATCGTAGCGCTTCTCCCGGACAGCGGCGACAGATATTATTCAACCGCACTGTTTGAGAATTAATTAAGAAATATTACGCAGACGAGAAAAGCACGACAGCCGGCTGCAGGAGTGCAGAGATAGAATGTGTGATAGCCGGCTGCAGGAGTGCAGAGATGAAAGGTGCGACAGCCGGCGTCACGAGTGCAGAGATGGAATGTGTGACAGCCGGCGGTGCAGAATTTGAGACACGGAGATTTTACCGATCAATCTGAATGACAGGAGAAAAAATATGAGCGAATTAGCAGATAGAAAGCTTCACTTCGAGACACTTGCCCTTCATGTAGGACAGGAGCAGGCAGATCCTTATACTGATTCCAGAGCAGTTCCGATTTATCAGACATCATCCTTTGTATTCCGCAACAGTGATCATGCGGAGGCAAGATTTGCGCTGAAGGATGCCGGCAATATCTACGGAAGACTGACAAACCCGACAGAGGATATTTTTGAGAGGCGTATTGCAGCTCTTGAGGGCGGAGTTGCGGCACTTGCCGTTGCATCCGGCGCAGCTGCTGTGACATACGCATTCCAGGCAGTCGCAAAGGCGGGCGATCACATTGTCTCCGCGAAGAATATTTACGGCGGCACCTATAACTTCCTTGCACACACCTTTGTTGATTACGGTGTTACCACTACATTTGTAGATCCCTTTGATCTGAAGGCTGCGGAAGCGGCAATCAAAGAAAACACCAAGGCACTCTACATCGAGACGCTCGGAAATCCGAACGGTGAAGTAGTGGATATTGAGGCATGGGCAAATATTGCTCATAAGCATGGCCTTCCGCTGATCATTGATAATACTTTTGCAACACCTTATCTGATTCGTCCGATCGAGTATGGCGCTGATATCGTTGTTCATTCCGCGACAAAGTTCATCGGAGGACATGGAACCACCATCGGCGGCGTTATCATCGACGCGGGAAAATTTGACTATAATTCTCCAAAGTGGCCGTGGCTGTCCACTCCGAACCAGTCCTATCATGGTCTTACCTTTGCCAAGGATACGGCTCCGGCGACAATTGCAACTTATATCCGCGCAATTATCCTTCGTGATGAGGGAGCTACGCTTTCACCGTTCCACGCATGGATTTTCCTGCAGGGCCTTGAGACACTGAGCCTTCGTGTGGAGCGTCAGGTTGAGAATACAAAGAAGGTTATTGAGTATCTGCAGACAAAACCGGAAGTTGAATCCATCAGCCATCCGGCTGCATCCAAGGATCCCGCACAGCAGGCACTTTACAAGAAGTATCTTCCGAACGGCGGCGGCTCGATTTTCACCTTTGATTTGAAGGGCGATGAGAGACATGCCAAGGATTTCATCGATCATCTGAAGCTGTTCAGTCTTCTCGCGAACGTAGCAGATGTAAAATCTCTGGTTATTCATCCGGCATCCACCACTCATTCTGAAGATAACGACGAGGAGCTTGCAGATCAGGGCATCAAGAAGAATACGATCCGCCTGTCCATCGGTACAGAGCATATCGATGATATCATTGCAGATCTTGAAGAGGCATTTCAGGCTGTAAAGCAGTAAGGAAAAAGCAAACGCAGAAGAAAGAATGTCAGCCGGAGCTGTTGCGGCTGACATTTTTACTACTCGAATAGGAAGTGAGGCGCTGCTGCTTACACGAAGAGCAGACGGGCGGTGCAGGTGACAGAGACAGAAGAGGCGGATTGTCACTGCACACATGAAGAACAGGCAGGCGGCGCAGGTGACGAGGCAGATAAAGTGAACTGTCACTTCGTACACGAAGAGCAGACGAATGAGTCGGGGCTGTGCACCGCTAATCAGACAATAGCCTGTTGAGTGTGCCTGGTATGATGGAGGAAATGAGATGAAAATATCTACAAAGGGAAGATACGCTCTGCGCATGATGCTGGATATTGCACAGCATGATACGGGAGAACCGGTGAGAATCAAGGATATTTCCGCCAGACAGGATATCTCGCTGAAATATCTGGAACAGATCGTATCTGTATTGGTACGCGCGAACTATCTGCGCAGCATCCGCGGCCCGCAGGGCGGCTACCGGCTGACAAAGAGACCGGAGGAATATGTGGTCGGTGATATTCTCCGCCTGACGGAGGGAAGTCTCTCACCGGTGGAGTGTCTGTCGACAGATCGTAATGACTGTCCGCGCGCAGACAGCTGTGTGACACTGCGGATCTGGAAAGAACTGGATGAAGCGATCAGGAGTGTCGTGGACAAGTATACCCTTGAGGACCTCCTGAACTGGAGCGAACAGACGGTGAATAATTTCGTGATCTGAGAAGAGCAGCTGTGTTGTCTGCGCGTGTTACGGAATAAGATTACGGAAAAAATCGCATTCATGAGACTGACATGACGTGTCAGGTGGCCGAAGGCGCATCCGGAGTGCTGTGCTCTGCCGAAGCTGCCGCGCGGGCGGGAATGTCTCCGACTCCGCTGAGAACCGCGGACGGACGATAACCGTACATCCGGAGCGTGTCCGGGGTGGAAATGCCGGAAAGAACCAGAACGGTGGACATACCGCTCTCCAGGCCGGAGATGATATCGGTATCCATGCGGTCGCCGATCATGACGGCATCGGCGGAATGGCAGTTCAGCATGCGCAGACCGGTGCGCATCATCAGGGGATTCGGCTTGCCGCAGAAATACGCCTTGACACCCGTAGCAATTTCAATCGGTGAAATAAGTGCGCCGCAGGCAGGAGCAATTCCATTCTCAATGGGACCGCTGACGTCGGCGCATGCCCCGATCAGCTTGGCGCCGCCGAGAACCAGGTTGCAGGCCTTGGTCAGAGAATCAAGGGAATAATTGCGTCCTTCACCGACGACCACATAATCGGGATCCACATCATTCATCACGATGCCGGCGTCGTACAGAGCGTTCAGAAGACCGGCTTCGCCGATCACATAGGCGGAGCAGCCGGGCGCCTGATCCTGAAGAAAAGCTGCAGTCGCCTGTGCGCTGGTATAGAAGTGCTCCTCGCCGACTTCAAGACCCATGCGGGCCATTTTTTGCTGCAGACCCTTCGGTGTCAGATTGGAGTTGTTGGTCAGAAAGAGAAATTTCTTGTCATTGTCCTTCAGCCAGTTGAGAAATTCCGGTACGCCCGGCAGGATCTCGTTTCCGTGATAGATCACGCCGTCCATATCGGAGATAAAACCATGTATATTGTTGAAATCAATCATTTTTCATATTCCTCCCGTTCGAAATATTACGTAGATGGGCTTTGCTGCAGCGCAGAGCAGGTGAACCGTAAATGTAACCCGGGATCATCGCCGTTCCGCCGGTCATTGAAACAGCGCAGAACAGGCGAAGCCGCAGCTGGAGTTCTCCGTATCTCTCTATCTTAATCCTGCGGCAGGGATCTGTCCATGAGGAGTACGTCCGTTTTTACATACAGTTTATTGAAGCGGAAAAGGTTGAAGCGGAGGTTGAAGCGGAAAATTTCAAAAAGTGATTGACAGCCGGAAAACTGTGTTATATAATCTTACACGTTGACACGGAACAGCAGATTAGTTCTGATTCGTCCAAACTGTAGTGATGCAGGTGTAGTTCAATGGTAGAACACCAGCCTTCCAAGCTGGATACGTGGGTTCGATTCCCATCACCTGCTTGAACAGAGGAATATCATTCATTTCTGTTCTTAATTGAATATGCGCGAGTGGCTCAGGGGTGGAGTACAACCTTGCCAAGGTTGGGGTCGCGGGTTCGAATCCCGTCTCGCGCTGATCGAATAATACCGGAAACCAGATCAAATGGATCTTCCGGTATTTTTTTTACGCGAACAGTGAGCCGCAGCCGAATGCGAAGTATTCGTGTGCGGCGAGC
>DGTF01000044.1:0-34902 GCA_002394235.1 Eubacterium sp. UBA4343 | reverse complement strand
AGCGAGATAAAACTCGCGCAGCGTGTTTTATCTCGTTGTCTCCGTATTTTCGAGATTTGTGTGCCATTTGCTTTCACTTTTTTTGTATTTGTATTAAGATAGAGACGTAACGTTTGGCGTTCGGATTTGTGTTACACGGAGAAAGGAGATCTATATGGCAGTATTGGACGGATGTGAAGGAGCTAAGAAGACACCTGTATTACAGGAGGTCAAGTGCCCGGTATGCGGCGAGACCGTAGAGGTTTTCACGAAGGAGAGTATTCTCGCGGCGGACTCCAAGTGTGAGAAATGCGGGTATGTGTTTAAGGCCGGAGAGCATATCTGATGACCGGTCCGATCTCTGAAATTATGTCGGGGCTCACTGAAGTCCTGGCAGTTGGCAGCCTGATCCTGGGGATTCTTCAATGTTTCTTCGGCTTCAGGCTGCTTCGGTTCTGGATCTCAGTGACGGGATTTCTGCTCGGCTTGTATCTGGGCAGAACCATCTCCTCAGATTTTATCTCCGAACCACAGTATGCGCCATGGCTGATCGGCGCTGTCTGCGGATTTCTGTTGTGCTTTTTTGCGTACAGAATTTATCTGTCTGGAGTATTCATTTTCTGTGGCATTCTGGCAGCATCTGTGATCCGTATGATTCCGTTTCCCGAGGGACACCCCTGGAAAGTGGTGCTGTATATTCTGATGGCTGCCGGATTTGTGCTTGCGGGTGTGCTGGCAGTGAAATTTTCACGGCCGGCCGTGATCTTTATTACTGCCGGGGCGGGAGCAGTCGTATCTGTACATGCGCTTGCACTGATGAAAACGAACATTTCAGGAAACCCGGATCTCCAGAAGCTGGTCATTGCGGTCCTGTTTGCGGCCGGTGCGGCGGTGCAGTTTCTGACAAGCAGAAGGAACGCCTGAAGTCTGAGCACGCCGGTATTCTCTGCCCTTTGCCGTGCCGGAAGCAGTGGCAAGGGTTGGAATGAAGGGATATTTTCTGCTTGCACATGAAAATTTATCGTGTATACTTTATTTTTGCAGAATAATTCTGGATTTCTGCAAAAATATGATGCGAGGCAATATTATATGGATCAGATTGACTATAAGATCTTAAAGGCGCTGCAGGAGAATGCAAGGGAGACCGCGTCCAACATCTCCAAGCAGATTCATCTGTCTGTTTCTGCCGTGATCGAACGTATCCACAAGCTGGAGGAGAGCCATGTGATCGATAAATATACGATCATTGTCGATGAGAAACAGGTCGGAAATCTGATGACGGCTCTCATGGAAGTCGCTCTTGAAAAACCAATGTATTATGACGGCTTTGCGGAAGCAATCCAGGAGATGGACAGCGTTGTCTCCTGCTACTATGTGACAGGAAGTATGGATCTGCTTCTCAAGATCGCGTGCAACTCACCGGAGGAGCTTGACCAGATCCACCGAAAGATCATGGAGCTTCCGGGAATCAAGGACACAAGGACGCATGTGGTCCTGAAAAATGTGAAAAATGTATACTCGGCGATCCGCAAGCCGAAAAGCCCTGAGAAAAAGTAGAAAAGAAGCAAGAGAAAAAACGGCATGCAATAAGGAACAACAAAAAGAAGTAAATAAAGCAGGGAAAAAAGTAAAAGAGAAGTAAAAAAGAAGCAAGCGAAATAACAAGAGAAATGCAGGGTAATTGCGGAAAGAGATTAAAGTAACCGAAAGAAGGAACAGTCATGGATAAGTATCTGAGAACGTATGCGGAGGTTTCTCTCCCGGCTATTCATCACAATGTTGAGGAAGCCAGGAAACGGATTCTGCCGGGGACGAAGATCCTGGCGGTGGTTAAGGCCGATGCTTACGGACACGGTGCCGTGCGGGTCGCAGAGTCGCTTGAGGATATTGCGGACTTTTTTGCTGTCGCGACACTTGAGGAAGGTGTGGAGCTGCGGGAGCATAATATTGTACGTCCGGTACTGATTCTGGGATATACTTCACCGGAACAGTACAGTGAGATGATTGCGTGGGATATACGCCCGAGCATATACAATTATGAAGACGCCCGGAAGCTGAATGAGGCTGCGGTCCGAGAGGGAAAAAAGGCACGGATTCATATCGCGCTGGACACGGGAATGACACGGATCGGATTTCAGGTCACAGAGGAGGCCGCGGATGAGATACTGAGGATATCCGAGCTCCCGAACGTGGAGATCGAAGGTCTATTTACGCATCTGTCCTGTGCGGATATGACAGATAAAACATACTGTGAGGAACAGTTCGGGAAGTATGACGCAATGCTCTCAATGCTCGCAGAGAGAGGGGTCAGCATTCCGATCCGGCACGTCTGCAACAGCGCCGCGATTATGGAGTACGAGCCGGACGATCCGCACCGTTTTGAGATGGTGCGTTCAGGAATTATCACGTATGGAATCTATCCGTCGGAGGAAGTAAGAAAGGAGAGACTCGATCTGATTCCTGCGCTTGCGTGGAGGGCGCATGTCATTCATGTGAAGGATGTCGGACCTGGTATGGGAGTCAGTTATGGAGCAACTTATGTTACCAGCCGTCCGGTAACCAGAATTGCGACCGTCTCAGTGGGATACGCCGACGGATACCCGAGAGCACTTTCCTCTAAGGGCAGAGTTCTGATTCACGGAAAGTCCGCACCGATTCTCGGGCGCGTGTGTATGGATCAGATGATGGTCGATGTGACGGATATTCCGAATGTCAGGGTGGAGGACATTGTCACACTGGTCGGACATGACGGAGAGGGTTATATCCCGATAGAGGAGATCGCGGATCCCGCGGCCAGCTTCAATTATGAGATGCTCTGTCATATATCACCAAGAGTTTATCGCGTTTATACTGAGAAATTGTGCATTTAAGCACAAATATTTAGGAAGCGGGTTGGAAAACACGCGCAGAACTTTGTGCAGAAAACTCGCAAGAAAAAGATGCAAAATTCTGTGAATTCAGATAAAGTATAGATGGAACATGAAAAAGGATGTTCTGAGTGAAACAGCTTCAATATTTCATCAACTATTTAGAGGAGGAGATTGCTGGATGTTTGGTCAGGAATATGATGCTTTATCGAATGGCGCAGTCGCGAAAAGAAATCTGCTTCAGAAGAACCCGCTGGGTTATCTGCTGCTGAGCGCACTTGCGGGAATGTTTATCGGATTTGGAAACCTGCTCACAAATGTGGAGGGAGGGCTTCTGAACGGAGCTCCTTATACGAAGATCGTCATGGGCGTATCCTTCGGAGTAGCCCTGAGTCTGGTAGTTATGGCTGGCGCCGAGCTTTTTACCGGAAACAATCTGGTAATGATGAGCGGTGTGCTGAAGAAGAAAATAGGAATCGGCGATGCCTGCAAGGTGTGGGTTGTCTGCTGGATCGGCAATCTTCTTGGCGCGATTGTACTCGCTCTTCTGTTCCATTTTTCCGGAATGAATACGGAGGCGGTTTCTACATTTCTTGCCACAGGTGCGGCGGCGAAGATGAGCGCTCCGTTTGTGCAGCTGCTGATGCGTGGTATCCTCTGCAATATTCTTGTCTGCCTCGCAACCTGGTGCGGCGTGAAATTAAAGAATGAAGCAGCAAAGCTGATTATGGTCTGGTGGTGCCTGTTCGCGTTTGTTACCTGCGGATTCGAGCACAGCATCGCGAATATGACACAGCTCACGGTAGCGCTTTTGGATCCGGCGGGACAGGCGGTCACCATCGGAGGATATTTCTATAATCTGATCACGGTCACCATCGGCAATTTGATCGGCGGAATTATTTTCGTCGCGATTCCGTACTTCATTGCACAGATCAGGGACCAGGCTGCGTAAGAGAACTCGGAGCAGGGCGGTTCACTGCATATGGTTAATCCCCGGATGGGCATAAGCCTGCCGGGATTTTTTACAGATCCCCGGATGGGCATAAGCCTGCCGGGGATTTTTCAGGTTTTTCTTGACACCGATTTCCTGCCTATGATACCATAGCCGTGCGCAAGTGATTTTATCGTGGTAAAGTTAGAACGTGTTGATACGACACGGTTATGATAGCCGCGGATCAGGAAAGGGAGAATTACATATGAAAAAGAAAATCATCAGCGGTGTACTGGCTGCTTCTATGGTACTGGCTATGGCAGGATGCGGAAGCACGGCTTCGGATACAGGGGCATCCGCGGCATCTTCTTCGCAGGCAGTGACAGCTGCTTCATCCACCGCATCCGGATCATCGTCCGGGAGTGATGTGGATTATATCAAGAAAAAAGGAAGCCTTATTGTCGGAATTACCGATTTTGCGCCGATGGATTATAAGGAAGACGGATCAGATGAGTGGATCGGATTTGACGCGGACCTTGCCCGTGAAGTCGGAAAGGATCTTGGCGTTGAGGTAAAGTTCGTCGAGATCGACTGGGACAACAAGATCCTGGAGCTTGACAACAAGAGCATCGATGTGGTCTGGAATGGCATGACGCTTACCGATGAGGTTACAAAGTCAATGGCCTGCACGAACGCATACCTGAACAATGCACAGGTTGTGGTTGTCCCGGAGGATAAGGCAGATAAGTACCAGACGGTTGATTCCCTGAAGGATCTTTCCTTTGCGGTTGAGGCTGGTTCTGCGGGTGAGGAAGCGGCAAAGGAGAACAAACTGAATTATACTTCCATGTCATCGCAGGCAGATACTCTGATGGAGGTATCCGCGGGAACCTCTGATGCCAGCATTATTGATCTGCTGATGGCGGGTGCGATGATCGGAAAGGGAACCAGCTATGAGAAGCTGACCCATACGGTTGAACTTACAACCGAGGAGTATGGTGTCGGGTGCCGCAAGG
The DNA here is from genome assembly GCA_002394235.1 of Eubacterium sp. UBA4343. GTDB lineage: Bacteria > Bacillota > Clostridia > Lachnospirales > Lachnospiraceae > Bilifractor. The sequence goes on along the minus strand of DGTF01000044.1, from coordinate 30,109 downwards.
GCTCTGATCTTGCTGACTATATCAACCAAGAATTTGTGAAGCTCTACCAGGACGGAACAATGAAGACAATCGCCGAAAAATACGGCGTACAGGATGCTCTTGTGGAGCAGAAATGATCCGGAACAGATCCGGTTCCATATAAGTGATGACTGCCCCGCTGCGGGGCATAAAGGTTTATCGGACTGTCACATGAACAGGGGCGTCTGCCGCCGGTATTGACCGGCGGAGCGGCGCCGGTTTGTGTGACAGTTTTGAGTGTATAAAAGAATTCGAGGGCATATTTATGTTTGCTGAAGTTACATTATCCCTGCTCGAGGGCTTCCTCATGACGCTGAAGCTGTTCGCGCTGACACTGGTTTTTTCGCTTCCGCTCGGACTGTTCATCAGTTTCGGATCCATGAGCAAGGTAAAAGTGATCAACATACCAATTAATTTCCTGATCTGGATCGTCCGCGGAACTCCGCTTCTGCTGCAGCTTCTGATTATATATTATGGCCCCGGAATTATTATGCAGAAAAACATCTGGGGAGCCGGAGACGGGGGAAGATTTATCGCGGCGCTCGTTGCCTTTGTCATCAATTATGCCTGCTATTTTTCCGTGATTTACCGGGGCGGGATTCAGGCAATCCCGGTCGGTCAGTATGAGGCCGGTGAAGTGCTCGGAATGACCAGGGGACAGATTTTCCGAAAAATTGTACTTCTGCAGGTTGTGAAGCGGATTGTTCCGCCGATATCCAATGAGGTCATCACGCTGGTCAAGGATACTTCTCTGGCGAGAGTTATCGCAGTCTATGAAGTAATCTGGGCAGGGCAGGCATACATTAAAAGCGCGGGAATTATCTGGCCGCTGTTTTATACTGGAGCGTTCTATCTGATCTTCAGCGCGCTGCTGACATGGCTCTTCCATTATATAGAGAAAAGACTCAGCTATTTCCGCTGACAGGCCAGCAATACAGTAGTTTCCGCTGACAGAGCGGGAATACAGTAGTCTCCGCTGGCTGAGCGGGAATACAGTAGTTTCCGCTGGCAGAGCGGGAATGCAGTGGTTTCTGCTGGCAGAGCGGGAATACAGTAGTTTCCGCAGGCAGAGTGCGAATATAGTTGCTTTCTGTTTGCCGGCCGGGAATGGAGCGGTGACCGGCGATGTGTGCAGGAGTCTGATGAGCCTGCAGGCGTATAAGGACAAATATCAGTAAAGGAGTAGTAGAAGATGGCTCTACTGGAGGTTAGCAATATACAGAAAAGCTTCGGGGACACCGAGGTTCTCCGGGACATCAGTTTTTCGATGGAGAAGGGGCAGGCGCTGTCAATCATCGGTTCTTCCGGAAGCGGTAAAACCACATTGCTGCGCTGCCTGAATTTCCTTGAAAAACCGGACAGAGGCAGGATACAGATCCGTGATGAGATTCTGTTTGACGGAGAGAACAGAAAAAAGGCATCGGAAGAGGAAATCCGGAAGAAAAGGCTTCATTTCGGCCTGGTGTTTCAGTCCTTCAATCTGTTTCCGCAGTACACAGCACTGGAGAATATCATGCTTGCGCCCAAGCTGGATGCGCAGGCGCATCACAGGACTGACAACGGAGAGATTGAGGCGAGGGCGAGGGAACTTCTGGAACAGATGGGACTGTCCAACCGAAGCGACAACTATCCGCATCAGCTTTCCGGAGGACAGCAGCAGAGGGTGGCGATTGCGAGAGCACTTGCTCTTCAACCGGATATTCTCTGCTTCGATGAGCCGACGTCGGCGCTTGATCCGGAGCTCACCGGAGAGGTGCTTCGGGTAATCCGTGAGCTGGCAGATAACCATACGACGATGATCATTGTGACACATGAGATGAAATTCGCCCATGATGTGGCGGATCAGGTGATTTTCATGGACAACGGCATCATCCTGGAAAAGGGAACACCGGAAGATGTGTTTGAGCATCCCGCGCACGAGAGAACAAAGCAGTTCCTTGCCGGATACAGCAATCCGCAGTAACAGCACCAGAACGGATCCGGAGGATGCCGCACGGTACGGGATCTGTGCAGGCATCTGTGCAGGCACGCATATTTCAGGGTCTGGCAGGTTGCTTTTAAATTATGAATGCTTTATAATTATAGCGCAATTGTGCCCGGAATTTCCGGCGCCGGTTGCGCTGTTGCTTTTAAAGAGAAATACCGTGAGGGATACGTTCCTGATGGCGCTGATGAAAGCAGCAGAAATAAAGGAATCACTTACAGTCACGCGGAAGTGACAGGAAGGAAGCAGAATCTTATGAGCACAACAGACCGTTACAGCAGCCCGCTTTCCGAGCGTTATGCAAGCAAAGAGATGCAGTACATTTTTTCCCAGGATTTCAAGTTCTCGACCTGGAGAAGACTGTGGATTGCTCTGGCAGAGACAGAGAAAGAGCTCGGACTTCCGATTACCCAGGAGCAGATCGATGAGATGAAGGAGCATGTCACGGACATCAATTATGATGTGGCGAGAGCGCGCGAGAAGGAAGTGCGTCACGATGTAATGTCTCATGTATATGCCTACGGTGTTCAGTGCCCGAAAGCGAAGGGAATCATTCACCTTGGCGCAACCTCCTGTTACGTCGGTGACAATACAGATATCATCATTATGAGTGAGGCGCTGAAGCTGATCCGCAGAAAGCTTGTCAACGTAATCAATGAGCTTGCGAAGTTTGCAGACAAGGAGAAAAATCAGCCGTGCCTCGCATTTACACATTTTCAGCCGGCACAGCCGACCACGCTCGGCAAGCGCGCCACTCTGTGGCTCAATGAGTTTGTGATGGATCTGGAGGATCTGGAATACGTACAGGGAACGCTGAAGCTTCTGGGTTCCAAGGGAACTACAGGTACGCAGGCAAGCTTCCTGGAGCTGTTCAACGGTGATCAGGAGAAGTGTGACAGGCTGGACCCGATGATTGCGGAGAAGATGGGCTTCACTTCCTGCTATCCGGTATCCGGACAGACCTACTCGAGAAAGGTCGATACCAGGGTGTGCAATGTTCTGGCAGGCATCGCGGCAAGCGCGCACAAGTTCTCCAATGACATTCGCCTTCTGCAGCACCTGAAAGAGGTTGAGGAGCCATTCGAGAAGAGCCAGATCGGATCATCCGCCATGGCCTATAAGAGAAATCCGATGAGAGATGAGAGAATCGCGTCTCTGTCGAGATATGTTATGATTGATGCGCTGAACCCGGCAATGACGTCTGCGGAACAGTGGTTTGAGAGAACGCTCGATGATTCTGCCAATAAGAGAATCTCCATTGCCGAGGGATTTCTGGCGACGGACGGTATCCTTGATCTGATGATGAATGTGGTGGACGGACTCGTCGTTTACCCGAAGGTTATCGAGAAGCATCTGATGGCGGAGCTTCCGTTTATGGCGACGGAAAACATCATGATGGATGCGACGAAAGCCGGCGGAGATCGTCAGGAGCTTCACGAGAGGATCCGTGAGCTTTCCATGGAGGCCGGAAAGACGGTCAAGGTGGAGGGAAAGGACAACGATCTGCTGGAGAGAATCGCGAAGGATCCGACCTTCCATCTGTCCCTTGAGGATCTGCAGAAGTCTATGGACCCGAAGAAGTACGTGGGACGCGCGCCATATCAGGTAGACAAATATCTGAACGAGGTGGTTTATCCGATTCTGAAGGAGAGAAAGGATCTGCTCGGTATGAAGGCGGAGATCAACGTCTGACATAGGGCACAAGTACCGAAGAAACAAAGACAGGACCGCCGCGCATGAGGAACGCCCGCACGGACGATCCGTACTTAAACATATTGTGATGCCCCGGCTTTGGGGCATGGAAATGTATCTGTTTGCGATGCCCTGACCTTGGGGCATGGAAATGTATCTGCTGGATTGTCTGCATATTGCCAATGCAGACGAAGAATAAGGAGGACCTAGAATGGTAAAAGCAGTTGTAGGAGCGAACTGGGGAGACGAAGGAAAAGGCAAGATCACCGATACTCTGGCCAATGAGGCGGATGTGGTCATCCGTTTTCAGGGCGGAGCCAATGCCGGTCACACAATCGTAAATGAGTATGGAAAGTTTGCGCTCCACACGATGCCGTCAGGGGTGTTTCACCAGAATATCATGAATATCATCGGAAACGGCATGGCCTTTGATATCGACAAATTTCTCAGTGAGCTCTCGGACATCACATCAAAGGGAGTGCCGACGCCGCAGCTCATGGTCTCTGATCGTGTTCAGGTTATGATGCCGTATCATGTGAAGTTTGATTCTCTGGAAGAGGCGCGGCTTGCGGGTAAATCCTTCGGATCCACCAAATCCGGAATTGCGCCTTTCTATTCGGATAAGTTTGCCAAGATCGGATGGCAGATCAATGAATTTTACCAGGATGACGACGTTCTGATGGAGAAGATCAACCGGATCGCGGATCAGAAGGATGTTCTTCTGGAGAACCTCTATCACACCGACCCGATTGACCGCAAGGGACTGCTTCAGTGGATTAAGGAGAGACGGGAGAAGGTGAAGCCTTATCTCGGAAATGTGTCCCTCTATCTGGACGGCGCGATCCGGGAAGGAAAGACCATTCTTCTCGAGGGTCAGCTCGGAACGATGAAGGATCCGGATCACGGCATTTATCCGATGGTTACCTCCTCTTCCCCGCTTGCCGGATACGGAGCGATCGGAGCGGGAATTCCTCCGTATGAGATCAAACAGATTGTCGTTGTGTCAAAGGCATATTCTTCAGCGGTCGGCGCCGGGGAATTCGTATCGGAGATCTTCGGAGACGAGGCGACAGCTCTGCGAAATCACGGCGGAGACGGCGGTGAATACGGAGCAACGACAGGACGTCCGAGACGTGTGGGCTGGTATGACTGCGTCGCGTCAAAATACGGATGCAGGCTGCAGGGCTGCACAGATGTTGCGTTTACCGTGCTGGATGATCTCGGATATCTCGATGAGATACCGGTATGTGTCGCTTATGAACTCGACGGAAAGGAAATCACGGAATTCCCTGTGACAAAGGATCTGAAGAGATGCAAGCCGGTATACAAGGTATTCAAGGGCTGGAAATCCGATATCCGCGGAATCCGCCGCTTTGAGGACCTCCCGCAGGAAGCACAGGATTATGTGAATTTCATCGAGAGCCAGATCGGTTATCCGATCACCATGGTTTCGAACGGACCGGGAAGAGACGATATTATTTACCGCAAGAGCAGCCTGAAGAAATAAATCCTGTTTTTGCCCCGGACAGACACGGAAGGAGCTGACGGAAATGAGAAGGACCGACAGAGGGGTACGCCTGGCAGTCGGTATCCTTGCGGCGTCCGCGGTATTTTCCTTGGCGGGCTGTTCTCTGCCGAACAGCAACGAAAACACAACCGTTTCCGTGAATGAAACGGGGACTGTCACGGAGAATATCGTGGAGGCAAAGGGAGACGAGGATTATACGGAGGATGATTTAAAACAGTATATTGAAAATGCTGTCGCTGATTATCATTCGTCGGATGAGAAGGCTGTCCGGATGGAATCCTGCAGTGTGGACGACAGCTCGGTTACGATCAAAATGACATACGCCTCCATGGAGGATTACAGCAGCTTCAATCACGTCGGGGCATTCCTTGGAACGCTTGCGGAGGCGAAAAAGGCCGGCTATTCTATGGATCAGAACTTCCTTGACCGGAATGGAAATCCCGCGGATCCGGACGTTCTGGCATCGAGAGCAAAGGAGTGGAAGGTTGTGATCCTTTCCGAACCGGTCATGGTGAGACTTCCGGACAAGATTCTGTATGCGACGGATAATGTGTCGATCACGGGACGGCTGTCCGCGACGGTCAACACCGTATTGTCTCAGGATGAAGGTGACGAAGACGTGTCGTCAGGAAGCTCCGGCAGCGGAACGGTTTCTTCATCCGGCTCACAGGAAAGCGAGGGAGAGAAGATCTCTTCTGCGTCGAAAAGTCAGGGAGCGGTGTCTTCGTCAGAACAGGACGCAGGGACGAATCTGATCACAGATACAGGAAAATCCGGAGAGAACGAGGACAGGGAAATATCCCGGTTTGTGACCGTTTCCGACCGATATGCATATATCATATATAAGTAAATATCATTCGCCGGATTACTACAGGCAGATGTTATTTGCCGGATTAGTATAAGCAGATATTATTCACCAGATCAGAACAGACGCGCATGGCGCGCTGCGCTGCAAGCCGCACGGACAGGACACAATGTTTTGTGTCCGGAAAGAGCCGGCGGACAAGAGGAAAAAGGAGATGGATCAGGATGGAAAAGACAATGGACAAGATCATCGCAGTGGCAAAGAACCGCGGATTTATATACCCGGGCTCCGAAATTTACGGAGGTCTCGCTAATACATGGGATTACGGCCCGCTGGGTGTTGAGTTTAAAAATAATGTCAAGAGAGCATGGTGGAAGAAGTTCGTTCAGGACAATAAGCTGAATGTAGGCGTAGACTGCGCAATTCTGATGAACCCGCAGACGTGGGTGGCATCCGGACATCTGGGAAGCTTCTCCGATCCGCTCATGGACTGCAAGGAGTGCCATGAGCGTTTCCGCGCGGACAAGCTGATTGAGGATTTCTGCCAGGAAAAGGGCATTGAGCTGGAGAATAACAGCTGCGACGGCTGGTCCAATGAGAAAATGATGGACTTCATCAAGGAGCATGAAATTCCCTGCCCGAGCTGCGGCAAGCATAATTTCACCGATATCCGTCAGTTCAACCTGATGTTCAAAACATTCCAGGGCGTAACCGAGGACGCGAAGAACACCGTGTATCTGAGACCGGAAACCGCACAGGGCATTTTTGTGAACTTCAAGAATGTACAGAGAACCTCCCGCAAGAAAATTCCTTTCGGCATCGGCCAGATCGGAAAATCCTTCCGTAACGAGATCACGCCGGGCAATTTCACCTTCCGTACCCGCGAATTTGAACAGATGGAGCTGGAGTTCTTCTGCGAGCCGGACACCGATCTGAAGTGGTTCGATTACTGGAGAAGCTTCTGCCATAAATGGCTCAATGATCTCGGACTTAAGGATGATGAGCTGAGACTTCGTGATCATGCCAAGGAGGAGCTCAGCTTCTACAGCAAGGCAACGACCGATATTGAGTTCCTGTTCCCGTTCGGATGGGGCGAGCTCTGGGGAATTGCCGACCGGACAAACTATGACCTCAGCCGTCACCAGGAGGTTTCCGGTCAGGATCTTACCTATTTTGACGATGTAAAGAAGATCAAATATATTCCGTATGTCATTGAGCCGTCTCTGGGAGCCGACCGTGTCGTTCTGGCCTTCCTGTGCTCGGCATACGATGAAGAGGTTCTGGATGCGGAGAAGAATGATGTCCGCACAGTTATGCATTTCCATCCGGCACTTGCTCCGGTGAAGATCGCGGTTCTTCCGTTGTCCAAGAAGCTGAACGACGCGGCGGAGAAGGTATTTGATAAGCTGGCAGACAAGTACAACTGTGATTACGATGACCGCGGAGCGATCGGAAAGAGATATCGCCGTCAGGATGAGATTGGAACCCCGTACTGCATCACCTACGATTTCGATTCCGAGAATGACCAGGCGGTCACCATCCGTGACCGTGACACCATGGAACAGGTTCGTGTAAAGATCGACGAGCTTGATCAGTGGTTTGCCGGAAAGTTTGACTTCTGAGAAGAGAAGCAAAAGCACAAAGGAGGAGCTGGTTCATGCAGAGAAAAAAGGTTGTAGTGGCGCTCGGCCACAGAGCGCTTGGAAAAACCTTCGCGGATCAAAAGAAGGGCGTTGAGAATGCGGTAAAGTCCATAGCGGATCTGGTACAGGCCGGAGCGGGTGTGGTAATCACCCACAGCAACGGGTCTCAGGTCGGTATGATTCATACGGCGATGAATGAATTCACAAAGGCTCACAGCGACTACGTCGGAGCTCCGATGTCCGTCTGCTCTGCCATGAGCCAGGGATATATCGGATATGATATTCAGAATTCTCTGCGCGCGGAGCTGCTGAGAAGAGGAATCTACAAGCCGGTTGCGACGATCATCACCCAGGTCACCGTAGATCCCTATGATGAGAACCTCTATGAGCCGAGTAAGGTGATCGGAAGGATCCTCACAGAGGAGGAAGCAAAGGCAGAGGAAGAAAAGGGAAATTACGTCACGAAGACGGAGGAGGGATATCGGAGGATCATCGCTTCTCCGAAGCCGCAGGATATCATTGAGCTCGAGACGATTCAGCTTCTGCTGGATGCCGGACAGGTTGTTATTGCCGGCGGCGGTGGCGGTATCCCGGTTCTGGAACAGGGACCGGAGTTGAAAGGGGCAAGCGCTGTTATCGAGAAGGATCTTGTCAGCGAAAAGCTTGCCGAGAAGCTCCGGGCCGATGAGCTGCTGATTCTGACCAGTGTCGAGAATGCAAAGATCGGTCACGGAACCGACCATGAACAGCCGATTGGAAGGATTTCCGTTTCCCAGGCGGAGGAATATATCCGTGCCGGGGAATTTGAATACGGAACGATGCTGCCGAAGATTCAGGCGGCGGTTGATTTCCTGAAGAGCGGCGGGGAGCGCGCGGTGATCACATCGATTGCGAAAGCCCGAGACGGTTACGAGGGCCACGCGGGAACGATCATCGTCAAAGATGATGCTGTGACGGAAGAATAACACACACGCGATATCTTGTGTTACAAGCTGTATAAGCCGAGAAGTGCAATTCAAGGGAAGGATCAGAGCTGCTGCATAAAAATGGATGCGGCAGCTCTTCTTTCTTTCCCGGACGCAGGAGAGAGACAATGAACATTTTGAATCTGGAGCACATCAGCATTTCTTTTGTATCACGGGTCCTTCTGGATGATGTGACCGAGGGAATCAGCGACACCGACAAGATCGGAGTGATCGGGGTGAACGGAACGGGAAAATCGACGCTGCTGGCGATCGCGGCAGGCCGTCTGGAGCCGGATTCAGGAAAGGTGGTCAAGGGAAATACCGTCCGGATTTCTTATCTTCCGCAGAACCCGGTTTTCGATAACAGCAGAACACTTCTGGAAAATGTGGCGGAGGCGGTCAGCGGGAAGGCAGATCACTGGGACACAGAGGGAGAGGTGCGCGCGAGACTTATGGATTTCGGAATTCCTGATCCCGATTGCAGTCCGGAGATCCTGTCCGGGGGACAGAAGAAAAGAGCGGCGCTTGTCGCCGCAATCCTGACGCCGTGTGACCTTCTGATTCTGGATGAGCCCACGAACCATCTCGATCATGAGATGATCGAGTGGCTGCAGAATTATCTGCAGAGCTTTCGCGGAGCAATTCTGATGGTCACCCATGACCGCTATTTTCTGGACCAGGTCACAAATCAGATCCTTGAGGTGGACCGGGGAAAGACTTACCGCTATCAGGCGGGGTATTCCGGCTATCTGGAGCTGAAGCAGGAAAGAATGAACTTTGCCGTTGCGGCGGAGCGAAAGGCGGCCGCCCTGTATCGCAAGGATCTTGCGTGGATCATGCGCGGAGCGAGAGCAAGATCGACAAAACAGAAGGCGCATATTCAGAGGTTCGAGGTGCTCAGAGACCGGGAGAAAATCGTGGAGGAGAGGCAGGTAAAGCTGAATTCCCTTCCGTCCAGGCTCGGAGGCAAGACGATTGAGCTTTGGCACGTCAGCAAAGGCTACGGACAGAAGGAGCTGATCCATGATTTTTCCTACAACTTCGGCAAGACTGACCGGATCGGTATCATCGGTCCCAACGGATGCGGAAAATCCACGCTTCTGAAGATCATTGACGGAAAGCTTCCTCCGGATTCGGGAGCGGTAGAAATCGGGCAGACCGTTAAGATCGGTTGCTTCAGCCAAGAAAATGAACAGCTTGATCCGAACGAGCGGGTGATCGATTATATTAAGGACACCGCTGAATTTATCCGGACCACGGACGGGCTGGTATCCGCGAGCGGCATGTGCGAGCAGTTTCTGTTCGACAGCGAAATGCAGTACTCTCTGATCGGTAAATTATCCGGAGGAGAGAAGCGGCGTCTCTATCTGCTGAAGGTGCTGATGGAAGCTCCGAATGTACTGATCCTTGACGAGCCGACCAATGATCTGGATATACAGACGCTGCGTATTCTCGAGGATTATCTGGATCGTTTTGCCGGCATTCTGATCGTCGTGTCGCATGACCGCTATTTTCTGGACCGCGTGGTGACCAGGATCTTTGCTTTTTCGGGGAACGGGAATCTGATCCGAAGTGAGGGCGCATATACCGAATATCTGGAGCATATGGAGACAAAGGGGATTCCTTCAGGAGCTGCAAAAAGCACTGCGGGTGCAGCGGAAGAGAGAAGTGGAGCGTGTGACGGAAAGGCGGACGGGAGCGCCGCTGAGGAACGATCCGGCGCAGAGCTCTATGCGGCACAGAAGGAAGAGCAGAAGAAGGCAAGAAAGCGGACCAGGCTTTCCTACCGTGATCAGCAGGAATATGATCATATTGAGGAAGAAATCGATCAGCTGGAGCAGAAGAGCCGGGAACTCGAGGAGCAGATGGCTGAGTCGGCGACGATGTATACGAAGCTCTCCGACTTGTCAAAGGAGAAGGAAGCGGTCGATGCAAAGCTGGAAGAACGGATGGAAAGATATTTCGAGCTGCAGGAGCTCGTGGACAGCTTTGGAAAATCCGATTCGTAAGTGTGTGGCTGTCCTTATGTGAGTCTGTCATTATAGGAGTCTTGCATCATTTTGGTCTGTCTTTATTTGAGATTTCATTATTTGCAGATGTCTTCATCTGCGTTTGCGTGTATTTGCGTTTGTCTGTATTTACCGGTAATATTTATTGCTGTATACTGAGAATACAGTCGACGGATCATTTTTCAGACAAAAACATATAAATTAAGGATAATTATGGGAAACAGGAGGGAATGAGCATGGCTATATTCAAGGGCGCGGGTGTTGCGATGGCGACACCGATGAAGGAGGATGGATCGATTAACTTTGACGCAATGGAGAAGATGATTGAGTATCAGATCCGGAATCATACGGATGCGATCATCGCGGTAGGCACATCCGGAGAGGCATCAACGCTGGACGATGACGAACATCTGGAGGCGATCAGGTTCTGCGTCGAAATCACGAAGGGACGGGTTCCGGTGATCGCCGGGACAGGTTCAAACAACACCGCTCACGCGATCATGATGTCGAGGGAGGCGGAGAAGCGTGGAGCGGACGGCCTTCTGCTTGTAACTCCGTATTACAATAAGGCGACGCAGGATGGCCTGATTGCGAGTTATACGGCAATTGCGGAAGCTGTCAATATTCCGTGCATCATGTACAACGTGCCATCAAGAACCGGTACGAATATTCAGCCGGAGACCGCGGCTTATATCGGGAAGCATGTGAAGAACATTGTGGCCCTGAAGGATGCCTGCGGGAACATCAGTCAGACGGCGAGAACACTCGAACTTTGTGACGGTGTGCTGGATCTGTACTCAGGCAACGACGATCAGATCGTTCCGATCATGTCACTGGGCGGTTCCGGCGTAATCTCGGTTCTGTCGAACGTTGCGCCGCAGTTCACGCATGATATGTGTCAGAAGTGTCTGGATGGAGATTTTTCGGGAGCGGCAAAGATGCAGCTTGGTTCTCTTGCGCTGATCCGTGCGCTGTTTTGTGAGGTGAATCCAATTCCGGTAAAGGCAGCCCTGAACATGATGGGCTTCGATGCCGGAAAACCGAGACTTCCGCTCACAAAGATGACAGAGGAGCATCAGGCTTCACTGAGGGCCGCGATGAAGGATTTCGGAATCCTCTGAGCGCTGTGATCGGACGCGGCAGCAGAGGCAGAGCCGGATAAGGTAAACTCAGGCAGAAAAGATTCGGAAAGAAGAAGGACAGGAACAATTACAGATGAAGACAAAGGTATATATTGACGGACAGAGCGGAACAACGGGACTTCAGATCTACGACAGAATCGGAGCGAGGGATGATCTTGAGCTTCTGAGAATAGATGAAGACAAGAGACATGATATGGATGAGAGAAAGAAATTCCTGAATGCGGCGGACATTGTGTTCCTGTGTCTGCCGGACGCAGGCGCGGTCGAAGCAGTTTCTCTGATTGAAAACCCGGAGGTTCGTGTGATTGATGCTTCTACAGCACATCGGGTTGCGGAAGGCTGGACATATGGTTTCCCGGAGCTCTCAAAGGAACAAAGGGAGGCGATCCGGACCAGCAGGAGAGTGGCGAATCCGGGGTGTCATGCCACCGGGCTGATCGCAACGACGGCTCCGCTTGTAAGGATGGGAATACTGCCTGCGGACTATCCGGTCACCTGCTATTCCCTGACCGGATATTCCGGCGGGGGCAAAAAAATGATTGCAGAATATGAGGCGGAGAACCGCAGCAGGCTTTTGGATTCGCCCGGAATCTATGGCCTGAATCTGAGGCATAAGCATGTGCCGGAGATGCAGAAGATGACCGGCCTTCTCTATCCGCCGGTGTTCATGCCGGTGGTTGACGATTATTACAAGGGGATGGCAGGGACGATTATGCTTCAGAACCGTCTTCTTCCCGGAAAACCGTCTGCGGAGGAGATCTGCGAACGACTGCAGGAGTACTACCGGGATGAGCATTTCGTATCTGTTGTACCGTTTGGCCAGAATGACAGCAAGCTCTACGCCAATAAGCTGGCGGGAACCAATCGCCTGGAAATTGTCGTATGCGGACACGAGGAACAGACTTCAGTGACTGCGCTTTTCGATAATCTCGGAAAGGGAGCTTCCGGAGCTGCCGTTCAGAATATGAACATCATGCTGGGGCTTGACGAAGCCACGGGACTTGAGGACTGAGAAGAAAACGTTCCGAATTGACGCAGCAGGATGAACACAGTCCGGCAGAGCAGAAATGCGCAGCACCTGAGAAGAAAACGTCACGGATCGACAAAGCGGCGGAAGCGCGCATTTATTCGCTGCGGTATTTCAGATACTGGAGGAATTTCTTCATCGCGGCGGATGCGGTGCGGCTGTCCTTGAGAGCGATGCCGATTGTCCGGAAAGCGGGTGGATCCAGCGGTTTTATGACGACGTCGTATGGGATCCGTTTCAGGATCAGCCCCGGAAGGATCGCGATCCCGAGGCCTTGTTCAATCATAGCCATGATTGCGTAATCGTCCCAGGTGGTGAAGCGGATCTCCGGGTGGAGATCATAGCGCTTCAGAATATCCGTGATCTCGGACTTCCCGCCCTTCTCCAGAAGCATGAAGGGTTCTTTTTCCAGCTCTTTTACCGGAAAGGCATCCAGTCCGGCGAGCGGATGTCCTTTTGGCAGCACAGCCATCAGGGGGTCTTTCGCCAGCTCCAGGGTGTCGAATTCCGGACGGGTGGGGAGGATGAGGAATCCACAGTCGACCCGGCGCTCATCGATCCATTTTTCCGTTTCCGAATAATCACCGAGGAGCATCTCATATTCAATGTTTGGATAATCTACCTGAAACTGTCGGATGATCCGGGGAAGCCACTGGGTTGCGACGCTGGAAAAGGTACCAATCCTTATCAGGCCAGTCTGTATTCCGTTCAGATCATCCACCTCCTCCTGAAGGCGGTAATATTCCCGGCAGAGACTTTGCGCAAAGGGAAGAAGCCGTGTGCCGTCGGAGGTCAGGCTCACACCGCTGCGGTCGCGCTCAAGAAGCGTGATTTTCCAGTCTTTTTCAAGATCCGAAATCATCCGGCTGATGCCGGACTGTGAATAACCGAGAGATTCCGCGGCTTTTGAAAAGCTGCCAAGCTCAACGGTTTTTACAAAAGAGAGATATTTCTGAAGATTTGCGTCAATCATATATCTGAAAACCTCATGCAGTTGTCAATAAGTATTATTTTTGATTATAGTTTGAAGCGATTCAGCGTGCAATCAATAATTTCATTTGTCGCGTTTTACGCGCGACGGACAGGAGTCTGAAAAATGGGTAATGGGAATCAGGAGGAACTGAAGAAGGCACTTCAGCTGTATGCGGTGACAGACCGGCACTGGCTGAACGGACGCCGTCTGGCGGATGATGTTGAGCAGGCGCTGAGAGGAGGCGCAACCTTTGTACAGCTTCGGGAGAAGGATGACATGAAGCTGGAGCACGATGCTTTCCTGAGGGAGGCGGCAGAGATCAAGACGCTTTGCAGGAGCTATAAGGTGCCTTTTGTCATTGATGATGATGTGGAGCTGGCTGTAGAAATCGGAGCGGACGGGGTGCATGTCGGACAGAGTGACATGGAGACGGGTCTGGTGCGGAGCAGACTCGGGAAGGATCGCATCATCGGTGTTTCCACGCAGACTGTGGAGGAAGCACTCCTGGCGGAGAGCCGCGGAGCGGATTATCTCGGGGTCGGCGCGGTATTTCCGACAGGCTCCAAGGCGGATGCTTCAGAAGTGAGTATGGATGCGTTACGGGCAATCTGCAAGGCGGTTTCGATCCCGGTCGTCGCCATCGGCGGGATTACGGAAGAAAATGTCATGGAGCTGGCAGGCAGCGGAATTGTTGGTATTTCGGTCATCTCCGCTATTTTTTCGAAAGAGGATGTGGAAGGCGCGGCGAGAGCACTGAAAAGCCGTACAATCCGGATGCTTGGGCTGTCAGAGGATTAAGATGGCAGAGAGCATTCATATTCTGGAAACAGGGGCTGACTTTGAAGCGAAAAACCGAAAGCTTCTGGAACATCTGAAGGCACAGGGGCTGCAGGCAGATATCCGGGGAGAAATAAACGGAGAGGCGCGCAAAGAGAGGCAGAAGGAGAATCACAAGGAGCTGTATCTCAGATATGACGAGAACGGCCTTGCGCTGACTGACGGAAACATTCAGATCCGGGGAGATTTTTCGGATATGCTGCCCCGCCTCCGGTATGACAATCTCACACATGAACTTCTGGTGAAGGCTGCCAGGATGAAGGATATGGACAGGGGGCCGGGCAGACATCCGGTCATCCTGGATGCAACCGCAGGCATGGGACAGGATTCCCTTCTCCTGGCCGCCGCCGGATTCGAGGTGGAGATGTATGAGCAGAACCCGGTGATTGCGGCGCTTCTGGCGGATTGTCTGGAGCGTGCCGGGAAAAATCCGGCTCTGACAGAGATCATCTGCAGGATGCACCTGCATGAAGGAGACAGCATAGAGGCTCTGAAGAATCTGAAATTTTCTCCGGATGTGATTTATCTGGACCCGATGTTCCCGGAGAGACAGAAGAGTGCCCTGGTCAAGAAAAAGTTTCAGCTGCTTCATCAGCTGGAGGTGCCTTGTCAGGATGAGGAGATACTTCTGAAGGCGGCAGTCGATGCCCGTCCCTTTAAGGTGGTAGTGAAGAGACCTCTGAAGGGACCAAATCTGGCAGGCATGAAGCCGGGATATTCACTGACCGGAAAAGCCATACGGTATGACTGCTTTGTGTTTCCGGGAAATGAAGTCCGATATACAGAAAAGTAGTGCCTGAAAAGAGGTTTCGACGGTATCAGAGGCTAGACGCACAGATCGGAAATGGTCTTGCGGGAAGTGAAGTTACAGCATGTGGTGACGGTACAGACGTCAGCGATAAAGAGAATTGAGAAGAACGGTGTAATCAATAAGGGAGAGCGAGAAATGATTTATCATTTCTCACCCTCCCTTATTTACGCGAACAGTGAGCCGCAGCCGAATGCGAAGTATTCGTGTGCGGCGAGCGTCGCGATAGCGAGATAAAACTCGCGCAGCGTGTTTTATCTCGTTTGTGACATTGAACGATTCGGAAAATATTTTCCCTGTTCAGGCGGGGGCCAGGGATCTGGAATAAGACGGAAAGGCCTTCAATAGAGCTAATAATCTGCAGCCAGCTGTAGTATTCTGCAGTTGGCTGTCTTAGGCGGAATCACGGGGAACGATACTTGTGGAGATTTCTGTTTTGACCGTGTGCGGCACCGGACAGCGGATTTGCCGGATCAGCTGCAGGATGGCAGTCTGTCCCATGAACATTCGGGGGATGTCAATCGTGGTCAGCGCAGGGTCCACAATCTGTCCCTCGCGTATATTATCAAAACCGATGACCGGAATGTCCTCGGGAACCCTGATATGACGAGCCTGCAGCGCCTTTATCACGCCGATGGCGATCAGATCGTTATCGGCAAAATAACAGCCGGCAAGAGCTGCGTGGCTGTCAATCAGTTCCAGCATATCACTCATTGCTCCCTCAATCGTAGGAGACAGTTCATGAATGACAGAATTGCTGACAGACATTCCATGCTCCCGTACGGCGCGCTTAAAGCCTACATCCCGCTCAAAAAAATTCGGGATCGAATAGGAGGACTTCAGATGACCGGGCTGGCGGTGGTAGTTGTCAATCAGATAATTCGTCGCAAGGTAAGCTCCCTGCGCATTGTTGATCAGGATACTGCTGCAGTCGATGGTTTCAAAGTAAGAGTCCAGGAGAACCATCGGGATATTCAGCCGCAGAAATCTACGGCAGACCTCCGCTGAGATTTCCGTGCCAAGAAGGATGATGCCCGCACAGTCAGAGCCCCGGAGTTCCTCTGCAACCCGCGCAAAGTCGTCGGTCTGTTCATAAAGCTGCAGGGTTCGGAGCCGGTAGTTGTTATCCCTGCATCCCTGTTCGAGTCCATCAGTCAATTCCGTAAAGATCGGCGAGTAATTCAGGATCGCATTGTTCGCCCGATAAATTACACAGTAGATATCTCCGTGGCTGGCCGACTTTGAGGCCTGTCTGGAGAAATCATAACCGGCTGCCTCCGCGGCACGGACAATCCGTGCTCTTGTTGCGGTGCTGACCCCCGGTTTATTATTCAAAGCCATAGATACAGCTGCCGGGCTTACGCCAAGCTGTCTGGCAAGCTCCTTTGCGGTGATTGACATCTGAGCACCTCCTGTAATCACGCTCTATGCATGCGATATAAAAATATGCGGGCAGTCCGGCAGACTATCTGCATTTTTGAAGAACGGTTCAGGTTTCAATGGTAAAAGATAAGACCTTCTCCTCGCTGCCGTCTCGTGCAATTGCAATTCTGCAGATATTTTAATCCATTTACAGGATTACTGAAAGATCAAACAGAAATTAAGTAATTTATTAAGTTAATTTCACTTAATATATCATACCATTTCAGCAGAAGCATCTCTATAATTTTTAGTAAATCATGTATCATTCAATGGAAAATGCGCGAGAAGGAGGATTCCATGGAGACAATTAAAATCGGCTTTGCGCCGACCAGAAGATCGATTTTCAGTGCGCCGGACGCGGTTAAGTTCGCAAACTTAACCAGGCAGAAGCTGAAGGAACTGAACATTTCATTTACAGATATCACAGATATTAACGAGGAGGGACTTCTGTATCAGGAAAGCGATCGTATCCGGATCGCTGAAAAATTTAAAAAGGAGAAGGTTGACGGCCTTTTTATCCCACATGCGAATTTCGGGACAGAGTATGAATGCGCAAGACTGGCGAAGGAACTGAATGTACCGGTTCTGCTCTGGGGGCCGAGAGATGAACGGCCGGAGCCGGACGGAATGCGGCTTCGTGATTCTCAGTGCGGCCTTTTCGCGACGGGGAAGGTACTGCGAAGATTCCGGGTGCCGTTTACCTACATGACAAACTGCAGGCTTGACGACCCGGAGTTCGCACGGGGGATCACTGATTTTCTGAAGGTCTGCAATGTGGTGAAGAAATTCCGGAATCTCCGGATTCTGCAGCTTGGACCGCGTCCCTTTGATTTCTGGTCGACGATGTGCAATGAGGGAGAGCTGCTTGAGAAGTTTAATATCCAGCTGGCGCCGGTTCCGCTGCCTGAGCTGACGGCTGAGCTGAATCGGGTAAAGGCTGAGGAGACGGAGGAGGTTCAGGAGGTCATCCGTTACTGTCAGGAGAATATGAACTGCCAGATCAAGCCGGAATTACTGGAGAATGTCGCTGCGCTGAAGATTGCTATGAAGAACCTTGCAGATCTGTACGGATGCAGCGCCATCGCGATTCAGTGCTGGAATGCGCTTCAGGGGGAGATTGGCATCATGCCCTGCGCGGCCAATTCCCTTCTGAATGAGGAAGGACTTCCGGTCGTCTGTGAGACCGATATTCACGGAGCGATCACACAGGTGATGGCAGAGGCTGCCACCTTAAATGAGAAGAGGGGACTCTTCGCGGACTGGACCGTGAGACATCCGGACAATGAGAACGGAGAGCTTCTTCAGCACTGCGGTCCATGGCCGATTTCTGTGGCAAAGGAAAAACCGTCGATCTGCGTTCCTGTGGCCTTTCCATATAACGGAGCCGTTTCGGCGGAGGCGAAGCACGGCAATCTGACGCTTACCAGATTTGACGGGGACAACGGAGAATACTCTCTGTTGCTCGGTCATGCCAGGGGAATCGACGGCCCGTATACAAAGGGAACCTATCTCTGGGTTGAGGTAGAGAATCTGAAGAGACTCGAGGCAAAGCTGGTCGAAGGGCCGTACATTCATCACTGCGTCGCCATTCACGAGGATGTAGTGCCGGTCCTTTATGAGGCATGCAAATATCTGGGGATTCAGCCGGATTTTTATGATCCCATTGAGGAAGATGTGAAAGCATATCTGAGAGGAGAATAATCGTGAAAAATCTGAAGTATCTATCCTACAAGCTGAGAGAGGACTGCGTAAACATCATCATGGCGGGCGGAGGCGGACATATCGGAGGCGACATGTCCGTCATGGAGATCCTGACAGATCTGTACTTCCGGCAGATGAACATTTCTCCGGAGAACCAGGATGATCCGGAACGGGATCTTTTTATCCTGAGCAAGGGGCACTCGATGGAAGCGTATTATGCCGTGCTTTGCGAGAAGGGATTTCTGAGTCTGGATGAAGTGACCGCGAAGTTTTCCAAATTCGGTTCTCCGTACATCGGACACCCGAACAACAAGCTTCCGGGAATCGAGATGAATTCGGGTTCACTCGGGCATGGGCTTCCGGTGGCTGTCGGCATGGCGCTTGCGGTGAAGATGGATAGAAAGCCAAACCGTGTATATGTAGTGACCGGAGACGGAGAGCTTGCCGAGGGATCAAACTGGGAAGGCGCGATGTCCGCCGCGATGTATGGACTGGACAATCTCGTGTGGATCGTCGACCGGAACCGGCTCCAGATTTCAGGCGGCACAGAGGATGTCATGGCACTCGAGGATCTGAAGAAGAAGGTGGAATCCTTCGGCTGGAAGGTACTGACGGCAGACGGGAATGATATCGATGCGCTGGACGGGGCGTTTGAGAAAGCAAGGCAGACAAAGGGCTGTCCGACATGTATCATCGCAAATACAATAAAAGGAAAAGGCTCACCAGTCATGGAAAATAAGTCGGGGTGGCATCATCATCTGCCGACGGAGACTGAGTATGCGTCAATCATGAAAGATCTTGAAGAAAGGAAGGAGGCACTGGCAAATGAATAAAATAGCAAATCGCAAGGTCATCTGTGACGTACTGATGGAAGAAGCAAAAACAGATAAAGACATTGTGGTGCTCTGCAGCGATTCCAGGGGCTCTGCCTCGATGACGCCTTTCTTTGAGGCTTATCCCAGTCAGTCGGTAGAAGCAGGAATTGCGGAGCAGGATCTGGTGGGAATTGCGGCAGGTCTTGCGAAAATGGGGAAAAAGCCTTTTGCAGCATCTCCGGCATCCTTCCTGACGACGAGAAGCTATGAACAGTGCAAGGTAGACTGTGCCTATTCCGATACGAATGTAAAGCTGATCGGTATCTCAGGAGGTATCAGCTACGGGGCACTTGGAATGAGCCATCATTCAGCACAGGATATAGCGGCGATGAGCGCCATCCCGAATATGCGGGTATACCTGCCAAGTGACAGGCATCAGACAGGTAAGCTAGTGAAGGCTCTTCTGCGGGACAACAAGTGTGCCTACATCCGCGTGGGACGTAACCCGGTCGAAGATGTTTACACAGCAGAGAATTGTCCCTTCACGATGGATCGTGCAACCTGGATCCGAAAAGGAAGCGATGTTGCGATCATTGCATGCGGGGAGATGGTGCGTCCGGCTGTGGACGCGGCAGAACTTCTGGAAGCAGAAGGCATTCACGCAACCGTTCTGGATATGTATTGTGTGAAGCCACTGGATAAAAAGGCAATTATTGAAGCGGCACGAAACGCAAAGGCAGTGATTTCTGTTGAAGAACACTCACCCTTCGGCGGCCTCGGTTCCATGGTGGCGCAGGTGGTCGGGGAAAACTGCCCCCGGAAAACGGTTACGATGGCGCTTCCGGATGCCCCTGTGATTACAGGAACCTCCGCACAGGTTTTTGCGTATTACGGGCTTACCGGGGAGGGAATTGCAAAAACAGCGCGTGAATTGCTGAAGCAATAATCGGAGTGCAGGTATGGGCAGATATATTCTCGCAGTCGATCAGAGTACACAGGGTACCAAGGGACTGCTTTTTAACGAATCAGGAGAACTTTCTGCGCGTGCGGACCGGCCGCATGCGCAGATTATCAATGAAAAAGGCTGGGTAGAGCATAATCCGGAGGAAATTTTCCGAAACACCTGTGCGGTTTGCAGGGATGTTATTGAGAAGGCCGGGATTCTGCCGGAAGAAATCGCAGCCTTAGGCATTTCAAATCAGAGAGAGACAGCTCTCGCATGGAACAGGAAGACGGGAAAACCCGTCTGCAACGCGATTGTATGGCAGTGTGCACGGGCAGCAGAGATCTGCGCGCGGCATGAGAGGATGGGAGAAGCAGAACAAATCCGTCAGAAGACGGGACTGCCTCTGTCTCCGTATTTTCCCGCCGCGAAGCTTGAGTGGATCATGGAAAACGTTCCGGAGGCATACAGGCTTGCGCGGGAAGATAACCTGGCAGTGGGTACGATTGACAGCTGGCTGGTATATAATCTGACAGGAGGAGCAGAACACAAGACTGACTGCTCGAATGCCTCGAGAACACAGCTGTTTAATCTGGAAACACTGAGCTGGGATGAAGAGCTGCTGGAAATCTTCGGAATTCCGGAAAGTGCCATGCCACAGGTGGTTATGTCGGATTCAATGTTCGGCATGACCGACTTGGATGGAGCTCTGCCAAAGAAAATACCCATCCACGGGGTGCTCGGGGACAGCCATGCGGCGCTGTTCGGACAGAACTGCCGGAAGAAAGGAGAACTGAAGGCAACCTATGGGACCGGAAGCTCCGTAATGATGAATACCGGTGAAACCCGTTACCGAAGTCAGCATGGACTGGTGACTTCTCTTGCATGGGGAATCGGTGGCCAGGTCGAGTATGTGCTGGAGGGAAATCTGAATTATACCGGAGCATCGATCTCCTGGCTGAAGGATCAGATGAAAATGATTTCATCCGCATCAGAGACGGAAGCGCTTGCGTCAGCGGCAAATCCAAGGGATCGTGCTTATTTTGTACCTGCGTTTACAGGTCTTGGAGCCCCTTACTGGGACCCGGAGGCGACCGGACTTCTGACGGGCATTACGCGCACTACCGGACGCAAAGAAGTGGTAAAGGCATGTCTGGAAAGCATTGCCTACCAGATCACGGATCTGATTGAGATAATGCGCGAAGAGACCGGAGATCCTGTGCGGTCGCTCCATGTAGACGGCGGTCCGACAGGAAACCGCTATCTGATGCAATTTCAGGCGGACCTGGCAGATACCTGCGTGCTGGTTCCCGGCCTGCAGGAATTGTCCGGCATGGGAGCCGCCTACCTGTCGGGAATCTCCTGCGGAGTCTATCCGGAGAAATCGATCTTTGACCACATCCGGACGACATCATATCAGAGAAAGATGGAAGAAAGCGAAAGAGTTCACAGATACAGGGGATGGAAGGCGGCGATCGACAAGGCACTGACACATGATTTCTGACAGAATCAGGAGGCTTATTTGTGGTGCTGAAAAGGTGAGTGGAAAACGGTACCTTGAATAGTTGGTTCAAGGTACTTTTTTTGTTGTAGACGAAGAGCTCATTGCATCGTTACGGTGCTTTCTCCATAAACAATTTTATAATTTCCATGGTTTTTGGTTTGTGTTTGTGTAACATTTACTTGAGTTTTTTTAGGTTCAATGGCATTTCGTATGTGAAAGATTTGGGTTAAATAATAATCGGAGGGGACTACCAGAACAAAGTGTGAGTGTTCAGAGAAGCAATATAGGAGCAGTATAAGGGATGGATGATACGTTAAAAAAATATCATATTGGAACGGAAGAAAATAGGGAATTTCTGCATGGAATCACGCAGAACCTCCTGAATTTTGGCTGTCATTTTCCTTCACCGGAAGGAGGATCCTACTGGTTGGGGGACGATGGTAAGCCTTGGAAGGATCGGAATCGAGAGACTTGGATTACTGCGAGAATGGTGCATGTCTACAGTCTCGGTACTCTCTTGGGATATCCGGGAAGCAAGGAATTCGTAGATGCAGGAATACAAGGCCTCACAGGAGAGCTACATGATGTGGAGAATGGCGGATGGTATGCATCAGTAAAAGCTGATGGTACACCGGTCGGGCCCAAACAATGCTATACACATGCTTTCGTGATACTCGCTGCATCCAGTGCTCTTTTAGCCGGACGTCCCGGAGCGGAGGAGCTTTTGAACGATGCGGAGGCGATCTATGATCGGTATTTCTGGGATGAAAAAATCGGACTTTCAAGAGATACATGGAACACAACCTTTACAGAACTCGATTCATATCGCGGATTGAACGCCAATATGCATTCTGTGGAGGCTTTTCTGGCTGTGGCTGATGGTTTTGGGGATGAGAAATATCGAGTTCGTGCTGGCCGAATAATTCAACATGTAATAGATTGGGCATCTGCAAATAACTGGAGGATACCGGAACATTATAATGATGCTTGGAAACCGGATCTTGAATGCAACAAGAATAAACCTGATGATCAATTCAAACCTTACGGTGCGACACCGGGTCACGGAATAGAGTGGGCAAGATTGATTACTCAATGGGCGCTTTCTGCATACCAAAATAATGAAATGGGAGAAGTTACTAGAGCAGAGAAGTATATAGATGTAGCCCAGAAATTGTTCCAAAGAGGGGTTGAAGACGGATGGAACAGCGACGGCGAGCCAGGAATCGTCTATACCACGGACTGGAACGGAAAACCGATTGTGCACGATCGTATGCATTGGACATTGGCTGAAGCAATCAATACTTCGGCATCTCTGTATCAGGTTACGGGAAAGAAAATATACGCGGATTATTATGCGCAGTTTATGAGTTATATGGATGATAAGGTTATCGATCATGTGAACGGATCCTGGTTCCATCAGCTCGACCGCAATAATTGTATTCTTGATACGGTATGGCCTGGAAAACCGGATCTATATCATGCAATACAGGCTACGTTAATTCCATTCTATACGGCGGATATGTCTATAGCTAAAGCAGTAAAGTATAAGAAATTGATCTGAGGAAGGGAAAATAGGAATTTCTATTTCGCCAACTGACAAAATGCAGAAAGATAGGAGGGATCATGCAGAGTTCTATATAGTGGAAGAAACGGCAGAGACAAAACTTATAAAGATCGTGGCTTTATGCCGTTTAAGATATTACTTCTAACATATTTCCTATGATTATCTTGATTTTTATCATGATATGAATGATAAGATGATGCGGACAACTTTGTGCTTTGCACGCTCGTAAACCTGTTATGAAGTGACCTTTGTCAAGGGGTGATTTCAGGAAATTTTTTTCCCCTGGGCAGCCACATTTGTGAATATCTGACAGTATCTGGAAAGAGCTCTGATTTAACAGTCCCCGGCATGTGGCCACTCTGTTATTCGTGGATTGGTTACCAACAGGCTAATGGTCCGCCTTGAGCACTGCGATCTACAAGCGTGGATCACTGAAGTGCCACATAGGATTGACGCCATGACTCGAACCTTACAGTTATCACAGCTCCTTCTAGATGCTGTCAGATATTTACTTTGATTGTTGTTGCAGGGATCTGCAGATTTCTGCTTAGCTGCCCATCAACATTATGGACAGCTGGTTGTCAAGGACTTGCCGTCACAGGCGGTGCGAAGCATCCTTGACAGGCAGATGGACAGGATGTTACATTAGGACACTTTCTTTCCCACTGTACGGGATTCAATGTTATTTGTCATGATTCCCCAGACAAAGCAGGCAAGTTCCCTGACTATTGCTGCCACGGCAACATTCTTTTTCTTGCCACGGCGTATCATTCTGTAGTACTTGCTGCACATTCTGGTATTGCCGCGATCAGCGTAGGCTATCACCTCTGCTCTGTTTTCGGCCTGCCTGGATCGCAGTGCCTTCGATTTGTGACCGATCTGCCTTTTGCAGATTCCTTCCTTTTGCACCTTCAATCAGCAGACGCCTCAGATGGGTATTCGCAGCCTTTGAAATCCCCGTCCGGTTGATGTGTTGGCCGCTGAAAGATTCTCCCGGTGCAAGGCCGAGGAACGCTGCATACGTGCTGCCTTTCCTGAAACGGGAGAATTCTCCTGTTTCTACGATCAGCGACAGCGCAGTATGCGTCTTGATTCCGAGAGAGCAGTCAAGCTTCCGGATATGGTCTTTGTAATCTGTAACTTTTGCCAGCTCTTCAATTCGCATGTCGAACCGTTCGATCTTTGATGTCTGCTCATCATACGAGTCAAGATATTTATCCAGGGTCTCCCGGAAAAGACTTTGGATTTCGAGTTTCTTAAGCCAGTTCAGATGCTTGATCGTCCATTTCGTGTCAGGGTAGAAATACCCATGGCGGCGACAGAAGGCATTGATCTGCTACTTGATTTTCTTCAGTGCCAGCTTGTGGTCGTCGCGCATCCGTAGATATTCCTTTACGGAATCATCTTTATCAGTGGGAACATGGACTGCATGATATCCGCCATAACTGAGACACTGCGCTATCATAACAGCGCCACGCTTGTCCGTCTTAATCCGCGTTCCCTGTTGTGTCAGCATCGTCGTCGGAGCAAGATTGACGCATTTAGCCGCATTCAATAAGAATAGGAATCATTCGGCCCAAGCTTGTTCTTAAGGCTCTCGATGAACTGGAGCACATTTTTGTTATCTGGTGTGACCTTGATGTTGGCGATGATCCTGTCTTCTCCATCAAGTACAGGTTCCATTGCACATAAATTGTAATTGGTACTATGGACATCCCTTGCGATTTTGAGTATTCTATTCATTAGGTGACCTCCTTTTGTATGCGGTAATCCCTGTTACCATTGATCTTGTCAATCATCAGTATACAGGTAAATCCACGATGCGACAAATGTGAGGTCACTTCATATTATCTACTTGTGTTGCGAGGTAGAAGAATGGATTATCAGAGGATGACAGAAAATATCGTGAGGCAGATCGGATGGTGTTTATTGTATATTATGGGCGGTTGTTTTTTATATTATGAAAAAGAACCGCCCTATTTAAATATCCGAGGAAGTGATTATCGTAAATGATCCTTGTTAATCTTCTGGTGAATCCACATCAATCAGGATCTTCATAGTTTCCTCACGGTGAGAATCAATATATTCGTATGCAGCAGAATAGTCTTTGAAGGCAAAATGAGCGGTCATCAGTGGCTGGAGTTGAATCTTGCCTTCATTTACAAAATGAATGGCGTCTACATAATCCTCATGGCGATACATCATGCTTGTGTTGAGGTCAAGTTCTGAGTCATTCAGTTTTGCAAGGTCAATATTAGCCATCGTTGCGAAAACTGCAACAAGAATGATTGTGCTGCCTTTACGGGCGTTTTGAATTGCCTGATTCATGGTAATATCATTTCCAGCACAATCATAGATGACATCGGCCTTGTCTGGGCCAAAATTATTTTCAAGAGCATTTGCGAAATCTTCTTTCATAGTATTGACGATGTAGTCTGCTCCGACTTTTTTTGCAAGTGCAAGGCGGGTGTCGGAAATATCAGTTATCATTACCTCTGACGCGCCAAAGGCTTTTACAGATTGAGCGAGAAGAATGCCGATTGGGCCGCTTCCAAGTATACATACTTTTGCCTTATTGATTGCCGGGTATCTCTTTGTTGCGTGAATGGTCACTGCTAACGGCTCAATCATCGCCCCTTCGTCATAAGACATTTTTTCCGGTAGTGGAGTGATTTTTGAGGCATCGCACACAAAGTACTCACTTGCGGTTCCAACAGTCTGGAACCCCATGACTTTTAATTTTTCGCAAAGATTGTATTTTCCGTGTAGACAGGGATAACATTTCCCACAGAATACCTGAGGTTCAATGGTGACTTTCTGACCAACTTTAAAATCTGAGACATATTGCCCGACTGCAGCAATTTCGCCGGACACTTCATGACCTTGTGTTATTGGGTATTTTGTATATGGATGCGTTCCGTGATATACATGAATGTCACTGCCACATATCCCTATTCTTATGATTTTCACTAGAACCTGATCAGGCCCTGGTTTCGGAACGGGGATTTTTCTGAAACTGATTGTTCCGGGAGAAGTCATTAACTGTTGAAACATCGTTTTCTGCATGTATCACACCTCCGTAAGATCAGGCGATTCAGCCTGTAAATGTATTGAAAGAAAGTCATAATGTAATGAGTGTATTATATCATGAGGCACGGCGTCTTTTCGTATAATGAGCTTATTTCCCTTTATTATCCATGCTGTTGTGTTTGTTTTTCTATGCATTTTGAAGAACTAATTTCATATAATGGTTATAACATTAATAATTAATAATCCAGTGATAATTTTTTGTGCACAGAAATAATTATTAAGGACCAACTAATGGGAACAGGAGGAGTAGTTCTATGAAAAGAAAGATGATTTCAACAGTACTTGTTGGCTTAATGGCTGCAGGTATGCTTGCAGGATGTGGCGGTAACACGGCTTCATCTTCGACAGCGGATAAATCGAATAGTGTAGAAACAGGCAACACAGCTGTTTCATCTGCATCTGGTCAGAGTAGCAGCGGAAAGTATGCTGGCGAAACGATTACAATGATGGTAGATACAGATACAATGTCTGGAAACAATGCTATCCAAGCGGTTATTGATTCTGCCGAAAAAAAATTCGGGTTTAAGGTGGATCTTGAGACGCGTGTCGGAGGTAGTGAAGGAGATAACCTGATGAAGACAAGACTCGCGTCCGGGGATATGACGGATATTACTTTGTATAACTCCGGTTCATTGCTTAATGCACTTAATCCATCTCAGTATTTTGTTGATCTTTCGGATCAGGATTTTGTAAAAACGTATGATGATACATTTAAATCGACCGTGACGGTTGATGGAAAAACGTACGGAGTTCCCTTGGAGAGTACACAGGCTGGTGCGGTTTTATATAATAAGAAAGATTATCAGGAACTAGGACTTGAGGTTCCGAAGACCTGGAAAGATTTCGTTTCAAACTGCCAGAAACTGAAGGATGCAGGGAAGACGGCGTTAATTGGAACCTTTGGAGATTCTTGGACTTCTCAGGTACTGTTTCTGGGGGACAATTACAATGTGATTGCTTCGAATCCGGATTTCGCGAAGGATTTTGAGGAGGGAAATGCTAAATTCGCAACTACAAAGGAAGCAACGGAATCTTTTGGAAAGTATTCTGACATCCAGGACTTTTATAACGAAGATTACTTGTCGGCTAAGTATGCAGATGGAATTCAGATGCTTGGTGAAGGAAAGGGATCACAGTGGATCATGCTGACACAGGCTATTGGTCAGATTGAAACGGATTATCCGGATATCGTCAAGGACCTGGGTGTGTTCGCAATCCCTGGAGATAGTGCGGATTCCAATGGTATAACGGTATGGTATCCGAGCTGCTTCTACATTAACAAAAATGCAAAGGATGTTGATGCGTGCATTGATTTCATGAGGTATTGGTGTTCTTCTGAAGGAATTGCACTTTATAACAAGAATCAGGCTCCGCATGGACCATCCTGCATTAAGGGTATTGAGTTTGGGGACGATGTCCCGGATGCAATCAAGGTTGATATGCAGAAGTATTTTGATGATGGAAATACAATACCGGCTCTTGAGTTCCTTACTCCTGTAAAAGGACCGAACTGCCCGAATATTTGCCAGGAGGTGGCATCGGGCCAGACAACCGGTGAAGAAGCTGCCGCCAAGTATGATGAAGACTGCAAAAATCAGGCCATTCAGCTTGGACTTAATTGGAAGTAAATACTGACAACAAAGCGGAGCTAACGGGCGGGGTAAATGTGGCATATAAAGAGATGTGCTACAATAGTTCGGCCGCAGCTTCGCTTTTTCTCGGGTAAAAGAATTGCTTTCGTAGGATAGAAGCGGAGCGGATGTAACTTTTATCCGGAGGGGAGGACATTTATATGCAAGTGCAGCGGAAGAAGAAGGAGCAGTCACAATATCCGATTCTTTTTATTATACCGGCTCTTATCATATTCCTTATTTTTTTTCTGATTCCTATTGTCACATCGTTCTATTATTCTCTTACCGTGTGGGATTTTTCCAGCACAAGATTTGTAGGTTTCCAGAACTTTGTGAATTTTTTCAAGGATCAGTCGCTTAGCAGTTCTATTGGACACACTTTGATCTATGCATTTTTGACAAGTGGACTGAAGGTAATCTTAGCCTTTTTTATAGCAGTTTTTTTGACAAGTAAGATTCGAACAAAAAATTTTATACGTTCTGCTGTCTTTTTTCCAAACCTTGTTTCAACAATGGCTGTCGGCCTGATTTTTGCTGCGCTGATGCATCCGACAAAGGGACTTATCAATGTGCTTCTAACAAGTATAGGTTTTCATGCAGTGGACTTTCTGGGAAATGTTAATACAGCCCTGTATAGTGTAATTGCAGTCGACGTATGGAAGGGACTGAGCATTTCGGTAGTTATATATATCGCAGGAATACAGTCTATAGACAGTACATATTATGAAGCAGCATCAATTGATGGCGCAAACGGATGGCAAAAGCTCTGGAGTATTACATTCCCTCTTTTGACGCCTGCACGAAACTCGATTATTATACTGTCTTTGATAGGTGGATTGCGCTGCTTCGATCTGATTTGGGCAATGACAGGTGGCGGACCGGGATTCGCAACAGACGTATTAGCATCCGTTATCTACAAGCAATACGCATATGGTTATTATGGCTTATCTACAGCCGGCAATGTAATTATGCTCGTTCTGATTTCTGCGATCGCATATCCGCTGCAGCACCTATTAAACAAACAGGAGGAGGCCATATCATGAATAGAAAGAAGAGATCGACTCTTCTCGGGGATGTTCTGGGAGTTTTCTTTGCAGTAGTGATATTTATTGTGCCGTTCTATTTCATGTTGATTACTGCATTGAAGTCGTCTAAGGAAGCAAATCTGCTTTCGATTGCTTTTCCAAGTGAGATTCATTGGGAAAACTTTTCGGAGGTTTTCAAAACCAATAATTACATGCTGCTTACCGCGTTTAAAAATAGTTTTCTTATCACAATATTTTCTGTAGTTATTCTGATTATTACCGGTGCTATGGCCGGTTATGTAATCCAGCGGCGTCGTGATAGAATGGTTGGTGCACTTCAGGCAATTTTCTTAATGGGACTGATGATTCCGGCTGCGATTTTGCCGACAATCTCTTTGCTGCAGAAACTTCATATATATAAAACGATGTTTTCAATGATAATGATTGAGGTAGCGCTTCAACTGCCATTTACCATTATGCTTTACAGAGGATTTATGGCTTCAATACCTAGAGAGTTGGAGGAAGCAGCACGCATTGATGGGTGTGGAAAATTTCAGACATTCTTTCAGATCATTTTGCCTCTTTTGAAGCCAATCACAGCGACTGTCATTATTCTAGATGCTGTAACGGTATTTAATGATTTTACAAATCCCTTATATTTCTTTCCGGGGAATGAAAATGCGACAGTTCAGCTTACCCTGTATAATTTTAAAGGACAATTTTCAAGTAGTTATAATTTAATGTTTGCAGATATATTAATCATTACTATTCCGATGTTTATTCTCTTCCTGATTTTTAATAAGAGAATAGTCGCAGGGATGGTTGCAGGTTCCGTTAAAGGTTAGTTGTTATATTATTTATGGGCTTTAGCCTGTTTGAGCTCGAGAGAGTATTTCCCAACGGAAATATGAGCCGAGTGAAATCGCCGCCACCTGTGAAACGGGTGGCGGCGATTTTCTAAGTGCGCCTAGCGGCGCACGTTT
>DGTF01000032.1:36244-36382 GCA_002394235.1 Eubacterium sp. UBA4343 | reverse complement strand
GCATGGAGGGCAAGGATTACGTCGTAAAGGACGGCGATGTGATTATTTTCCGTTTCAATGTATAAAGCAATCTCCCGAAGAGGGCCTTTTTAAGATCAGGCCAGACTTCGGGAGATTTTTTTACGCGAACAGTGAGCC
>DGTF01000032.1:9923-36171 GCA_002394235.1 Eubacterium sp. UBA4343 | reverse complement strand
GAATGCGAAGTATTCGTGTGCGGCGAGCGTCGCGATAGCGAGATAAAACTCGCACAGCGTGTTTTATCTCGTTGTGTGAACAGGCGGGCAGTTGTCAGGAATCTGCTGCCTTCTTCAGCCGGGAAAAGTCTC
Organism: Eubacterium sp. UBA4343; assembly: GCA_002394235.1. GTDB lineage: Bacteria > Bacillota > Clostridia > Lachnospirales > Lachnospiraceae > Bilifractor. Next base: position 36,039 of record DGTF01000032.1, on the reverse strand, counting down.
AAAGAGTTACGTGGAAGGAGATATCCGGTTTCTTGTAGCTGATGAAGATCTTGCCGTGGTGGTTTTCTACGATCTGCTTTGCCATGGAAAGACCGATGCCGTAGCCGGATTTTTTGCTGTTGTGTGAGGTGTCCTCGCGGTAAAAACGGTCGAAAAAGCGGGTGTAATCTGTACCTTCGCCATCTGCGTAGGTATTGGTTACGGTGAGGTGGATGCCCTTGCCGTGATTTCTCGGGTGCAGGGTGAGGAAGACGGTGCCGCCTTCGTCACAATATTTCGCGGCGTTGTCCAGTAGGATATTGAACAGCTCTGAGAGTGCACTCTGATCTCCGGTAAAGTGAAGCTCGTCGTCGATCACGGTTTCGAGATGCTTGCCCTGCTGTTCGATGACCGGCCGGAAGTTTTCTGCGGATTGTCTTGAGACTGCTGACAGATTCATGTCTTCCGGATGCTTGAAACTGGTTTCCTGCATCCTGGTAAGGGTGATCAGGTTGTTCACAAGTCCGGTCAGGCGGGAAACCTGGTTGCGGATGCTGGTGGTCCACTCATTTTTTCCGTTGATCATCTCCAGGACCTCGGCATTGGCGGAAATCACGGTGAGGGGCGTCTTCAGCTCGTGTCCGGCATTGGTGATGAACTGTTTCTGGCTTTCGATGTTGCGGGCGATGGGCTGTACGACTTTCCGCGAGATGAAGGTAATGATAATCAGAAAAACAATCGTGCAGAATACGGCGAAGATGATCGAGTACCGGGAGAACATCTGGAAAGAACGATAATCGTTTGTAGAATCCATGAAAACGAGAATATAGGTTCCGTCTTCGGCGGGCTGCCCGTAATAGGAATAGATCATCTGGTTGTAATGGATCATTCCGCTGTTCTGACCGGATGCGTAGCAGGATTCGGCAAAGCTGCGGGACTCCTCCTCGGTGAGTGAGGAAATATGGTCGCTTTTCATGGTGAGAATGTGACCGTCTGCATCAAAGATTGTGGAAAAATACCGGATCTGATAGCTGCTCTCGGGGGTCAGCTCCAGATATTCTGTCTTTGTGCCGTCTGAACCGATCTTGAGGGCACGGAAATACTCGCGAAGCCTGTACAGGAGAGAGTCAATGTTGATGGTGATTCCGGTACTTCCGGATGCTGAAGACGAAGAGCCGGACACTGTTCCGCTTTCGGAGGAGACATCCGGGGAGGCATCGTAATCGTGGTAGTCCGGATCGTTTTTTTTCAGATAATCCTTGTATTCATTCAGCGTGATGGATGGAAGCTCGCCGCCGTTGTCCGCGATATATTGCAGCTCATCGTGTATATCGGACGATCTGTTCAGATAATTGAACAGGTTGACGGGGATGAGCAGAAGAACCATCAGGATGATTATGGCAAGGGTTGAATAAAGGATGAACTGGTGCTGTAACTTCTTGATCATTCAGGACTCCTTTTCACTGTAATTCCGCAGCCTCAGGGTTTTTATATGCGCCCGGAGTGTGAGGCGCCGGGCGCGTCTATTCAGGCAGCCGGAGTGTGAGGCGCCGGGCGCGTTTAGTTTCGCAGCTGGATCGTGCAGTACGCTGTGCCGGTTATCTGAATTGCCGCAACACGTAGGTTCCGCCGTGTTCACCGGCAATTTCGATATCTGCCCGGATTGCCTGCAGCTTGTTGCGCAGATAGCAGACATATACCCATACGATCTCCGGATCCTTATCGGTATTATCGCTCCAGATATGGTCGAGGAGTTCCTGTGTCGTCAGCTCTTTTCCTGCGTTCAGCATGAAAAATTCCATCATCTTTGTCTCTTTTCCGGCCAGACGTATGGAGTTGTGACTGGAGAGCTCCTGCTCATCGGTATTCAGCGTGACATCTCCGAGGCGAAGCTGCTTTGGGGTGTAAGATTCGGAGCGGCGTGTGAGTGAGCGGATCCGGGCGAGAAGCTCGCCCATTGCAAAGGGCTTGGTCAGATAGTCGTCGGCGCCGGCGTCCAGACCAGTGATACGGTCGTCAATTTCTGCCTTCGCCGTGAGCATGATGACGGGCGTCACATTGCCACGATTCCGCAGAACCTTCAGGGCTTCGATCCCGTCCATCTTCGGCATCATGATGTCAAAGATCATACAGTCATAAGGGGCGGCCGCTGCTTTTTGTACGGCTGCTTCACCGTCGTAAACTGCGTCAATTTCGTAACCTGCGTGTGAAAGAACCGCGGCCAGCGCGCGGGAGAGATCAGGTTCATCCTCTGCCAGTAATAATTTCATTTTAATTTGTTCCTTCCTTCTGTTGCTTTGTGGCATCTCCGTTGATCAGAGTGCGGATCGTCTGCATGGAGACGTCGCAGGACGCCAGTTCATCCGCGCATCGCTTCAGCTCGGATGTGATCATCGAGGCATTGGAAATGTTCTGCTTGTACTTGAGCTGGTGTTCCAGGCTCGCCCACATGTCCATCGCAATGGTCCGGAGCTGGATTTCGACATAGTATTCTCCCGGAAAATTCCCGCAGACATCCTCATACGGAACGGCAGCCTTCAGAATCATATGGTAACTCCGGTAACCGTTTGGCTTGGCATTTCGGATGTAATCCTTTTCTGTGACAACAGTCAGGTCGGATGAGGCCTTCAGGTGATGGATGATGGCGTAGATGTCATCGATGAATCGGGTGACGATGCGAATGCCGATGGCATCGGTGATGACATTGAGCGCGGAATACGGTGTCTCGGGCAGCCCTTTCCGTCTGCATTTCTCACGCATGCTTTCCTCGCTTTTGATCCGGGCACTCAGATGTTCATAGATGCCTTCGCCTTTCTGGGAACGAAAACTGTCGTTGTAGGCGCGGATGCGGTCGGTTATGCTGTCCATCACAAGCTTCAGCGCAGACTTATATTTTCCGTAAACGGAGTCCCCCGTATCCGTGGTCTGCGGCTCCGCCCCGGCGTTCTTCGTATCCATGGTCTGTGGCTCCGACCCGGCGTTCTTCGTATCCGTGGTCTGTGGCTCTGGCCCGGCGTTCTTCGTATCCGTGGTCTGTGGCTCCGGCCCGGCGTTCTTCGTATCCGTGGTCTGCGCCTTAAGCCCGGCGTCTGTCGTGTCAGTGCATCTTGTCTGAACCCAGTAGGCCCCCATGCTCTGACCGGGCTGTCCGGTGACCTCGTCATTGAGATAGGCGGAAAGACCCGCATCTTCCGGTTTCCAGGAAAGAGCAGCTTCCACGGTCGGGAATTCGATTTCAGCGTACCAGAATTCCGTTTTCTGTCCCTCGTCGACATGATTTACTTCGAGATGGCTGCCGTCCGAAAGCAGATATGTCCTCCGGATTTTCGGGATCAGTGGGAGCTGGATGAGATCCTCCAGCTGTCGGAATTTGTCTTCTGAGATGGAAAGCTCGATCTCCTTTCTGGCAAGAGTCCCTGAGGATTTGAAGCAGAGAATATAATCCGTATCCCCTCCACTTCTGGATTCCTCCCGGATCCGGACGGTCGGCGTGACCGAGAGATATCCCTGACGCATTCGATATTCAAAAAGAAGAGGGAGGGGCTTCTCCGGCCACTCCTTTACCATCCATTTTCTCTCAATTTCCATATGGTGTTCCTCGTTTCTGTATGTTCTGTGTTTTGGATTATGGCATACACGTTTTTTTCTGCGATTTTATTTTAACATGGAAATGAAAGGATTGTGTGAAATAATAATCACGTCCTGAAATCTTGAAAACGTGTGGGGCATGTGCTATGGTAAGGTTGTTTTTTACGTTTATCCAGGGAAAGGGCATCTGACCCGCACGGGGAGGTGCGTTTTCATGATTATATAATAAGGAAGAAGAACTATGGCAAATCTTTTAAAAACCATGCTTGCTGTCGGGGCATGCAAGGCGTCGAGGACGGCTCTCCGGATGATGCACCGTGGAGGTACTACGGCGCCGGGCCGGCTGGCTATGAAGATAGATGGTGATATTCTGGAGACGGTTTCCCGGGACATGGAAATCATTGTGGTGACCGGAACAAACGGGAAGACGACGACTTCGAATATGATCGATCACGCGCTTTCGGGCAGCGGCAGAGAGGTGCTTGCGAATAAGTCCGGGGCAAATCTGCTTCCTGGCGTCACAGCGGAGTTTACCTCGAACGCGACGGCGACAGGCAGACCGAAAAAGCACTATGCAGTGATTGAATGCGATGAGGGCGCCCTCAAGCAGGTGGTTCCGAGGATACATCCGAAGGTGATTGTCGTGACGAACCTGTTCCGCGATCAGCTTGACCGGTACGGTGAGGTCATGCATACACTTGAGGAGATACGTAAGGGAATCCGCCTGGTTCCGGACGCGATTCTCTGCCTGAACGCCGATGATTCCCTGACGGCATCTCTGGCGCTCGGCGTTCCGAACCCGGTGACCTATTTCGGTATCGACTGTCCCGTCGGAGAACAGAAAAATGTGGAGATTTCTGACGCAAGATATTGTATCCGGTGCGGCACAGAGTATGAGTATGATTACCATACCTATGCGCATCTGGGAGGGTTCCGCTGTCCGAAATGCGGATACCGCAGGATCCGTCCGGCGGTTGCCGTGACCGGGATCGAGAAGGTATCTTCCTCAGGAAGTGTTGTGCGGATGCGGTTCGGAGCAGACGGGAGTACGGACGCCGCCGCAGAAGATGGCAGGATCAGAGGAACAGCCGACGGGACAGAAGGCGGCAGGGACAGAAGCAGCACTGCCATAGCAGAGGAAGGCAAGGGCAGAGACACCGCCGCAGAGACGGAGCAGGAGGTCACAATCGGGCTCCCGGCTGTCTATAATATCTATAACGGTGCAGCAGCGATTGCCGCGTATCAGGCAGCGGGCTTTGAACGTAAGGAGATCATCGCTTCACTGGCGGATGTGCACAGCAGTTTCGGAAGAATGGAAACCTTCCGGCTCGGAGAAGTTCCGGTCCAGATGATTCTGGTGAAGAATCCGGCCGGGTGCAATCAGGCCTTATCTTATCTCTCCGGACTCGGTGAGGATTACCAGGCGGTCTTCTGCCTGAATGACCGGACTGCGGACGGACATGATATCTCCTGGATCTGGGATGCGGATTTTGAAAAGGTCTGTCGGGATCCGCATATGAGGCATGCTTTTGTTCTGGGAGACAGAGCGGACGACATGCGCCTGAGGCTGAAGTACGCGGACGCTGAGGAAGAGGACATAGAGAAGGTGGCAGATAATGCGGCGCTGATTGAAAAGCTGAAGAAAAGCACGGTTCCGGTATTTATTCTTCCGAATTATACATCCATGCTTTCTCTTCGGGCGGCGCTCGGAGTGATTACCGGGAAACAGGAATTCTGGAAAGGCTGACAAGGAGAGGAAGGTTGAGCTATGAGTGAATTGAAAATCTGCCATCTCTATCCGGAAGTGCTGAATCTGTACGGAGACCGCGGAAATATCCGGTGCATGCAGAAACGGCTGGAGTGGAGAGGCATTGACGCGAGCATTACGCGGGTCGGCCTTGGAGATCATGAGGATCTCTCCCAATATGATCTGTTCTTTATCGGCGGCGGCCAGGACTTTGAACAGGAGGTTCTTTTGAAGGACCTGAAGGCAGGAAAGGCGGACGCGATCCGTTCAGCCATTGAGGACGGAAAAGCATTTTTGTGTATCTGCGGAGGTTACCAGATGCTCGGACATTACTATGAGACTTATGACGGAGTCAGATGTGAGTTCCTGGGCGCAGTTGATTTTTATACCAGGGGCGGAAGCCGCCGTATGATTGATAACTATGCCTTTCGGCTCGATGCCTCCTGTGGCGGAAGCACGGTCGTCGGTTTTGAAAATCACAGCGGCAGAACATATCTGGGCAAGGGCGTGAAACCGCTCGGTACGGTTTTGAAGGGTTATGGAAACAACGGAGAGGATGGAACAGAGGGCGTGCATTACAGGAATGTCTTCGGTTCCTACAGCCATGGGCCGGTGCTGCCGAAGAACCCGGAGTTCTGTGATTTCCTGCTGAAAACGGCGCTGGAACGGAAATATGGAAGTTTTGATCTGGAGCCGCTGAAGGATGCTTTTGAAAAACAGGCCCACGACAGCGTTCTTGCTGGCGTAATGGCCGGCACCGCCGGAGCAGATGACTGAGCATATTTTGATTGAAAGAGCCTTGGAGCCTGATATGCCGGTGATCTGTGAGCTGGTATAATAAATTGGAGACATCTGTGTATGCAGGAGAAAAAACTGAAAATTGAAAAGGTTGCGATGCGGATCTCTTTTATCGGGACAGTGGTATTTGCTGCCGCCGAGTTTCTGATTTTTCTCGTCGCGGGTTCAAGGGCGGTTCTGATGGATTTCGTCTTCGATTTCGTTGATGTGATTCTCATCGGACCGCTGATGGTTCTGATTCCGTTTCTTTATAAGCCGGCATCGGAGCGGCATCCGTACGGGTACGGACAGGTGGAGTCGCTGTTTATTATCATGAAGTACCTCGCTCTGGTAATTGTGGATATCGATCTTCTGTACGACAATATCCGCACAATAATCGGCGGAGGGCAGATGATCGATGCCGGTGCCGTCTTTCTGTATGAGATGATTTCGAGCATCGGCACGCTGGCGATGTGCCTGGTTCTGAAGCACCTCAGCCGCAAGTATGAGTCCATGATCATCGAGGCGGAGATCTACTCCTGGAAAATCTATGTATATACAAGTGCGGGACTTGCGCTGGCCTTTCTTCTGACTATTTTCCTGAAAAAAACGCCGTATGCATTTGTCACGCCCTACATGGATCCGGTGATTGCGTCGGTGATGGCGATTGTCCTGATCATCCGTCCGATTCGGGAAATCGCGGCAAATACCCGGAATCTTCTGCTGTTCTCGGCACCTCCGGAGACCGTTGAGGAGGTACGTGCGGTAGCTGAGGAGGAACTGCGGAAATATTCATGTGATATTAACTTTCTCGAGGTTATCCAGACCGGACGAAAGACATGGGTGGAGATTTACATTGACAGCGAGTCGGATGTTGTGGTTTTGCGTCATCTGCATCTGATTCGTGACGCGATTCGGGAGAAACTAAAGGATAAATTTGATCAGTACTATGTGGAGCTGATTCCGGATATTCCGAATTGATAAAAGAAGATGATGTGAGCTGATTCCTGATATTTCAAATTTGACAGTAGAAATTGATGCGAAGGAGGCATTGCCTTTAACAGAATTTCTCGGAGCGGCCGGAATCATAGCCGCATTGTAACAGGATGCCGTCATTGCTCCGGCGCATGGCACGATGTACAGGATTTCCGGCGGCTGATCATTGCTATCGCCTTCTGGGTCAATGTTCCGGCGCGCCGCTTCACTTACGGCAAGGCGGATGCTGACCGAAAGTGGCACATCCGCTACATCATGTGTCAGAGTTGACACGAAACACAAGATAGACCGGCCCTGTAACGGGGCCGGTTTTTTCACATAATTTTCGCGAAAATCGGTTGATTTTTAGGGGGAGCAAGACTAAAATGGGAACATAGGTGGTGATTTGTGGTGAATTGTGGTAGAAAAGGGAGACCAGAACGCTTCTTGGGGAGGAAGTGGAGGGCTCTCTGCCGCAGTCACGAATGAGGTTATTGTTTCTATGTTCATGGGTGAGTACAGCCATACAATTGATAGCAAAGGAAGACTGATCATCCCATCCAAGTTCAGGGAGGAGCTTGGGGAGAACTTTGTCCTGACAAGAGGATTGGATGGATGTCTGTCGATCTATCCGGCTGCATCGTGGAAAGCCTTCGAGAAGAAACTGGCCGAATTGCCACTTACAAGTAAAGATGCAAGAACCTTCACCCGTTTCTTTGTCAGCGGAGCAACAGGCTGTGAACTGGACAAGCAGGGGAGAATTCTCGTGCCGGGTACGCTGCGGGAATATGCAGGTCTGGAAAAGGATGTGATTCTGGCCGGGAACCTGGATCGCATTGAAGTCTGGAGCAAGGACCGGTGGGCGGATAACAACGATTACGAAGACATGGATGCCATTGCGAAGGGACTGCAGGATATTGGAGTGTCAATCTGAAGTCTGATGCAGGAGCTGGGATATGGAATTCAGTCATAAATCGGTATTGTTAAATGAGACCATCGAGAATCTGAATATTAAGCCTGACGGAATCTACGTGGACGGCACATTAGGGGGTGGCGGACACGCGTTTGAAGTTTGCAAGCGTCTTACAGGTGGGGGAAGACTCATCGGGATTGATCAGGATGCTGACGCGATTGAGGCGGCCGGGAATCGTCTTATGGAATATAAGGATCGGGTAACGATTCTCCGGGGCAACTATCACGAGATGAAAAGCATGCTGACAGATCAGGGCATTGCCGGCGCAGACGGTATATTGCTGGATCTTGGTGTATCTTCGCACCAGCTGGATGATTCAAGCCGTGGATTTACCTACCGGGCAGACGCCCCACTGGACATGAGAATGGACCAGAGGCGTGAGCTTTCTGCTTATACGGTCGTAAACACCTACAGCAAAGAGCAGTTGTATCAAGTGATTCGTGATTATGGTGAGGAGAAATTTGCCGAGAATATCGCCAAACATATCTGTCTGGAGCGGGAGAAAAAACCGATCCGGACAACCGGAGAACTTGCCGGTATCATCAAGGCCTCTATTCCGGCCAGAATGAGAGCGACAGGCGGACATCCGGCGAAGCGGACGTTTCAGGCGATCCGTATAGAGGTTAACGGTGAACTTGATGTTCTGAAGGATTCGCTGGACAGCATGATCGGTCTGCTGAATGAGGGCGGAAGAATCTGTGTGATTACGTTTCATTCTCTGGAGGACCGCATCGTCAAGAACATTTTCAAAAGAAATGAAAACCCGTGTATCTGTCCTCCGCAGTTTCCGGTATGTGTATGCGGAAGAAAGTCAAAAGGTTTTGTTGTTACACGAAAGCCTATCGTTCCGTCGGTAGAAGAAATGGAAGAGAATCCTCGTTCGAAGAGTGCGAAGCTCAGGGTGTTCGAGAAGCGAAGCGCAGGATGATTTCCCTGAATACAGGATAGCAGGAATGGCCAGAAGAAATACGAAATCATATACAAATGCAAAACGAAGGGTAAATTCGATAAAATCGGGTTCGGCAAAGTACTACAGACTGCAGGAATCATATGAAGACGGTAATGCCGTCCGAAGTTTCGAGGAAGAAACAGAGGAGGACATTATTGAGGAGGTAAGGCCGAAGGTGAGTGAGCGGACGAAGAGCAACCGCGCCAGGGCGAAGAATATGAGCGCCGGATATGTTCTTTTTCTTTCCGCAGTATGTATCGTCACGGTTTTTCTCTGCATTCATTATCTGCAGCTCCGCTCTGATCTGACGAATCAGACAGAGGAGATCGCCTCGATGCAGAATGCGCTCAGTCAGCTTAAGGCAGACAATGACGCATACTACAAGGAGGCCATGGCATCGCTGTCGATGGATGATGTGAAGGAAACGGCATTGAATAAGCTGAATATGCATTATGCAACGGAATCCCAGATTCGTTACTACAGCGCAGAGGATGAGAGCTATGTGCGTCAGTACCAGAACTTATCTGAGGATGATGGGTGATCCGCATGAGCCGGGAGAGAAGAACTCCTGCGAATCGCCGTTGGATCCGGATGCTGAATGGAAAACGAGACAAGCAGACATTATTATGTTATAATTTCAGAACCATGTGAATTGATCTGAGAAGACGCGCCGCTGCCGTCGGGCAGCGCGTATCCGCGGCTTCCCAGATTAGTTCATATGGTTCTGATGTTTTTTGCGCAGAAAAGTATATTTTCGGATTGCTTTTTCCGGGAAATGACAGATTTGTGCGCGTGAAAAAGGAGATTTGATTTGAGCAGAAGAACGAATCGAAGAGAACGTCCGGAGAAGAGAAGAGAGCGCCGCATGCGTCAGCGGCGGATCGGGCTCAGGACGAGCAGAAAGCTTGTGGCGCTGTTCCTTCTGGTTGTCATATGCCTGGCGGGGCTTGCACTTCGGATTACCTATATCAACGCCTCTCAGGGCGAACGGTATGAAAGAATCGTGCAGACACAGGCACAGCAGCAGTACTCAAGCGCAACGATTCCCTATCGGAGAGGAGATATTACAGACCGGAACGGGACAATTCTGGCATCGAGTGAGAAGGAATACAACGTCATTCTGGACTGTAAGGTCGTGAATACTGAGGTGAGCGGTCTTGACGGGACTTCCACTCAGACATATCTGGAGCCTACGGTAAAGGCACTTGTCGATGTTCTTGGGATTGATGAGGCTTCCATTCGCAAGCTGCTCACGGATGATGATACAAAGAACAGTCAGTATCAGATTCTGAAGACCGGATTGTCCATCACGGACAAGCAGAACTTCGAAGAATATACGGATGTGACCAGTAAGGAAAATGCAAAGCTCACAGACGAGGAAAAGGAAGAAAGGGAGAATATCAAGGGAGTCTGGTTTGAAGAAAATTATGTCCGGACATATCCGCTGAATTCACTTGCCTGTGACACCATCGGTTTTACTTATGACGGCACAACGGCGGACTGGGGTATTGAGGGATATTACTCAGACATCCTCAACGGGGTCGATGGAAGACAGTACGGTTATTACACCGATAACGCGGATGTGGAACAGTCTACGATTGCCGCGAAGGATGGGGACAATGTCGTATCCACGATCGATGTCAATGTCCAGCAGATTATCCGTGACGCTCTGGAAGAGTATGAAAATGAGCAGGCGGATAACGATGAGAAGAATAATGGCGCCAAAAATGTCGGTGTCGTTGTGATGGATCCGAATACCGGAGAAGTTCTGGGACTGGATTCCGATAAATGGTATGACCTGAATAATCCGCGTGATCTGACACCTTTTTATTCCGAGGAAGAGATCAAAAAAATGAGCAATGATGATATGATGGATGCTCTGAGCAGTCTGTGGCAGAACTTTACCATATCCGATGCGTTTGAGCCGGGATCGGTTTACAAGCCGATCACTGTCGCGGAGGGATACACGACCGGGGTTCTGAATGATAATTCCACCTTTATCTGTGACGGGGGACAGCAGGTAGCCGATAAATATATCGCCTGCGAGGGCACTCACGGGCAGGTAACCGTCGACGAGGCGGTGAAGTATTCCTGCAACGATGCTCTGATGCAGATCGGCGCACTGATCGGAGAAGAAGAATTCCTCAAATATGATAATATCTTCAATTTTGGGATGAAGACGGGCATTGATCTCCCGGGTGAGAGCACAGGCCTTCTGTTTGATGCGGATACCATGGGACCGGTGGAGCTGGCCACCTCATCGTTCGGACAGGGCTTTACCGTGACAATGATACAGGAGGCTGCTGCCATCTCCGCAGCCATCAACGGCGGCTATTATTATAAACCGCACGTCGTTAAGCAGATCACGGATGAAAACGGAGCTGTAGTGCAGACCATCAATCCGGTTCTTGAGAGAAGGACAAACACGGAAGCGGTGAGCGAGAAGGTCCGGGAAGCCATGGGGACAGTAATGGAGTATGGCGGAACCGGCTATGTCGCAAAAATCCCGGGCTACAGCATGGGAGGAAAAACGGGAACCGCAGAGAAGCTTCCGCGAGGCAACAACAAGTATATTCTCTCCTTCATCGGATTTGCGCCGCTTGATGATCCGAAGGTGGTGGTCTATGTCGCGGTTGACGAACCGAATGCGGAGAATCAGGAATCCTCATGCTACGCCGAAAGTATTGCGAGGAACATCTTCACAGAGCTTCTTCCATATATGAATATCTTCCCGGATGAAGACGGGTACACCGCTTCTGATGTTGAGACAGGATTTGTGACCACTGCGCAGATGATCAACAAGGAGTTCTCGATCGGTGATAACGGCCCGATTTATACGACAACGGCATCTTCAGCTTCCGGAAATGACACATCCTCCGGAAATGGAGAGACGGATGCGTCTACGACTGAGGCGGGAGAAACGGTGACGGGCAATGATATAACCGTAGGAACAGCGCAGGATGGAACGGATCTGCCGACCGTGGATATCGGATCGGAGGATACCGAGAGCGGGAACGACTATTTTACCGACGGTGTCAGCAATGAAGACCTTTCTAATTACCTGTCGGAGAATCAGTAATGGACATATTCCGCAACCGGTTGACAGGATGCGCAAATTATGTAATATATGTGTACGGCATAAGCTCTGCGAAGAAAAAGACAGGAACGGCGCAACGCACGTTACGCAGCCCTGTCCATCTGCAAAGAGCAGCCTGTTGTCCGGGTTTTCTCGGAGGACCGGTCAGTTATCATATGAAATGAAGAATGTTAAGAGTGGGAGACAGGATATGAAATGGATTGAATTTTTACCGGTATTTATTGCGTTTCTGGTGACTGCGGTCTGCACCGGACTGCTGATTCCTTTTCTGAACCGCAAAAAGGTGGATCAGACAGAGCGTAAGGAGGGCGTCGCATCTCATCTGAAGAAGGCGGGAACGCCGACAATGGGCGGTATTGCGATTATCATAGGAATTCTTGTCGTGGCGCTTCTGTATTTCCGCTCGGAGCCTGCCATTGTGCCGATCATGATATTGACCTTTGGCTTTGGACTGGTAGGCTTTCTGGACGACTTTCTGAAGGTGGTGCTTCACCGTTCCGACGGTCTGATTGCATGGCAGAAGCTGCTCCTTGAAATTGTGGTTACCGCGGTCTTTCTGTATGTGATGGTGCATGTGTACGGTGTTTCCCTGTCAATGCTCGTTCCGTTCAATGCAGCGGCATCTGTTGATTTCGGGGCTTTCAGTATCCCGTTTGCGTTTCTCGTGATTCTTGCGACGGTGAATGGCGTAAACTTCACCGATGGTCTGGACGGTCTGGCATCCTCCGTCACAATTGTGGTTGCGCTGTTTTTCTCGGTATCCTCAATGATGCTTTCCGGCGGGATCACACCGGTTACCTTTGCTGTGGTCGGTTCACTGATGGGATTCCTTCTGTTCAACGCATATCCGGCGAAGATCTTCATGGGAGATACCGGATCTCTGGCGCTGGGCGGCTTTGTCGCCGGGAGCGCTTATATGATGAAGATGCCGCTGTACATTCCGATCGTCGGATTTATCTATGCTTTTGAGCTGGTCTCGGTAGCGCTTCAGGTATCGTATTTTAAGCTGACCCACGGAAAACGGATCTTCAAGATGACGCCGATTCACCATCATTTCGAGCTTTGCGGATGGTCTGAGACAAGGATCGTGACAACCTTCACGATTATCACAGCCCTGCTCTGTCTTCTTGCTACAAAGTAACACAGCGAGTCGGCGCGAAGGGGATTTCTCAGAGGCAGATATCCGGTCTCCGGAAACGGAGCCGTTATTTCAGAATAAAGAAGGGACATAGACATGGATTTAAAGGGAAAGAAAGTACTTGTATTCGGATCCGGAAAAAGCGGTATCGGCGCAGCACACCTTCTGCTGGCAAAGGGTGCGGTGCCGGTGATTTATGACAGCAATGAGAAAGCGGACCGGAAGAAGATTCTTGATAATCTGGGCCAGGATGTGGAGATTATTCTCGGAAGTCTCCCGGAGGAGACGGCGAAACAGATTGACCTTGTGGTCATGAGCCCGGGAGTTCCCTGCGACATACCGGTTGTAGAGGATTTCTATGCGAGAAGGATTCCGGTCTGGGGAGAGATCGAGCTTGCTTACAGGATTGGCAAGGGGAAAGTGCTCGCAGTTACCGGAACTAATGGAAAAACGACAACGGTGACGCTCCTGGGCGAGATTATGAAGGATTATTTCCCTGAGGTCTATGTGGTTGGAAATATTGGAACACCTTACACAGACGTGGTTCTCGAGCAGAGTGAGAACGCGTGGACGGTGGCGGAAGTCAGCAGCTTTCAGCTGGAGACCATTGACCGTTTTCATCCGGTCGCATCAGCAATTACAAATATTACGGAGGATCACCTGAACCGCCATCATACAATGGCGGAATATATTCGGTGTAAGGAGCGGATCGCGGAAAATCAGACTTCGGAGGATATCTGCGTTCTAAATTATGAGGACGATGTACTTCGTGAATTCGGCAGCAAGATAAGAGCAAAGGTGATCTATTTTTCCAGTCGAAGAGTTCTGGAACATGGGATTTTTCTGAACAACGGGACGATTTATATCGCGGATGGAAAGGATACGCTTCCGGTAGTCCGGACAGAGGATCTTCAGCTTCTCGGCCTTCACAACTTTGAAAACATCATGGTTGCTGTTGCGATGGCATATCACGCGGGCGTACCTGTGGAGAGCATCCGGAAGACGGTGTGTGCTTTCAAGGGGGTTGAACATCGCATCGAGTATGTGGCCGAGGTTAACGGTGTAAGATATTACAACGATTCCAAGGGCACGAATCCGGACGCCGCCATTAAGGGGATTCAGGCGATGAACCGGCCGACCTGTCTGATCGGGGGCGGTTTCGACAAGGAGCTTGCTTTTGACGAATGGATCAGGGCTTTTGACGGTAAGGTGAAGTTTCTCGCGCTGATCGGACAGACAAGAGAAAAGATCGCAGAGACGGCGGTGCGGCTCGGCTTCCCGAAGAAAGATATTGCTTTCTTCGATAACCTGGAGGAGGCGACGAAGGCTTGTGCGGAGCATGCGGTTCCCGGTGATGCCGTGCTTCTCTCTCCTGCGTGTGCGAGCTGGGGACAGTTTGACAATTACGAGCAGCGGGGTGATATGTTCAAGCAGTACGTCAGAAGCATGTGCGGATGTCACGAATAAAGGAGTTTGGTTTGGATCAGGAAAAAACAAGACATCAGAAAAAGAAAAAACGGGAGAGGATCCGGCGGAAAAAACTGCGGATAATCCTTTCGGCTGTCGGAGGCCTTCTGGTGTGCTTTGTGATTTTCACCGGTGTATTTTATGTGCCGGATCGCAACGCGGAAGTGACAGGAAGTTCGCGGTATACGGAAAAGGAGATCCGGGAGATGGTGTTCGGAGGCCTCGCGGACCGCAATTCCCTGTATCTGTGCTATGTCAGAAAGACAATCAAACCTGAAAACGCACCGTTTATCTCGTCCATACATGCGGAATACAAAGGCCACAGCAGTGTCAGGCTTGTGGTTAATGAAAATTCTCCGGTTGGATATATTCAGCAGGACGGCATCAACTATTATTTCGACGCAAACGGAATTGTGCTGGAGGCGGTCAAGGACGATCATCCAACGTCTGATGAGGAGGAGACAGAGTCGGGTGTCTCTTCGTCATCGGTCTCCTCCTCATCTGTTTCTTCTTCTACGTCGTCTTCTTCGTCTGCCGCGCAGAAGACTGATTATAAGTCGCTCGGCCTTACGGCCACGCTTGTGGATCTCAACGGTGATGGTGTCCCGGAGACAGACGCGGATGGAAACTGGCTTGTGGATACCGATGGCGACGGGATGGTTGACCAGACAACCTCTGGTGTCGGCCTGATTGATATCGACGGCGACGGCGTTCCGGATATCACACAGACTGACTATGATAATGCAAAGGCAGCTAAAAAAGAGGAGGAAAAGCAGAAGGCCGAGGCGTCTGCGGCAGCTGCAGCAGATTCCTCTGCGAGCCGGACGGAGAATGACACAAATGTACTTCAAGCTGTTTCATCCGGGTCTGCCGATTCTACGGGCGACTCTTCCATTGATACGGAGTATCATCCGGCGCTGACGGATGTTACACGGATTATCGGTCTGACCGACAAGAAGCTGACGGTTGGAAAGGCCGTCCCGGTTTCAGACGATAGCGTTTTTTCTACAATCCAGGCATTAAGCCGGCTGATCAGCAAATTCGGCATCAGACCCGATAAGATCGCCTTTGATAAAGACCAGAATATTACCCTGTACTACAACGATGGCAAGGTGAAGATCCTTCTGGGGCAGGATACGCTTCTGGAGGACAAGATCTCGAAGGCTGCGGCGATTCTGCCTCAGCTCTCCGGAATGGAAGGAACACTTCATCTTGAGAACTATACGGAGGATACGGTAAACATCGTCTTCGATACGACGGAGACGGGTAAAAACGCTTCCGGCAGTTCCGGTGATGTGGGAAGCACTGCTGCTTCCGGGAATGCAGCTGATGCGGGCAATACGGCCGCTGATGGAGCAGGTACAACGGACGGAAACGACGGAACTGCAGATACGTACGTCGCGGGCGAAAATGGAAGCACGGGTGTCATATATGGAGACGCAGGCACCGATGATGCGGACGGAAACGGAAGCACAAACGCCACGTATGGAGACGGGGATACCGATGATGCGGGCGGAGACGGAAGCACAGATGGCGCATATGGGGGTGAAAACACCTACGATGCCGGGACAGACGGAGCGGCGGATGGCTATGGCGGGGCTGCATACTGATGGCTGCGGCAGCCTACGTTTTTTTGAAAAAGTGTTGAATATTTCCAACGAAGACTATATTATAGGAAGTGTGTTATTTTCTTTGATTATAAGGAATGAGGGAAGATAAATAATTGGCAGAAGGCCTGCTTCAGGTCTCTGGTCAGATAAAGGAGGAAGCATTTTGTTAGAGATAATGACGAATGAGGCTGAATCTTCAGCAAAGATTGTGGTAATTGGTGTCGGAGGCGCCGGCAACAATGCCGTAAACAGAATGGTAGACGAGTCCATCGGAGGGGTGGAATTCGTTGGAATCAATACAGATAAGCAGGCACTGACTCTTTGCAAGGCGCCGACCGTACTGCAGATCGGCGAGAAGGTCACCAAGGGACTCGGAGCAGGAGCGAAGCCCGAAGTAGGCCAGAAGGCTGCAGAAGAGAGCGCAGACGAGATCAAGAAGCTCGTAGAGGGTGCCGACATGGTATTCGTCACCTGCGGTATGGGCGGCGGAACCGGAACCGGTGCAGCTCCTGTGGTTGCAAGCCTGGCAAAGGAAGCGGGATGCCTGACAGTCGGAGTTGTTACCAAGCCCTTCCGTTTTGAAGCAAAGCAGCGAATGACAAATGCTCTTTCCGGTATCGACAGACTGAAGCAGAATGTAGACACATTGATTGTGATCCCGAATGATAAGCTTCTCGAGATCGTTGACCGTCGCACAACTATGCCGGAGGCGCTGAAGAAGGCGGATGAGGTGCTTCAGGAGGCCGTTCAGGGCATCACCGATCTGATCAATGTACCTGCGCTGATCAATCTCGACTTCGCGGATGTACAGACGGTTATGAAGGACAAGGGCATGGCGCATATCGGAATTGGCGCTTCCAAGGGCGACGACAAGGCGCTTGAGGCTGTTCAGGAGGCGGTTCAGTCCCCGCTTCTGGAGACGACGATTGAGGGAGCTTCCAATGTCATTATCAATATCTCTGGAGATATCAGCCTGATGGATGCCAATGACGCTGCCAGCTATGTACAGAATCTTGCCGGCGATGACGCAAATATCATCTTTGGCGCGATGTATGATGACTCCACGCCGGATACCTGCAAGATCACGGTAATTGCAACCGGACTGGATGACGCTTCCGCCAGAGTAGCGAATGTAAAGGACGCAGAGGCAGAGAAAATCGAGAAGACAGAGCCGACAATCCTCGGTTCCTCACAGAACCGCAGAAGCGGAGCTGCACCTAAGACTGCGCCGTCATATTCTATGCCGAGCTTCACAATTCCGAAGCCGGCGGTTGCACCATCTGCCTCGAGACCGACAGGCCCGAAGACACCGAAGAAGGATATCCAGATTCCGGATTTCCTTCAGAAACACTGAGAGAGCGCAGAATGAAGGCTCCTGCCTGATTCATGAAAAGAACGGCAGATCTCAGAGATACCGAATTAGATAATAAGAGATTTTACAGCCCGGAACCTATCCGGGCTGTTTTGGACTGCAGATAAAATCGTCGGAAGTTCCAGCGTGAAATCAGGGAGACCGGTGATTCAGAAACAAAGGAGAAAAACTATGTGGTTCACAAGACGAAGAAAGAGAAATGCCTTTTTAGGGAGAAAGAACAGGATGCCGGAGAGTCAGACCACTGTGGATGAGGAGAAATCGACGACAGGCCGTGATGAGGAAAGTGCGTCAGACGAGAATCCGGTGAAAACGAATCCGGAGAAAAAAACATCAGAAGAATATTCGATGAATGTGAATCCCTCGGAACAGGGAAACAGGCCGGGGGGTGAGCCTGCGGATCTGCAGCCCGGGGAGGATGAGCGTATCCGTTCCGGAGAAAAGATGAACAGGCTGTCTGAACGGGATGAGAATGAGGTATCCGGAGACAATGAGAACTTGCTGACCGGGCAGAAGGCAATCGGTACAAACACTGTGAAAACCGGGGAGGAGGGGGCTCTGCCGTCTGCAGAGATGAAGAAGACAGATGACGCTGAAGCGGAGAAGGCTGCGGACGAACATACAGATCATCGTGGATGGGAAATGAAGCGGGACAAAGCGCACGAGAAAAAGCAGCGTTCGCTCTATGAGTGGCGTCGCGAAAAACCTGCAAAATCACCGAAACCGGTGAAAGCAGTCAAGAAGCCGGTGCAGCTGAGAAACGGAGTGGTTTTGGGAGAGGGACTGCCGAAAATCTGTGTTCCGTTAACCGGGAAAGGAAAGGATGAACTGGAAGCACAGGCACGGCAGATTGCTGCGGTATCACCGGATCTAGTAGAATGGCGCGCCGATTATTTCAAGGATCTTGGAGACGTGGAGAAAGTGGCGGAGGTGCTGATGTCCCTCCGGGATATTCTGGGTGAGGCTCCGATCCTCTTCACCATCCGAACGAAGAGAGAGGGCGGCGAGGGAGAACTGGCGCCGGAGGAATACCGGTCACTGATTTTGTATGCCGCCGGGCGTCCGGAGGTTTCCCTGATTGATATTGAGGGCTTGAATCCGGAAATCAATACAGAACTCCTGATTTCAGAGGTCCATGAGCTCGGAATGCCGGTGATCGCTTCCTGGCACAACTTCAGCAGAACACCCAAAAAACCGGAACTGGATCTCGTTTTTGACAGACTGACCCGAACCGGTGCGGATGTGTTGAAGGTGGCTGTCATGCCAAAGAAGCCGAAGGATGTGCTCCGACTTATGAGTGTCACCGAGGAGAAAAACCGTCAGATCCCGAATCCGCTCGTGACGATGGCGATGGGCGATCTTGGGAGACTCAGCCGTGTGAGCGGGAGAATCACCGGGTCCGTAATGACCTTCGGAATTGTCGGGGACGCGTCTGCACCCGGACAGCTTCCGGTGGGAGAACTCCGGGAGATGATCGGGACGATCTGATAAACAGTGGCATCCGTTTCCGGATGTTTACCTGCAGCTGCGGAGTGGATGATGCCGCGATTGACAGTCTTTTATTTACGCGAACAGTGAGCCGCAGCCGAATGCGAAGTATTCGTGTGCGGCGAGCGTCGCGATAGCGAGATAAAACTCGCGCAGCGTGTTTTATCTCGTTTCTGCCGTTTTCGGAGCGTTTCGCCTGCGGTTGTATAATTCTGTGAACTGATGTACAATGACTCTGGCTGATCTCTGAGGAGGGGCGGAAAACAGCTGAAATCTTACAGACAGAGGATGTAGTATGAGGGATTTTTTGATTAATTCAGAAGAACTGCTCGATACAAGGGCTCTTGCCTTTGTGAATGGACAGGGAGCGGACTATGGATTGTTTCCTTGCTTCTGGATTCACTATAACGAACGAATCAAGCTTGCTTTTTTCCCGGAGCGTTACCGTACGCTCGGTGAGGCGGCGCAGGATATGGATCTCAATGAGGTGACGAAAACGGCTCAGGCGCTGCTTGAGAGAGTGAGCGCTCTGTCAGAGCATGAGGAGATTTCACTTGAGAATGTCATCTGGGATACAGACAGCATTTATCTGGATGACGGAGGACAGGTGTATCTGATCTGTCTTCCGGCTACAATTCCTGAGGAGTCCATGCATAGCGGTATCTATATGAAGCGTCTCTATTCGCTGATTGAAGATCTGGTATCGGACCGGGACGGAGGCGAATTTGTGTGCAGGCAGATCGCGTATCAGAAACAGCAGAATTTCGGCGACTGGAAGAGCCTTTCCACGGCTTTGGAACAGCGGTCTCCGGCCGAGCTCGACAATGAAAGTCTTACACTGAAGAGCATTAACACACCGCATCCGCTCACCTTTATCATCCGACAGGAAAAATTTCGGATTGGCACGGATCCGGGGGAGGCGGACGGACTGATCACAGATGTGGATACAGTCAGCCCGGTTCACGCGATTATCGGGTGGAACGGCATCAATTATTATGTCAGCGACATGAACAGTGAAAACGGCACATATATCAATGATCAGAGGATTGCCCCCAATACGGAGATTCCGATCGGCGAAGGCACTGTTATTCGTTTCGCGGATTATACATTTAACGTAGAGTGAGGGCAACAGAGATTATGGAAGGTAAGAAACCGCAGCTGATCATAATAGATACCGCTTCAGGCTTTCTCAAACAGTATGAGGCGGAGATCATCAGACGGTATTCAAGGAATACCGAGGTTCAGATAATCACGGATCCCGGATTTGTGAACGCCTACTTCTCGACGGAGCAGGACGTGGATTTGATGGTGATTGATGAGGCTTCCTATGGTGATGGAAGTCAGTTCGAAGGGCATTCGGTCAGCAGGATCTATCTGCTTGTTCCGGAGGTCGATATGACAAAAATATACCCGGACAATGTGACGGTTTTGGTCGAATTCATGCCAAAGGAAGAGATTTTCGAGAAGATCGATATGGCCCTGTGGTCAGAGGAAAGAGATAAATCTGCCTCAGATGCAGCGGAAGAGACACCAGCTCCGAAGCAGACAAGGGTGGTCGCTGTTTACTCTCCGATCGGAGGATGCGGGAAAAGTCTCGTGTGTGTGGCTCTTGCGAGAAAACTAAAAATGCTGGACCAGAAGGTGCTTCTGGTCGGATGTGATGATACGCAGAGCCTGTCCGTATACCTTCCGGGGGAGAATTACGCTTCCCCGGAGCTGGCGGAAAAACTGATTCATCCGGATGAGGATACCTACTGGACGATTCTTCAGAACATTAAGACGGATGTCGTTTCATATCTGCTGCCATTTGAAAAATCACTCGGGATGATGAATATCGGTCTGAAGGAATTCGATGTGCTGATCCACACGCTTGTGGAAAAGCAGGATTTTGATTTTATTATACTGGATATGGGATCGCGTCTCACCAGAGAGATTACGGAGAGACTGAATAAGATAAAGGCATTGATCCTGGTGACCGAGGCAAATGTTCTGGCAAACCGGAAAATGCAGAAATTGCTGAAAAACAGCGAGCTTCTGCCGAAATGTCAGTGCATGATCATCGCAAACGAGTATCAGTCGGATGATACCAGGGTGCTGAGGGATAAGGTTTTCGGGACTATTTCACCTTACCCGAACTGGGAAAAGGCACTGGAGGATCCGGTTTTTTACCGGCTTGCGCTGGCTCTGGAGGAGAGTGTGTAGATGCAGGTTAAGATCGATCTGATCACCGGCCTTCTTGGTTCCGGGAAGACGACGTTTATTATCCGGTATGTGCAGAAGTTTCTGCGAGAGGGAAAGCGTGTCTGCATTCTGGCGAATGACTATGGGGCAATCAGTGTTGACAGAGCGCTGTTGACGGAGGCTTTGGGAGAGGCATGCGATGTGGAGATGGTCACGGCCGGAGATTGGGATTGTTACCGCAGACGGTTTCGGACGAAGCTGATTTCCATGGGCATGCTTGGTTATGACAGAGTCATTGTGGAGCCGTCCGGAATTTTTGATACAGATGATTTTTTTAACATTCTCAATGACAGCCCGATCGACAGATGGTATTCGCTGGGGAATATTCTGTGCATGGTGGACGCGCATATACCGGAGCGTCCGGATGACACGTGGAAGTATCTGTTCACTTCGGAAGCGGCAAATGCCGGCCTTCTGGTTGTATCCAGAGCACAGGAGATTCCCGGATTTCCGTCCGGCAGGATATCGGAGGAGATCTGCGGCAGAATGCTCGGTCTGCTGAAAGAGGGATCGGAGAAATACAGATTGAACAGAATTTTCCGGCAGGAGGATATTCTCGTTGCTGACTGGGAGCGGCTTAGCGATGAAGACTGGAGAAGGATTCTGGAAGCGGGGCATCGGAGAGGGGATATGGTTAAGCTTCCGACGGCAGAAGACGGCAGCTATCAGACCCTTTTCTATTATCACATTTCCAGACCTATCCCGGATGTCCGCTCGCTTGTTGCCGGTCTGTTTACCAATGAGAAAAAATATGGGAAAGTTATCCGCGTCAAGGGATTTTTCTGCGCGCCGGGACTGAATAAACCGGAAGGATCCTCCGGATTGGAGAAGAATGACCGTTGTGAAGATGACCATTGCTGGGATGATTATTGTGATGATAGCAGTCGTGCAGATAGCGGCTGTTCGGATGACAGTTCTGAGGATAGCTGGTATGAGATTAACGCGACTGCGGAGCACACGGAGGTCAAGCCGACATCATTCCGGAAAGAGGTGATGATCATCGTGGGAGAGCATCTGAAGGGCACGGAGGTCGGACTGGCTTTCGGGGAGACCAGAAGTGTCACATACTATGATGTATGATACATGATATGTGAGATACATTATGAGATACATGACGTGCGGGACACATGATGTGCGGGATATATAAAAATATATGAGAGATAAGGGAAAAGAGCCTGCCGGCGATCGGGCAACAGGGCTCTTTTTTGTGTGCGGTGAAAAGGAAAGGAACACGCAAAAGGGTTCACAGGTGTTCCGTGATACAAAAAGGCTTCCGATCTCTTCAGAAATCGGAAGCCTTTCCTCTTGTAGCGTGTGATAGAGGATTCGAACCCCCGGCCTTTTGGTCCGTAGCCAAACGCTCTATCCAGCTGAGCTAATCACACACGGCTGTATTTCAACCAGCGATGATTATCTTAACGCATACGAATTGTTTTGTCAATAGATAAATTAAAAAAACATAATCTTTTATTGACAACAGATATGGAGAAGTATAAACTTTACAGATGTTAAGATAATCTAATATATATATGAGCTAACAAATATATATTCGAATATATTATACTGTGTACAGGACATTTACCATTGATTCGATACCATTATAAGACCAATATGACACCATATGTTTTGCTGATCAGCAAACCGCACTGCCGGTTGTTGCTTTCGATAGAGGAGAAAGGATGATTACAGATGCGATGCAGGACTACTTATACACAATCCTGAAGCTTGAGGAGGACCGGGAGGAAGTGCGTTCCATAGATATTGCGAACGTATTGAAATTCTCCAGAGCCAGTGTTCACAATATGCTCCAGCAGCTGGAGGGAGAAGGGCTGATTCATATCTCGCCCCGAAAGAAAATATCGCTGTCTGATTCGGGACGCTCCATTGCCTGCGCGTATTGTGACCGGATTACATTTTTATGTAAGATGCTGACAGACGCGGGAATAGAACCGGAGGAGGCACAGCAGGAGGCGAGAGCAATGGCGCGTTGTCTGAGCGAAGCATCCTACAAGGCACTCAGTCACTGCGACCGCAAATGAGAAGTATTTGTCATCTCTTCGAAGTACAGTATGTGGTGTTGTTTTAAGGGTGCGGTTTATTGCATGACGGTTTACCGAACGCAATTCTGTTCACAGCTGATCCTGCTGCAGAGATCAGGGCAATCTGCATTACTTGCATATCTGTGTACAACTTATGTTTAGGTTGACAAACGGGAAATGAGCTTGTAACACTGCGGAGAATTTCAGACGCTCTGGTCAAAAGGATCAACCGTAACTACAGGAAGATTATGGTATTCAATACCCTGCTGATCATTCTGGGTGTGACAGGAGTTATGATGCCCGGGACAACAGCTGCCCTCCACAATATGTCGACAGTTGCGATCGCACTGTCGAGTATGACAGACCTTTTGGACAAATAAGTGCTCTGACACGGACAAGCTTCTGTGGGGCCTGAGCCCTGTACATGTAATAGGAATAAGTCGCGGCGGCACGGGACGGACTGAAAAATGGCTGGTATTTCTTTGATTTTGGAGATGCCTGTGTTATACTGTATAAAACCGTTGTCCAGCAGGTGGCCTTTGGGCATGCGAAGCATGCACGGAAGCTGCGAAGCAGCGAAGTGACGCGGGGACTTGTACAGTTTGTAGCACGATTTATCGTATGGGTGTTTACTGAGCAGGTAAATGAAAATTCCGAAACCGGAGAGATACCGGCACAGAATGCATACAGAAAAGCCTGGAGGGTGTTGCTATGGGTAAGACATTTAAGAAGGTGGCAGGTGTCTGCATCGGCACAGTTGCTGCGTGGACGTTTGCGGTGAAACCGAGAATCTGGAACAAACCGGATATCAGTGAAATCCGCCGTTATGATTATGCGAGAAGAGGGTACCGGGGAGAGGATGGCAGGATTCCGGAGAACAGCATGGCGGCGATCCGCGCTGCCATTGATCACGGATACGGTCTGAACCTCGACGTGAGACTGACACGTGACGGAGTGCCTGTTGTTTTTGCAGACTCCAGACTGGAGCGGATGACGGGAATAGAAGGCTCTGTGGAGAACAGTGTCCTGGACGAACTGAAAGAATTGAAACTTGGAGAGTCAGAGGAGGAGATTCCGACGCTGGAGGAGGCTCTCCACGAGATCGATGGTCAGGTTCCGGTACTGCTGAATATCCATACGGAGGAAGACAATTACAATGCCATATCGGATCAGGTGTGTGAGGTTGTAGATGCCTATGAGGGCGTATTTGCAATTGAATCGATCGATGTGAGAGTGCTGAGGTGGTACCGGAAGCAGCGCGGGGAGTACATCCGCGGACAGATTTCGGATTTTAATCACAGAAGCGGCTCCTCCTTTATGAATCTTCTGTTCGACATCCTTACAAGCTGTCTTCTGATGAATTTCCTGACGGCGCCGGACTACATCTCTACCAATATTGATTCACGCAATAATCCGAGCATCTGGCTGTGCCGACTCGTTTATCGCGTACCGAGAATGGACCGCACCGTCCGCTCGCTGGAGGATTATGAGCTGGTGAAGACAGATGGATCGACGGTTGTGTTTGAGGATATTCAGCCATAAGGCCGGTGGCGGAAACCGGACATGAAAAATCCATGGGGTTCTTTGAAGAAAGAATTCCATGGACTTTTTAGCGTGAATAAGTTATCTTTTGAATATGACATCTTTATCGTGGACAGGAAATCCTGTTTGGCGGTCAGCTCAGAGGAGAGTGATATTCCATCAGACCGCCATCAGGCGGCCGGCTCAGAGGAGAATGGTATTCCGTCAGATCGCCATCAGGCGGCCGGCCTACAGGAGGCTGGCATTGCGCTCGAGGGTCTGCGTCATGATCTTCCGGGTGTATTCACCGACATGCTTCTTCTCTTCACGGGATAGAGTCGCGGGATCGATCGGCTTTCCGAATTCGATGATGACATGTGTGGCCTTCAGCCAGGGAAAATGCCGCTCGAAGATGTTGATGGAGTTGGAAATGGACACCGGAATGATCGGCGCGCCGCTCTTCGTTGCTACACGGAAGCTTCCTTCGTGAAATTCCAGGAGAGGCGTGTCTGACTCGGCCTTGTTCCGGGTACCTTCCGGGAAGATAAAGACAAACTTGCCTGACCTGACTTGTGCGATCGCATCGAGGATTACCTGCATTCCCTGTTTCAGATCATTCCGATTCAGGAAGAAGCAGTAGATGTAGCGCATCCAGATGTTGAAAATCGGTATTTTGGCGATAGAATCCTTGGCGATGTATCCGCCCATGGTTTTCATAAACGGATAAGTCATGATAACATCATAAATACTGCGGTGGTTGCCGATGAAAACGGCGCCGCGGTCATCCGGAATATTTTCCTGTCCGATGGCAGTGATGCGGATGCCGGCGAGGACGCAGAGTACGCGAAACGCCCACCGGATCATGACCTGAGAAATCCGGCCTGCTTTTTCGGGATCTTTTCGATGAATGAGGGTTATGATTCCGAGCACAGGAAGTGTCAGAATCAGGTAAAGAACAGCAAATAATATCGAGATAAGTGAACGCAGCATATAATTTCCCCCGTTTTTCTGCTGATTGGAATTGTGCATGAAATGCTCCCGGTTATGAAACCGATGGAACAGAACATCATACGCTATTGATTATAAAATTGCGCAGAGGCTACTGCAAGCAGTAATCAGACAATTAACACATTTTTATTTACGCGAACAGTGAGC
>DGTF01000032.1:0-9856 GCA_002394235.1 Eubacterium sp. UBA4343 | reverse complement strand
GCGAAGTATTCGTGTGCGGCGAGCGTCGCGATAGCGAGATAAAACTCGCGCAGCGTGTTTTATCTCGTTGGGAATCTATCACACAGGGATGGAGCGGCCATGGAATTAAAAGCAAGAGCAAAGATTAATCTGAGTCTGGATGTTGTCGGAAGGCGTCCGGACGGCTATCATCTGGTCCGGATGGTGATGCAGACGGTCGACGTCTGCGATACACTGGTTTTGCAGAAAAAGGATTTTGCAGGGATTTCGCTTGCGTGTGATGCGCCAGGAGTGCCGGCGGACAGCAGGAATCTGGCGTGGAAGGCGGCGGAGCTTCTGATGCAGGAATTCGGGGTCAGAGATGGTGTCAGCATTCTTCTGAAAAAAAGAATTCCGTCTGCGGCAGGCCTCGCCGGCGGGAGCGCCGACGCAGCCTGTGTCCTGCAAGGAGTGAATGAGCTGTTTGGATTCGGGCTGACGGAAGAGGAACTTTGCAGAAGAGCCGTGAAGCTCGGTGCGGATGTGCCTTATTGCATTATAGGAGGCACAGCTCTTTCTGAGGGAATCGGTGAGATACTGACAAAACTGCCGCCCGTTCCGGATTGCCGGATCTTGCTTGCCAAGCCGGAGGACAGCGTTCCGACGGGACAGGTATATCATGACCTGGATCTGCTGGAGAGCTATCCCCATCCGGATGTGGACGGACAGATCCGCGCGATCCGAGAGGGAGACCTGGACGGGATCGTCCGCACGATGGGAAATGTTCTGGAGCTGGTGACGATACCGCACCATCCGGCTGTCGCAGAGCTGATTCAGATTATGGAAAGAAACGGGGCAGAGGGAGCAAGAATGAGCGGAAGCGGACCGACCGTTTTCGGAATCTTCCGGCGGGAAGAGGATGCCCGGATGGCGTACGAAGAACTTGAGAAGAGCGGACTGGCGAAGGATGTTTTTCTGACAAGGCCATATCCGGTGACAGATACCATGCAGGAGGTTTATGCGTGAAGACAGATAAACTGGTACAGACGATGAGTGAATACGAGGGGATGCCTCTTCGGGATGTCGTTTTTCAGACGCTTCGCAAGGGAATTCTCCGGGGCGATCTGAAACCGGGAGAGCGGCTCATGGAAATTCAGCTCGCCAACCGGCTGGGCGTGAGCCGGACTCCGATCCGGGAAGCCATCCGCATGCTGGAACTGGAGGGCCTGGTATACAATATACCGAGAAGGGGCGCACAGGTGGCAAGGATCACAGAGCAGGATCTGAGGGATGTTCTGGAGGTACGCCTCGGTCTCGAGGAGATGGCGGTTGATCTTGCTCTGGAGCGGATTACGCCTGAGGGACTGGACCGGCTTTATCAGGCAAGCCGGAACTTTGAGAAAATGATTGGAAAAGCCGGGGTCACAGAGCTTGCGCGCGCCGATGAGGATTTCCATGCCATCATCTATGAGGCGACCGGCAATCGAAGACTGATCCAGCTGATCAGTAACCTGCGTGAGCAGATGTACCGCTATCGTGTCGAATATCTGAAGGATGAGAGCAATCGGAACACACTGATCCGGGAGCACGATGAGCTCTGGAAGAGCCTGAAGGATAAGGACAAGGAGTCCGCGGAGCAGTATATGCGGCGGCACATCGAGCGGCAGATGAAGAATATTCAGAGCAACATACAGTGAGCACACGGATGCGACAGAGCTATACTGCAGATGATATCGACTGCCGAATGCTCTGCGCGGCGGAATATTGAGAAGACAACCGGTGAAGGATTCAGGGTTAACAGAATAAAAATATCGATGCTTAGAATTAAAAAAATTACTTGAAAATCATTGCACGAAGGTTTATTATAGACAATGGTTTCACAAAGAGGGGCATTAGCGCAGTTGGGAGCGCGCCACATTCGCATTGTGGAGGTCGTGAGTTCGAATCTCATATGCTCCAGACAGCCGGAAATCCTTTGCTTTCAAGGGTTTCCGGCTTTTTCTTTTCTGAAAATTAACTTCGATAAAAAACGCGTTTTTCCCGTTTTGGCGCACTTTTGGCGCACAAAATTGGAAAAAGCGCACAAAAACCGGAAAAAGCTGTTCAAAGCAAAATGCCGGAAAGCCATTATAAGGACTTGCGGCGATTTAGCGGAAATTAGAAAAAGCCCGTTTAGACGTTCGCATTGTGGAGGTTGTGAGTTCGAATCTCATATGCTCCACCAAACGTAAGAAATCCGAACTTCTTCCCTGTGGGGGATGGGTTCGGATTTTTTGTTATGGGCTTTAGCCTGTTGAGCTCGAGCGAGTATTTCCCAACGGAAATATGAGCCGAGCGAAATAAAAAACCACTCGCTATGCGGGTGAGAGTCAAATAGTTATACAATTGAGATCAACTCTTTCTATAATAGAGGTGTCCAAGCCACTATTTAAAAGAAAGAGGTGATCTCATGGCGAACCAGGCGAATAGCCTTGCGCATACCAAATGACTGTGCAAGTACCATATCGTGTTCACACCAAAGTATAGGCGAAAAATCATTTACAATCAATACAAGCAAGACCTTGCAGAGATACTTCATCAGTTATGTGCATATAAAGGTGTCACAATTATCGAAGGTCATCTGATGCCAGATCATGTACATATGCTGGTTAGCATACCGCCTAAGATCAGTGTGGCATCATTTATGGGATATTTGAAGGGGAAAAGTGCCCTTATGATGTTTGACAGGCACGCAAATTTAAAATACAGGTTTGGGAACAGACATTTTTGGTCAGAAGGATATTATGTCAGTACAGTAGGGTTAAATGAAGCTACCATCAGAAAATATATCCAAGACCAGGAGCGGGCGGATATCATACAGGACAAGCTCAGCGTAAAGGAATACGAAGACCCTTTTAAGGGTCAGGGTAAGTAATACGGATGCCCCTTGAGGGGCAGCGACGAGTAAAAAGCAATGTGGCTTGAACGGAGCTGCGGGAAGTGATCAAAGAAACTTCCCGTAGCCATAAAGTGAAAGCCAGCGCCTTGAGACGCTGGCCTAGCAACACGGGCTTATAGCCCGGACCGAACCACCCGTTTCACGGGTGGCGGCGATTTATGTTAGGGACATTTCATATTGAGTCTTTGTGCCAGCAGCATCATCCGGGGGCGTCCATTCAGAAATCCTTTTTGCCCAAATGGGAGAGTTTTTCCGTGTAACGCTCCAAAATTTCCTGCAAGGTGATGCTGCGCATGGTTTCCTCCGCTCTGGCCTGTACCAGGTCGTAACAGTCCCGCAGTGCCAGTTGAATGTTCACACCCACGCCACAATCGGGGTTGGTGTGGATGTCCTGATGGAGCAGAGGCTTGTTGCCCTCTACTGCCCGATAGGCATCCAGCAGAGTGATTTTCTCTGGCTCACGAGCCAGAGCGGGTCGGGGATGTCCCTTCACGCTGACCAGCAGTCCACCCTTCCGCAGGGCGGACATGAGCTGGCGCACATAGGCAGGATTCGTCTGAACGCTCTCTGCCAGCTTGTTACTGGTCAGGTCGCAGTCTGGGTACAGAGCGATAAAAGCCAGAATATGAACAGCATCGCTAAGGCGGGTGGGATATTTCATGGTCTGATCTCCTTTTTGATGTTATTTTTATTATAACAGCATATTGACGGAAACGCAAGCGGATGCTAAAATATTTTGAAGTAAGAATAAAAATAACACCAGTTAGGAAGGAATGACAACAATGAACTTCTATGATAATTTGGTCATGCAGGCCCAGATGAATTATTCCAAGTACTATCACATCTATGCTTCCGGCAGTATGCCTTATCAGCTGACTGACAAAAAACCGCTGCCGTATAGTGAACAGATCAATCGATTGGTACAGGAGGTAAAGGAAGCTGACTGTGTGGTAGTGGGCGGAGCTTCCGGCTTGTCCGCTGCCGGTGGCGGAGATTTTTACTACGAGGACAACGACTCCTACCGCAAATACTTCCGACCTTTTGCTGAGAAGTACCATTTCAAAGGTGCTTTTGCAGGGATGATGCACCCCTGGGAGATCCAGGAAGAGTATTGGGGGTATCTCGCCACCTTCCTTCACACCACCCAGACCGCACCTGTGCGTTATCCCTATCTGGATTTAGATGCTTTGCTGAAAGGCAAGGACTTCTTCATCCTCACCACTAACCAGGATACCCAGTTTGTCAAACTCTACCCGGAGGAGAAGGTGGCAGAGATACAGGGGGATCACCGTTTCTTCCAGTGTGCCGCCTGTTGTACCGATGACACCTGGGATGCGGTAAAGCCAGTGGCTGATATGGTGGCCGCTATGGGGGATGGCACGAAGATTCCTACGGATCTGATTCCACGATGCCCTCACTGCGGCGGTGAGGCATTCCCCTGGGTGCGAGGATATGGAAATTTCCTCCAAGGAAAGAAATACGAAGAACAGTACGAAAAAATTTCTCGCTATGTGCTGGAACACAAAGACAGCAAAATTCTGTTCCTGGAGCTGGGCGTGGGCCGCATGACTCCCATGTTTATCCAAGAGCCTTTCTGGAACCTGACCCTCAGCTTCCCCCATGCTCGATATATTTCGATCAACAACAAGTATGACTTCCTGCCCAAGCAGTTGGAGGACAAGGGCATGACCATTGTGGCCGACATTGCTCAAGTGCTACGGGATGCACGGGATACCATGGACAGCGGAGATAACGATCACTGAGGGTTAGAAACCAAACAACGCTTCAGGAACTTGCTGAGCGTATTGATCAAGCAGATGCCGTTGTGATCGGAGGCGGCTCCGGCCTGTCAAGCACGGCTGGATACGACTACTAGCCTGTATCTGCAAGGAGATTTGGCGGAAACTCTAGCTGCCCTCCGGCAGGAGCGATCCATCGCAGCAACCATAAAATAGAAAAGGAGCGAACGAATATGATTGATTGGAACCCTATTGCGAAAAAATTCAGAGAAGCGGACGCTATCTTGATCGGGGCCAGTAACGGGCTGTCCATCACCGAAGGACTGCATTTGTTTGCGGACAATGGGGCCTTTGAAAGACTGTTTGGGGATTTTAAACGGAAGTACGGCCTTAGGTGCATTTTGCAGGGCATTATGGCCGGATGGCCCAGCGAGGAGGAAAAATGGGCCTTCTGGGCCCGGCTCATCCATCATTACTGCGGGCAGTACCGGCCTACGCCGGTGATGAACGATTTGAAGGCCATTGTGGGAGAGAAAGATTACTTTGTCGTCACATCAAACGGAGAAGGTCACTTTGAACTGTGTGGCTTTGACCCGATGAAAATCTATGAGATCGAGGGCAACTGGTTTACGATGCAGTGTGCCCGCCCCTGCCACGACACCCTCTATTCAAGTTTAGAGGTGGCCGAAAAATTATCGGCTGCCGAACAGGGCGGCCATGTGCCTGCAGAGTTGGTGCCACGTTGTCCCAAGTGCGGAGGTCCCATGGACATCCACATGGGCGCGGGTCAGAGAATGATTCCGGATACCGCTGCTCAGGCACGGTTCCAAAACTTTCTGAAAACCTACCACGGGAAGAAACTGGTGGTTCTGGAGATGGGCATTGGCTGGCGCAATCAGCTGATCAAGGCCCCGATGATGCGCCTTGTGGCCAGCGAGCCAAATGCCACTTATGTGACCATAAATCTGGGAGAAATCTACATTGCGGACAATATCAAAGAAAAGTCCTTTGGACTAGACGGGCGATTGGATGAGCTGCTGCCTGCGCTCCGAGAGGCGTGCGAGGCATGAAGTTTGTGGAGAGCATCATCATCTATGCCTATTTGCAGGCGGTGGGTGTTATCAACGCTCATAAATCAATTCGCTTCCTGAATCGTAAGCACTCAATAACCACCCCCTATAAAACAGGCAGACCCGAAACCCTGGGTCTGCCTGTTTTATAAGTGGGTGGTTATTGGATCAAAAACTGGGCCATTTCACTGATTGGAGCAATTGTCATTTGAAGCTCTGTACCGGTGAGACCTGCAAGACCAAGATCGTGATTCAGCGGCATTCTGCCAATAATAGCTCCATGTTTACCGACTTCCGCTTCCATCATCTGCGCAGTTTCTTCGGTCAGCTTATTCAGGCAGAACCAGATGGGCTTGCCGATGCTCGTGCTTAAATCCGCAATTTTGGCGGACAGCCGCAGGGATTCAAAGGATGGGTCTACGATCATCAGAATGCCGTCCACGGAGTTATCCGTACCCCTGCCAAAATGCTCCACACCGGCTTCCATATCCAGCAGTGCAATTTCATCCTCCGCAAGGGTCAGATGAGCAACAAACTGCTCCAGAATGCTGTTCATGGTACAGGCACAGCCCTCATTGGCTTTGTGGATTTTTCCGCTGGACATGAGCTTTACGCCGTCTTTTTCACTGTAATATTCCTCCGGAATATCTGCCATGGTAAAATCCTCGGAGAAAAACTTCTTGGCAAAGACAGAAAGCTTCATAGAGTCCAGCATGCCGGCGGTCATCATGGTTTTGAAAGCTTTGTCCTTGCCGCCAAAATATTCGGTGAAATCTCTGGGCAGCTCGACACCCAACTGACGGTGCAGACCGAAATTGGATTCATCGGAGTCCACTACCAGCACTTTTTTTCCCATGCGCGCCAATTCCTTTGCAAGGAGCGTCGTCACGGTGCTTTTTCCGCAGCCACCCTTGCCACATACGGTTATTTTCATCAAAATTCCTCCCATGTCTTGAAAATCTCTAAAATCGCTTCTTCGTAGTTGTGGCCAAATTCCTCACTACGACCCGCGATGCGAACATTGCTCTGTGCGCCACGCTCCGGTTCGGGAAATTCCCAAATATGATAGTGAAGCCCACGATGGTCAAATTCAATACTGCCGCAGTCGTCCTCTTCCCAGTATTGAAAGGAAAGGTGACGATCTTTCAGAAATTGTTGAATTCCGGCTAAACGCATTTTATATCTCCAATGGGTGTGGATTGTTCAATGGTATTGCCGCATTCGGTGCAGACCGAATCGGTGCAGACCACACCGTCCTTGACAAACACCTCAACGCTGTCTCCACATTGTGGACATTCCACTTCCAGAATTGTGACGGCATTTCTGGCTTCCTGACAGGTGATCATTTCTGTACCCCTTTCTCCTTCATAACACCTAAAATAATTTCTACAATCTCCGTTAAATCGTAGGCGGAAAATGCCGCCGCGAAATTACTGGAAAACAGGATCTGACTGGACGCAGGAAATTCCTCGTCTGCCTCCCATAAAAGAAAGCGGATATAAAGATTATCAAACAACTCCAATTCAACTGCGGCATCTCCACCGGGAATCAGAATTCCTCCCAGCTTGGCAGCCGTTTCCTTGAAATCCGGGATCCGCCCCGAATAGGTCCTGAGCAGCCGCTGGATGCACCTTCCGCGAAAAACGTCATAGTACAGCTCTCCGGATGGAAATTCCCGGTAGGACTTAAACTCCCCATCCGGGAAATATACAGTGGAATAGAGCAAATAACGCAGAAGAAGAATTCGTGCCTTGGGGTTTCTGCCAAAAAGGTTGTCTTCCGAATCAATGGGGTTAATCTGGAAATCTGAACAGCGGGCGATATATGTCTGACCCAAAAAAGCGAAGGTGAATTCTTTGCGCAGGGGATCATATGGAATCCCTAAACGGCTGCTGATTTTGTGTGGATCTGTTTTTTCAAATGCTTCCAAATAGTATTCCAACGGCTTTTCCGTCAGGTTGTTCTTACCATATTGATCCAAATAGTTGTTTTTTTCCATGGTCTTATTCCTTTACAGCCCGATGTTCTGTAAAATTCGCACCAATGCCGTCCGGACAGGGGAATCCTCCGGCAGCTGAACCGTGGGTTTTCCGTCGCAGTCATAGCGATAAACCTCATCGCTCTGAGGTACCACGCCAAACAGGTGCAGCCCTTGCTTCTGAATTTCGTCCATGGTGCCGGCATCCAGCTTGCCATCCGGCGCACGGTTTACTATCAATCCTACCTGCTTGGGCTTGAAGTTGAGCTCCCGCATCAGTGCCGCGATCCGTCCCGCCGCCTGAACGCCCCGGCGGGAGCAATCACTGACCAGAATTGCCACATCCATGGTGGGAAGAAGGCCGCGGCTAATATGCTCCATGCCCGCTTCGTTATCCACCACAAGATAAGGGTAGTTGGCTTGTAGCCGCTGAATTTGGGTCTGCACCAATCCATTCACAAAGCAATAGCAGCCCTGGCCCTGGGTGCGGCCCATGACCATCAGGTCAAAATCCTTTTCCTCTGTAATGGCATCCTCCAGCCGCATTTGCAGGTAGTCGCCCTTGGTCATGCCTGCAGGGATGGGAGAATTTTGTGCTATTCCTGCCCGTTCGATTTCCTCCCGGATTTCTCCCAGGGTGGGCGGAGCTTCCACACCCAGCACCTCATTCAGATTGGAATTGGCATCCGCATCTACCGCAAGAATGGGGGTTTTGCCGTTCTTACACAGGTATTGAATCATCAGACCGGTCAGCGTGGTTTTTCCGACGCCGCCCTTTCCGGCTACAGCAATAATCTTCGCCATAGGTTCCTCCTCATGTTGTTAATTGGTAGACATCCTGTTGACTTTTTGTTTCAATATCATTATACTGATTGTCGGCAGATTAACAATAATCAGATTCTGGAAGCTGTGCAGAAACGAAACAGTTTCCAGAATCTGTTGAGGAAGGTGTCATATTTTGCAGCGAAAAGAAATCAATACCAAAGATCGCCGGACGAAGTATACGCGCAGTGTCATTCGGGAGGCTCTAATGGGGCTTCTGCGGATCAAACCCTATTCCAAAATAACCGTGACGGAGCTCTGCCGTCTGGCAGACATCAACCGGGGAACCTTTTACATCCACTACTTTGATGTAGATGATGTGCTGGACGACATTTTGGCGGAGTCTTTCTCGGATGTGAGCCAAACCATAGGTCATGTACTCTGTCCCCAAAAAGAAACCTGCAACTATCCATTTTGCCAGAAGGTACAGGAGAATGAAGCGCTTTGGCCCCTGTTTATGGATGAGACTGTCTCGGAAAGGATCATAAAACGACTGGCAGGCAAAAGCAAAGAAGGCTTTATCAGTTATCTGATGCAGCACAGCGATTTGACCTTTGAACAGGCAGAGAGTATTTTCTATTTCCAGATTCACGGCTGTCTGACCATTAACCGGCTGATGCTTCAAAACAATTGCCGGGACTGGCATAACGTACAACAGACCATTGATCGGTTCATTCGGGCAGGCTTACAGGAGTTTTTGCAAGATGGAGAATAATGGGCAGTTTGAATTGATGCGCTCTGCCGCCAGGCAGAAATTGGAAGGCGCAGATCCTGTTCGGCTTTCCGTACTGACCGGACTGTGTTGGGATGGAAGGACATTTGACACGGAAACTTTGGGAATCCCTATTCGGATCAGTTGGCCGGAATGTCAGATTTCTCCGGCACTGGAGATGTGGCACGACCTGACAATTTTGCAGTATCTGGCAAATACGAAAGGAACTGCGCTTATCGGAAAATTCCTTGCCCTGAGTGAATTTCACTCCGGCGGCTTGGCAAAGGGTACAAGCTTTGACCGGGATAATGACCGTATTATCAGCCGGATTGGTCTGCATGACCCTCAGGCAATCCGGGAAGCCGCTGCGAAGCTGGGTGGAACGGAACTGCATGAAAAATCTGATTTGTCCTTTTTGTTTTCCTTTCTGCCCCGCATTCCGATAAAGTTCAATTTGTGGCTGCCGGACGAAGAATTCCCTGCTTCCGGAAAAGTCCTTTTCGATGCTTCTGCGGAAAACGATCTGCAAATTGAAGCCGCCGGAACGGCAGCGGCAATTTGTCTTTCGCTTTTGGAAAGAAACATACTTTAAACGTCCAACAGGTGGCACCGCATCGAGATTGATGCGACTTGGAAAAA
>DGTF01000080.1:24893-90854 GCA_002394235.1 Eubacterium sp. UBA4343 | reverse complement strand
CTGCCACTGGCGGACCATTCCGAGCACATGGTTGTTGATCACAACCTCAATCACCGGAATGCCGCTCCGAGCAGCCGTGGCAATCTCGTTCATATTCATGCGGAAACAGCCGTCCCCGGCAATGTTGATGACCGTTTTGTCCGGTCTTCCGCACTTCGCTCCAATCGCCGCGCCGAGTCCATATCCCATCGTTCCAAGTCCTCCGGAGGTAATCAGAGTCCTCGGTTCCGTATACTTGTAATACTGAGCCGCCCACATCTGGTGCTGTCCCACATCAGTGCAGATAATCGCCTGCCCCTTTGTGATCTCATAAATCTTCCGGATGACAAACTGCGCCGTGAGACGGTCCTCCGGCACATAGTCATTGACCAGTTTCTGCTTCCGGTGCATCTCCTCCGTCCACTGCGGATTCGACTTTTCCCTGATCTCCGGAAGGAGTTCATCCAGAACTGTCTTCATATCGCCGGATACGCTTGCATCAACGACGACGTTCTTGTTCACTTCCGCAGGATCTACATCAATCTGAAGAATCTTTGCCTGCTTCGCGAAGGTCTTCGGTGAACCCACATCCCTGTCTGAAAAGCGGGCTCCCAGAACGATCAGAAGATCACATTCGGAGGTAAGGAGATTCGCGCCCTTTGTACCGTGCATGCCGAGCATTCCCATATACTGATCATCCGTACCCGGGAAGGTTCCCTTTCCCATCAGGGTGTCACAGACAGGCGCCTGAATACGATGCGCAAGTTCGATAACCTCTTTCTGCGCGCCGGAAATCGCCGCTCCCCCTCCGACAAAGAGATACGGACGCTTCGAGGC
The DNA here is from genome assembly GCA_002394235.1 of Eubacterium sp. UBA4343. Classification (GTDB taxonomy): domain Bacteria; phylum Bacillota; class Clostridia; order Lachnospirales; family Lachnospiraceae; genus Bilifractor. Next base: position 90,038 of record DGTF01000080.1, on the reverse strand, counting down.
ATTGATCAGTTCCACTGCCCTTGCAAGATCTTTCTGATTTACGTTTCTGTCCGGTTCCGGATTTTCCGGTTCTTTTCTCTCGAAATCACAGACTGCCGCCGTGATATCCTTCGGGATATCTACAAGCACCGGTCCCGGTCTTCCGCTCTTTGCAATGGCGAACGCACGCCGGATGGTGTCAGCAAGGCGGGTTACATCCTTGACAATTGAGCTGTATTTCGTGATGGGTGTGGTGATTCCGGTGATATCAACCTCCTGAAAGCTGTCTTTTCCGAGGTAGCTGGTTCCGACGTTCGCGGTGATTGCCACGATCGGAACAGAATCCATGTAGGCCGTCGCGATACCGGTTACCAGGTTTGTCGCTCCGGGTCCGGATGTCGCCATGCATACGCCAACCCTGCCAGTCGCTCTCGCATAGCCGTCCGCTGCGTGAGAGGCTCCCTGCTCATGAGAAGTCAGAATATGATGGATTTCCGGATGTTTATATAATTCGTCATAAATGTTCAGAATAGCGCCGCCCGGATATCCGAAGACGGTATCCACTCCCTGCTCCTTCAGGCACTCGATGACGATCTGTGAACCATTTAACTGCATGTCAATATCCCTCTTTCATGTAGCACTGCATTTCATGTCGCACTGCACGGGTGCGCCGCACCCGGCAGCCGAATCTTTTCATGTGAGATTTGTTGCTTTTAATTCTGCATCCGGTGAGATCTATTCCTGGGACTAGCTCTGCATCCGGCAAGTTATATTTCTGAAATTAATTCTGCATCCAATGAGATTTATTCCTGAGACTTATTCTGCATCCGGTGTCTTGAGAATTGCTCCGCGGTTTGCACTGGTCACCATAGCCGCATAACGCGCAAGATATCCTGTAGTCACATTTGGTTTTCTCGGAACCCACTCTGCCTTTCTTCTGGCGATTTCCTCATCGCTCACCTTCATGTCAAGCTTGTGATTCGGAATATCGATGCTGATGATGTCTCCCTCGTGCACAAAGGCAATCGGTCCTCCAACCGCTGCCTCCGGGCTGACGTGGCCAATGGAAGCTCCTCTGGAAGCACCGGAGAAACGGCCGTCTGTGATCAGCGCGACACTGGAGTCAAGACCCATGCCGGCAATCGCAGAGGTCGGATTCAGCATCTCTCTCATGCCCGGTCCGCCCTTCGGTCCTTCATAGCGAATCACAACCACGTCGCCGGGAACGATTTTCCCGCCCTTGATCGCAGCGATCGCGTCCTCCTCGCAGTCGAATACCCTTGCCGGTCCCTCATGCACCATCATCTCCGGAAGTACGGCGGACTGTTTTACGATTGCGGTGTCCGGAGCCAGGTTGCCCTTGAGAACAGCAAGTCCGCCCTTCTCCATAAACGGATGATCAATCGGACGGATGATCTCCGGATCCTTATTGATGCAGTTCTTGATATTCTCCCCGACGGTCTTGCCGGTTACGGTCATGCAGTCGAGATTCAGAAGATTCTTCTTGGAAAGCTCATTCATCACCGCATAGACGCCGCCCGCCTCATTCAGGTCTTCCATATAGGTAGCGCCTGCGGGTGCGAGATGGCAGAGGTTCGGTGTCTTCTCGCTGATCTCATTTGCCAGCTCTGTGTCAAAATCAAATCCTGCCTCATGTGCGATCGCCGGGATATGAAGCATGGTATTGGTGGAGCAGCCGAGCGCCATATCAACGGTCAGCGCGTTCAGGAACGCTTCCTTTGTCATGATGTCGCGGGGACGGATATTTTTCTCCAGCATCTCCATGACCTTCATGCCAGCGTGCTTGGCGAGGCGGAGCCTCTCGGAATATACCGCCGGGATCGTTCCGTTGCCCTGAAGCCCCATTCCAAGTGCCTCGGTGATACAGTTCATGCTGTTCGCGGTATACATGCCGGAGCAGGATCCACAGGTCGGGCAGACCTTTCTCTCATATTCCGATACCTGTTCTTCTGTGAACTTGCCTGCCGCATAGGAGCCTACCGCCTCAAACATGGAAGAGAGGCTTCTCTTCCTTCCGTAGACATGTCCGGCCATCATCGGGCCGCCGCTGACAAAAACGGTAGGGATGTTGATGCGGGCAGCCGCCATCAGAAGACCCGGAACATTCTTGTCGCAGTTCGGAATCATCACCAGTCCGTCGAACTGATGCGCGATTGCCATGCACTCCGTGGAATCGCAGATCAGATCACGGGTAACCAGGGAATACTTCATTCCGATGTGGCCCATGGCGATACCATCACAGACCGCAATCGCCGGGAACATCACCGGCATTCCGCCGGCCTCGGCGACACCCATCTTCACCGCCTGAGCGATCTTGTCCAGGTTCATGTGACCCGGAACGATTTCATTGTAGGAGCAGACAATACCGATTAACGGCTTCTCCATCTCCTCCGGTGTAAATCCAAGTGCATTGAACAGGCTTCTCGCAGGCGCCGCCTGCATACCCTTCGTAACATGATCACTATTCATAATCCGTTCTCCCATCTAATCGTACTTATCTATCCTCTTGCGCCGGAGAAACCCGGCATCTCGATTTCGTTTCTTACGCTTCCTTCAGAATCGCTGTGATGGCATCTCCCATTCCGGAACAGGTCACCTTCGTCGTGCCCTCGGAATAGATGTCTCCTGTCCGGTATCCGTCGGCGAGAACTCTCTCAACCGCCGACTCCACATCATCCGCCTCCTCATCAAGATTCAGAGAATAGCGGAGCATCATTGCCGCCGAGAGAATGGTCGCGATCGGGTTTGCGATATTCTTGCCGGCGATGTCCGGCGCGGAGCCGTGCGACGGCTCATACAGGCCGAAGCTCGTCTCGTTCAGGCTGGCGGAGGAAAGCATTCCGATGGATCCGGTCACCATACTCGCCTCGTCCGAAAGGATGTCTCCGAACATATTCTCCGTCAGGATGACATCGAACTGCTTCGGGTCGCGGACCAGCTGCATCGCGCAGTTATCGACCAGCATATTCTCATAGGTAACCTCCGGATATTCCTTCGCGACCTCTGCTGTCACCTTTCTCCACAGTCTGGAGGAATCCAGCACATTTGCCTTGTCCACCTCGGTCACCTTCTTGTTCCGTTTCATGGCAATCTCGAAGGCTCTCTTCGCGATCCTCCGGATCTCATTCTCATTGTAGCTGAGTGTATCGACCGCTGTCTCCACGCCGTCAACGTCCTTTGTCTCTCGCGCGCCAAAATAAAGACCTCCGGTGAGTTCCCGCACAATGATCAGATTGAAGCCCTCATCCCCGATGATCTCATCCTTCAGGGGGCAGGCGTCCCGAAGTTCATTGTACAGGTAAGCCGGGCGAAGATTCGCAAAAAGCCCCAGTGCCTTGCGGATACCAAGCAGACCCGCCTCCGGGCGTTTCGACGGCTCCAGCCTGTACCACGGAGAGGTCTTCGCGTCTCCGCCAATTGATCCCATCAGAACCGCGTCGCAGGTCCTGGCCTCCGCCACGGTCTCCTCTGTGAGGGGAAGTCCCGTTGCGTCGATGGATGCTCCTCCGAGCAGAAGATTTGTATAATGAAAGGTGTGATGATACTTCCCGGCAACCGCATCCAGAACCTTCTGTGCCTCATTTACAATTTCGGGTCCAATGCCGTCCCCGTGAATTAAACCAATTTTAAACTCCATGAATCAGGTTCACCTCTTCTTTTGATATTTTGATAATTTAATATAAGTCCTGTTAAACCATCTATGTGTACATTCATTCAACTTATACTTGACTCGTAGTTTATATAATACTTCAATTCAAGTATCATTTCAACCGGCAAAAAAAGCCGAATCTCCGAAATAACCCGACAAAAAAAGAAAAGCACAGAAACCTGCGCTCCTGTGCCTGAAAATCTGATCTTCCGATTATTTCTTCGCGTCCTTGTCCGCGTTCTTCGCCGCAGCGGCTTTTTCTTCCTTCGCTGCAGCCGCCTGCTCCGGCTTTTCAACCTGGGCAATGGCCTCTTTGCGCATCGGAATCCGGCAGTTCTTGTTGTTGCCGAACTCTACGATGACATCGTCCTCGCTGATATCGATGATGATTCCATAGAATCCTCCGGTCGTCACAACAGCGTCGCCGATCTCCATGGCGCTGAGCATTGCCTGCATCTTCTTCTGCTCTTTCCGCTGCGGACGGATCATCATAAAATACATCAGCGCGAACATAGCGACCAGAAGAATGATCATGCTGAGCGCGCTGCCTGAACCCGAAGCTGAACTTGCAAAAATCATAACGATTCCTCCCTGTAATTGATTTCGGATATAACTGTCAAAAAATAATAATACATGATATTAAACCGGGTGACAAGCTATTTTATGGAGTTTTCACAAATTTCGCACCCGTCTAAACTGACTTTTGTTCATTTCTCCGTTTCCTGACGAACTGCCTGTTCCTCTTTCATCTGTTCTTCCTTTACGGTATCATGCGGATCCCTCATGGTATCCCCCTGTTCCTTCCGGAATATTCTCTCATTGGCGACCTTCTGGTAATACTTCGGCTGCTTCATCGCCTCATGCTTCTCTTCCTCCTCCCGAAGATCATCCAGTGCTTTTCTCTTCCAGGAATCCCAGCGATCCTCCTCGATCGCGCTGCGGATCTCCCGTGTCAGATGGTTGTAGAAGTACAGGTTGTGCTCCGTGCAAAGACGCATTCCCAGCATCTCCTTTGCTTTCAGGAGGTGGCGGATATAAGCCCGGCTGTACCTGCGGCACACCGGACACTGGCATTCCTCCTCTATTGGCCGGCTGTCCAGCTCATACTGCGCGTTGATCAGGTTCAGATGTCCCCTGTGGGTATACACATGCCCGTGACGCCCGTTCCGGCTCGGATAGACGCAGTCGAAAAAGTCCACGCCCCGGTCCACCGCCTCGATGATGTTCGCAGGCGTGCCGACTCCCATCAGATATGTCGGTCTGTCCTGCGGAAGCTCCGGCACCACATGATCCAGAATATCATACATCTGCTCATGTGTTTCACCGACCGCCAGTCCACCGACCGCGTAGCCGTCGGCATCCAGCTCCCGGATTCTTTTCGCGTGCTCAATCCGGAGGTCCGGATAAACCGCCCCCTGATTGATCGCGAACAGAAGCTGTTCCTTATTAATGGTATCTTCTCTCTGGTTCAGTTCCCGCATTTTCTTCTGGCATCGGATCAGCCACCGGTACGTCCGGTCAATGGACTCCTTCACATATTTCCTGGTCGCAACGCTGGACGGGCACTCATCAAAGGCCATCGCGATCGTTGAGCCGAGATTCGACTGAATCTGCATGCTCTCCTCCGGGCCCATGAAGATCAGCCTTCCATCCACATGGGAGTGGAAGGTGACACCCTCTTCCCTGATCTTTCGCGAATCTGCCAGGGAAAAAACCTGGAACCCGCCCGAATCCGTCAGAATCGGTTTGTTCCAGGACATGAACTTATGAAGGCCGCCGAGCTTTTTGACCACCTCGTCTCCCGGACGCACATGAAGGTGATAGGTGTTGGAGAGCTCGATCTGCGTCCCGAGACGCTCCAAATCCTCGGTCGAGACCGCCCCCTTGATGGCTCCCACCGTACCCACGTTCATGAAAACCGGCGTCTGCACCGTACCATGCACGGTTTTGAACTCCGCCCGCTTCGCTCTGCCGCTTACCTTTATCAGTTTATACTCTGCCATAATACTCCGTTTCCGCAGAAAAGACCTGCAATATCATCTGTTTACAATTTATCATAACGGATTTACCCGATGCCCGCAAGTGTCTCGCTCCCTTCCCCGATGTTTGCGCAGGCAATGTCAAGTGCTCCATTATATTGTGCAAAATCAGAACCCCAGTTTTACGGATGTGTCCTAAACCCTGCGTTTCCGCCCATGTTTTTTACCATTTTTTCATTTTTGGCCGATACCCTTGCTGTTGTTTTTAAAAAATCGTTGTCGTATAATCGTTCTGAATATAAAGGAGTAAAATTGTATGTCAGATTTAAACTATACATTAGGTATTGATATCGGTTCCACAACGGTCAAGATTGTCGTCCTGGACCTGGAGAAGCATATCCTGTTCTCCGACTACCGGAGACATTTTGCTAAAATTCAGGAGACCCTCGCGGATCTTCTCGAAGAGGCGGAGAAGATAACGGGGAACGTCCAGATTCATCCGGTCATCACCGGATCCGGCGGCCTTGCCCTCGCTCAGAACATCGATGTTCCGTTCATGCAGGAGGTTATCGCCGTTTCCTCCGCCCTGCAGTTCCAGGCTCCTCAGACCGACGTTGCCATCGAGCTCGGCGGCGAGGACGCGAAGATCATCTACTTTGAGAATGGAAATATCGAGCAGAGAATGAACGGCGTCTGCGCCGGAGGAACCGGTTCTTTTATTGACCAGATGGCCTCTCTTCTGCAGACGGACGCAACCGGGCTGAACGAATACGCCAAGCACTATCAGGCGATCTACCCGATCGCCGCACGCTGTGGTGTCTTCGCCAAGACAGACATTCAGCCGCTGATCAATGAGGGCGCGACCAAGGAAGATCTGTCTGTATCCATTTTTCAGGCGGTGGTAAACCAGACCATCTCCGGTCTTGCCTGCGGCAAACCGATCCGCGGCCATGTTGCCTTCCTCGGAGGTCCGCTCCACTTCCTCTCCGAGCTTCGCAAATGCTTCATCCGCACGCTGAACCTCGACGAGGAACATACCATCGTTCCGGATAATTCTCATCTCTTCGCCGCTCTCGGATCCGCTCTGAATGCCAAGGAGGACGTTGAGTACTCTCTGACCGATATGAAAGAGCGTCTGCGCCACGGTGTCAAGATGCAGATGGAAGTTGCCCGCATGGCTCCACTCTTCGCCAATAAAGACGAATACCGGGAATTTATCGAGCGTCACAACCGGGATAAGGTCGAAACCGGCAATCTCGAGGATTATAAAGGAAACTGTTATCTCGGCATCGATGCCGGATCCACCACAACAAAGGCGGCGCTGATCTCCGAAGACGGAAAGCTCCTTTACTCCTTCTACGACAATAACCACGGAAATCCTCTGGCCACCTCGATCCGCGCCATCCAGGACATCTACAGCAAGCTTCCTGAGGGCGCGCGGATTGCCTATTCCTGCTCCACCGGTTACGGGGAACAGCTGATCAAGTCCGGCCTTATGCTGGACGAGGGCGAAGTCGAGACCATCGCGCACTATACTGCCGCTTCCTTCTTTGATCCGGATGTGGACTGCATCCTGGATATCGGCGGTCAGGACATGAAATGCATCAAGATCCGCGATCACGCCGTCGACAGCGTCCAGCTGAACGAGGCCTGCTCCTCCGGCTGCGGGTCTTTTATCGAGAACTTCGCGAATTCTCTGGGCTATGACGTCAAGGACTTTGCACAGGAAGCTCTGTTCGCAGAGAACCCGATTGACCTCGGAACACGATGCACGGTATTCATGAACTCCCGCGTGAAGCAGGCCCAGAAGGAGGGCGCGACCGTCGCCGACATCTCTGCCGGACTCGCGTACTCCGTCATCCGGAACGCTCTTTATAAGGTAATAAAGGTCTCCGACGCGAAAGAGCTTGGCCGCCACATCGTCGTACAGGGAGGTACCTTCTACAACAACGCAGTGCTCAGAAGCTTTGAGCGCATTGCGGACTGCGAGGCAGTCCGCCCGGACATCGCCGGAATCATGGGTGCCTTCGGCGCCGCCCTGATCGCCCGCGACCGCTGCGAAGGCAGGGAAACCACAATGCTTCCCATCGACAAGATCAATACTCTGCAGTACTCCACAAAGAGCGCCTACTGCAAGGGCTGTACGAACCACTGCCGCCTGACCATCAACCGCTTCTCCGGCGGCCGCCAGTACATCAGCGGAAACCGCTGCGAGCGAGGAATCGGAAAGCAGAAAAACGCGCACCATATCCCGAATATGTACGAGTGGAAATACAACCGCATCTTCGGCTACACGCCTCTGACCGCGGACGAGGCTCCGCGCGGAAAAATCGGAATCCCGCGTGTTCTGAACATGTATGAGAATTATCCTCTGTGGTTCACCTTCTTCACCAAGCTCGGATACAGCGTTGTCCTGTCCCCGACTTCCACGAGAAAAATCTATGAGCTCGGCATCGAGTCCATCCCAAGTGATACCGCCTGCTATCCCGCCAAGATCAGCCACGGCCACATCACCTGGCTGATCCGTCAGGGTGTGAAGAATATTTTCTATCCATGTATTCCCTATGAACGTCAGGAATTCGCGGAAGCCGTAAATCACTACAACTGCCCGATCGTTACCTCGTACGCCGAGAACATCAAGAACAACGTCGACGAGCTGAAGGATCCGTCCATCCACTTCATGAATCCGTTCCTGGCCATGACCACGGAACAGACCCTGGCAGACGAACTGGTAAAGGTCTTTCATGACATTCCCGAGAAGGAAGTCCGCGAGGCCTGCCACGCCGGATGGGTCGAGATGGCAAATGTCCGCGATGAAGTACGCAAGAAGGGAAGGGAAGTCCTCAAATGGATGGAAGAAACCCATCATCACGGCATTGTTCTCGCCGGACGTCCGTATCATATTGACCCGGAGATTCACCATGGAATCCCGGATATGATTACCTCCTACGACGTCGCTGTCCTGACCGAGGATTCGATCTCCGACCTTGCTCCGATCGAACGGCCTCTGCGCGTAAACGACCAGTGGATGTACCACACCCGGCTTTATGCCGCCGCAAACTTCGTCAAAACCAGAGATGACCTGGAGCTGATCCAGCTGAACTCCTTCGGCTGCGGTCTGGATGCCGTAACAACAGATCAGGTATATGAGATTCTCTCCGGCAGCAACAAGATTTACACCGTTCTGAAGATCGACGAAGTGAACAACCTGGGAGCTGTCCGGATCCGGATCCGTTCCCTTCTCGCTGCAGTTCGCGCCAGAGAGAAAAATCCGCAGCCGCGCGAGATTCACAACTCTGCCGCAGAGCGGGTCGTATTCACAAAGCAGATGAAGGAGGAGGGATATACCATCCTGGCTCCGCAGATGTCGCCGATACACTTCAGTCTGCTTGAGGCCGCCTTCAACACCGGAGGTTATCACCTGCACGTCCTGGACAACGACAACCGGCACTCCATTGATGAGGGTCTGCGCTATGTAAACAACGATGCCTGCTACCCCTCTCTTCTGGTCGTCGGGCAGTTCATGGATGCCCTGGATTCCGGAAAGTATGATCCGGATCATACAGCTATCATCATGAGTCAGACCGGAGGCGGTTGCCGCGCGTCGAACTATATCGCTTTCATCCGCCGCGCACTGAAGAAGGGCGGATATCCGCAGGTGCCGGTTATCTCTCTGAATCTTGTGGGTCTGGAGGACAATCCGGGATTCAAGATCACACCTGATATGGCGATCCGGATCGTTTATGCCGCAATCTTCGGTGATATCTTCATGAAGTGTCTGTACCGCATGAGGCCGTATGAGAAAGTTCCCGGCTCCGCGAACCGCCTGCATAAAAAATGGGAAAAAATCTGCATCAACTATCTGACCAACAAGAGGGTCGGATGGCACAGCTACACCAATCTCTGCCGCTCGATCATCCGTGACTTCGACCGCCTGCCGGTTGATGAAAGTCTTCGCAAGCCGCGGGTCGGCATCGTCGGAGAGATCCTTGTGAAATATGCCCCTGCCGCCAACAATCATCTGGTCGATCAGCTGGAGAAGGAAGGCGCCGAGGCCGTCGTGCCCGATTTTGTAGATTTCTTCATGTACAGCTTCTATAACGCGAAGTTCAAGTACCGCCATTATGGCACGAAGAAGAAATCCATGCTTCTGACACAGGCCGGAATCGCTGCGGTCAACGTGCTGCGCAAGGCCGCAAACGATGAATTCATCCGGAGCACGCATTTCACGCCGTCCGCGAAAATCGATGAGCTCGCTCATTACGCGTCTCCGATCGTCTCCGTCGGCAACCAGACCGGCGAGGGATGGTTCCTGACCGGCGAGATGATGGAGCTCATTCACGGTGGTGTCAACAACATCGTATGTATTCAGCCGTTTGGCTGTCTCCCGAACCACATCGTCGGCAAGGGCGTCATCAAGGAAATCCGCGCTGAATACCCGAAAGCGAATATCGTCGCCATCGACTTCGATCCCGGCGCTTCCGAGGTCAACCAGCTCAACCGGATCAAGATGATGCTGACAAATGCTATGAAAAATATGCAGGCGGAAAGCTGATCTGAAAATTTTGTTCATGCAAGTGGCTGCCACACTATTTCGTGTGACAGCCACTTGTTTATCTTTCACTAAAATGATTCCTCCTTGCCATATTCGACAATCGGCGCACAGATAACCGCCTTCTTCAGCTTTATTCCTCCCTTTACAAATGGAAAACAAGCCTTATCCCAAAGCCTGTATCGAGCGAAATCCCCTTTAAGGCTTCAGTTCTGCTGTCTCCTTTTCCATATGTCTTTTTCAGACGGTCCACCTGTAAAATATTACTCATAATGGTCACCACCATCCTTTCATAAGACCATTGTAATGATGGTCCGCCTCATATACCACTTACAGTTGATGTAATGTTTCTATTTCAAACAGCCTTTCTGAAAGATACCCTCTTCTTGATTTTCCGCACAGTACAAAAAAGCGCCAGCTTCGTGACAACTATGCCACTGACTGACGCTCCTTCAGAAAATCCTGTTTTATTCTGTCTTGCCAATTACCTTTGCAGTCTCTCTTAACTTTGAGCGGATTGCCTCGAAATCACCATCATCCAGCTCTTTCTGCGGAACCATCCAGCTTCCACCGACAGCAAAAACCTTTTCATAATCAAGATATTCACGCATATTTACCTGCGTTACACCTCCCGTCGGCATGAATGCCATGTCCGGATACGGTGCACTCAACGCGCGGATCATCGGCAGGCCTCCTAATACTCCTGCCGGAAAAATTTTAACTGCCCGATAGCCCATTTCAAATGCCTTCTGCAGCTCAGTAGCCGTCGCAATACCCGGGATGTATGGAATTCCTGCCGCCTTACAATACTCCCCTACTTTATTATTGAAGCCTGGAGATACAACAAACCTGGCGCCTGCTCTTCTCGCCAGTTCCGCCTGATCCACTGTAAGAACGGTCCCCGCGCCAGCCATAAAATCTGGCCTTTTCTTTAACATCCTTGCAATCATCTCATCAGCTCTGCCTGCACGAAACGTCACTTCCGCAACCGGGAAGCCCTCCTCGGCAAGAACATCCGCCAGTCTTTCCGCTCTTCCCGGTTCGCTCGATGTAATGACCGGAATCGCCCGAAACCGATGGAATTTTTCTACCATCTCAATTTCTGTCTCTTCAAAATATTGATCACCAGTGTACATGCGTTGCCTCCTCATTCGATGTGTGATCCCTGCGGCTCAGCATAAGGCAAACTGCATCCAACGTAATATGAAGACTCTGGTCAAAAAGAGAACTGAGCAGCTGAATTGATTTTCTTGCATTTCCGGAATCACCCTTGACCGTTCCCGGAATAATCAAAGTTGTTTCTGCTGCTGCTGCAAGCGGGGAGTCTTTTTTACTCGTGACCGCAAGAATAGTACAACCATGGTCCTTTGCCTTTTGGGCATCATTCAAAACGACAGCGCTTGCACCGGAGCCGGAGACACCGATGAAAACGTCTCCTTCTCCCATTGCCGGTGTTATAGTCTCACCGACAAAAAACACCTCATATCCTATGTGCATCAGCCGCATAGCGAAACCTCTCGCAGAGAATCCAGAGCGGCCTTCTCCGTCAACGAAAATCCTGTGCCCCTTACGGATATTATCCATAAACGCCTGAAGCTCCACTTCTTTTACCTGATCGATGGTTTCTTCGATCTCATCCATAATCTGACGCAATGTCTCTGTCATACCTGTTCCTCCCAAATCTCATACTCTAATCAGATCCGCAAACACCGCAGCCGCTGTCCTAGGATCTTCAGCCTTTGTAACTGCACTTCCGACAACAACAATGTCCACATTGTTTTCCTTCAAAACCGGGACTGATTCTGGTTTTATTCCGCCCGCTGCCGAAATTTCGATTCCGTCCGGGAACTGCCCGCACATATTCCGCACGAGATCATCCAGCCCCTGGCCATGGCTGTCAGATGGAAGATGGACGCCGAACACCGCATCTGGAAAACAGCTTTGAAGTTCTAATACACGGTTCTCGTCAACCCCCATCATATCAATAACATATTTTTTCCCAAATATTCTCGCTTGTTTTCTGCAGGCATCAATAGTTGCATCGCTTGAAAACCCCATAACAGTCGCCAAATCAGCTCCGGCCTCATAGCATTTCCGGAATTCGTATTCTCCTTCATCACAGGTCTTGATATCGGCGAGAATCACCTGTTCCGGAAGCTCCTTTTTGAAATAGCCAACACTGCCGGACAATCCATAATCCTTAATGAGTGAAGTCCCGACTTCCACAATATCCGCATACCGGGTTATGCTTTGAATCATCTCTTCTGCATCATTGATCGTCATCCGATCAATCGCGATCTGAAGTTTCATTTCCGATTACCCTCCTGAAATTCTGACAGCTCATCTCTGGTCGGAAGCCCCTCGTTATCACTCTGTACCGAAACCTGAATGGCTCCGATTGCATTCCCCCGATCTGCTATTTCCTCAAGAGAAAGCCCTTCAAGACAACCGCTCAGCACACCAACGGCAAATCCGTCACCGGCACCGACCGTGTCTACCACTTCTGCGACATGATATCCCGGGCGGATGAATGCCCTGTCCCCAGTTGCCACATAAGCGCCCCTCGGTCCGTCCTTCACGATTACGGTTTTGGCCCCATTTTTTAAATAAAAATCCGCAATTGCAGAAGGATCGCTGCTGCCCATCAGCATTTTACCCTCTCCTGTACCAGGAAGAACAAGATCTGCCCGGAAGGCAAGATCGTTGACCACCTGTATCATGGTCTCTTCATTTTCCCACAGAGAAGGCCGTAAATTCGGATCGAAGCTAATCTTCATTCCATTTTCACGCGCCCGCTCGATCAGCCGGTATGTAGCCTTTCTACAATCTGCCGAAAGTGCCGGCGGGATCCCTGTGACGTGCAGCACTTTTGCATCCTCCAGATTTACTTTTTCAATGTCCTCGGTTGTAATGTGAGATGCTGCACTGTTTTTACGGAAATACACCACTTTGGGATCTCCCTTTGACACCTTGCTTTTCATCTGGAACCCGGTCCAGTGCTCCGAATCATACGAAATATCTGGATTGATCCCTTCTTTTCTCAGTTTTTTCTCAATATAACGTCCGAACGGATCCTTTCCGAGCTTCGTAACATAAGAAACACTGTGCCCCAGACGTTTCAGGCCGATCGCCACATTAACCTCCGCCCCGGCAAGCAGCTTTACAAAATTTTCAACGTCTGCAAGATCGCCCTCACTCTGCGCTACAAACATTGCCATCGGTTCTCCAAATAAAATAACTTCCGCCATAATTTCCTCCAATGCAAGATTGCGGAACTGACGGAAGTCTGAAAACATCTATATAGGCAATTGGCGTTACCGGGCTGTATCAGCTTGTACAGCAGCGCCTCAGGAGGTCTCTCTTACGACGAGCTCCGGGATTACCATAATAGAAGCTTTTTCTTCATTTCCCGTCAGCAGATCAATTAACAGTTTTACTGTCAGTTCAGAGAGTACTTTTCCTTTATTGTCAACACTTGTAAGCATCGGATTGCATACCGTAGCATATTCGGAATTATTGCAACCCGTCACGGCGATTTGTTCCGGCACCTTTATACCGTGGTTAACCAGTTCATGAACCGCGCCGACGGCAGTAAGGTCTTCGCCAAAGACAATTCCGTCATAACCCTTTGCGGCGATTTCTGCCGCAGCATGCTGGCCTCCCTCCATACCATACTTCGTATGAAAGACATCTTTTTCTGGATGCGCCACACCAAGAATCTTCATCTCGTCCAGAAAGCCCTTCAGCTTTCGGTCTGCGGATTCGGTATCAAGATCTCGAACAAATGCAATCTTCCGCTTCCCTCGGTTATGAAGATGCTCCGCAGCCAAAGCCATCCCTCTTCCCTCGTCAACAAGAACCGAATAGAATCCCGGCCTATCGAGATACCCATTCGCCATGACGATTGGTATATTCTGGATGTTCTTCGGAATATCGTCTATGGTCAGCCTTTCATAAATCGATCCAGTAAGCACAATACCATCTACATGCCGTTCAGCAAGCTGTGTAAGGTACTTCTTCCATCCTTCCGGTCGCTCCCCTGTGTTGCAGAGCAGAACCATATATCCCAGTTTTGACATCATTTCCTCCATGACGTAGGAAGTCATGGCATAATGTGGTACTCGGACATCAACCGTCAGAATGGCAACCGTTTTCATGGAACCGGCCACGAGCCCTCTTGCTATGGCGTTCGGCTGATAATCATTCCTGTCTAAAACATCCTGAATTTTCTTTTGTGTTTTTTCGCTTACATTTCCTTTGTTGTTTAGGACTCTCGAAACTGTTGCAATTGAAACGCCGGCTTGCTGCGCAATATCATAAATGTTCATGTGTATGGATCCTCATTTTCCGGAAACAGTTTGCTGTTTCATCGATCCCCATGATACATAATCCTGAAAATTTTTTCAAGAAATCCGGCGTCCGGAATTCTCAGTCAACAGCTACTTTTACCACAATTTTCTTCACCTTCTGCCTCATGCTGCAGATACTTCTCGGCATATGCCCATCGTCCGGTGATACGACAGCAAAATCACCTGTCCGAAGCAAAATCCTGCCATAATCCTTCGGCATATGATAAAACTGCAGATCATTCTTATCATCATAGGATGTATCTTCCTCCAGGTATTTCAGAGGGTAAAATCCCATGTACTCCTCACCATCCGCCATAAACTGAATATCAAAGTATTTTCTGTGTGCTTCAAACCGGCACTCCTCTGCAGGCTTTGTTTCATAGACCTGAACCTGTGCAAACACATAGTCTCCGTCAATTGGAATCACCCCTTCCAACAGCCTGCTGAAATCCGTATTTTTCAGAAAATCAAAAGCTTTCTGAAAGCGCTCTGACAGGTAATCATATTTCTCAGCAATATCAATCGTCGTTGTCAGCATTTTTTCTCTCCTTGATCCCGGCCGCTTCCAACATTTCCTCATATAAAGCCGATGCAGCCTTTTTGTTATAACCATAAATAAGAAGCACATCCAGAACATACGGGCTATATGGCAGATCGAGTAATTCTTTTGCAAAGGCCATCGCAGCCATCTCACTCAATGCAACAATCCGTGACCGGTTTGAAAACGGTCTTTTCAACAATTCAATTGTCTCGGTCATCGTATAAATAGATTCTCTTTTCTGATATTCCATAGCGTGAAAGAATTCATGGGCGAGAAGAATCTTCTCCAGATCTTTTCCCTTCAAAAGCCCTTCCAGATGCTCATTCTGGATAAGTGCCGCAGCCTTTTTTGTGCAGTCTCTGAAAACTGTAATCTTATCCGGTTCGGTAAATTGAGCAAATATCACATGTCCTCCGCCATTCGGCATGTCCGGAAATTCCATATTGAAGCCATGTTTTTTTATCAGAGCCAGAATTCCATACTGCTCTAATTCCGCTTTCAGCACCCCCGCCTCTTTCCGTCCACAGGTATTCGCTTCTGCAATATAATGTTTTCGCGCTTCCGCGTCAAATTTTCTCTCAAGCGGCTCATGGTAAAAGGCATATCCTCCCCACTGCTCATCCGTCAGTTGCACAAGCACGCTGATCATTTCGCGGATCGGATAAACCGTCTGTTCTTGTTCTTTATTTCGATACGTATGAATGAAACTGATTATTTTTTTCATGGATTATATCTGCGCTTTTGCACCGACCACGATGATGTCATCATCACCTTCAAAAGATTGCATTTCAACTTCCATCAACATCAGGACCTGATCGAGATCTGTACCTGTAAAATCCATCACACGGCCACCTGCACAAATGTAAAAATCTGGTCTCAAAATAGCATCTGCTGTGTAAACTGCAAGGCTTTCCCAAAAAGCAGACACAACATTCCGATAGCCTGATGCCTTACAAATCTGTGCATCACCGTCTGCGCGCTGTACACGGATAAATCCTTTCTTATCAATAATCCGTATCAGAACATGTCCTTTCTCATCCCTATGCTGGAATACCCAGAAATTTCGAATCTGTGCAGCCATCATGACATCCTCTTTGCTGCATCTCATATCCTTCGCTGCAATCCCCACAGCTTCTTCTTCTGTGCACGCAGCCATAAGATCCTGTGTCTTGACCTCTGTAGACCCAGTCGCAATAGCGGTCAACTTAGACGTCTGAGAATCAATTTCAATGTGCACCTCGACCGTCTCCGGCGCTGCACCGCTCTCAACGGCTTTTTCAATCGCTTCTCTCTTAATTACACGGATATCACCTGCCGTCGGGTTCGGAACTACTCTCTCCACGACATCTCTTACCATCGCCAGTGCTACACCGATCGAGGAAATAACCTCCGCATTCTCCGGCACACTATAATGGATATCCATTTTTTTGGAAATAAACCCGATCAGAGACGTCGCTCCTCCGCCGACACCGACTAGAGAAATCTGATCATGCTCAAGCTTGTATTTAGCCGCGAGTTCCAAAATGATCGGACTGATTTTCTCATATGCTCTTGTCAGAATCTGCTCTGCGACATCCTCAACCGTCGTACCAAGGTAATCGGCAACCGGCTGCATCGCTTTCCGGCAAGAAGCGACATTTCCGTAGGAATAATCCTTCTCTGTGACAAGTCCGAGCACATTGGCAGCACAAGTATTGGTAATTGTAATCCGCTTTCCGTTCTTTAGGCGGATTGCTACATAATCTGACGGATCGCTTTCCTTCGGAGAAAAGAGTTCAAGTTTCGGATCTATAATCTCTTCTTCCGGCGTAAATGCGGAATAATCAAGCCCTGCGATATGTGCGGACCTTGGTCCGACATCTTCAACACGATTTTTACTCAGACGGATCATCGATCCTCCTGCCACACCAAGGACACGAACATCCAGAGATGATATATATGTGCGATGTCCGCCGACAATGGAATAGTCGATCGCGGGCCGTCCATCCTTGATGACACCGATATTTGTCGTTGTACCGCCGACCTCAAAATACACCCCATTAGAAGCTCGAAGATACATCAAGGATCCCATAACAGAAGCTGCCGGACCAGAGAGCATAGTCAACACCGGTCTTTTCTTCATCTCATTGATCTCCATGACACCGCCGTCGCCCCGCATAATCATAAGCGGAACCTTAACGCCAGCCTCACGCACACTGTTCTCCGTGTCGTTTGCTGTATTGAGCATTTTGGGCAGGATACTAGCATTAATAGCAGCTGTTCTCGTACGCCGTGTCAACCCGTAAAGTTTCGTGATATCCGAAGCGACGGTTGTCTCCATACCCATCTCACCTTTCGTGATCTCCTCTATGTTCTGTTCTGCAACCGAGTCATCTACTCCAAACGCACAGCTTGCGACGAATACCTTTGCTCCTTTTTCTTTCAGGTGTTTTGCCGCTGTTCGGACATTTTCCGGTGTAAATTTTTTATTTGGAATATATTCACTACAAATCTCAATCTTTTTTCCGGAACCAAGGTCGATATCTTTCAGATAGGTCTGTGCCCTGGCCATTAGTCCTTCAACCCCTCCCAGAGAAGTGCTTATAATGCCAACCTTTGTTACGTCACCTTCAATAAGCGCATTCGTTGCCTGTGTCGTACTATGAGCAACAAACACAACATCCTCGGGTTTAATGTTGTTTTCTTTCATGCATTTTTTAAACGCCAAAACAACGCCGGAGGAAACACCTTTTTTATCGTCGTGTGTTGTTTTTACTGTTGCTTTTCCGATAATCTCCTGTGTATCATTATCAATTGCGACTGCCTTTGTATGGGTTCCGCCAACATCAATACCCATTCTTACTTTTCTGCTCATCCTAATCCTCCCGCTTGTTAACCAAACATAAAGTAAACCATGATCTGCAGTACCGCGCAGACGATCCATCCCGCAACCGCACTCACCTTAAGGAAATCCCTTGTCGTAACCTTCGTGTAATTAACCCCCCATACGATCCAGGACTGTGTGATACAACAGGAAACATTCATCCCTGTACTTGGAATAACCATCAGCGGTGCCAAATATGCAGTTGAGAAACCAAGGCCTTTCAGTATTCCGAGCGTTGCGGCTCCACATCCGAACAGAGTGAGCGGGCCACGGAACAGACCCAGCGGAGAAAGAATCGCAAAAACAATACTGATGATCAGTGTATTATTTGGTATTATGTTTCCGAGCAGAGCATTAAAATAGGGCACACAGAGTTCCGCAGATTTATTAAACATCGGAAGAATCAGTAAAAATCCGACAAGCGGAGCTGTATCGACAACACCGTCGAAGAAATCTTTATTGATCATACGGCACAACTGAGACCATCCCTTGATCTTTTTGCATGTAATCATAGCGTAAAAGCTTCCGATAACAAATCCGAGGATAATCGGAATTTTGAAAATAATCAGGAGCAGAACCGGAAGAACCGGTGTGATCAACGAAATACCAGGAGCGTTCTCACCCCTTCGAGCTCTTACTTCATCCGGTGTCGTCGCACCCCAGGTATGAACCTTTTTCCTTCTGGTAAGGATAAGAACCATGATTACAACAACAGCCATTTGTATCAGTAATGCGTAAATGCCCCAGCTTGTGTGCATTTCATAGGAATATGTCGTTTTTCCATCATCACCAAGGAAGAACGCTGAGTACTGCTGATAAAGAACCGGATTCACATACATACCTGCACCGACGCTCATCATAAAAGCGACAGTTGCCAGCACTTTCGGAATCCCAAGAGAAAGAAAAATCGGAAGAACGATAACACCAATTGCAACAACGGCTCCTGCTCCGAAAATTGATGAGAAACATGCCGTCGTTACGATACAGAGAAGAATGCACGTTATCTGCGGCTTATCTCCGCCAAGCTCTGTTACACTTTTGATCAGCGTCGATGCGATACCCGTTTTCATAAGAACACGTCCAAACCAAGCACCGAAAACAACATTGACAAGAGTCGCACCCCATCCTTCCGGACCGCTCTGGAATACCAATGTCAGAGCATCCTTCCAGGACCGATGGAGGATATCCTTGTTGGCTGCAATAAAATCTGGGTTGGTGACAAACTGATTACCCAACATAGGAAGTACTGTCCAAATGATCGCCATGACAAAAATACCCATCATAAGGTTTCCACCACGAACTGCGTAAACCACCAGCCCGAAAAATGAAACCAACAGCAGAATACCAATAACATATTCCATTATTAACCCTCCTCATACATCCAACACCGGCGCAACGCCGGAATTACACCGAATCTCCCGCAGACAGCATTAACGGATGCCAATGTGTTCTATTGTAACCTACGTACTATTAATAGCATAAACAAAATGTAAGCGCTTTCATATTTTTCATTATAATTATATTTATACATACGTCAATATATATTTGTGGTTTCGCCAAATATTTATGCATGTCCTACAATTATATGCCATTCTTTTGGTTGTTTTGACTGTTTAACAGCCTTTGTCGCCCTTCATATAATGTAAGCGTTTACATTTATGTCCCATGCAAAAAAGATTCCACAGTCCATTATCTTTAGTGATGCTTTTTTATTTCTCCAGCATAATGCCGCAAATCCACCAATCAGATCAATATTCATTTATTGTTCATGCTCCGTCATTAATACTTGTTACCCCAACCGTAGCAACGTATAATGGAAAAAAGGAGTACAAACTATGTTTAAATTGAAAAGGTGGATAACCATACTAGATTCAAGAAATAAGGATGAGATTAACAGAGCCGAGGATCGTTTAAAAAATTCCGGGCTGCGCACAAAGACCTGGGCTTCCGAACCCATGCCCGTCGGAGGGTGCGGCGCACAGATGCGGCCCGCGGACTGGAGCGGGATAAAGCCGGCAGTCCGGCCGCGAAACGAGATGCTCTATCATCTCGCCGTTACCGCCGATGAGGAAGAACATGCACGAAAACTGCTAAAATCTTCTAACGAAAAAGGTGACAGTCATGACCTTTCTCTCTGATATTCATGTCAATATTACGGATTGTTTTTCTTAAAGAAAGAGGTGTTTTCCATGAAATTTTATATGCCCGTAAAGCTTTATCAGGAAGTGAATTGCGTAAAAAATCACGCGTCAGAAATATCCTCACTGGGCAGCAGGGCTGTCCTCGTTACCGGCGGAAGCTCTTCCAAGAAGAACGGATCGCTCTCAGATGTTGAAGGTGTTCTCGATGATTCCGGAATTCCCTTCACACTTTTTGATGGTGTTGAACAGAATCCTTCGACCGATACCGTGATGAAAATCCGGGATCAGGCCGTGGATTTCGGCGCCGACCTCTGTATCGGCATCGGCGGCGGCTCCTCGCTTGACGCGGCAAAGGCCGCAGCGCTGATGATCAAAAACCACGACAAGGGAATCGACTATCTCTACGAAAAAGGAAACCCTGTCGATACCATTCCCGTCATTGAAGTTCCCACCACATGCGGAACCGGCTCAGAGGTCACGGCAGTATCTGTCCTTACGAACCATAAGACCAATACCAAAGGCTCCATTCCATACAAGATTTTTCCGTCGCTTGGCCTTGCTGATCCGGGATATCTCAAATCGCTTCCTCTATCCGTACTGAGAAATACCGCTGTCGACGCGCTGGCTCATCTGTGGGAGAGCCTGATCAACGCACACTCTGACACCTACAGCAACATGACGGCGGAAGCCGGCCTGAAGGCATGGTCATTGAACAGAGATATTCTCTCCGGAATGGTCCGGGCGTCCGATAGGGATTTTTCGAACCTAATGACCGCATCTGTCCTGGGAGGAATGTCGATCGCCCAGGTCGGAACCACGATTCCTCACGGTCTTTCCTACGCGCTCACCTTAAACGCCGGTATCCCTCACGGACAGGCATGCGGATATTTCGAGGCCGGCTATCTGTCTCACGCAGATAAGGATCTCCGAGATAAGGCTCTCTCCCTCGCCGGATTCAAGGACCTGGACGACTGGCGCGAATTTTATTCTGAAGTAAGTGAGCAGCTCACCGTAAGCGATGATGTTCTCTCCCGTGCCGTCGATGAGCTCCAGGAATCCAAGATGGCACTCGCCCCGTTTCACTGCGACAGGAAAATCCTTAACGAGATAGCAAGGGATCTTTAATCTGCTCCGAAAAAGACTACTCAGGTTATAGACATACAGAACATAGCTATGCTGATCAATACCATGATGCGCATTGATGTGAGCCGCATGGATACGAAGTGCCTGAATACAAAGCGCATTGATATAAAGAGATAATTTTTAATGCCCTGTCCGGAATCGCTTCGTTTAACGATTCCGGACAGGGCATTTCCTTTATACGGACACCGCGAAATGTCGCGTTTTATCTCGTTGTCACGACTTTTTATCAAAATACGGTGCCAGCAGTGCTGCGACATTGGAAATGGGCATGGTCTGAAGGATAATTTTGCCCGGACCGCGGACCACCGTATTAAAGACACCCTCTCCTCCCAGCAGCATATTTTTCACGCCGGGTACCGTCACCACTTCCATACTGCAGCTTTCATCCATGGCTGCAAGATAACCGGTATCTACAATCATTTCCTGTCCTTCCTGCAGGATGTATTCACAGCCGAAACCGTCGATCTCAATAAATGCGGTTCCCTGTCCGGAAAGCTTCTGCATGACAAAACCTTCTCCCCCAAAGAGACCTTTGCCAAGGCTTTTCTGAAAGTACATAGACAGCTCCACACTTTCCTGTGCGGCGAGATAGGCCTTTTTCTGCACGATTACGCTTTTACCCGGTGAAATCTCAATTGCATTGATAGATCCTGGAAAGCTGGACGCAAAGGCAATCATACCCTCTCCATTCTGCGCCGTATAACGATTCTGAAAGATATTCTCACCAGAGAGCATTCTTCCAAACATTTTCTTGATCCCTCCGCCGGAAGTCGTTTCCATTTTCATATTCGGACTCATCCAGCTCATGCTTCCGCTCTCCGTCATCATAGACTCTCCGGCCTGAAGATAACACTCCACCACCGGAAGACTTCCGCCTTTTATTTCATACCTCATAAATCTCTCCTTTCTCAGAATCCGCTGACTCTGTAAACGATAAACTCTGTCGCGGAATTGTCCGCTCTGTCCTCCGTCATACCTACAAGCACGGTGCCGTCTGACAGTCTTGCAGCTGCACTGATCCAGGGATAGTTAGTTCCGAAAAGTTCACTGTCCTCTGCCGATCCCAGGAAACTGCCGTCGCTCTTCCAGAATAACAGGTTCCGCATATTTCCATCCAGACCGATAAATCCTTTTTCCGTCTCCTGGATATCTGTAATACTGCCCAGAGACTGTTCTCCTCCAAATTCCTGGTTTCCAAGCTCCATCTGTTGATTTCCTTCGGTGTCCAAAACCCAGATGGCTTCATTCTGCGTATCCGGATCCTCGCCTGCGATGAAGATGTGGTTTTCACTCAGGCTCACAGTATTGATACTCTCGTTGGAAAAACCGGACCATGCTTCTTTCGAGGCCTTACTTCCGTCAAAGACTACTTTCTCCGGTTCTGACCCGAAAAACCAGGAAAGCCCCCAGGTTCCGCTGCTGTGTATAACCGACTTGTCAATATCGTCGTTTGCCGCAATGATCTGACCATCTTTTACCGTAAGCATCGGAGACATAAAGCCTGTCAGGTACAGATTTCCGTTCTGGTCAGCGGAAAGTTCTTCATAATCATCCTCCAGCTTCATGGTATTCTTCAGTGTCAGTGAGTCTCCCAGTGTGTATTCATACAAAACATTATCCAGTAATATAAACACTCTGTCACCAACCGCAGCCATTCTTCCGCTGAAAATGTCATGCGCCAGAAGCGGTTCCTCAACCGGAACCCATACAGAGGTTATCGTAGTATCCGCGATCATCTTGGAATGCTCATGATCCGTAGTGAAGGCCTCTCCCTCCCACGGCCAGGGATAATCCTCATTTCCGGTATCCTTCAGATGAAATGCCAGGTTGCTTATCAGCTTCTCCACCGCAGGATCGGAATATTCACCGGATATACTTACCTTTACCGTGGTTCCGGAATCAACATCTCTCCCCATATAGGTCAGAACCGGTTCGCCCCAGCTCGTCGTTTCAGAGAAAACACAGGGAACCCCGCCGATGTTCTTCTGCTCCACGGTCTTATCGACTGCCAGCGCGTGTGCGTCAATACCGGACGTATGGAGAAAATCCCGATAATCGTTGCAGTCTTCTACTGTCGCAGAAATATTCACAGCCGCCAGAACAGTATCCCCCTGCTTATAATCCAGCCGTCCATAGCTGCTGGTCTCGCTGTCTCCCTTGTAATCTTCATTCTCTGTCCACCCTTCCGGATAATAGATATCCCAGAGCTTCATTTCCAGATGTGTACCGCTTGTATCCCGGCTGCCGTCTGCCTCTGATTGCGGCCCTGACACACCGGCAGAAGTGCTGTCTGCTGCGGTCACACTTTGAGAAGAGGTGCTCTCCGTTACTATTTCGCTTACCGATTTTGACGATGAGCCTGAGCTGACGCCTTCACTCCCCTCTTTTTCAAAATGAAAGCTGACTCCCTCATATTCAATATACAGGTCTCCATCCTTATCGGTTAAGTCCATCGTGTCCGTGGAGTCTTTAATTTTTACCCCGGTCTCTGTCTCCTCCCACTTTCCTTTCTCTACTTCATCATCGATATGTGCCTCGCAGGTCCCATCTTCTTTAAATACGAAAGAAAATTCATCCATGAAATCCGACACGGCAAATTCCATCCCCGACATTTCGGCTGAGACAGCATTCCACTTCCCCAGATATTTGCTTCCCTTCATATTTTTTCCGCCGCAGCCGGCAAGAATCATTGTCGAGAGAATCAGAATACCGACCACCAGGATAGCACAACCATTTTGTAAATATTTTCTCTTCCGTTTCATTGCAATACCTCCTTCCACATTTTTCATTCCTCGTGTATAATAGATTCAGAATCTTTAATCAGTCGTATGCGCGCTTCCGTCTTATGATTTAAATATACTGATATCAGCAGATTTGTCCCCATCTGTTTCCCCCGTTTTGATGGGAAATACTAAAAATAATAACGATTCACTCACTATCTCGATAACCTCCAGTTTTCTCAATCTCCGGAATCGTTACAAAGATTGATTCACAGGTATATGCGTATGAAAAAGCACTCAATTTTTTCTTTACTCCTCACCATGCTGCTGTTGATTGGTCAGCCGCTCCTGTCCGCCTGCTCGGGAGGCAGCCGCCTGAATCCATCGGACCCGGTAACGCTCACCTTCTGGCATGTGTACGGAGAACAGGTAGACTCTCCGATGAATCTTCTGGTGCAGCAATTTAATGAAACCATCGGTATGAAAAAAGGGATTGTCATCAACGTGACCCGGATGTCCAATGCTTCCGAGATCGGAGAACAGCTTCTGGCAGCGCAGGAGGGAAAGCCCGGTGCCGGCACCATGCCCGACCTGTTTCTGTGCTACCCCGGAACGGCTTCTCTTCTGGGGCCGGAGAATCTGGTTGACTGGTCGGAATTTTTTTCACAGGACGAGCTGGATTCCTATGTGGATGCTTTTGTGGACGAAGGAATCCTGCAGAACCGCCTCTGTGTCTTCCCTGTCTGTAAATCCACCCGTCTTCTTTATGTAAATGGAACGGAGTTTGAGCGATTTCAGGAGGATACCGGCATCACCTACAGCAGCCTCCGAACCTGGGACGGCTTTTTCCGCACGGCAGCGAAATACAGGGAATGGTCGAAGGGAAAGCCCTTCTGCGCTTTTGATTACCTGGTGCAGAATGTAGATCTCAGCGCACGCGAAATGGGAGGAACGCAGATCATAAAGAACGGCTGTTACAACTGCTCCGATCCGGTGCTGCGGAGTTCCTGGAAGCTGTTTGCGGATGCACTGATCAGAGGGGACATCATCGTCTCTGATCTTTACGCCAATACACAGATGATGACCGGCGAGGTTCCTGCCGGTACCGGTTCCAGCGCAGCCATTCTGTACTTTAATGACATTGTTACCTATTCTGACAACACAACCGAGCCCATGAATCTGAAGGTGCTTCCTCTTCCCGTATCGGACCGGCCGGAAGTCGCCTCCGCTCCACTGGCTCCACAGACCGGCTGCGGAATCTGTGCCCTCAAGACAGACAGCCTGAAGGCGGAAGCCGCCTCCGTTTTTGTTCACTGGCTGACAGAGAGCGAACGGAATCTGGATTTTGCGGCGAAGACGGGCTATTTTCCGGTAACAGAAGAAGCTTTCCAGGCAATCGACAGCTACCGCTTTCAGAGCCCCTCCTATCGTTCTGTATACAACGCCATCCGGGTCGTGAAGAACACCTGCCATTTTACTCCGCTCCCTTCGGACAGCGGGTTTATCGAAAAAACCAACCATCTTTATGACACGCTTCGTTCTATGCAGTCTTCCCTGAACAAACGTTATCTCGACGGCGAGGATCCGGACACCCTTGAGCTTGAAACCTGGGAGCAGTTCTGTTCCTGCCTGGGGTCTCCGGAAAACTGAAAGGAGATGTCTGTGAAGATGACATTTTTCTCTTTTTTACATCGTAAACCAGGCGAAAGCAGCGAACTGACCAGAAAAAGGAACAGCTTGCGCTATAAGCTCTTCCAGTATATGTTTCTTCTCGCCGTACTTCTGATGGCTGCGTTCCTGATCGGACTGTCCGTCATCGTTACCGCGCTGAGGCAAAGGAACACTTTTCGTTCTTCCCTGCAAATGCAGATGACGGTCTTTTCACAGGATATCTCCTCCGAGTTTGAGACACTGGAGGCAACTGGGTTTCAGATGTCGCTTTCTGTTACAGAACAGATCCGGAACTACCTCAACGGAAGACATATCTCTTTTTCGGAGATCAATGACTCCGAAACAGATCTGAAAGCACTCCAGGAATTTTTGTTCGATACGATAAGAGATAAGCTTCTTCAGACAGACAGTTCCGGCGCATTTCTGCTGCTTGACGCTACCGTCAATACAGGCCTGACCGGAGCGGATTACTCAAGGTCAGGCCTGTATATACGCAAAAGCTCTCCCGATTCCGATTCTGAGCTTCTTCTCTATCGCGGAATCACGGAAATCGGCAAGAAAAACAATGTCATGCCACATCGGAAATGGACACTGGAATTTCACACACAGAACCTCCCCGGGTATGACACCTGGAAAAGCAGCGCGCAGCCGGACACCTGCAGCTTCAGTGACATTTTTGTCCTGCCCGGAACCTCGGATAAGGTACTGCTCCTGCTGTTTCCGCTTTTTTCTCCTGACGGAACTTTTATCGGCGTCTGCGGCTTTGAGGTGAATGACAGCTTTTTTCGACAGAAAATAGCCCAGCCCACTACCTTGAGTCATCTCACCTGCATTCTTGCAGATATTCACAATGCTCCGGAAGGACAGGACTCCGGCACCCTGAAGATTGATCCCGCAAATTCCATGTCCTGCGGAACCACCGACGGATACTACCTTGCCCCTGCCGGTACGCTGACCGTCACCAAAAAGCTCTCCGAAAAGCAGGTACTCTGTACGGACCGCGTTACTTCCTATCTTGGAATCACAGAGAAGGTAAAGCTTGCCGGGCTCAATGAGTGGTTCCGCGCTTATATCCTCATTCCGCTTCGTGATTATCAGCAGATGGTTTTCTGTGAAGACGCCGAGGTCCTTCTGATCTTCGCCGTCCTCCTTTGTCTCTCTCTGCTCTGCTGCCGTTATTTCAGCCGGCGCTTTTTGAACCCGATTCTGAAAAACCTCGACCAGCTGAAGAACAGAGAGCAAACAGACACAGCTGAAATGATTCCCGAAATCGCTGAGCTATTTACTCTGTTCTCGGAAATAGAAAATGACAGAAAAGCGGAAACCTCCGCGTTGGAAAATGAAATAGAAAACGCCCGGAAAGAACTCAACCGTGTGAACAGAGAATATGATGACGCCAAGCGGGAACTCTCCCGCCTGGTGTACGCACGTAAAAAAGAAGTGGATCCGGAAAGCTATCAGCTGTTTCTGAACGGACTGAACACCTTAACACGGACCGAAAAGAAAATTTTCCTCCTCTATCTGTCCGGAAAGGGAACCAAAGAGATTATGGAGGAAAACAACATCAAGGAAAGCACCCTCCGCTACCATAACCGCAATATCTACAGCAAGCTCGGGATAAATTCTATGAAGCAGCTTCTGCGTTACGCTGCTATTATGAACGGAGAAAATTCCGATTAATTCCAAGCGCCGGTAATGATCATCTCTTACAGCATCATTACCGGTCATAAGAACGTCTTGTGAAAAAAGCTGCCCTTTATTCCTTCCTGTAGTTCATACACAAATTCTTGTGGGACATTTCTGTGACAAGGTCACAGAACGGAAAAACCTAGAGACAATAGATGCCGCCGGACCCTGACGGGTCCGGCGGCATCTTAAAACAACCTATCATTCGGTTTATATGATTCATTCTTATTCAATGGTATTCAGATCCACGGTATAGTCTCCCGGATCCTTGGAATGAAAGAAGACCTTTACACGCTTGCCAATGATCTCCTTTCCGGGATATTCCTTCATGGAACGGCTTGTGAAGGTGTGCTCTACATGTTCCTTGAAATCGCGATATCTGCAGATCACATAGTACTCGACCCCGGAAGAGGCATCTGCACGGAGGTTTCTCGTGATTCCGATCACATCCGCAAAGATCCAGCCCCCGACAGGAATCCAGCTCGTATCCTCCTGCACCTGCTCTGCTCCGGAAGAATAAGAATTCTGCTCCGCAGCGCTGCTCTCCCCGTATTGCTGACGGTAAAGGATCGCCGGCGTAATTCCCAGCAACAGGAGAACCGCACCGATCATCTGAAATCCAATGTATCTTACAGTACTGACACCTGCCTGCCGGAATCCGAGAATGATCAATCCAATACCGACCGCTCCCGCTATTCCTCCGAGGACTCTTAACCTTTCTAATCTCTTCTGCTTATTATCCAAAGTCTACTCCTCTTCTTCTGGAAATTCCTCGTGTTAAACGCGGAATAAATTGTACGCTATCTATTCGTATTAAATAATAATATAGCATCCTGCGAAAAAAAGTCAAGCCGACCGGTTCCATTTCACAATTTGTTCAGAAGCCGCTGTTCCGGCAAGGTCAAAAGAACGCCGTGTTTATCGCAATTCAGCCAATCCCGGCCAGCACACCGATTCCGTGAATCAGGAGCGCCATCAGCCAGGCAATGACACACTGGAAAATCACCATTCCAACAGCCCATTTCCCTCCGAGTTCCCTGCGAACCGATGTGATAGCCGCAACACAGGGTGTGTACAGAAGGCAGAACACCAAAAGCGACGCAGCCGCCAGCGGTGTAAGCGTCTTAAGCAGAGCTGCCGTACTGCCAAACAGCACATTCAGCGTCGAAACCACGCTCTCCTTTGCGAGGAAACCGGAAATAAGCGCTGTAGAAATTCTCCAGTCGCCGAATCCGAGCGGCGCAAAAATCGGTGCAATTCCTCCGGCAATAATCGCGAGGATACTCCTGGATGAATCCGCCGCAACCTGAAACTGCGGGGTAAAGGTCTGAAGGAACCAAATCACAATGCTCGCAATAAAGATAATGGAAAATGCTCTCTGCAGGAAATCCTTTGCCTTCTCCCAGAGAAGCTGCAGAACGCTCTTGGCGCCGGGCATCCGGTAATTCGGAAGCTCCATGACAAACGGAACCGGTTCTCCCCGGAACAGCGTGCCCTTTGAAAGCAGTGCGACAAGAATACCGGTAAGCACTCCCAGAAAATACAGTCCGACCATGATCAGACCGCCTTTCCCCGGAAAAAATGCCGCGGTGAAGAATCCGTAGATCGGGAGCTTTGCCGTACAGCTCATAAACGGTGTGAGCATGATGGTCATCTTCCGGTCACGGTCTGACGGAAGCGTACGGCTCGCCATGACACCAGGCACCGTACAGCCGAATCCGATCAGCATCGGAACAATGCTTCGGCCTGAAAGTCCCAGCTTCCGCAGCAGCTTATCCATGACAAAGGCAATCCGTGCCATATATCCCGTATCCTCCAGAAGAGACAGGAAAAAGAATAATGTCACAATAATAGGAAGAAAGCTCAGCACACTTCCGACACCCGTGAAAATACCGTCGATGACAAGAGAATGCACTACCTCGTTGACATGGGCTGCAGTCATCGCATGATCAACCACTACAGTCAGAGCGTCTATTCCCCTTGCCATCGCATCCTGAAGAAACGCTCCGATCACATTGAATGTAAGCCAGAAAATCAATGCCATTATACCGACAAATGCCGGTATCGCTGTGTATTTTCCCGTCAGGATCCGGTCAATCTTCTGACTTCTGAGCCGCTCTTTGCTCTCTCTCGGCTTAACTACTGTCTCATCTACCAGATGCCGGATGAAATCAAACCGCATATCGGCAATCGCTGCCTTGCGGTCCAGACCCCTTTCCTTTTCCATCTGAATGATGATGTGCTCGATCATCTCCTTTTCATTCTGCTCCAGCTTCAGGGCATTCTCAATTCTCTGATCTCCTTCCACCAGCTTCGTTGCCGCGAACCGCATCGGTATACCGGCTGCCTCCGCATGGTCCTCGATCAGATGCATGATTCCATGGATGCATCTGTGTACCGCTCCGCCGTCCTCGTCCTCACTGCAGAAGTCCTGCCTTCCGGGCCGCTCCTGATATTTTGCCACATGCAGTGCATGCTCGATCAGCTCCTCAATACCTTCATTCTTTGCGGCGGAGATCGGCACAACCGGAATTCCAAGCATCTCCTCCATCTTGTTGATGTGGATGGAGCCACCGTTTCCCTGTACCTCATCCATCATATTCAGGGCAAGGACCATCGGAACATCGAGCTCCATCAGCTGCATCGTGAGATACAGATTCCGCTCGATGTTCGTCGCGTCCACGATGTTGATGATGCCTGTGGGATGCTCATTCAGAATAAACTGCCGGGAAACGATCTCTTCACTTGTATAGGGCGAAAGGGAATAGATCCCGGGAAGATCTGTGACACTAGTATTCGGATGATTCCGGATCGGCCCGCTCTTCTGGTCCACCGTAACCCCGGGAAAATTCCCCACGTGCTGATTCGCCCCGGTCAGCTGATTAAACAATGTCGTCTTGCCGCAGTTCTGGTTTCCGGCAAGCGCAAAGGTCAGCGTCCTGTCAGCCGGGAGCGGATGCTCTCCGGCCTTCACATGGTACTTCCCTCCCTCTCCGAGTCCCGGGTGCTCATATCTGCGCTGCTCTTCCCGCCTTCTCTTCGCCTCGTCATCCGCGGATACCGCGCGATTCACCGGTACCAGATCGATCTGCTCAGCATCCGAAAGCCGGATTGTCAGCTCATACCCGTGAATCTTCACCTCCATCGGATCGCCCATCGGCGCGTACTTCACCAGCGTGACCTCTGCATCCGGAATCAGTCCCATATCCAGAAAATGCTGCCGAAGCGCACCTTCACCTCCAACTCTGGTGATCCGCCCGGTTTCGCCGATCTCCAGATCTCTCAGTGTCTTTCTCTTTTCTTTTTCTATGCTTGTCTTATCAGTTTTTGCTGCCATACGAATTCCTGCTCATCTCCTGTAAAAATGTTAGCTTAAACTTACTTTTGTAAAAATCCTACAACAAGATCCTATATAAGTCAAGCCACGAATACAGGAAACAGCCATGCGATACTTCGCACTGCACGCTGAATAAGCCACGGATCCATACGCTCAGCTGATTCTCCACCTCACATGACTTCCATTGTCATCCTTCACCACCTGCAGCTGATCCTCGATCTCCTGTCTCAGTTCTGTCACATGCGAAATGATGCCGATCAGCTTCGTTCCGCCGTCCATCTCCTTGAGAACACGCACTGCCTGGTCCCTGGCATGGTCATCCAGCGATCCGAACCCCTCGTCAATGAACATGATGTCCGGATGGATCGAGGCGGAGCTTTCCTGAATCTGATCCGCGAGGCCGAGTGCCAGTGAAAGAGCTGCCATAAAGGATTCCCCTCCGGAAAGTGTCCGCACCTCCCGTTCCTGACCGTTGATAAAGGAGTAGACCATGAGGTCCAGCCCACGGTTTCTCCCCTCTCCCGCCATCGAATCCTCTACCATCCGCAGCTCGTACTGTCCCGCTGACATTTCCGAGAACCGGATGTTCGCCGCGTGCAGAATCCTGCGAAGATAATATCTCTGAACAAAGGTTTCGATATCCATTCTCGCACCGGTCACCTTCCCCGCAAGGCGATTGTACAGGCTGTCAATCCGCGAAAATTCCTCCGCGATTTTTCCTCGCTCCCGCAGAACGGACGCAAGCTTCCGGTATGCCGCAGAATCCGCCCGGAAGATCTCCCTGACACGTTCTCTCTCTGCCTGAATCCTGCGATACCTCTCTTCTTCCTGATCTCTCTTCCTGCCAAGCGCATCCAGATCCGGTTTCGTCTGACCGCTGACCGCCTTGCGGGCAGTATCCAGCGCGCCCTGTGCAGATGCCTTCTCGCGCTGGAAACGTTCGATCTTCTCCTGAAGACGGGTGGCTTCCTCACGCGTATGTTCTTCCAGAACGTTCATCCATTCCTTTTCCGTCAGATTCTTCTCCTTGAGCAGCGACCGGTAACTCACTTCCCGCTCCTCCGCTGTTTTCTTCTGCTGCGGAAGAGATCGTTCAAGCCGCGCAATCAGTGTCTCTGTCTTTTCTTTTTCTGCCCTGGCTCTCAGAGCCCCGTCTCTTGCCAGCTGATAGCTCTCTTCCGCCTTCTGATTCTTCTCCTCTGCCTCTCGAAGAACACGCGCGGCATCTTCCTCCGTTTCGAAATCCCTGCGCTCCATCAGCTGCTGGTACTGCGCCTTGGCAGCGGCGAGAGCCGCCCTGTCGTCGGATGCCCTTCGAACAGCCTCATCCTTGATCTGAAGGAGGGCTTTGCTCTGCTCCTCCCAGGCTTCCAGAGACTGATTCAGCTCCGCAAGTCTCCGATACGACCGCTCCAGCTCTTCCTTCTTCGTTTCCAGTTCCCTCCGCCACCGCTTCATCGCTTCTGACATCTCCATAAATGACGGCTTCTCTGATAGTGACACCTCCGGGATCACCTCGATCAGATGCTTACGGAATTCTTCAAGCCCGGCGCGCGCCTGCTTTCTTTTTTCTTCCAGAAGATCCGCGGCCGCCTTCGCAGCCGCTGCCCTTTCTGTCATGATCCGGCTGCTATTCCCGACCTCCTCCGCGAGAGTGTCAATATCCTCTTTCGTCAGATTCGTATGCCGTTCCGGCAGCCGGCAAGGATCTGGGTGAATTCTTGACCCGCAGACGGGACAGGGTTCGCCCTCGACAAGCCTGGCGGCAAGAAAACCTGCCTGATCGTTCAGGAACTCTGTCTGCCGCTGGTTGTATTCACTGTTCTTTTTCTGATACTCCTTCCAGGCATCTCTGTATTCCTCCGCGGCTTTTTCCGCTGTTTTCTTCTGCTCTGAATACTCACCCGCTGCCTCTGATACCCTGGTTTTCTCCTCGAGGAGCCGGTTATATCCGGTCAGAGTATTCTCCCGGAAGAGATTCCACCGCACATCCGCATCCGCAAGACGTGATTTCTCCCCGGTCCACTTCTCCTTCTGCGTTTCAAGTCTCTTCCGTTCTTCTTCCGCCGCGACTGCTGCCTTATTTGATGCGGCTGCCTTCTTCTCCCGATCCGCTACGGCTTCCCCTGCCTCCGTAATCTGACGAAAAAGATCCCTCGCTTTTGACACACGTTCCCTTATCTTTGTAAACCGGTCCGCCTCCTGCCGGCGGTTATCATCCGCCGTCTTCTCCAGATCCATCGTCTTCTCATATGCCGTTCTTTGATCCGGCAGCGCCGCCTCAAGCCGGTTCAGCTCCTTCCCGGTTTCTTCCGCCGTCTGAGCGGCTTCCTGAAGGCTCCTGAAGACCTGTCTGACCTCGATGGCATTCTGAATCGACCGGATCAGCTCACCTTCCGCGCGGATCTCCTCCTCATGCGCCCGGCATCCGGCCAGCACCTTCTCCGCATCCTCCATCTGCCGGAATGATTGCAGAATTCCCTCGGCCTTCGCATAGGCTTCCCGCGTCAGATCTCTCGAGGTACATGAGTCCCTGTAATCCTTTTCCAGCTCTTCCTTCCTCGAGTTCATATATTCGTTCAGAAGAGAAAGTTCCTCCAGAAGGCTCTCCGCTTCCGCGACATTCAGTCTGTCGCCGTCGATCACCTGCTGTTTTTCCGCCTGTATCACTCCGGCGCGCACGTATTCTTCCGGCACCTCGATGTGTCCGGCCTCCAGACGGCAGGCCGTCCGGACCTCTGCGATATCGGAGAGCTTCTCCTTCCTTCTCCTGGCCAGCTCGTCGACGATGTTCTGATATTTTTCGGTCCGGAAAAGTTTCCGGAAGATTTCTTTTTTCTTATTCGAGTCCGCCCGCAGAACCTCCATGAATTCTCCCTGCGCGATCATGGCGACCTGCGTGAACTGCGTCTTTGTAAGGCCGATAATATCGACAAGCTTCGCGTCGGTTTCCTTCTGCGGATATACGGATCCGTCCGGCATCTCCAGCGATACGGATTCCGATTCCATGCGGCTTCCCTTACCGCGCTTCAGCGCTCGGAGGTGACGGGGAACCCGGCGCACCCGGTACTCCTCAGAAACGGTCCCCGCCTTTTCTGAAAAGGTCAGCTCCACATAGGGCTCTGTCCGGATATCAGAATACTGGCTTTGCAGTTCCTCACCGTCCTTACGGTTCCGGTTTGAGCTTGCCTCTCCGTACAGAGCAAAGACAATCGCGTCGAATATGGTGGTCTTTCCGGACCCGGTATCCCCGGTAATCAGAAAGAGATTCTGGTCCGGCTTTGTGAAATCTATCTCCGTTCTCTGTCCGTACGACCCGAACGATTGCATGACGAGTCTGATCGGTCTCATGGCAGTTCCTCCCCCACTGTATTGATGACATCCTCCAGAAGGCTTCTCTCCCCCTCATCCGGGTTGCCCAGGAATGAACAGCAGAGATCATAGGTATCCATGACAGCCTCTCCTGTATATTCCGCCTGATAATCAACCCCCGGCAGTCCCTCTCTCCTGATTTCCAGAAGATTAGGAAATGCGCTTCGTATACGGTCCTGCAGATCCAGCGCATCCGCCTCCTGTATATCCGTGAGCGTCACAACCGCGTAGTCCTCGCATCCCTGCCGGAGAACCTCCTCCAGATCTCCCCGCACAATGCGGATCTGCCTCAGCGGCGTAAGCGGAAGAACGGAGACAGACCGCTCTCCCTTCCTCCCCAGATTCACCTCGACAATTCCTTTCTGCTGACCGGCCTCACTGACCGAGCACGCCATCGGCGTCCCGCAGTACCGCGCATACTCACTGCCGACCCGCATCGGCTTGTGGATATGTCCAAGCGCCGCATAATCAAATCTCTGAAGAACATCCGCCGTTACACGGTCGATATTTCCGATCGTCAGGATCTCGGAATCCATGCGCTCAACATCCGTTGCATTCGCTCCCTTCGGAAGGTAGAACTGATGACTCACGAGAACATTCCGTTCCCGTGTGTCAATCTCCTCTCTGTCCAGCAGCCGGTGTATCGTCTCGTCGTAGCTGAATCCGCTTCCGTCTTCCTTCACCCCGATAACATTCCGCACCATGGAGGGCCGCACAAAAGGAAGCAGGTAAAAATGGACCGCACCGTATTCATCCCGGAGGGTCACCTGCTCCACATGATCCTCTTCCGACTGTGGCGGAATTCCGATCATGTGGATTCGCTCTCTGTTCAGGATCCTCCGGAACAGATTCACGCGGGGCGCGCTGTCGTGGTTCCCGCTGATCATCATAATCTCAGCATCCGGAACCGCCTTCCGGAGCCCGGAGATGAAGTCATCAAAAATCTCCACTGCTTCTGCCGATGGCACAGACTTGTCATAGATATCTCCGGCGATCAGAACGGCGTCCGGCTTCCCGGCCTCCGCCTTTTCAACAATCTCCCGGAGAATAAACCGCTGATCTTCACCGAGATCCCGATTGATCAGCTTCAGACCGATATGAAGATCCGATAAATGAAAAAATTTCAAGATTCCGCTCCTTCCTTCTTTCTTGTCCTTTCCCCTGAAATTTCCAGCACGGCATCATACCGCTCCGCGACCTGCCCCAAATACTCCAGATACGCCCGTCTGGTCCTCTCGGGACGCAGAATCTGAATGCCGCTCCCAAGCGCTGTCAGCCACCCGAAAAACTGAGGGCTTACTGTAACCGGAACCATCACCGTGAATCGGTCCGCACCCGCCGGGATCAGTATTGAATCGATGCCGAACCGGTCGATGATCACACCCGCAAACCGGTTGTCGCAGATCAGTGTCACCCTGACATCCTCCCCGGAGAACATCCCGAAGGTCTTCTTCTCAAAGACTGCAGGATCAAAATCCTTCGCCAGATTCTTCCCCTCTCTCGGCTCAGGTTCGATCTCAAGATTCATCATCTTGTCCACCCGATAGTGACGCATCATGTCACTTTCCTTTTCATACGCGATCAGATAATAGTTCTCATCATCCCAGATCAATGCCCACGGGCTGACGCGGTAGCGGGCGCCGTTTCTTCTGAAGCGATATTCCTTCCGCACCGTCCATTCCACGTACTGAAAGGTAATCTGCCGGTTTTCATAGATCGCACTGTGAATGGCATCCGTCACGTAGAAAACTGTCTCATTCTTTGCTTTCGGACGGTTGTACAGAATAATCTGTTTCTCAAGCAGCTTTCGCTGAGGCTCTCCGACGAAGCCG
This sequence comes from Eubacterium sp. UBA4343, assembly GCA_002394235.1. GTDB lineage: Bacteria > Bacillota > Clostridia > Lachnospirales > Lachnospiraceae > Bilifractor. The sequence continues at coordinate 54,203 of DGTF01000080.1, read as the reverse complement.
ATCAGCTTCTCAATCAGCTCCCCGGATTTCTTCTCGGTGATTGACTTCGACACCTGTACCGCATCGACCAGCATCCGCAGTTCCGGGATCTCAAATTCACGCTCACCAATAAAATACCCGTGATCTCTGCCCTTCCGTATGACAATGTCCGCACCCCATTCTCTCAGCGTATCGATGTCGCTGTATATACTCCTCCTGTCGGTCTCTATATTGTACCGCCCCTTCAGAATATTCCCCAGTTCCGAAGCGGACAGGATGTGGTCCTCATCTGTCATCTCCCGCAGAATCGAATAAATATAGAGCATTCTGAGCTTCTGTCTCTGTACAGCCATAGCACCTCCATAAAATCGAACATGTATTCTTCTAAATTATATCATCCCACTTTCCCTTCTGTCTGCATATTTTTGTACAATGTAGCTTGTATATTCTTCGAATACACAGGCAGAGGCGGCGCACGCAAGAAACGTACAGGACCCCTTCCTGACCCGCTGTTCCTGCCGTCTCCAAAGAAAAGAGCTTCACGCATCAAGCGCCCGCAGGAGCCTCAATATGAATATCCGGATCGCAGAAGGCAGGAGGCTGTCTCCTTCAGGGAAACAGCCTCCTGCCATATCATCTGATCATCTGTATTTTTTTCATCCGTACCAGATTCTGTACCAGATATCATGCACATCCTCTGATATGCCTGTCCGGTCTGAAACCGGCATCATGATACAATATCCCGAAAATGGAACTCCTTCTTACCGGACGCATAGTCCCCGACGATCTGGCCGTGACCGTACAGCTTGTATTTGTAAGTCACCAGCCCATCGAGTCCAACCGGCCCTCTCGCGTGAATTTTTCCGGTGCTGATCCCGACCTCCGCCCCGAACCCATAGCGGAACCCGTCCGCGAATCTCGTAGAGCAGTTCTGGTATACGCCGGCAGAGTCCACCAGTTCCATGAATCGCTCGGCAGTCTCATCATTCTCCGTAATGATGCAGTCGGTGTGATGAGATCCGAAGCGGTTGATGTGATCGACAGCTTCGTCCAGATTATTCACCAGTTTCACGGAAACGATGAGATCCAGATACTCCCGGAACTGATCCTCGTCGATGGTCTCACCCCCGATCATCGAAGTGACCTCTTCGGTCCCGCGGATCTCCACACCCTCCTTCCGCAGTGCCTCCGCAAGCTTCGGAAGAAATGCCGGCGCAACCGACCGGTTCACAAGCAGCGTCTCCACCGCATTGCAGGCGGCAGTATACTGCGTCTTCGCATCGATGATGATCGGAATTGCCTTCTCAAAATCCGCGTCCTTGTCCACGTAAATATGACAGATACCGTCGGCGTGCCCCATGACCGGAATCTTTGTGTGATCCATAATATAGCGCACAAAACGGTTTGATCCTCTCGGAATCAGAAGATCCACACAGTCATCACAATCCAGAAGCTCATCGATCTCATTGTGCTGTTCCGCCTGTATCATGCAGTATTCCGGGAGTCCTCCAGCGACCGCGGCTTCGTGAATCACCCGGAAGAGGACACGGTTAGTCTCCGCCGTCTCACGTCCGCCCTTCAGGACCGCACAGTTTCCGCTCTTGATACAGAGCGATGAAATCTGAACCAGCGCATCGGGACGGGCTTCGAAGATAACACCGATGACACCAATCGGACAGGTGACCCGCTTCAGCAGCAGTCCCTCATCCAGTTCCCGTACCAGCGTTTCCCGATGGATCGGATCCGGAAGGCTTATCAGGAGCCGGATTCCCTTTTCCACATCCGCAAGCTTTTCTTCACTGAATTTCAGTCTCTTCCGAATCGCCGGCGCGACCTGTTCCGCATCGGCTCTCTCAAGATCCTTCCGGTTCGCCGCGAAAATCTCTTCCTTATGACGTTCCAGACTCTCCCCGATCAATTTCAGAACATGATTTCTCTGTTCCAGGGTAGACGAAGCGACTTGCGGCGCGACCCGCTTCATTTTGCGAACTTCTTCTCTGATCTCCATTTATCTGACCTCTTTTCTGTCAAACTGACCGCTCCCGCAGGCGAATCCGCAGCACCAGCCTTCCCGCCGTCCCGCGGACCTTTGAACACGGACCGCTCCCGCAGGCTTCCGGTTCATACGTGCAGCCATCCAATCATACATCATTTTCAAACGCCGGAATGATCGTCCCCGCGCGGCTGACAAGACCGACAAGCCAGCGGTACTGCAAGGCACTGCTTTCCCGTCCGGATCTTTACAACAGTCTCTCACTCCAGATGCTTCTCGAAATTACCCGAGATATTGACACCGGAATTTTCAACAACAAAGGCATCCGGATCAAATTCACGGACCAGCCGCCTCAGCCTCGGTGCCTCATACTTGTCCACAATTACATAAAGAATATTTACATCATTTCCGCTGAATCCGCCTTTTCCTTCCCATCTCGTCACCGATCTGCGGAGTTCCCGGATAATGCTTTTTTCCAGGGCCTCTACATCCTGCTGTGTGATGATATGAAATTCCACCTTGATGTTCTGCGAATAGAACCGGTCAAGCGCATAGGATGTGACAAACGCGGAAAAAAGCGAATAGATCAGAATGTCAATCGGATAATTGAAGGCCATGATGGCAAATACGACAATATTGACGTACAGGTTGGCATGTCCAACGCTGGCCCCGTTTCTCTGGTGCACAATCAGTACACCGATCAGATCCATTCCTCCGTCGCAGGCTCCCATCCTCAGCATCAGTCCCATCATCGCGCCGCAGATTACACCTCCGATCAGGGCGGCAGCCAGACGGTTGTCCACCAGCGCCTGTTTGGGAATCGGAAGCAGCACAAGGAACACAGATTCCGCTGTAATACCGAGAATGGTCTTCGCAAAATAGAGCTTTCCCATCAGCTTGTGCGCCAGGACCAGGAACGGAATATTGACCAGATAATAGAGGATACCCGCGACGTCGACGCTCCCGAATCTGAGTCCGACAACCGATGTCAGGAAGGAACGCAGCAGCTGACACAGTCCCAGAACTCCACCGGTATAAAGACCCGCAGGTACAATGAAAAAATTGATGCCCACCGCGTAAATAAATGTACCAAGAAGAAGCACCATAATCCGCTGAGCTTCATATCCCTTTCCGCTCTGTGATAGATGAATCCTGTACATTCCGGCATCTCTCCTCTCATTAATCAGTTCCGTCCCGCGTCTCGAAATCCCTGCCTGCCCCGGCCGTTACAGCATTGCAAATTTGAAATCAGTCTACCATAAACCAGAATAAACTTCCATACCAAAACCTGCGCATACACCTGCCTCCCGCCCCGGTTGTTTCTGTTAACGATTATCGGATACGGTGAATATTATCCTGCCTTTATCCGAACAGTACCTGCTTTCAGAAGTCTGCGGACGGACCGTGCCATCAAACTGTACTTTCCCCGCCTTTCAGACAAGCCGTAAATCCGTGTGCAGCAGCAAAAAATGACTGATATCGGGATGATTTTGACAAGACATTCATATATTCGTCATATATATTCGTTAGGCAGAACAAAAGGTCTATAGAAGGCCGTTGTAAAACGCACGGCAAAGAGAGGATAAGAGATGAAAATCAATAACATCACGAATGTTGAGAAATTTTTTGAAATCGTAGACAGCTGCAAGGGAAGAGTGGAACTGGTTACTGCCGAGGGTGACACGCTGAACCTGAAATCAAAGCTCAGCCAGTATGTATCTCTGGCAAATATTTTTTCCAATGAGGCTGCCATTCCGGAGCTCGAGATCATCGCTTCTGATCCGGAGGATATCCGCAAACTCATGAACTTCATGATCGACGGAAATGCGTAAGAAACGCGTGCAGGAAGCCCTATGCGGCTATCTGTCCAAAAACGGCAGGATCTCCGAAAAGGCGATCCTGCCGTTTTTCTGCGTGTGCCCACATAGTGGATAAAGCCATCCGCTCTGCTGCTTATCAGCTCTCACCACTGCCGCACGCGCCGGCTTCGTTAGTCTGTCGCGGCATTAGCCTCGCCGTTTCACACCCCAAAAACCCCTCTGACTTTCGAATACCGCTCTGAATATCGAATACTCTTCCGAATTCCGAATACCCCTCTGACTTTCGAATATCTCTCTGAATATCGAATATCCCTCTGAGTATTATTCAGGACAGCGCAGATGTCCCGGCAGTGTCTCCGTCCTTCACGGAACTGCCGCCGGAGAGCGAATAGGAATAAGAATAATAGCGCAGTACATGTTCCACATAATCCGGATCACCGTAGGAGCTCCATCCATTTTCATATGCCTTCATATTTGAGAATGTGGAAGCATTCTCCTCAGAGTAGCCGCCGTAATTCTTCCTGGCCCATTCAATGTAACCGGTACCGAAGTTGTATCCCTGCACAGCCAGCGAAATCCCCTTAATGTCGTCCGGTCCACGGACATCGGCAGCATCAAGAGCCGCCGCAAGTTCCCGGACACCGGCCCGGATCGAATAATCCGGATCTGTAATTGTCTGTCCGGCATAGCGCTCATTATAAAAGGAAGCGGACGCCTGCATGGGATCTGTTCCGTCACCCCTTGATTCCTGCATCATGATTGCCTTGATCAGTCCAGTATACTCGCAAATAGAGTATTCGTCTGCATATTTCCGGATTACATCCGAATAATTCTCCACCTGGTCGCTCACCAGATCCTTGCGGATCGTAATCGTGGTATCCTTTTTCGTTACTTTCCGCACATTAGCCATCTGTTCGTTCTGTTCCATTGTCCCCACAGCGATAAATACCACAATCAGGGCTGCCACAGGGATCACGACCCTGCCGCCTGCATGATAGAGATAGACGACAGCCCGACCGAACATTCTCCAGAAACGAATAAACTTTCTCCAGAAACGTTTCTTTCTGCTGCGCCGTCTGCGTCTGGTATTCGTTTTTCTGTATCCGGATTTCTCACTCATAACATCTCTCCCCGGGTTTTAATTCCCGGTTTCTTATCTGTAACGACGCGGGAGCACGAAGGTGCGGAGCGCGCACAGCTTATACAGGAGACTAATTTTCAATCTGCCTGAGCAGATATCTCCCCACGGTGTTCGAAAAATGGTCGATTGACCGGATATACGCAAAATCCTTCCCGAAGATTTTCCGCTCTGCGGCAAGCTCGCTCTCCTCTCCTACAAAAACGCCAAGCACCGCCACATTGTTCTGTCTCAGCCGGCGGACCTCGGTGCCCGCGTCAAGGGCTGCCCTGTGACCCGCGTAAGGCTCCGGATTTCTCGCGTTCGGCCGGTTGATCATTACATCATACGGTTTCCCGTCACTCAACACAATCAGGACCTTGTTGCTCTCCTCTCTCTCCAGGAGCCCCTGCCCCACAGTCCGTATCGCCAGGCCGTCCCGGTTGTTGGAGCTTGTAGTGAACTCAAAGATATTTTCATTCGCGCTCCGGTCATCCCCATACTCCCGGAATCTGCGAAGCACCGTGTAATCCCAGAACGTACAGAAGCTCATCACGCGCATGGGAATTCCAAGATTCGACATTGCCTCGCAGATAATATACGCCTGCATTGCCACTTCCCTCTGCCGCTTTCTCTGCGATCCACTCGCGTCGATCAGAAAATCAACCACAAAATCCATGCTGTCCCTTCGCAGAACTCTCCGAAACAGCCTCGCGTCCTCCGATCTCCCTGCCTTCCACAGCTGCCGCGGATCGATCTGACCGGAATCGGACAGGATGCTGTCCTCCTCGTTTCGAAGCGCGAATGCGCGCTTCAGCATATCCGTGAGAATCTGAATATTGTGTCGGATTGTCCTGTAATTCGTCCGGAAGTATTCCAGTGTTTTCTCTTTATTTCCCCTCGCGAGCACATACTGATTGTTCCGGACCACGGGGTTCTTCAGGATCCCGTCTGTAAAAAAAAGCCCGCAGTCGGAATGTATTCCCCTGCACATCCGGCTTGTGATCCTCTTCTCCTCTGAAAGCGAAAGATACGATTTCCCAAAATTCCGCTGCACATACTCCCTGGACTTTTCCAGAACGCTGTCATCGATCAGCAAAAGCTTCCGGATCTTGTCTCCGCCTTCCGCCGGGGCCTGCTCATCCGTTTTTCCCTCCTGGGAAGGCTCATCCGAACTCAGCATTTCCGCGGTAACTCTCTCGATAACATAACGGACGGAATTATCCTCCAGCTCCTCCTTCAGGTAATCGCTCCAGGAAAACTCGGTAAGCTCTTCCGGTGTTACCTGAAGCACCTCCGTCAGCGTCATGGGAAAAGAAGGATCTACCACATCGTTGTACAAACTGTCGATCATCGCGATGATTTCTTCCGAGGTTTCCGCCTGACGGAGACCATGAATCCGGTCCAGCTGACGCATGATCTGCTCCGGGCCGTGATAGCTGCCATCCAGCTTTTCTCTCCAGCTCGCCGCCATCAGCCGTCCCAGCGGATACGCGGACATTCTTCCGAAGTCCTGGTACAGCCATTTCTCCAGAGCTTTTTTCCGCAGAGACCGTACTCCCTCGCGCTCCCGGTCAAGTCTCCATCCGACCGCTTCCTCAATACACAGCCTGGCGGTGTCCATCAGTGCTCTCTGATCCGCATGACAGTAAATCTTCTTCAGAAGATACATCGCGATGGCATCCTGATCAAAATATTTCGCCAGAGCCCCCTGCTTGATCCCGTTATAGATGGCAATCTCCGGCGATCGGGAAAACTCCGCAAGATCCGGCTTCACCTCAAGACTATAATCCCCGCTGACCGTCCAGATAAGGTTCCGTATTCTGTTTTCCAGCTCGTAGGGATAGGATTCCCATACATCCTTGCCAGTATTCAAGCAAAAACATCCTTCCTTGTCCATTCCGCAGGAATCCGCGTACTCAGAACGTCGCGAACGATTTCCTTTTCAAAGGTGTCAAAGCATTTATTGACAACCCCCATCTGCAACGCGAGAAAAGGCGGGATGCCCTGGCGGACTGTCTGTGCCGCCGCGACAATACCACGGAGATCCAGACTCCTGGCCGAGATTTCGCCGTGCTCTGCTTTTGTCTGCAGATCGAGAAACAGCCCCGACAGCTGCTCTCTCGCCCTGTCCGTCATGTCCGGAAAAATGCGGCTGAGAATATACTCCAGTGAACTTTCTGTCTGCGGAGGCATGTCGATGACAAGGAACCGGGATACCAGCGCCTCGTTCAGCTCCTTTGTTCCGGCGTACCCGTAGTTCATCGTTCCGATAAATCTTGCCGCAGGATGAAGGTCAATCTTCTCATAACCCGGGATATCGATGCTGCGCCGGTAATCAAGCGTCGAATGCAGGACAGAAACCGCGTCATTTTTTGCCATATTGATCTCATCGAGAATGCCGAAACCTCCATACCGTGCACAGAGGCTGATACTCCCCTCCCGAAGCTCCACCTGATTATTCCGGAAGGTATCGGTACCGATCAGTTCTGCGCTGCTCGTATTCACATGAAAGGATACATTGTACACCGGTCTTCCGAATAAAAAGGCAAGATTCTCTGCCAGGACATTCTTGCCCGTTGCCTTTGCGCCCGTCAGCAACAGATTCTGTCCCTCCAGAAGAGCGGCGATCGCCATTTCCAGCACCTCTTTCCCGTAAAACGGAAGTGCAGGTTTTACCACACGGCTCCGGACAGCGTCATCTACGGTATAAGTCTCCCGGAATCTCTCCATGCCGCGGATCAGCTCCGGGCTCACATCCTGCTCCTCCAGAATCCTTTTCTGTTCCAGTGTCATATCTTTCCTCTCTCCGGTTCTTTCTCTCCGGAATACTCCCGGATATACCGTTTTATCAGACCCGATGTAAATTCCATCTCGAGATCCGTGTATCTTGGGACATTCGTCAGATAGCTGATTCCGTGGGCGCCGCCCCGGAAGATTTCCAGTCGGACGGGAACTCCGGCTTCCTCTGCCGCCTCATACAGCTCACGGCTCATCCGCACCGGCACATACCGGTCCGCGTCGCCGTGAATCAATAGTACCGGAACCCTGGATTTCCGGATTGAGCTTATGGCACCGCAGCTTGCGAGATCCACATGGCCAAAAAGCTTTGTCCCGGTCTTCACCAGCCACCAGACCGCTCCCTCCGGATACCTCCTTGCCCTTCCGACATCCCGGACAATTGCCTCCGGTGAGGTATACCCGCAGTCCGCGATAATCCCGACAACGTTATCCGGAAGCTTCAGATCCGCCGCCATCAGAACCGTTGCGGCGCCCATTGACACACCGGACAGAATGACCGGTGTCTGCAGGCCGAACCTCTTCGCCGCGTATCTGGCCCATGTCAGACAGTCCTGCCGTTCCTTCACCCCGAAGGTTGTAACATTTCCGCCGCTTTTCCCGTGCGCCCTCTGATCCACAACCAGAGTGTTCTGCCCATGTTCCCTGGCGACACGATTTCCGCCTGCCATATCGCGGATCGCCTCTCCCCGGTATCCGTGGAACTGAATCTGAAGCGGTGCTCCCTTTTTCACCTCATAATACCTGCCATACAGGGTCAGGTTGTCGAAGCTCCGAACGCTTACCTCTTCATACGGAATCTCCTTCATCAGGTCCACCAGCTCCTGCATGCTCTCCTGATGCTGATCATATCCCTCCCCGGTCGGGAGCGGAACATGACCGGACTTCCGTTCATTCGTATTGTAGAGCACGGCGCGAAATACCGCGTAAAGCCCAAAATATATAAGAACCGCTATACTGAGAATAAAAGCCACAAGAATTCCTGCAATGATACGAAACATATGATCTCCATTTTAAACCGGAACCGGTACTGCGCACACCTGCTGTTGTTTATATTCTACGGATTGCATCGCTTACAGGGTGTGTAGCCCCTGCCGATTAGTTCATCCCTGGATCCGGTCCATTCCATTCGGTTTCCCGGAGCAATGTCTTCCACTGACGAACAGGTCGGATAATGAAATCTGCCTGTATTCGTATTGACGACATAGCTGACTGTCCCGCCCGAAACGGATGGCTCCGAAGCAGGTGTCTCTGACACTTCCGTCTGCTTCGCTGTCTCTTTCCCTCCGGATGCAGAATCGGAACCGGTAAATTCCGGACCGCTGCTGTCACCGGTCGCATAGTCAATCGTGATCCCCGGCTGTACATTGTAGCAGTAGACGCAGAACCGGATTCGCTCTCCCCTGTCTTCTACGGATTCCGCCTCCATCAGAACACCGGAGGCAAGCAGATTATTGCCCTCAAAAACCGGTGTAACCCGATAAAGTACATGAAAATTAAAGTCGGTGACCGCGTAGCTCACCTCGTTTTCATAGGGAAGCATTCCCTCTACATTCATATAGCGGGTACCTGTGATCAGATTTTTTTTGTTCGCGTTCTCTCCCGCCAGCTGATATCCGATCAGATGACAGCGATTATACAGATAATTGCCGTCGATCCCATTGTACTTTACCGTGTGCCATCCGGTCGGCTTCACCGATCCGATCTTTCCCCTCTCCTCCACCGGCATTGTATCGACACAGATATCCGCCCAGGCGGTTCCGCAGCGTCCGAGACTGTCCTGGCTGCTGTAGAATTCGAATTCCCGCGTCTTGAGATCCTCATCCGTGAAAAAAGGAACATTCCCGTTGACCTCTACCGACGGTGAGCCGCTGTACGCCGGAATCTCATCCGGATCAAAGGCTGTGAGCTCTGCCGCCGCTCTTTTCTCCTCGGAAGGCAGCGCCCCTCCGACAGAGGCGGTTGTCCCGTTCCGAATCCGGTCGATGACAGTCCCAACAGCTCCCGTCCGGTTCTCTCCAGTACCGGTCTGAACGCCTCCCGGGAGAACGCCGACAAGAATCGTTCCGATGACAATCACCGTCATCGATCCGATCATCCATATCCGGGGCCCTCGCCGGTCGCCGCTGCGTCTCTTTTTCACAATACCCGCGATCAGCGACACCGGAAATATCACAAGTGCTGCCAGAAGCAGCAGTTCTATCACAAGCATATCAAATCCCCTCAGCAGGAAACTCAAAAACCGTTCCGCCTCCGATTATAACACAGAACACACGTTTTGTGAAAATTCGCATCCTGGCCTTACACACGCTTCGCGTGTGTCGAGCCCGTCTGCGTTTTCCTAGAGCTCTCTTTGATACTGCATTAGCTACGGGATTGCTTCCCCCTTCTAATAATTTTACTAAAAAGGGCTAATGTATTGTGTGAATATTGCCTATATATAAGCAAAATAATCCATGGTATTGTCATCATATAAGAAGTAGTCAAATATTAAAATAAACGCCGAATCATTCGTCGTGAAACGACGATTATAGGTGAAAGATTAATACCAGAGAAAAGAGTTCCCATGACTATTTTAACGACCATATCCATTATAAGAATAGGAGGAAAACCAATTGGATGAAGATAAAAAGGCTCAGACTAATTGCTGTTTCTGGTTTGTTGCATTAGCACAAGGAATGGTCTTCATTGACTTGTTGTGTCGTTCGCCTATCAATTTATTGATAAAAAATAATCCAATTACAATTCTTCCGTTTCTTTTAATAATGTATGATGTTTTTCCAGGACTGCTAACCGGTGTGTTCCTATTTCTGTCTGCACAGTATTATCAAAAGGCGCCGATAAGATGTAAGTTTCTAAGTGGCATCTTTACAATCTGTATAAATATCGTAATCCTTGCGGTGGCCTTTTATACCTTTAAATTAGAAATTTTTAGACATCCGCTCATTTTTGTTATGATCGGTTTTGGTATAGTTACACTGATCATTTCTGGAAAAAAGAAACGAATGGACAAAACGAATGAATCGGCGTGACTCTCTTTCATACTGTATAAGCTACGGATTGCTCCGTGCTTCGCACTCCCGCAATCCTACAGGCATTCGGATTCCGCGCCTTCGCGCTTCATCCTCATACCTGTTGCCTTCGAAATCGCATCCTCGCTCTTTCACACGCCTCGCGTGTGTCGAGCCCGTCAGCGTTTTCGAAGAGCTTATACACGAAAGATTTCGGTCAGGACTTCTTGTATCCTGACTTTCTCTGCGTGAAAGGATCCCTGGATCATCTCCGGGCTTCCGCCTCCCCGTCCGTCCAGGCTGGAGTTGATCGTCTTCGTAAGGTTTCTCAGATTCACCGCAGAGCTGCAGATGCAGTACGCATAGACGCCCTTTTCGTCTTCCTGCGCCGTAATTACGGCACAGGTAGGCGCCATGGATTCCTTCACAAGCCTGTCGCAGAACTTCCGGCAGCTGTTCCTGTCGATATTTTCCTCAAAGTCGATCAGAAAGGACTCCTGCTTTTCGAGTTCCTTCATCTTCCCGTCAAAGTACCGACCGATCCAGTCATTGAGCTTCTGATTCGCCTCCGCCAGCTCCTGCTGTACTCTCGCGACAGCCTCTGCTGTCTCATGGGGCTTCGCGGAGAGCATATGGGAGATCTCCGTGTTCTGATCCACCTTCCGCTCATAATCGAGAAGGGCCTTTCTGCCGCAGACCAGCTCGATCCGCACGCCTTTCTTATAATGAATCATGCTGAGACATTTCACTATGCCGATCTCGCCGGTTCTCATCACATGGGTCCCGCAGCAGGCGCAGATATCCGCTCCCGGAATCGTGATGATCCTCACCTTCCCGGTCAGCTCCTTCTTGCTCCGGTAATCCAGCGTCTCCAGTTCCTGTCCCTCCGGAAAGCTTTCTTCTACAGGAACATCGCTGCGGATCACTGCATTTGTGTCACGCTCCACCTCCATCAGTTCTTCCCAGGTCATGACTCCGCTGATATCAATGGTGACGCATTCCTCACTCATATGGAATCCGACATTCTCGTATCCGAAACGTCTGTGAATCAGACCAGATAGGATATGCTCACCCGAATGTGCCGTAGTATAATCCATTCGGCGCTGCCAGTCAATGACCCCGTGTACCTGAGTTCCGACGGCGATTTCCCGATCCGTCGTATGAACAATGTGATCCCCATGCTTCTGAACATCCCGCACCGGAATAACCGTCTGTGCGTCAGTCCGGAGGATGCCGCGGTCTGAAGGCTGACCGCCGCCTTCCGGATAAAACGCCGTCCGGTTTAGCTCCACGTGATAGCCCTTCCCGCACGGTTCGCAGGAGATCACCTCCGCGTCAAACTCTTTCAGATATGGTCTCTGATAGTATAATTCATCGAAATTTTCCATCGCTATTCTCTTCCTTTCCTGACGAATGTGGATCACTGCCCGCGCATATTCGCGTTTTCGCCGTGTTTCACACGGCTTCACGCTCATACCTGTTGCCTTCGAAAACGCATACAATCTCTTACACACGCTTCGCGGCAGGCGGTCTGTCTGCGTATTCGAAGAGCTCATTATTATATCGTGCCGCATACTGTATAAGTCCCCGCGTCACTTCGCTGCTTCGCAGCTTCCGTGCCGCTAACAGGTATGAGCACTTCCGTGCCGCTTACTGTATAAAGCCAGCTGCTCCGTTGCTTCGCAACTCTCGCAGCTGCCACATGTATGAGCATTCTCGCGGTGTTTCACACCGCTCCATGCTCATACATGTTAGCGTCGTTCAAGCATGCAGTTTTCTGTGCATGCTTCGCATGCCCAAAAACTGCCCGCTTGACGACGGCTTTATACAGTAAATCGGCAGATATTTATCCTTTTCCGAACAAATATCTGCCGATCTTTTACGTCTGTTTAACACGCTTTCTGAACGCTGATTATAAGGCGTACGCGCTCAGATACTCTTCCATCTGTGAATTGCCCTCCGTGAACTCAATCTCTATCGGTTCAAATCCCAGAGCAAATACTCCCATAATTGATTTTCCGTCCGTCTCACTTCTGCCCTTCCGGACCGTGACGTCGTCTGTGCATTCTCCGGCCAGTTTAACAAATGCTACGATATCCTCGACCCGATTGAATTTCACCTTTGCCTTTTTCATCTCTCATGCCTCTCCTCAAATTCATTTTCGGTCTTCGATATCTACGGCCGACTTCCAAATTAATATTGTCACAGGCTCCGTGAAAACTGATGCGGTATGCTATCCTTCCATGACCCGCGGTTCTCCGGAGACCGTATATGGATATTTTATCCTCTTGACACTGAAATGCAAATCTTTCGGGAGCTTATGCATGAAATTCAGGACTTACTTCTATAATTTTTGTGAAAATGCCGGGAAATTTTGTGCATATCTGCTACGCATTCTCCCACCCACCTTGTTTTTGTTTGAAAAAACGGCCGTTTTGGGCCATTTCGGGGCTATTTTGTCCCGACCACCGCAGCGAGGTTCTTTGCCGCATCCCTGCCCATCTGGGAGAGGGCCGCACTGTTTAGGTGCACCCGGTTCCAGGAGAGGGTGTCCACGTACCAGCTTGCCATCCGATAAGCGCTCCGGTAGGAGATGCCGCCCCATTTTTCCTGCATCGCCTCTGTCTTCTCATAGGTCGTCCGATCCGGGAGATACCGGTCATAGTCAAGGCTGGAGCCGAGGCAGATGTCGGCGCTCTCCGTGGCCAGCGCCACCTGATAGTTGTGCATCTTTTCCACGTAGGGGTAGTACGCAGCTTCCCCGATCGTGCTGGAGGTCTCCACAAGAGCACCTGTCTGAAAGCCAAGGGCAGAAAGGCAGTCTGTCACCTCCCAGTAGTAGGTCTCATACTGGCTGTTTCCGATGTCTCCCTCTCCCTGGCAGCTGACCCAGTAGGAGCCGCCAAGCGACAGTCTCTCCCTTCCTGCCAGATTTTTTGCGCACTGATAGGAGGCCGCGATGTACTCAAAGATGTGGGAGTACTGCACCGTGCTGTCCGCAACGGGCGGCAGGTAGTCCGCATGGTTCATCGGGAGAAAGGCCTGCACGCCAACACCGCCCACTGCAGCAAAGAGGACGATCACGTTGTGGCCCGTCAGCTGCTTCCAGGCGGTGCAGAAGGCGGGGATCACATTTGTGGAGACAGAGGCCTTGGCGGCGGGCTTGTCTGCAAGCTCCTCGTGGTTGCCCGCAAACGTCCCGGTCTCCTCATCAAAGGTGATGCCCGCAAAGAGGCCGTCTTCTTTGCGGTCTTTGCGCACACCGGAAGTGCCGTCTTCAGAAGGACTGCAGAAAGCAGAAGCAGCACTGCTGCCCACCGGTAAGCCTTAAAATTCTTCATAAATTCCGCCCTCATCCTGGCATCTTGCATCCTGCTGCCGGACGCCTTTTCCCCTTTTTTTGTCCATATGACTCTGCTTCTTCCGAATCATCATATTCAGAAAAAGTTTCCCCGGCAATAGGGAAACCGACTGCATTTTTGCCGTTTCGAAACCATTTTTCGGCATTCTGCACGGTATTCCCCGGTTCTGCTCAAAAAAACAGGCAGGAGAATCTCTCCTGTCTGCTGACTTTATGATTTCCCAAACATCTCGTCCGAGTCGAGGAGGATCGTGAAGGGTCCGTCGTTTAAGAGCTCGATCTTCATATCCGCCCCGAAGATCCCCTCCTGCACGTCGGGGACGCTCTCTCTGCACGTTTTAATGAGGTACTGGTACAGCGCCTGCGCCTTTTTCGGCTCCCCCGCCCGGATGAAGGAGGGGCGGTTTCCGTGATGGCAGTCCGCATAGAGCGTGAACTGGGAGATGAGAAGGAGGGATCCTCCGACGCTTTGAAGGTTCAGGTTCGTCTTGCCGTTTTCGTCCTCAAAGATCCGAAGGTCGACAAGCTTTGCCGCCATCCTGTCCGCTAGCTGCTCCGTGTCCGAATCCTCGATGCCGACAAGGACCAGAAATCCCTTCCCGATCTTTCCTGTTACCTTCTCATCCTCCGTACAGGATGCATGCTGCACCCTCTGCACCACAAGGTTTCCTCCTGTCTGTCACAATGGTGATTATAGCGCAGAATTCACTTCAGTGCATAGACCGCTGTGACGCTTGCATCCACCTCGAGCTGGCCGGGATCCACGCTGATGGCGCTGTCGGTACCGTCAGACGACTCCAGGTTTGCATAGGCGTTTGTGGACTGGTAGCGCGCACTGGTGTCCTGATAGCCCTCCTGCACGGAGACCAGCTCTCCCAGGGTCTTTCCCTCTGCCTTTGCGAGCGTGTCTGCCTTTGTCCCGGCATCCGCTGCCGCCTTCGTCAGGGCTTCCGAGTAGACAGCGTCATAGCTGCTGCTCGTATAGCTGATGTCCGAGATCTGGCTTGCCCCCGCCGAGGTTGCGGCAGAGAGCACATCTCCCACCTCATTGAGCGTCACGTTCCTGATCGCAAGACTCACACTGACGGTGTAGCCCGTTACCTTGCTCGTGTCGTAATTGTACTGGGGATACATGCTGTAGGAGGAGGTGCTGATGTCATCCTCGCTGATGCCAAGGTCTGTGATGGCCTTCTTCACCGCATCCTGCTTCTTGGAAGCGCTCTTCTGCGCCGCCTCCGCGGTGTCTTCGCTCTCCTCGACGCCGAGGGTGATCTGCGCCATGTCGGGATCCGCATAGTCCGTGACAGAGGCGGTCACGGTCACTATAGCATCCTTTGAATCTGCAGTTGCTGTCTCCTCCGCTGCAGGCGCCGTCTCTTCAGCGGCAGCCGACGTACTCGAAGCCTGTACTTGCGCTGCTGCAGTGGTGCTGGTTGATGTCTCCGCACACCCTGCAAGAAGAAGCGCTGTCACGGCACCCACTGCCGCCACTTCCCACTTTCTGTTCTTTCCATTTCCTCTTTTCATGGTTTCCTCCCGGCCTCTCTCTGGCAGCCCTTTCGTATCTTCTTCTGTCCCGGCCTGTTATCCACAGTAGCTTCGGAGCAGAATCGTGATATTGGTATTTCTGTCTTCCCCTATAAAGACAACTTTTGAAGAGCCTGGTTCTCATCCCTCATAATCAAATATCGCCTTCTTCTCAAGGTATTTTCCGTAGTCTCTTTTCCAGGTTTTGTGGATTTCACTGTCGTCATAGACAGGCAATGCCTCCGGTGTCATCCGGATCCGGATCAGAACATCGTACCGGTTTGCCCGGTCAATCACATTTGGAAATACCTCAACCGATTCAATTCCTTCAATTCCGGTGAGACCCGAGAACAGTTCCCGGATCTCCGGCAGAAGATTCTCCTTCTGCTTTTGAGATATTTCCGCATTATATTTTGCCAGTATGCAATGATACATTCTATTACCTCCAAAATCGAAAACTATATGTGCTTCGAAAACGCAGACAAACCGCAGCTTATACATTTTGTGACAAGATCATCGTATGACCGTTTACCACATGCCTGCGAAGCTGCCATTACCGCCCGGATTCTGTCCCGCGAACGGATTTTTCTCGATCTTGATGGCGTCGTACAGCGCGGCGCTCGTCTGCGCCATATAGGGATCTACATAGAAGATACCGACCAGCCCGAAAGTAATGCTCGAAAAAATCACCCACAGAAGAAACGAAAGGTCCAGCACAAATGCCTTCCATTTATTTCCATACATCATGTTTCTGCTGATCTGGAACGCTTCCTCCATCGGCATGTCCGGATATTCAGCCAGAAGATACGGGATCATCCGGTATTCATACCCTTTCACGATTCCCGGAATCACGAAAAGCAATGACCAGAGGAAGGTATAGAGATCACGGAAGAACATCACCTTTACCACGTTCTTGTAGGAGTGATCAAAGCCGTACATGATTTCGCGAAGCTCCGCTTTCTGGTGAAGATTCGTATAAAAGAACCTCCGCACCCCGACTTCCAGCGGATTCAGCAGAAATACATCGGCCACAATCGCGATAACGACGATCACCAGTGCCACCAAAAAGATGATTCCGGCAACCATCAGCCACGCACCAAACATCCCGCCGGGAATGCCGCCCGGTCCCGCATGAAATCCGAAAATATCAGTGTCTCTGCCGGAAACGACATCATAATTCAAAATTCCGTTGCAAAATCCGGATAATGCTCCTCCGCCGGATCTGCTGTAAGATCCTCCAATCGTCAGCGAAAGAAGAAGTCCGGCAAGAACGGCTTTCCAGTAATTGCCCCTGAATACCTCTTTTGACCGGTTTTTTAATCCGATCCTAGTCCACATACTGCTCCTCCTTTTCTGTGCTGCGGCAAATATTGCAGTATATTCCAACATCCGCGGCAGCCCTGTGGCAGCTTCCGCCTCGCGGCGAAATCTGTAACCATGATTTTCATCCTTAAGTATACAGAATCCAGTGCCGGTAGGAAAGCATTTTCTTTTTTATTCATTTTTTATTCATACAACAGAAAAACAGGGATTTCACAGAACCTCTGTCCGGTGTTTCCGGCTGCTGACCTCCAGTCAGCCCCAGGATAACGGCAGGCTTGTGAAATCCCTGCAAAATATACTCTGATCAAATGATATCGATACATTAGAGAATATCGATATATTCTCCCGCCAGCGCTTTATTCATGCTCCGCACCGCGCAGAACTTTCCGCACATGGAGCAGGTGTCACTGTGATCATCCTCCGGCGCCCGACTGTCCCGAATGGACTTCGCAGTCTTCGGATCAAGCGCCTCCTTGAACTGGGCTTCCCAGTCAAGCTTACGTCTTGCATCCGCCATCCGATCGTCCTGTTCCCGCGCACCCGGAATGCCCTTGGCGATATCTGCCGCATGAGCCGCGATCCGGCTTGCTATTATTCCCTGACGTACATCGTCTATGTTCGGAAGCGCAAGATGCTCCGCCGGTGTCACATAACAGAGAAACGCAGCGCCGCTCATCGCCGCAATCGCCCCGCCGATCGCAGCTGTGATGTGGTCGTAGCCTGGCGCGATATCTGTTACCAGAGGTCCGAGTACATAGAAGGGTGCTCCCTTGCAGATGGTCTGCTGAACCTTCATGTTTGCGGCGATCTGATCCATCGGCACATGGCCTGGTCCTTCCACCATGACCTGGACATCCCGATCCCACGCCCTCTGCGTCAACTCACCAAGCCTGAGCAGCTCGCCAATCTGACAGCTGTCCGTCGCGTCCGCAAGGCATCCCGGCCGGCAGGCATCACCGAGGCTGATAGTCACATCATGTTCCCGGCAGATCTCCAGAATCTCATCGTAATATTCGTAGAAGGGATTTTCGTTCCCCGTCATCGCCATCCATGCAAATACCAGGCTTCCTCCCCGGCTGACAATATTCATTTTTCTCCTGCCGGCCTTGATTTCCTCAATCGTCTTTCTGGTGATCCCGCAGTGCAGCGTCACGAAGTCCACACCGTCCTCTGCGTGCAGACGCACGACATCCACAAAATCCTTTGCGCTGAGTGTCGCAAGGTCCCTCTGATAATGGATCACGGAATCATAGATCGGAACCGTGCCGATCATCGCCGGGCATTCACTGGTCAGCTTTCTGCGGAACGGCTGAGTGTTGCCATGACTGGAAAGATCCATGATTGCCTCAGCGCCGAGATCGACGGCGCTGAGAACCTTCTTCATCTCCACATCATAATCCTTCACATCACGGCTGATACCGAGATTTACATTAATTTTCGTCTTCAGCATACTGCCGATGCCGTTCGGATCAAGCCCCTTGTGCGCCGGATTCGCTGGGATAACCACCTTTCCTTCCGCTACCCAGTTCCGGATTTCCTCCTCCGTTCTTCTCTCTTTTCCTGCCACAGCCTTCATCTCCGGAGTGACGATTCCCTTTCTCGCCGCCTCCATCTGCGTATGATACTCTCTCATCTGTAACCTTGTCCTTCCTTTCGAATTCTTGAAAATAGAATAAAGTCACTAGCGCTTTTCGCGTGTGACGCTCCTGTCTGCGGTTTCGAAGAGCTGTTCTGGTATAATACTGTATAAACTGCGGATTGCTCCGTGCTTCGTGGTTTCGAAGAGCTTATACACAAAAAAGACGATACCCAAATGGATACCGCCTAAAAGACTACATAAAAAACACCAGTGCTCGCACTTCCCTACGTTGGCATTATCCAAATCAGGTTCTCGGGTCGTATCTCATGTGATACCTCTCAGCCTTCCGGCTCCCCATGTTTTTCTATTCTATTGTTCTGTGCCGGCCCGAATGTTTCCTGAAAGCCAGGCGAATTGAGCCTCACAACGGGTTCATGATAACACATTCCCTTATTTTCATCAAGCGTACTTTTGCGCGAAAAATCAACCAGTACTTTTGCGCGAAAAATCAACCATTTTCAAAATTCTTTTTGATTACCGATCTGGATTAACGACTTCCAGCACTTTGTCATACATATTCCTGTTATCTCTATTGAGAAAACTCAAAATCGCTAAAGGCGCACTTCATTCAGGCATTCTTCCTCAACGCAAAGTGGGGATAACCGAGAATTTTCTCCCGGTAATAACCGGTCATTGAATACACAACTTCGCGGTTCTCCCCGATGCTCTTCCCCAGAACACGAAGTACAAGACCATAACGATCAAGCAGAGACAATCCGAACCGGACCTCGTCGGAACCGGTGAATTTCTGATTCAGAAAATTTCTCAGTTCCTCCAGCATAGCCTCGTCGACACCTTCATCAATGATGACAGCGGAATTGTAGTTCATGGATCCCTCAAAGCATCCGATTTCATGCATATGATCTTCTTCCGGGTTGACGAGCAGAAAGTCATGAAACAGAAGCCGACCATCCATCCGGATATCGGTCTTCAGCCCGATATCCCGGTACTGGAAGGGTTCCTCGTCCTCCGACCACCCGGCAGTCAGCCCGTCGGTCATAATCAGTCTGGATCCCGGAGCCATCTCGATCTCTGTGTTCTGACGAAATCTTGCCCTGGCATATGGAATCGTCTCATCAATATAATACTCCAGGAAGGAATCCTTTCCGATCTCCACCCGATTGTTCTGACTCGTCAGTCTTCCCCCGTCGCACTTGTAGATATAGTTCGGGGTCTGTGTTGTCACAATCGCATGACACTGTTCCTCGAGCGAAACCTCCTGAAGATACGTCTCCCCCTCGGTAAAACCGCCGCCGGTGCTGATCAGAAAATAATAGGGAACGTCGCCGGCAGCCGGAATGTTCCCGGAAATCCTGGAATTTCCCCTGCGGTAGGTCGTCTGCGCCACAGTGCGCCCGCTTCGGTTTGTAAATCCGAGACGGATCTCTCCGTCAAATTGACTTTTCATTCAAGGTCCTCCAGAAGACAATCCTTCTTCAGCCACCGCACAACATCCTCGAGACCTTCGTCCGTTTTCAGATTTGTAAACACAAAGGTACCGTCTCCGCGAAACTTTCGGGACGTCTCCCGCATGTTCTCCAGATTTGCTCCGACATAGGGCGCGAGATCGATCTTGTTGATGATAAACAAATCCGACTTGATCATTCCCTGTCCTGCCTTTGCCGGGATTTTCTCGCCCTCCGCACAGTCAATGATGTAAATGGAAAAATCTACCAGCTCGGGGCTGAAGGTTGCCGCAAGGTTATCGCCTCCGCTCTCAATGAACATCAGATCGAGGGTGTGGTTGAAACGCTTCTCCAGCTTCTCCACCGCCGCAAAATTCATGGACGCATCCTCACGGATCGCCGTGTGCGGGCATCCGCCGGTCTCCACCCCGATGATTCTGTCTGCATCCAGTACAGAATGGGATACCATATACTCAGCGTCCCACTTCGTATAGATATCATTGGTGATAACCGCCATGCTGTATTCATCCTTAAGCCTTCTGGTAAGCCTCTCGATCAGCTGCGTTTTTCCGGATCCTACCGGACCTCCGACTCCGATTCTTACTGCCCGTTTCATGATTCATTATCCTTTCTCTGTGATGCGCTGCCGGATCATATTCCTGTCAGATGATTCCGGTATCCTGTTATTATCTGCTTCTCTGCTCCCTGAATCCATCTTCTGTCCCACGCACAAGGCCTGACGCTGTATCCCTCTGACGAATGCTTCTCGAGGCACGAAGCTGTATCCTTCTGACAGATGCTTCTTGAAACCTGAGGTCTGGTCCTTCTGACAGATATTTCGTGAAACCTGAAACCACATCCCTGCAGATGTTTCACGAGACCTCAGGCTGAATTTCTCACCGTAAATGCTACGACATGAACAATCTCGCTTCCTGTGTCTCGTGACAGATCTGCGCCAGTTCGAGACCGGGAATGTTCGCCCCCAGATATTCCTCATCCAGATCCGACGTCCGGTCATAAAGATCCGTGATCAGGAGCATGACGTCATGCAAAATCACCTGTCCTTCTCTCTGACCGAGGGGAACCGAGCGGACCGCGTTCTGCACAAGCGTGGAAGCCACACTGTAGCCGTACAGTTCAAAGGCATCCCGGCAGTCAATCCCTTTTTCATGAGCGAAAACAGAAAAAACGATAGCAGGGCTGCCGAAGTATTCGTCCTCATCCATCATCTCTGCGTACCGGTTCAAAAATGCATATCTGTCCCCGTAAATTTTCCGGATCAGTGCCGCCATCTGTACAGCGATCATCCGGCTTCCCTCACGCGTCTCTCTTGCTGCCACGGACCGGTTGATGATGTCATCGTATCTCAGAAGCTCCTCCTCACATCCCTCATCCAGAGCGCGGCTGCATAAAATAACCAGCAGTCCCTCTCCATAGCGGTACTGAGAGCGGAAATAGTTCTCCAGCCACTCCCGAAACTGCGGCGCCTTACGGATGACCCGCCTCGACAGATAATTTTCCATTCCGAAGGAGTGATTAAAGGTGCCGATCGGAAAGGTCGAATCGCAGATCTGAAATGCCTCCAGCAACTCTTTTCTCATTCTGTTATTTTCCTCTCTGCAATATCTAATAAAAACTCTGCTGCATCCGGTCTGCAAAAGGCAAAAATACTGTAAAGCCTTGCCTTTCAAACAAGCCCGGGCAGACCCTTTAATGCTCTTCCGCATGGTGCGTATGTGTATGTGTGCCCGGCGTCAGGTTCGCGTACTGCATGGGTTTGTCCAGCTGCACTTTCTCCACGGTAAACTCTGTTCCGTTATCCTTCAGCGTCTTCAGCACCACCGGATCCATCAAAAGCGTAATCCTGCCGTCTCTGATCTGCACCGGTTTATGCAGATTTCCGAGCATATGCGCTGTTTTTCCCATTTCATCCATATCTGAGGGGGTAATCACAATCACCTCATCCGGGATTACACTCAGTATAAGAAGCTTTCCCGGCTCCAGCATAAAGGCAGATCCGTTCTCCAGCTTCTGTGATTCATCCCCAAGCCGGATTCCATAGTCACGCCCGTGATCAGAGGTTACCCGCAGGATTGATTTCAGAAGATCATCACTCTTCACCAGAGCGGTCTCCACATGCCAGGATGCCAGATCCGGAATATCCTGGATATTCCCGTATACTTCTGTCAAAATCATGATTCTATACAGCTCCTCTCTGTCAGACTGTCCAGCTGTAACCGAGGCATGACGCATATTACGGGCGATGTCTCCCTGTCATGGTGTCCGCCCATATAGGGAAACCGGTTCCTGCGATTGCCCCAATATCCGTCTGATCATCATCGTCACAGCGTCCTCCCATATATGGAGATCGGTCCGGCTGTCATTACCGACAGTCCGGACCGCCCCATGCCGGCACATATTACGCCGGAATATCATACCTGTTTCTGTACTTCTCAGAAGAAGTAGTACCGCTGTGCCAGTGAAATGGTATCTACCGGCTCACAGCTGATCAGCTCGTCATCAATTGTTACATTGAATGTCTGCGGATCAATTCTGATCGTCTTCGGCGCATAATTGTTCAGCTTCATATCTCTCTTTGTGAGATTGCGTGTGTTATGAACCGGGAGAACAATCTTGTTCAGGCCGAGTTTTTCCTTAATTCCGTGTGTGTACGCATAGGTGGATACAAAAGTGATGCTTGTGCTCTGCACTGCCTTGCCGAAAGCACCGTAGAGATCTCTCATCATTCTCGGTTCAGGCGTCGGAAGACTTGAGGAAGCATCTCCGACAACGCCGTATACGATCATTCCGGATTTCAGAACCAGCTTCGGTTTTGCGCCGAAAAACTTCGGATCCCAGATGACCAGATCCGCGTACTTGCCGACCTCGACGGATCCCACATAATCGGAAATGCCGTTGACAATGGCCGGGTTGATGGTATATTTTGCCACATACCGCTTGATCCGGTTATTATCGTCATATTCGGAATCACCCTCGAGCGGTCCTCTCTGCTGTTTCATCTTGTCTGCCAGCTGCCAGCAGCGCATCGCCACCTCACCGACACGGCCCATTGCCATAGCATCAGAGGTCATGACGCTGAGTGCGCCCATATCATGAAGAACATCCTCTGCCGCCACCGTCTGCTTTCTGACACGGGACTCCGCAAAAGCGACATCCTCCGGAACCTTCGGATCCAGATTGTGACAGACCATAGTCATATCAAAGAGCTCATCGATAACGTTCTGCGTATATGGATTGGTCGGATTTGTAGAGGACGGAAGAATGTTCTCATCACCGGCTACAATCATGATATCCGGTGCATGTCCGCCGCCGGCGCCCTCTGTATGGAAAGTATGAACCGTGCGTCCTGCAAAGGCATTAATTGTATTCTCAACGAATCCGCCTTCATTCAGGGAATCTGTGTGCACCGCGTACTGAACATCATACTTGTCCGCTGCCTTGATGGAATTGTCAATTCCCGCCGCTGTAGCGCCCCAGTCCTCATGAGTCTTGATTGCCGCGGCACCTGCCTCGACCTGCTCAGCAATGGTCTCCGGTGTGGCGCCGGCGCCCTTTGCCATAAATCCATAGTTCAGAGGATCGTTCTCAACGGCTTCTATCATACGCTGAATGTGCCATGCGCCCGGTGTGGTTGTGGCAGAGTTCGAACCGTCTGCCGGTCCTGTTCCGCCTCCGAAGAGCGTCGTGATACCGTTGTCGAGAGCGGCATGAGCCAGACCTGTCGAAAGATAATGAACATGCAGATCAATACCTCCGGCGGTAAGAATCAGCCCTTCACCTGAGATCGCCTCCGTGCTTGCTCCCACGATGAAATCGATGTTGTCCATGATATCCGGGTTTCCGCCCTTTCCGATGGCGAGGATCTTCCCGTCACGGATACCGATATCCGCCTTGTAGATTCCTGTATAATCGATGACCGTAATTCCCGTGATAATCGTATCCGCGACCTTCGGATTGTCCTTTCTGGTCTGCGTCGCGCTGACGCCCATTCCGTCACGAAGAACCTTCCCGCCGCCGAATTTGCTCTCCTGTCCGTGTACGGTATAATCCTTTTCTATCTTTGCGAACAGATTGGTATCTCCCAGCCGGACGCTGTCTCCCTCCGCCGGCCCAAACATCTGTGTATACTGCTTCCGGTCCATTTCAAAGCTCATACCGTCACCTCCAGATCTGTGCTGTGGGCTTTCTTGTTCTTGTCCAGATACCCGTTCACACGGTTATTGAAGCCAAAGACTCTCCGTTTTCCGCCGAAATCAATCAGACGGACCGTTCTCGTCTCGCCGGGCTCAAAGCGGATTGCCGTTCCCGCAGCGATATCAAGACGCTTTCCATATGCCTTCGCGCGATCAAACTTCAGGCCCTGCTCGTTTGCCTCATAAAAGTGATACTCCGATCCGACCTGAACCGCTCTGTCTCCTACATTCTTTACTTCCAGCTCGATGGCATCATAGCCTTCATTGTAGGGAACCGGTTTATCTGTCGCAAAATGAACCTCTCCTGGAATCATAGACTGCTCCTTTCTGCTGTGCTCTGTAATTCTGCTAGCCCCGTATCCGGGACATCGAAATGTATATGTCTCCGCGTCACTGTCTACGTGCCGCTTTCCCAAAGGAGAATTCTCCGGTCAGCGGATCGGGTCATGTATCGTGACAAGCTTTGTGCCGTCCACAAAGGTCGCCTCAACCTGAATCATCGGGATCATCTCCGGCACGCCTTCCATCACATCATCTCTGGTCAGAATCCGTGCTCCCTCATCCATGAGTTCCGCCACTGTCTTTCCGTCTCTGGCACCCTCCAGAATATAACTGGTAATAATTGCAACGCTTTCCGGATGATTCAGCTTTACTCCTCTGTCCTTCCGCTTCTGCGCGATCATTGCTGCCAGACTGATCATCATTTTTTCGCGCTCACGCTCTGTCAGTTGCATAAATACCTCCTTTTCTCACAGCCGGCTGTCGATTCACCGGCTTCTCAGGATGAAAACTCTGCTGCTCTATCTCTGTATCCGTTACCGGATACCTCTGTTGAAAACCGGCGGCGGGATATCTGCCGCCGATCCGAACAGGCAATTCATAAAATCTGCGCCGGAATCTGCTGAAACCGCTTATGATGGCCACATATTCACAAGCATCAGGAAGCCGGGAATCCAGGCTGTAACCACGCCCTCAATCACGCCCAGCCATGCCGGGAATTTTCCAAGATTCTTCTTCAAACCGCAGGTCAGGAATCCTGTGAACCACAGAAGTCCCCATGCCCACCAGATCAGTCCGTAGATCCAGTTCCCGCCGTATCCGACAAAGCAGAGCGCTCCAGCCGGAATCGCGTTGATGGCTACAAACAGACTGAACCATCCATACAGACGCTGATCAAATCCGAAGATCGTATTGATTGCGGAGTAAAGATAGGTGAATGCGAACAGAAGACCCGTTGCGCTTCCGTAAAACCAGAGCATACCCTGATTGCTTACTACACCGTATCCAAGTGCAATGATGTTCAGTACCAGACTGAGCCCGCCGGTGAAAATGTTCATGACAACCATGGACTTATCCTTCACCTCAAGAACCCCGGCCAGGCCATTGCTGATCAGAACAATTCCCACATAAAGTAAAATGGTACCTAGCATGATTCGTTCCTTCCTTTCTGCTGTACATATGCCGGATGTCATTTCCACGTATAAGGCCATGCTGTGAACACCGTCTGATAATACATAAGGGAGAAACAGGAGCCTTCTGACGCTCACCTATTTCCCCCTCGAAATGACTGATCCATTTACTTTTCAATGAGTACTATACCCTGCCGGATCCGATATCGTAAATACTTATTTTTCAGCATGAGCACCAGACCTAAACCTTTCCGGATTCGCTTACGGTCTTGCGCTCTGATTTACTAAGCTCATTCATGAACGGAACAATGAACGGTACCGTGACCGCTGCCGTAATTACATCCGCGAGCGGCTGTGCCAGAATAATTCCGTTAATTCCCCAGAGCCTCGGAAGGATACATACCAGCGGAATAAAGCAGAAGCCGCTTTTCAGACCCGCAAGAAATGAGGCCCGGAAACTCTTTCCAATGCTCTGAAAAAGCATGTTGGAGCTGATGATCCATGCCTGCAGAAGGCAGGTCGCACACTGCCAGCGAAGTGCCGGCGCTCCGATCTTCACCACATCCGCATCTGGACGGAACCAGGCGATCACAGGCGCAGCAAAAACGGCCATGACAAGGGCGATGATTCCCAGAACAACCGTCCCCGCCGCCACGGTAAATCCGTAGCCGCGTTTCACTCTCCGATACTTCCCCGCGCCGTAATTAAACGCTGCTACCGGCTGAAGTCCCTGTCCGATGCCGATTGCAACGGATACCATCAGAAATACCACTCTTCCCACGATGCTCATCCCGGCGATCGCCGCATCTCCGTAGGCAGATGACTGAGACGTCAAAAATCCCGTCGATACACTATTCAGCGTCTGGCGCACAAAGCTTGCAAATCCTGTCTTCACAATATCCGAAGCGTCTCTTCCGAGAACTCTCCATCGGAACAGTCCGGAAGCCGCCCTCCCGACCGTTCGGAGTGAGAAATAGGTCACGGTTTTTCCGCTGTAGAACATATGAAGAAGAATCAGGAAACTGATAATCTGAGATACAGCCGTCGATATTCCTGCGCCGCTGACCCCCAAATGGAAGCCGAACATCAGAATCGGGTCGCCGATCAGGTTCAGAATCCCGCCCGTTGTAAGACCTATCATCGCATAAAATGCCCGTCCCTCATAACGGAGGATGTTGTTCAGTACACAGCTTGTCGCCAGAAATGGCCCGGACAGAAAAATCCAGAACGCGTATTCTCTCGCGAACGGAAGAATCGTATCCGTCGCTCCCAGAATACGGAGAATCGGATTCATGAAAATCATACAGAACAGCGCGGCAAGAATACCGACGCCGAAGCTGACGAAAAAGGACGTAGACGCGAACTTTACTGCGGCATCCGGATCCTCAGCGCCCAGGTGTCTGGATATGATGCTTCCGGCACCATGACCGAACATGAACCCAAGCGCCTGAAAAATCGCCATCAGCGCAAATACAATTCCGACCGCCCCGGACGCCGATGTTCCGATCCGGCTGACGAAATACGTGTCACCGGTGTTATAGATGTTCGTGATCAGCATACTGATGATCGTCGGAACCGCCAGCTGCAGAATCAGCTTTGAGACCGGTGTCTCCGTCATTCTCCGATACTGTTTCTCCTCATTTTCTCTTCCAATTGTATTTGATTTACCTGAATTTCTCATAATATAAGTCCTTCGAAAACGCATACAGGCCGCCTGCCGCGAATCCTCTATCAAAAAATACCGATCTGCCTCAGCTTCACGCATTCCTCCTCCGTGAAGAGCTCCGCAATCCTCAATCCTCCGTTTTGCAGGATCCGGCAATAATTCTGCGCTTCCTCCATATCCTTGTTCCCAACGATATTTCCATTTACAAATCCCGCCAGATGACACTCCTCTACAGGATAATTTCCCAGAAGCCTCTTCACGGCACTCACCGTCATATCCCGGTTTCTGTCATCGGAAACGGTCAGAAGGCCGTCATCATTGTATATCCACCCGGCAGAAAAATTCTCAGGATCCCCGCATTCTTCAGGGTCTCCACTTTCTTCAGGATCTACGCTTTCTTCAGGGTCTCCTCTTTCTTCAGGATCCACGCTTTCTCCACCGTCATCCGTCTCCGTGCTCCCTCTCTTCATGTCACAGCGTGCTTCCTTCTCTTCTCTCTGGCGAATTTCTTCTTGCCGATTCAATCTGTCGGTATCCCGACAGCCTTCAATTTTATCTGCTCCCTGCATGCCGCTGTCACCGGAACGCGCTCCCTCAACGTCTGTCTGATCTTCATCAGACTTATTGATCCACAAATAAGCCTCCGTATCCGTATCGGTGAAAACATAATCCCGCATCCTGCCAAGCGCTTCCATGAGTTTTGTCTTTGGCAGAGCCAGATTGACGCGAATATGACAGTTACCGCCGAATGCATGACCCGTCTGCCACCCGACGCCTACATTCCAGCCCGCTCTGAGAACCTCATCGATCGTTCTTCCGGTTCTTCTGCAGAAGCCGGTGCAGTCCAGAAACAGCATATAGGTGCCCTCCGGCATTGAAACATCCACGCCCTTGAAATTTTCCTGAATGAAATCAACTGCCGTGCGGCAGTTATCCTCGAGAACACTTCTGAGCTCATCGGTCCATTCCGCTCCCTCGCGGCTGTATGCCGCGATCAGTGCGTGCTCACTGAAGACATTCATTTCATTGTAATGGGTATTTGCCGAAAAATCCGTGATTCTCTGATTGAGCTTCTGATTATATATGATATGGTAGCTCCCGACAAGCCCCGCCAGATTGAAGGTCTTGCTCGGCGCATACGCCGCCATAACATGCTCACGGGCCCATTCACTGACCATCTGAGCCGGTACATGGGAATGCCCGGTATAGGTAAGATCCGACCAGATCTCATCACTGATCACGAGGCAGTCATTTCTTCGGAAAACCTCCATTGCCTTTTCGATTTCCTCTGCTGTCCAGACTCTCCCGCACGGATTATGCGGAGAGCAGAAAATTGCAAGCCGGACCTGATTCTCACGGATCTGACGCTCCATGTCCTCATAGTCCATCCGCCAGATCCCACTTTCATCCTTCTTCAGATCGCTGAACACCGGACGCCGCCCCTTGCCGATAATATCTCCGATAAAACCAACATAATATGGCCGATGAAGAAATATCCGGTCTCCGGGCTGTGTCAGTACATCAATCACGCTCGAGATAAATCCGTGCACACCATTTTCATATCCGATATGTTCCCGCGAAAGTCCTGTCACATGATTGCGTTCTTCCTGCCATCGGATAATCGAGTCGTAGTAAGTGTCCTTTGGTACAAAATATCCAAACAACGGATGCTGCGCCCGTCTGATAATCGCGTCTGTAATCGCCGGGCAGGTCTTGAAATTCATATCCGCCACCCACATTGGGATAAAATCGAATCCTTTCATCGGCGCTTCGGGCTCAAATCCCCAGACCCGCTTTCCGGCGGCGTCTACCGCAGTGGCGTCCTGTCCCCGCCTGTCAATAATCGACGTAAAATCGTACTTCATGGCCTCTCCGTTTCCATACATCATTCTCAAGTCTATTTCATCACGTCTGCCATTGTATCACATCCATGAAAATTCTGAAACACGGTCATTTTTCTGATTCTGTGAAGAAGGTCACGTTTCCCTGTCTTTCTCCCCGAAGCATCGAGCATCACTAAAAAACGAGATAAAACACGCTACGCGA
>DGTF01000080.1:0-24795 GCA_002394235.1 Eubacterium sp. UBA4343 | reverse complement strand
ATACTTCGCATTCGGCTGCGGCTCACTGTTCGCGTAAAAAAACAGTGCCCCGCAGAGGGGCACTGAAATAGCAGCCATGATCTTATTAAAAATTTCGTTCCCGCCGCTTCTCTCTCAGAATTTCGAAGCCGCCCGGTACAGGAAGGTTACAGCATCCGCCCTGCTGCAAGTGATCTCTGGTGAGAATGTAGATGCCGATGTACCGCTCGTAATTCCATTCTGTACAGCCCATCCTACCGCGTTATAATAATAGGCATCTGCCGATACGTCACTGAAGTTGCTGCTGTAGCTTCCGCTGCCGGACGCATAACAGCGATAGATCATCGTGATGATCTGCGCCCTGGTGCAGTTAGCCCCTGCGCCAAACGATCCATCTGAGAATCCCACAGCGATTCCATGCGCATCCGCCCAGTTCACCGCCTGATAGTAATAGGATGATGGCGTAACATCCGTAAATCCGGCACTCGGACTGACCTCGCCATTTGAGAGTAAACGGTAGATCCACGTGACAATCTGCGCCCGTGTCGTTGTATTCGACGGACTAAACGTCGTGCTGCTCGTCCCGCTGGTCACGCCATTCTGATAAGCCCAGTAAACCGGCTCATAATAATACCGGGATGTATTCTGAACATCCGTGAACACGCCATTTTCCTGAGGATCCGCCGGCTGCAGATAGGTTTTGATCCATTGATAGAAAAGATTGTGCCTGGTATTATACACAGCGCCGCTTACCGAATAAGGATTTGTGCTTGCTTTCTGATCATCCGCCAGCGCTGCCATTATATTGTCCAGACTGAAGTTCGAGGAATAATCATTCACCACTCTGTTAAAGATCCGATTCGCAGCAGCCTCTCCGCCCAGCATGCCGATCTCCGCATACATCATACAGGCGGCTACATCATCTGTATAGGACGACTGACAGTCCTCAATATATATCTTCGCAAATTCCTTAAATGCCTCATCCTGGCATTTCTTTCCGGTATCTGTCGTGATCAGACGTACAATCACATCCTTCTGAGCGGCTGACGGCTCCCATTTCAGCTTCTCCCAGTCCTGACTGAGCATGGCCTGAATCGATCCGTCTGTATCGATGCTCAGAAACAGAGCCGGATCCGCATTGTAAATCCTGTTCAGAAGAGCACGTCCGTTATTCCCGTAAGCCGACCACCAGCCGATGGTAATTGTCTGCTCCGCTCCCCAGCTGTCTGCCAGAGAAAGGTAAGTTGCGTAATCCCGCTGTCCGTATACCAGTCCTCCGGACTCACACGCCCCGATCATATTGATGAAAATATTAAAATCCTCATCTGTAAAATTTCCGACAGATACATCCGCATACACCGGCACCGCGGAAGATACCGCTGTCGCAGCGGGCACAGCGAACGCAATCGCGCCGCTTATGCACAGACACAGTAATTTCTTGCCGAGTTTGTTCATATACCTTCTCCGTTTCTTTATTTCATTTTTTGTATCGAAATTTTAAAGGTATTGTAACATATCGTTCTTATTTCTGCAACTTCAGCCGATTTTAACCTTGCACCGGCAGGTTCATCAATTTACATCCCAAGCTGAATTCGTTAATGTTTGTCTCAAACCGGTCAGATCACTTCTGATATGGCACTGCTTTCTCATACATGGCGGACTGCCAGATAATCGACACCGTTCTGCTCACGCAGGCCTTCAGGTCTTCCGGTGAAAGCGTCCCGTTATCCAGTGCTTTCCCGATCTCCTCATAATCCGACGCTGCTCCCGGCATGATCATATCATTGCCGGCACGCATGCATCCGTCCGCGGTCGCTCCCTTCGGATCCTGGAGCTGCATCGTCGTTGTCCAGTCAGTCATCACTGCACCCCGGAATCCCCATTCATTCCGCAGAACATCTGTGATCAGATCACGACAGTTGGCAGCATGCACGCCGTTCACCAGATTGTAGCTGGTCATAAGCGACATCGGCTGTGATTTTTTCACCGCGATCTCAAATCCTCGAAGATAAATCTCCCGAAGCGTTCTTTCCGAAAGGACCGAATCCGATCTCATTCGGTTATCTTCCTGATTATTGCACGCAAAATGCTTGATGGTTGTTCCGACGCCCGGATTCCTCTGCACCCCGTTCGTCATCGCCGCGGCAATTTCTCCGGTCAGCACCGGATCTTCCGAATAATATTCAAAATTCCTGCCGCAAAGCGGATTTCTGTGAATGCACATGCCGGGAGCCAGCCAGAGCGTCACCCCGAACCTGAGCAGCTCTTTTCCGATGATCTCACCCACCTCGGAAACCAGATCCGTATCCCAGGTCTGCGCCAGTACAGTCCCCGTCGGGATTGCCGTGCAGTACTGATAATATTTATCGCCCTTCATCTCCTCCGTTTCCGGCGCGAAGAATCCGCCCTCCAGACTGAATTCAAAGGGCATGGGAACGACCTTTCCGTCCCGGACAAAGTAATAGCGCATCAAACGCAGTCCTGCTGGTCCGTCAGCAAGCACGATGCTCGCAAGATTCCGATCCTCTGCGGCACGGCTTGTCTGCGCCGCAGATCCCGGAACCGTAAAACCGGCGGAACCAAGGCTGCTGCTTCCCTGCGCCTGACCGGGATCTCCCGCCGACAGACGAATCAGCTGCTCTCTTGTCAGCGTATCCGTAAAGGAGCGCGCCTCCGTTTCGACAAGCTCCGCGTTGCTGCGGTACGTAACGGTCTTTCTCCGGATTTCAGACGCATGCAGAAGAACAACAGGAAGCCTCTTCTCGGCCGCCTCATTCCTCCATCCCTGATACTGTCTCTTCATAAGCTCCGGATCTCTGTGAAATTCCTCCAGATCTGTCTTCAGCGGACAGATGTTTCTGACCTTCTCAAGCACAGCGGTCTCATCCAGCCGGACGGCTCCGACGAGCCGGGATCCTTCCAGGCTGTTTCCGACCCAGATTCCGTAATCGCCCTCCTCCATAATCCACGCAGCACATTCCTCGTCGTAGGATGCCAGAGCCTTCAGCGGAATTTCAACCATAACCTCCTGCTCTTCCCCCGGCTTCAGCTCATCGGTTTTTATAAAACCAACCAGGCGTCGATACTCCTTCTCCAGTTTTCCATACGGAAGTGACGCATACACCTGAACGACCTCGCGGCCCACAGTTTCTCCCGTATTTCTGACCGTCGCCGTCACA
Organism: Eubacterium sp. UBA4343; assembly: GCA_002394235.1. GTDB lineage: Bacteria > Bacillota > Clostridia > Lachnospirales > Lachnospiraceae > Bilifractor. Next base: position 21,637 of record DGTF01000080.1, on the reverse strand, counting down.
CTGATTTCCTGTGTGTCCCCGCCTTCCGCCTTACAGATCTCGCCGGCACGGATAGAAAAGGAGGTGTATGAAAGCCCGCAGCCAAACCCGTAGCGAACCGGAATTTCATAGCTGTCAAAATAGCGATATCCGACATAGATGCCCTCGTTATACTCCTCTGTGTCGGTATTACCGTTGTTGTGGGAATAATTCTGTTCATTCGGGTAGTCTTCATAGCGAAAAGCATAGCTGTCCGCCAGCTTTCCCGATGGATTGATTCTTCCGGAGACCAGATCCGCGAAGGCGTTTCCTCCCTCCATTCCCGGCTGCGCCATCTGGATCAGCCCCCGGATGTTCGCAAATTCGTCCAGGAATGACAGATCCACCTGTCCTCCCGCGTTGAGCACCACAATCACATCCTTATAAATTCCGCAGATATCCTGCAGCATACGATGCTCCTCATCCGTCAGATAATAGTCGCCCTTTTCACAGAAACGATCCGCTCCCTCTCCGCACACCCGGCTGAGAATATAGAACGCCGTATTCCTGTCTTCTGCAATATCCCTCGAAGGATCAATCGGCCGTCCCGCAGGCATGTGGAACGGATTCTCCGAATAATCGCTGAAGAAATCATATTCTGCCCCGTTTGCATTCTTCCTGCCGAGCAGATCATCTCTCCAGTGAAGCCTTGCCTCCGTATAGGTTTTTTCAAAATCACGGATCCACGCTTCATTCGTGATCACAAATCCGGCGTTTTTCATTCCTTCACAGATGCTGACACTGGAACGCTCATTCACATCACCTGAACCCGTTCCACCCTTGATGGTATGGGATGCCCCGACACCGTACAGCGCGACACCGCTGCCCTTTCGAAGCGGGAGTATGTGATTATCATTTTTCAGAAGTACCATGCCTGCCGCGGCAGCCTTCCTGGCCACCGCGCGTCCGATGCGCTCCTCTGCGGTCTCTTCGGGTTCGCGTGTCCCGGAAAATCCGCGCTGTATCATTTTTCTCTCCATTTCGACGTCCTCCTGTTTTTGTATCACAGCATGAATCATTCTGTCACCATAGATGCGGTTTATCTGCTCTTCGGTCGGAAAAAATGTGCAGACAAGATTCTGCATCAGCAGCTGCTGACAATAAACACTCCATGATTGCATGGAAGCTGCATCCGGATTACATATGCATATTCTTCTCTTGTCACAACCTCCGCCTTCCTGGCCTCTCCGGTCAGTGTGTCCCAGATCTCCGGTATTTCCCCCTTCGTCTGTACCCTAACCTCGATGGTTTCCGGATTGCTTCCATAATTCATAAATAAAGTATTTCTCATACCGTCCTTAAGATACCGCACGAACTGAACGCCTGTCAAATCCTCACCAGTGTGCATATAAGGATCGATCAGATACGCGGGGTATGACGGGTGCTGATTCACCGTCCCCGAGACTCCCCGGGTAATTACAACCGGATGAGGAATCGAATCATTCAGAATCTTCAGGATTTGATTCTTATCCTCTGAGGAACAGACAAAAATACTTCCTGCATCCGACAGATCCCCCATTATCCGGCAGATCTCTTTGTCTTCACTCTTATCTGTTCCCAGAGACGGGATATCGTCCACCAGCACGATCCTTCCTCCTTCAGCCGCAAACGCTTCCGCAAGCTTAGCCATACCGAGAGGAAGTACTTCGCACAGGGGGAGAAGCAGAACAGAGAATCGCTGTCCGTTCGTGATATTTGTAATCTTCCCGTCTCTGACGGCAAAATTTCCGATAGCATCCCTGTGAAGAAGTTCGAAATCTATATTTGCGGAAAGCATGGACTGAAACAACAATTGAATCTCCCGATCGACATGAACTGCCCGGTCATCTCTCAAAAATGGTCCATGAGAAAATGCATGCGTAAAGTTCTGATCCGGAATACAATGCATCTGCAAGGTCTCAGTCGGAAGATAGGCGATCACATCAGCTTCATTGATTCCTCCCGACATCGCATACTGAAGGCGGCGGATCATATTATTTCCATCGCTCTGACGGTTCCAGTATTTCCACTGAAAAAACTCAGACGGCGGCCAATCATTCGCGCGTTCGCCTTCCGTCGAGTAAAAAAATCCGTGATTTATAATCGTCTGCATGCCCTGCTGAAACGCAAATGTGATCATTCGCGTGTATTCATCGAATGTAAGATCCCAACCACATCCGGCAAAGATCTCAACCGCCGTCATTTTCTTTCCATACGAATGTGCAGCCGCTGAAGTAAATTTCAGATTCAGACTTCCAATTCCCTTCCCCAGGTAGTCAGCACCGACGATGTCCTGGTACCGGTTCTGTCGCATATAGTCACCGCTGTATCTCACATGCCCAAATAACGTTTCCTCCGCCAGAAGATGAGCAAAAAACTTAAGGTTATGTTTTTCGCACCACGAATGAATTCGCTTGAAATATCGGGTCTGATAAAGGTACGCCACAGTATCGTAATAATCCACACGAATTCTTCCGTTCTCTGTCCCCGGAAGAATAATCCGATACAGCTCCTGACGGATATCATAACCGTGTCTTTTCCGGAATACTTCCGGAAATTCGCGACACCATGGAATGGCATTGCACATACGTGTTTCATCATTAAACACCGTCGTCACTGTACTTCCGAAATCCTGACCCATTTGCTCATAATATTTTTCATAAGTGGATCTCAGAAAAGCATCAGTTGCATTTTTGTCCAGATAATTAACCGACTCATCTCCCCCATACTCATAGGCATCGACATGGATATGAGTTACATATGCTTCCGCATCCCGATTCGATTTGAATTCCAGTTCCGGACCGAAAATGCCATATAAAAAAGAATCCGAGAGCGGAAAGGGCTTTCCTGTCTCCTTGTCAAGAATATGAATATTCAGCGGAATTCCGGAGTAATCGGTCTCCGGAGTCATGCCAAACATTCCGGCTCCTTCGAAGGTACGCAGTTGCAACCGGAACGGCACACCAGCCGGTACCGGAATTTTATCGATCGTAATGTACTGCTCCCGGTACTTTTCGTTTTCTGTGATCGTTTTGTTGCACGTCCCGGCCGGCCAGTCGATCTCATCATACAGCCACATTTTTTCGCCATGCTTTTTTTTGTAATCAAGCACTGTCTTCATATGCGAAAACCATTCTTCATCCAGATACCCGCCACTGTAGCCAGCGCCATTCTCCGTGCGTGCATGCGGATTTGTCGCCTTCACACCGACCTCCGTCTGAAGTTCCAGCTGCCGGATCAGCTCCCCCTTCTCAAGTTTCGCATTCCAGAACCACAGAGGCACTTCCGCCTCATCAAGGCTGCCCTCCTGTTTCGGGTGTTTCCAAATTTCTTTGTTCATTGTTCAGCATTCTCCTTTTCGTATCTCGAAAACAGGTCTGAAAAATACAATCCGCATACATATCCCGGGCCCGAGTAACCCAGAAGAAGGAACAGCGGAATCAGACGAAGAGTCAGATGAAGCATTAGAAACGGCGCAATTGTAAGTGCCGTCACAAGTACAGATAAAAAAATATGAATTACGCTGAATTTCATTCCATTGACGATGGTATTTTTAATTGTGTTCTCGAAGTGAGCTTCTGTAACAAGAGCAAAGAGCGTGAACATAACCGTCAGAAAGAAAAAAATACAGAGGATAATCTGATAAATCCGGGAATAAGAAAATGAAAATTTTGAAAGGAGAAAAATATCAAAAGCAAGGAAAAGAGAAATTCCTCCTCCGATAAACCAGATGATCGTCGATTTTCTGAAATTCTCCCGAAATACCTTAAAATAAGGGCCGACAATATGCCCTTCTTCTTTTCTTGCTATTTTGATCAAAATCTGATACATCGAGCTAAATGCCGCACCAATTGTAAAAACAGGAATACTACATACGAGCGTGAGAAGATTGAGGATAATCAGATCCCCGATTGTATTTAAAACGCTGCTCACTCTGCCTTCCGGCGACAATATTCCGCTCATGATTCCCTCCTGATAGTAATAGTTAAAATCTGTCTGTCAAGATTACATGTCATTCAGATTCATTCAGATATTGAAGAAATTTTCCGGCCATTTCAACATGTTCGGAATTATACAGAATTCCGATTATCCCATTCTCTCCACTTGAATATCCGCCGATCTCCTTCATTTTCGCCATACCTTCACAGTATATTCCAAGAATTTTACCATCCTCATCCCTGTAGACATGCCCGAATGCGGATAACTCCTTGTCTGTAAACAGATCCCGCAGATCCAGAAATGTTCCCGCGTCAACATACTTCACAAAATCAGATTCTCTCATCGAAACAACATCCAGAGTCCCGGTTCCGATCTGCGAATACAACTTCGCCAGGGATGCCATCTGGTAATCCCTGCTCCCATCGCCGAGAAGCTGCGATGTAGATATTGTAACACAGTTCCGGTCTGGATTGATTCCGGCTGCTTCTACAAAGTCCTGCTCCATATTTTCTTCCGTGACATCCGAATGGATATCCAGAAGCATAGCATCCAGAACGGAAGGTTTATTCGTGATCCAGGCGTGAATAAAACTGACGGCAGCAATAATACTGATCACAACAAGAATCGCCGGAATCTTATAGAACATCCAGAAATACTCCAACCTGTCCTTCCTTGTCTTCTTTTTTTGATCCTCTGCTGCTGCCATCAGCTTACTCCTTATATGACATTAACCCTTCACTGCACCTGCGGCAATTCCGTTGATAAACTGCTTCTGAAGCAGCATGAAAATAACGATGAGCGGAAGCGCGCAGAGAACACAGGCTGCAAATAAAACATTCCACTGCGCAGGATTTTCCTTGTCTCCAAGGAACTGCAGCATTCCAACCGGCAGCGAGTACTGCCCCTGCTTTGAAATGAACACCATCGGATAGAAATAATCGTTCCAGATCCACATTCCCTGTGTGATCACCACTGAAACCGTTGCCGGCTTAAGAAGCGGAAAAACAACAGTCGAAAATCTTTTCCATAGAGAGGCCCCGTCCATGTAAGCCGACTCCTCGATTTCTGCCGGCACGCTTTTCATGAACCCGGAGAAAAGGAATACCGAGAATGGAAGCGAGCATGTAATAAACATAATGACCGGAGTAAATCGGGTATTTGGAATATTAAAACGGTTAAAGGTCTGCGCAATCGGAACAATGACCATTTGTGAAGGAATAATAAGTCCCGAAATAAAGAAGTAATAAAAGAATCTCGCAACCTTTGTCTTTATTCTCCCGATCGGCCAGGCTGCCATGGTGGAAAAGAATACAATAACCAGAACCGCAATACCTGTAGTCATAAAGGAATTAAGCAGCTCTACCGGGAAATTCATCTGCGTCCACGCTCGGATATAGCTTGCTCCTGAAAATTCAATAAACAGGCGGAGAGGAGATGCCTGATTATCAGGACTCCGAAGCGAGCTTGAAAACACAATGACCAGAGGCGCTATTACAAGAATACAGAATGCAATTATTACGATATAGAGAGCCAGTACTTTTGGAGACATCTTCATGTATTGTTCTTTTTCCCGGTCTGCTTTTTTCTTCCGTGCCATTACACTTCGACCTCCCTTTTATTCATAAAGATCAGCATCACAATGGTTATAGCGATGATTACCGCAAAGGACACAACTGAAAAGGCACTTGCCCTTCCCATTTTCTGATCCGTAAATGCAATCTCATAAATCTGAAACATCAACGTCTTCGTCGATTTTCCCGGTCCTCCATTTGTCATAATGAACGAATAGTCGAAGGCTTTCAGTCCGTTAATGACCGACAGAACAACATTAATCGTGATGGTTGAGGAAATCATCGGAAGCTTCACCAGCCGTGTAAGCTGCCATTCATTGCATCCATCTATTCTCCCCGCCTCCAGCACGCTCTCGTCTACTGTCTGCAAACCGGCCAGGTAGATAATCATGGTTGTACCGAATCCCTTCCAGACTTCCACTAAGGCAATGGCAAACAACGCAGTGTGGAAATTTCCAAGTGGATTAAAGGAGGCTCCATTCCCGCCTAACAGATTGATGATGCTGGCAATCATTCCATTTGAAGGCATATATACATACGACCATATGAATCCTACTACGATAGCGCTGAACAGCGCCGGAAAATAACTGGCCGTCCGGAAAAAGCCCTTGAATCTTATCTTTGTATTCAAAATAATCGCAAGCGCGAGTCCGAGAATATTGCTTAAAACCACCGTAACTGCCGCATAAACCAGGGTAATGCCAATCGAGTTAAGGATAGTACCATTATCGAAGATTTTAATGAAATTTTTCAATCCAACATATTCGTAATTATAATTGATCCCGTTAAAATTCGTCACGCTGTAATAAAACAACTGCAATAACGGATATATCCAGAAAATCAGAAACATCGCAAGCGCCGGAATCATAAAGGCGAACATTTTGTTGTTAAATGTCAGCGATGTATTGGCTCCAGATTTTTTTTCCCTTCTTGCCATCATCATTAATCCTCCATGCCATAAAAGAGGCTGTCCAAAAGCTGTCACCCCCGGCACAGCCTCTGAACAGCCATTTGTCATTTTTATTTCACGTCAGAACCCTGCAGCGATGATTAATCATCCAGAAGGTCTTCAAACTTATCCTGCATTCCCTGCGTGATGTCATCCACAGTAGTTCCCTGCCCTCCGATCATCTCTGAGAACATCTCCTCCATTGTCGTCTCAGTACCTGCCGGCCACGCCTGATTGCACCAATGGAATCCCTTTCCTTCATTTGTCAGCTCAATAAATGGTTTGAACAGATCATAGTTCGGGATTGAATCCGCGCCCTTTCCATACAGTGGGATAATGCGGCCGGTTGCAAGATATGCGTCCCAGATTTCGTTATCTCCATTCATCCAGTAATCTAAGATTTCCTTGCACTGGTCTATATACTTTGACTTCGCATAAATTGAATACCCGGCAGACAGACAGGTCGCGGTATACTGCTCGCCTGACTCGGATGGAATCGGGAAATATCCTCTCTCAAAATCACCTGCTGCTCCGGTAGCAGTAAGCGCCGCAGCGTTGAAGGAACCATCAAATGTCATTGCAGCCTTTCCATCGATAAAGTCCTGAATAGCCTGGGATGCGCCGTATCCGAGGGACTGACTTGCATCAATATATCCCTCATCATACAGCTGCTTGTACATCGTCAGAACCTTATCCCAGGTATCCTTGTCTGTGAAAGAAGTGTCCCCGGTTCTCAGCTCGTCATCGTATTTCGGATTCTTTGAATAAATTTCATTTGCCGCAATCTGATAAAGTCCGAACTGCATTACATACTGGTCCTTGTCTCCCATGACAATCGGCTGAATCCCGGCGTCCTTCAGCTTTTTACAATCCTCCAGGAATTCATCCCATGTCTTGGGCTCTTCCGAGATTCCCGCCTTTTGAAACAGATCCTTATTGTAATAGGTTCCCAGAATTGATACGCCCGTGGTCGCCGTGACCACATTTCCATCATATGTGACTGCAGACAAGTCAGGCATGTTGGACAGATAGTCCAGATCATTCAGAGACGCAAGATATCCGGCATCCGCTAAAGCATAGCAGGAGTTAGACCCTGCGTACATCGGCTGCGTGAGAATCATATCCGGGCACTCACCGGATGCCAGTTTTGTCTTTAATGAGGTGTAATAATTATCATCCGGAAGTTTGGTGACCTCCAGTGTCACGTTCGGCCATTTCTTATGTACCAGTTCCGGAAGCGTCTGTGTCTCAAAGTCTGTGCCCTGTGCAACACCAGATACCATCATTGTGATTGTGATGTTATCCTTGGTGTTCTCGATTGCCTGGTGATCATACTTGTCTCCGGAAGCCTGACTTCCTGTCTGAACGCTCCCTCCTGTAACAGCATCTCCAGATGAAGCTGCCGCGTCTGTTCCAGATGCTCCTCCGCAGCCGGCGAGCATACCGGCAGCCATCATACCGGCACAAAGTATCGCAGTTACTTTCTTTCCCTTCATTGATAAGTCCTTCCTTTCTTATTCATGAAAAGTTTTTATTTTTCCGTTGGATTTATAATAGCACAGGGATGAGTGTACTTTTGTTGGCGATAATGGTATACTTTTGTTGGATTTCTGACCAATAAGAAATAAGGAGACCTGATCAAGTTGAAACTTCGCACGAAAATGTTTCTGGTATATTCTGTCGTCGCAATCATACCGATCCTTGCCATCGGTTATTATTCCTATTCTCGCTGGCAGGCTTCTGTCTCCGAGCAGATTCGTACCTATTCATCAACGATTATCCATAATGCCGTAGAACAGAGCAATAATACCCTGGATCGTATTAACCGTACACTGGATTTTATGACCTACTACTCAGATGACAGCGAATCATCCATCATTGAGATTCTCTCTGAATTCGCCGACGGACCTGTCAACTATTCCAGTTACGACATCCTTCAGGCGGGAAAAAGGACCAATTCCATCTTCGGCAACCTGATGTACGCAAACAGCAGTATTCGTGGCATTTATCTCATTACGCCTGACGGCCTGATACTCGGTACCTCTAATGATCAAACCAGCTCAATAAATCCGAATCATGACTGTCGCAGTGATTACTGGTATCAGGAAACACTATCCCTGAAAGGACAGCATTACATCAGCACAATCACCAGCGACGATCTGTTCACGGATAAAAATCCCTCGATCTATCTTTCCCGAAGCATTTATGATGTTTACTCCCATAAATTTCTAGGCGTTATACTTCTGGATTTAAACCCCGAAATTCTGAACCTGGACAGTTTGACTGCCATTCCGGACCTTGCGCTACTTTTTATTGAAAATACAAAGACAGGCGAAACACTTTATTCAAATGTAGATTCTCTGAAAACAAACGAAACCCAGTATACCGATGACATGCAAAAATTTGAATTGAACCTTGAACCGCTTGAACTGTCCATAAGCTTTCATTACGATACCCTGTATGCACAGTACAATCCAATGCGGATGGTAATTCTGCTGATGATCTTTGTATTTGCTGCCGGCGTTCTTATTTCTTTGTACCTGATTACCGGAAAGATCACCTTCCCGCTCGAGCGTCTGAGCCGGGTTATGAAGCACCAGAGAAAAAACGGTCTGAAATTTGTAAGTCCTTATATGGGGCGCACAGATGAAATAGGCACTTTATACAATGAATATTCTCACATGCTCGATGAGATAAATGAAGGCATACGAAGAGATTATCAGAATCGTCTGATCGTCCTTGATGCTCAGATGAAAGCTCTGGAAGCACGGATAAATTCCCATTTTCTGTTCAACACACTGGAATCCATCAACAGCATGGCTGAACTGGCAGACAATAAAGAAATTGCGACGATGAGTCTGGCTCTCGGAGACATGTTTCGCTATGCGATTAAAACGCCCGGAGAGATCGTAACCCTGACAGATGAACTGAAGCATGTGGATGATTATGCTTCCATTCAGCTGATCCGATTCAACGGAAAGTTTCGCCTGGAGAAGAATATTCCGCCTGCCCTCCTGTCCTGCCCTGTCCTGAAGCTGATTCTGCAGCCGCTGGTCGAAAATGCTCTGTTTCACGGGCTGAACTATTGTACAGCCGGTGATCTCATCACGATTTCCGCCGTCCAGGAAAATCTTCTTCTTCATATTTCTGTCTCTGACAACGGTGTGGGAATGAACCCCGAAACCCTTGCCATGCTCCGAAGCACCCTGATGAATCAGAATTCCTTCTCAGAAATCGGACATCAATCCGGGCAAAGCATCGGACTTGGAAATATCCATGCACGGATTCAGCTCTACTACGGTAAACAATATGGTCTTTCCATCGCAAGTGCCGAGAACATTGGCACCCGGATAACGATAACAATCCCGATCACAGGGAATCCCCCTAAAATACAGTCAAAAGAAGTACGCAAAAATCGCGGAGCGCAGCCCTAAAGTCAGAATCATCAGTTGAACTGAAAACGGCAGCATCTGTCGGGTCAGAGTAAGAAAGGATGTGCGATATGTTTACTTATATTATTATCGATGATGAAATTTTGATAAGAAAGGGAACCCTGAAAAAACTGGAGCCATTGCACGAAGAAATCACCTGCATCGGCGAGGCCGATAACGGACAGGATGGAATCAAGCTGATCGCAGAAGCAAAACCCGACTTTATTATTCTTGATATGCAGATGCCTGTCATGAACGGTATGGAACTCCTCCCCTACCTGGCCTCACATTATGAATCCATGCCGCTCATTGTAATCAGTGGTTACAAGAACTTTGATTATATCAAACAGGCAATCTCCGCACGGGCAGTGGAATACCTGCTGAAGCCCTTCAGTGCCGACATGATTCAAGACTGTGTAAAAAAAGTTCTTAATCAGCTTCAGCAAAGATCAGAAATTCGTCAGCAGCTAAAACTTACCGAAGAACAGACCGAACAGGTCCGCTATGATTATGATATTTCCCTCATACATAATCTGATCTTTGGTTATCGTACCCTGGATCCGATTCTGACGTCTCATCGTCTGAACTATATCAACACGACTCACAATCTGATCCTGCTCACCTTCGGGTATTACGAAAATGCCGACGATTCAAAATTTTCACTGTGGCTGGAAGAAAACGGATTTGGAGATATGGCTCTGTATATTTCCGGGCGTGATGTACAGCAGCCACAGGGATTTCTCATTCTCTTCCTTCCCCAACAGAATCCGAAGCTTCAGAAGGACCTGGCAAAACAGATATTTCGTTCCTTCCGCACATACCTTCTTTCACTGGAACTGGAACCGGTTGTCGGCTTCAGCAACATTCATCATTCCTTATCTGATTTGAATACTGCATACAGGGAGTGCGCCCTTGCTCTGGATCAGAGACCACTCGCCGCCCCAAAAAACAGCGTTTGTTTCTATCAGTCGGAACTGCATCCCATAACGATCCACTGGGAACACACCAGCGAGTTTCTTTTCCGAATAGAAGCCGGGATGACGGACGCCGTCTCTGAATTATTTGATGACCTTTTTCAGTATTATGAATCAATTCCCGAATGCCGTCTGATAGATATAAAGGCACACTGTAGAAAACTGGCCGGGAGCTGTCAACAGCTGATCACTGAATATATCAACTCGCCTGCCTCTGATACTTCAGAAGGATCAGGTTCTATGGAACGTGTATCGAGCCATTTTTTCCACATTACTGACCTTGAGGCATATTACCGTCAGTTTTTTATGAATGTGGCTTTCATGCTCAAACCATATTCCGTATATAACAGTGATGACGTCATTGAAAATGTAAAAACCTACATGCAGAGAAATTATCAGAAGGACCTGACTCAGGATTATATCGCATCTCTTTTTTACATGAATCGCAGCTATCTCAGCTCCCAGTTTCGCAAAAAAACCGGTGAAAAATTCGTAGATTATCTGAATGATGTTCGTCTGGAGCACGCAGAGGAACTTCTTCAGAAACCAGGACAGAAAATGTATCAGGTCGCAAAAGCTGTGGGCTATGATAATGAAAAATATTTTTTTCGTATTTTCCGAAAGCGGACAGGGATGACTCCTGATCAATACCGGAAACAATTATCCGGAAAGAATTAACGAGAAGCCGGCATCCTTTTCCGGTGACCGGCTTCTCGTTCTAACGCTCATGCGTGCATATTCTCGACTGTAAAATCCATATACATCTTGATTCGCTCATCGATGTCAAAGGCAAGCTCCATAGCCTCGAGCGGTACGCCCGTGCTTTCCACAAAATCCTGGAAATTGTCCTTCTGCTTGTATCTCTCCCATACAAGCTCCTTGGTTCTGTTCGAATGAGATTCTCTGTGGAGTTCCCTGGCGGTCTCCGCCTCCTCAGTGCTTCCCTCCACGGCTTCCACAACATTGTCCGCATAACGGTTCCGCACGGCCTCTCTCAGCCATCCGAAATAATTCCGAATCGTCATTCCTCCGGTCTTCGCGTAGTCGATCTCTCTCTTGATCTCGTCAGTATCTCCATTGGCATCCTGAAGCAGACGATCGTAATACTCCATCGTAAATCCGCTCGTAGCGCGGATTCCGCTCTTCTTCAGATATGTCAGTATATCCGAATATTCCCGCAGCTTCTTCGCTCCGCTCTTCTTGTCCTCAGCGGCGACTTTTTCGAACGGATCCGGTTCAGCGACCTTCACATACTCCGGACTCAGCTGCTCGATCTTCTCCTTGTTCTTGTGAATCGTCTCGAGATTTGCCTCCGGAATATTCCAGGAAATCATAAACATGATGTCAGTCGCCCTGCCTCTGTTTCCTCTCTCCACGGTGTACTCGAACGTGATGTCTGCCTTCTCGTCCATCTCGATCTTTGCTTCGTCAAGCACCTTTGTGCGGAAATCCGTAAACCGCTCATACTGCTTGTCCTCCTTCTTTGCCAGACGAACCAGCTCCGACCACGTCGCGCCATCGGAAACCGCTCTCTGAAGATAGGAGGCATCCAGATTCACGAGTCCGAGCGTACAACGTAGTTCATCTACACTGTAAACCTTCGTGACAAACTTTGATTTCGTCGTATCAATCTTGTATGCTTCCTTCTTCAGAAGCTCATAGAGACGGAAGGAGCTGTTCTTCTCGAAGGAGACAAGCGTCGCAAGTTCCATGGAAGTATAACTCTTCTGAAGACTCGTGATATGCGGTGTCATTTCCCGGTTATAGATGATCTCCAGCTTCTGGTCTTTATAGGATACGTTGGTAATCATCGTAAAGGTATGGAAATTTCCGAGACCGTCTTCAATCGTGATGATATTCCCGGCAAGCTGCTTGCTGACGCTCTTCAGCTTCTTATAAATATTGGTATCTGTCTCATTACCAAGGATACGTTTGATCTCACTCGGATAAAGCGTCGCCATTACCTGCTTCGATCCCGGCTCCTGCTGCAGCTTTGTGAGAGAAACAGCGATGATCTTGTTCCCGAGGATCGAGGTTTTATATTTCGCATTGATCAGCGAATTACTCTTCCGGACGACAACGCCCTCAATCAGGTCGTTCCGTACACTGGTACTTGTCATTTCAATATCCCCTTTGTTTTGTCAGAAAGCGACAAAAATACTTTAACAGGATAATAACCTATTCTTTCCCATTTGTCTCTCAGATAACGAAAAAGTTACTGATTAACTTTTCATTAAATTTCAGTATTTTATTCGTCATCTCACTCTCATATGGCGAAAAAAGTACTTGCCCGATTTACATAAGTTGTTTTTTCGTCTTCTGATCTCCTCTCGTTAACAGTATTTTTTTCGTCTTCTGATTCCGTGCAATGCCTGTTTTCCCTGGAAAAACAGCCCTTACGAAGGAAACAGCGGCTGATTTCAGTACATTTTTCGTCATCAGGAAACCTTCGCGCTCTATGATGATTCAGTACAAATGTCGTCATCTGAATGATTGCCCTTCCTGTCGATCTGCCTTTGGTACTTGATTTCAGTACTTTATTCGTCATCAGTCAGTAATTTTTTCGTTTTCTTTCACCCGATCTGCCTTCTGAATCCGGTATAAAAAGTACTTTTTTCGCTTTCTGATCGGAGTATTTTTTTCGTTGTCTGACATCATCACTCCTGATCATAACGACTCAGATACTTGTCGGGACCGTCCGGTATTTTTTTCGTCATCTGTACCGGCATCGCTTTCTGAAGTATTCTTTTCGTCATCTGCCTTAGCGGCTGAATCCGGCCGTCTGTATCTGCATTCCCCCAATCGTTGTCTCCGCTCTCCGTTTTTTCGCCTTCTGACTTATCCGGAATGTTATCTGTCAGTCAATTTGATGTTCGACAGCAGTAGCTTTTTCGTTTTCTGAACCCGGAGAATCCTTTATTTGCAGGGCTTTCTGGCTCTCTAAAATAAAAGAAATATAAATGTTGTTATATATATAATATAAAATAGTCGAACCGCTTATCTGACTTGAGACAGATAGCGAAAAATATACTTACAACAACTGAATAGAAAACAAAAGGAAAGACTGGGTGCTGTATTTTTCTATGTTCCGCAATTTGTTCTCCAGTTAGATCTGATGATCGACGAGAAAAATCAGCAGCAAAATGATTGTAGGAATTATTTCAGATAAGTTTCAGATAACGAAAAAAGTACCTGATGAATCAGGTACTTTTTTCGTTATCTGCTGTTTGGATCAGGTGTCAGATCTGGAATAGGAATTCTTCATCTGATTGCTCAGTTCATAAAGAACTTTATCGAGTGTATCCGCAGCTGCTTCCTTCAATGCGTCTGCCATTTCCTGGTTTGCCTGCTCGGCAAGCGCATGAATACGATCATTTCTTTCGGATCTGTCTGAGGAGGAAGCTGTAGCTGGGATTGCAGCCACTGGGTCACCGAGTGCGTCCATCATCTTAGCGTCGTATTTACGGATAAGCTCATGGCCTTTTGCTCCGACAGCAAGCTGATATCGTTCAATGTGGAAGAGGCTCTTTCCGTAGGAGGCATCTGTCATCGCGGCGATCATACGGCTTATCCAGTAGAAATTATCCGTGGAGGCATGCTTTCCGGTGTTGGAAAGATACGCCGGGGTTCTGGTGACATTGGCGTACATCGGAGCCCAGGTATTGAACGCATTCGAAGCGAATGCGAGCCATTCGATGGACCGGAACTCCTCCGGCTGGTACGGACGGATCTGAATCAGAGCGAGGAAATCGTTGCGGTTAATACCGATAGAGCGGTATGCTCCTCTTCTGCTGCTGTCTCCATATGAGGCGTAAGGATCGTACGGAGTGCCCTGATAATGGGAGGAAAGGAGATATTTCACGTCCTCGGGTGTAATCTTCCGCTCCGGAGTCAGGCTCCATGGAATATCATCCGAATCCGGGCGATAGTCCGCGTGAGGGCCGTCCCAGGAAGCAAAATGGGGGTTCAGGTAACGGGCCATGTACCATCCGCGCGGTGTATTGTATACATGATCTGCATCATCGTGACTTCCGAATGCATCTCTGGGATTGAAGGTCCAGTGCTTTGCCGCGTGAGTTCCGGAACTTGAAGCAGTGTCTGGCTGTGACGGAGAATCTCCGGATGATCTGCTGAATCCGACTTCGAAATCCTGTGCCTCGTCCTTTACGGTGAGATCCAGATGATTCCAGGTAATAAATTCACGAAGATCTGCGGAGCACATATAATTCTTCTGCTCGCCAAAAGCGTCATCCATGTCGAACTCATCGATTCCCAGCTGATTCGGCATGATGACGTACCGGTCGTCCGGTACTCTTCGGGCAATCCAGTGATGACCGCCGATGCTTTCGAGCCACCAGATTTCGTCCTTGTCCTGAAAAGCCATTCCATTGGATTCATAGGTACCGTACTTCTCGAGAAGACTTCCCATACGGGTTACCCCCTCGCGTGCGGTGTGGATATAGGGAAGGGTGAGAACCACGAGGTCCTCTTCGCCGATTCCTCCTGGAACTTCCGGTTTTCCGTCCGTTGCCGGAACAAATTCGACAAGCGGATCTGCGCCGAGTACGCGTTCATTGGTTGTGATGGTCTCCGTGGCGGTCATGGCCACATTGGCTTCATTCACCCCGCTGGCAGCCCAGATTCCTTCGCCTTCCAGTGCATTTGGTACTGCGGTGTAGCGCATCGGATTGTCGGGAAGGTCGATTTCTACATGAGAAAGAACCGAGCGATATTTGCGCGGCTGT
This sequence comes from Eubacterium sp. UBA4343, assembly GCA_002394235.1. Classification (GTDB taxonomy): domain Bacteria; phylum Bacillota; class Clostridia; order Lachnospirales; family Lachnospiraceae; genus Bilifractor. The sequence continues at coordinate 6,031 of DGTF01000080.1, read as the reverse complement.
TCCTCGGGATGGACGACCGTGAATTTCTTCGGGGTGTATTTCCCGGAGGGAGAGTCATCATTTCGTGCAATAAAGGTAGAACCGTCATAGGTGGCCTTCCGGCCGACCAGTATAGTAGTACAGGGCATCTTATTATTCCTTTCTGTCTGCTTCAGGGATCATTATTTCTTCTTCTTCGCGTTTTTGCGCGCCAGAGCTGCAAGCTGCTGCTTCATCTTCTTCTCTGCTGCCTTCTTGCTGTCTTTGTTCTTTCCACCAAGCTTACTCATTGTATAACCTTCTTTCTTATCTATGATCTGATGTGTATTTTATCACAATTCGATGCTGTGCGTCGGCAAAAAAGAAAGCCGCACCCCTGTAAGGGATCCGGCTGCCTTCGGGAACTTCTGTGAAAAATCCGGGACGTTGATATGTCCGATCAAAGTTCTACAAAGTTATCGGCATCTCCGTCCGCAACGTAGTAAGCGCGGTTTTCCTCGGGCTTTACATAGATGGTGAGATCCTTCGCCTTGGGAGCGGCTGCCTTTACTCTGTCGATGATATCCTTTTCGGTATACTGTCTGCCGCCGTACTGAAGAATTACATCTGCCTTAACTGTGCTTTTTCTAACTGCCATTTTCATTTACCTCTTTCACTTATTTCGGTATACAGTTGATGCCATATCATATGCAGAATATCTTAAATGATATGGTATATATAACTTTAGTAGACCATTACATTGGAAAGTGTAACACAAATATGTTCGTAATGTATACATTATTTTCCCGAATTTTGCAGGATACTATGTGCACACTGAACAAATGTCAGAGAGCTTGTGGAATGAGTGGATGAAAACAGGCGGTTCAGCTGAGAGAGGATTCCTCGTCTTCCTCTTCAATATAATCTATATACTCGGATTCACACGCAAAAAGCATATACCCACCGTCAACATATCCCATAAAGCCATCGCTGATTGAATAACCTTTCATAAAAATCCTCCTTATCGTAAATGTCATCATTTGAAAAGAATTATGAATGAAGAGATGAAAAGACAGATATTGATGTCTCTTCGTGATTAAGGATGATTTTATTATGACAGATAGCAAATGCAAAAATACGCACAATGGGCAGCAAAATATACAATTATGTAAATGCGAATTCGAACGTATTATTCAACCCGGCCGTTTCCGAAGACCGGGTTCAGGAAAAAATATTCTTATCCTTTTGGATAAGATAATGGTTACAGAGAGATGTCCTTAGAAGGCCGAAGGAATCAATGGATTTAGAGGAATTTGTCAGCGTTCATGCAGGGCCGGCTGCTGTCAGACGTCCGGAATCCGGATTTTTGAGATGCCGAACGGTCCTTCTGCCTGAATGGTGAGCGTTTTTACACCGAGAATGACCTCTTCGGATCCTGGAACAATCTCCTGTTTCTCGGCGTTTTCGAGCACGGTGGAGAGAAATTCTCTGGGAAGAGCTTTCGTCGTATGACTTCCGAGGTATGTATCAAAGGGAAGGTGAAGAGCCTTTTTCAGGGATTCCTGCAGAGCTTCCATGGTGTCATGATTATCCCAGAACATGAAGCAGTCGTCACTGAAAGAATCGCCTGAGAGGAGCAGCCGGTCCTCTTCCACGAGCAGCCCGATCTCACCTCTGGTATGTCCGGGAAAATGGTGAACAGAGACATGGACGCCGCCCAGATCAAAGCGTTCGTTGCCCTGCAGAGGATGGATGACGGTGCGTGGCGCGGCGATATAGGCGTCCTTCCGTTCCCTGGGTACGCCGCAGGACGCTGCATACTGGTAAAAGGTGGAGATCCTCTGTATCCTGCTGCAGGCTCTTTGATAGGCCGGCTGGTCCGCCGGATGCATCCAGGCTTCGTCAAACTGCCAGTCTCCCTGCACGTGATCCGCATGGCCATGGGTATTGATAACGATGTAGGGGGTATTTATATGAGCTTCGATAAAACCACGGTTGTCGCCGATCCCGTAGGCAGTATCTGAGATGATCGCGAGCTTGTCTCCGTGTATGATGCTGAAAAACGTGCCGTCTGTTTCCTGAATATGAAGAACATGTCTGCCTGCCTGATAGATTTCGTGCATATCTCGTACTCCTTGTCTGCTTCAATACAGTTAACTTTAAACTCCCAACATGAAAAGTGGGCGTATTTCTTGAAAACTCAACCGTTTAACCGGGAGAATGACTCATTTTCTGACCCTATTATATCAAAGACAAAGGACTTATGCCTTTTTTATCGGCTAAACGATTGAGTTTTCAACTGAACTTTCCACGGTGGGAAGTTTATGTTTATAGTTCTCCATATCATCAACGGGTCTGCCGGTCAGGTTCCGCTCTGTCAACAAACTGTGCGCATTACCGTTTGTGTCTCCGCTTATAATCTTCACGGATTGGTGCAAGCAGCCCTTCCTCATCAAGGGTACATTCCATATCTGCTGCGGAAGGGGCGCTCCTGGCATAGCTGACCGCCTTTGACATGACTTCGTAATTGAGTCTCGTACCGACCTCATCGTGTTCATACCGGACAGCACGGTTTGCCTTGATTCCAAATTTGCCGGCAACCTGGACAGCGTCGATATTTGCCCCCAGGAACAGGAACTCCAAAAGGCAGGGATCCGGTATCTGCACGGACCAGGCTCCGTGACTTTTTTCGGCGCGGTATTCTATAACCGGAGCTGAAAGAAATATTCTACCCATAAGGTTATAGGCAGGTGAATCTTAATCCTCATTGGCTAAAACCGAAAATCATCCTATAATAATTAAAAAAGCCTTTTTCAACATACTTTCTCCTGTAAACAGGAGTACATTTATCTGCTGTTTAGTAGATATAGGTACATTCTTTCTTCGGGAGAATCCAGCTTAAACGGTAATAAAAAACAAGATAGGGAAACATAACATGGATGACTTATGGAAAACAATTACAGCTCTTCGACATAAACTGCATAAATATCCGGAATTATCGGGGCAGGAGTTTCAAACGAAAGAATGTCTGAAAAGCTTTATCTGTATGAACACACATCTGAAAATCAGGGATAAAGGAACCTGGTTCTATGCCCTGTATGAACCAAAATTAAATAATGGAGCATCACCAATCGCCTTCCGCGCGGATATGGATGCCCTTCCCATACCAGAAACTATTTCCCTGCCCTATGGATCGGCCAAACCCAATATCGCACATAAATGCGGACACGACGGGCATTGTGCTGTATTGGCAGCTGTGGCCGTACTTCTGGAACAGGATATGGCTGTCCGCCGTCCTGTGTATCTGATTTTCCAGTCTGCGGAAGAAACCGGCCAGGGAGGAAAAATCTGTGCAGATTTCATAAGCGAGACAAATATCAGTGAAGTATATGCTTTTCATAACCTGAGCGGTTATCCGGAAAATGCCGTGATGGTTCGTGACCGCCTGACGCAATGTGCCTCCAAAGGTCTGTTGGTGCAGTTTACCGGTGAAAGTGCTCATGCCGGAACTCCCGAAAATGGCCGCAACCCGGCTTCTGCACTTGGTTCTATGGCTCTCTATGCGGAAAAAATCAATAAAGAATCCTCTTCGTGCCTCTGCACAGTCGTCAGCATACGGGAAGGCAGCCGGGATTTTGGCATTTCTCCGGGACAAGGTGAAATTGCTTTTACACTGAGAGCAGAAGCAGATGATGTCCTGGAAAATATGGATCTCACTTTGCGCACACAGGCAGAAAAACTGGCAGATCAATATGGGCTGACAGTCTCGTTTGAAGAATTTGATCCCTTCCCCGCCACGATCAATCATCCCCGCTGCGCAGAGAAGGTCCGCAGGGCAGCGGTGAAAGCCGGCTACTCCTGCGTAAACATGAAGCAGCCATGGAGACCATCGGAAGATTTCGGATGGTACACGAAAATCCGCCCCGGCGCTATGTTCTACGTCGGAAACGGCACCAACTGGCCTATGCCGCACCAGCCTGCGTATGATTTTAACGATCACATTCTGCCGACAGCCGCAACTGTTTTTCTGAAACTGGCTGAAAGCAAAACGTGAAAATAGTAATGGATGAGTGCCGTTTTCCGCGGCACTTTCTTTGTATAAGAAACCATACTATTTGATCTCCTTTTTCTGTTTGTTCTCCCGTACTTCTTTCCTATAATTAAAATATCGGGCAAAGATGTCCTGATAATCTGCCAGTCTTTGTCACAAAATGCGTGCCTGATACGTTATAGTTGTCAGAACGTTCTAATTCCGAGCGAAGAGAGGTGAAAAAATGACAGCTAGCAAGGATGACTTTGATGATATCATTTCTCTGTTCCGGCTGTATGAGCAGAAGATGTATCATATCGCCTATGCGATCCTGCACAACAGTTTTCAGGCGGAGGACGCCGTGATGGATGCGTTTGTCAGACTGCTGGAACATAATTACAGAATCGAAGATCCGGAATCTGATACATCGAAGAGGCTTGTGATTTCCGTGACACGAAGCGCCGCGATTGATATTTATCGAAAAAACCAGAGGGCGGGTTCCAAAATGCTGCTCACAGAAGATCCGGCGATGCTGCATGCAGAGGCGCACCCGGAACCCCAGACGCATCCTGAAAGTAACACCGAAAGTATCATTCAGGGTCTGCCGTCCATATACTATGACGTGATGTATGAGCGGTATGTGAATGAAAAAAGCATATCGGAGACCGCGGTAATTTTGAAAATCAGTGAGTCTGCAGTAAGAAAAAGGCAGGAACGTGCTCTGCGGATACTGAGACAACAAAGAGAAGGAAACAGAGAAGGGAGAAGATGCATATGAAAAACAATCTATTATCCAATGGAGAATATACAGAAGAATCCTTTCCGGACTGGACGGTAGAGGAATTCGACTCTATTCAGGAAAAACACCATTTTTCCAGACGTTATAAATCTGCCAGAAATAGGGCAATCCGAAATTACCGGAGAAAAAGAACCCGGAAATGGTCTTTCCGGACTGCCGCAGCCGTGATTGCTGTATGTATGGCATGTCCGGTCGGTGTATACGCTTCTGTCAAGCATGCGGATTTCTTCCGGAATGCTTTTGGCGACGCCGGAAGAAAAAGCGTGGTATCTCACACAGAACTGGCGGACAATGGAAAAGGCGGAAAAACTGAGATCACCTATCCGGAAAGAAATTATGTCCCGGTTGATCCGGATAAAGCAGACAGTCTGATCGGCGAACAGACCAGTACCGAACCGGTAACCGTTGATATCAATGACCACAGGCTGACGATCCTGTCTGCTGTCCGTGACAGAAATGCCATGACGATGGAATTCACACTGGAATGCAGTACAGGCGTCACCGTGTATAATTTTGACAGCCTCTCAAATGAGGCAAAGGGCGCCAGGAGTGCAGACAACGCCACCATCCGGCTGCTGTTCGATAATGCGTCGGACTTTATTTATATTGATCATGCGAAATCCACCGACACCCTTCTGCATTGCTATGCTTACTGCGTGTTTGAAAATCCTGTAGAGGATGGAGAAGAACCGAAACTGGATATCTATTATGCGGATACCCCGCTTTTGTCACTTCCGGAAAATGAAAAGCCTCAGGAAAAACAAATATCCATTCCTGCCACAAAAGCGCTTGCGGTAACTGCGTATTCCTCTGAAGAAGGCGGGCATCTGGAACTGTCGCCGATCAGCTGCAGCATTGATCTCGGAAAAGGTCTCGGGCTTTCACAGGAAGAGGCATACGATCCCGGAAATTTAGGGAAAGTATCCATCCATTATACAGACGGATCGGTTTATGAAGTATATGACAAAGACACCAATATCGACAATACTTCTTACATGTTAGGAGGCGTTGGAGAAAACTACTCTGTCATAACGATGAACCTGAACAGACTGGTGGACGTGAACCAGGTAGATTACATCACGGTAAATGATGTGAAGTACACTGTTGCACATTGAACCTGAAAAATGCCCGATACTGGAGCAGCAAAATAAAATGAACAAGCCCGAAGGGGCTGTGAAAAAAGCATAGCCTGAAAAACAAAGAAGGATCAAGGGTTATCAAAACCCAAGATCCTTCTTTTGTGT
>DGTF01000078.1:1289-14222 GCA_002394235.1 Eubacterium sp. UBA4343 | reverse complement strand
CTCACTGTTCGCGTAAATAAGAAACCTGATGCGAACACTGATTTAATTATAATCTACTGTCCTCTGCATTTACAAGAGGATGCGTGAACCTGTTAGCGGCACACAGGCCGCGAAGCAGCAAAATGACGCGGGGCACTTGACTTATCCCCATGGTGGTACCCCGCTTGCGGGGCAGGACGGCTTTCTGCTCGTAACCTGTCTCATCCGTTGTGCACGCACAGCGACAAATAGCTGCAGGCAGCAGCAGGACCGCAGGTGACAGGACCGGTATGATCTCCGGGAATTGATTTCTTTCATAAAATCAGCTAGAATGCTTCTGAAAGAAATACAATCTGTTCCGATATTACTCACAGCATCTATGGAGGCCAATTGATGAAGCACATCGTTCTCACAGGCGGCGGTACCGCCGGTCATGTAACTCCGAATATAGCCCTGATTCCAGGCCTGAAGGAACTGGGATACGAGATTTCCTACATCGGTTCCTACAACGGAATTGAAAAGAGCCTGATTGAGGCCGAGGGAATCCCCTATTATGGAATATCTACCGGGAAACTGCGCCGGTATATCGACCCCAAGAATCTGTCGGATCCCTTTCGTGTGGTGAAGGGCATCTTTGAAGCAAGAAAACTGATGAAAAAAATTCGTCCGGACATTGTGTTTTCTAAAGGCGGTTTCGTAGCGGTCCCGGTCGTCCTCGCGGCGAAACACTGCAAGGTTCCGGTAATCATTCATGAATCGGACATGACGCCAGGTCTCGCAAATAAAATATGCATTCCCTATGCTTCCAAAGTCTGCTGCAATTTTCCGGAGACACTCTCCAGCCTGCCTGAAGGCAAGGCTGTTGTTACCGGTACTCCGATCCGGAAAGAATTGAGAGAGGGCAGCGCAGAGCGCGGCTATTCCTTCACCGGTCTTTCCCAGGACAAGCCGGTCATTCTCGTCATGGGCGGAAGCCTTGGCTCCGTAAATGTAAACAACCATGTCCGCGAAGCTCTCCCGGAACTCCTGAAGCAATATCAGGTTGTGCATCTGTGCGGCAAGGGAAATCTCGACCACTCTCTGGATCATACCGATGGATACCGCCAGTATGAATACATCAAGGAAGAGCTGCCCGATCTTTTCGCGATGGCGGATCTGATCATCTCCCGCGCGGGAGCAAACGCAATCTGTGAAATCAGCACCCTTGCCATTCCCAATCTCCTCATTCCGCTTTCCGCGAACGCCAGTCGCGGCGACCAGATATTAAATGCGCACTCTTTTGAAAAGCAGGGGTACAGCGAGGTAATCGAAGAGGAAAATCTGACAAAAGACACACTCCTCTCCGCCGTACAGAAACTTCATGACAACAGAGACACCTATATCTCCGCAATGAAGAACAGTAAGCATACCGATTCTATTCAGATGATCCTGGATCTCATCCGGGAATACACAAAATAGCCGAACAGACGACAGCCAGAAATATAAACTCCCCTCCCAAAACCCATGAAGGGACGAGTAAGCGATGGAAGATCGTATTGACGGCAGTCGGATATATAAACTTCCCTCCCAAAATCGCCCGCACGTCGAGGATAAGACAAGAGGGAACTCGGGCCGGTGAGAGAACCACCGGACCGATAAAGAGAAGAAATCCCCTGATAGGGCGAGCCTGACACGGCCGGTATTATTTTTCCCGCCGTGTCAGGCTCTTTTTTCATTCATGTCTCAAAAGGTTCTGCCGGAAACAGTCTTCTGTCATGTTGTCTTTCGCTCAGAAGCAGTCTTCTGTCACGTCGCCTTTCGCTCAGAAGCAGTCATCCGCCACGTTTGTTTCTCTCGGGATCAGTCATGTTCCTTCATTCCAGATGAACGAAGCCTTACTTAAGATCCTTTGCCTTCTCCAGAATCTCCTTCTTAGCCTCGTCTGTCAGCGTTCCCGGCTTCCATGTAACACCGGCTCCGTCCCCGTTGTATCTCGGGATCAGGTGAATGTGAAAATGAAATACGGTCTGTCCGGCAGCTTCTCCGTTGTTCTGAACCACATTATAGCCATCACACGGAAGCGCCTTCATCATAAAGGTCACGATCTTCTTCGCGAGCACAGCCGCTCTGGATAAGAGATCCTCCGGAATCTCCGTAATATCAGCGTAATGCTTTTTCGGAAGAATAAGCGCATGTCCCTTCGTCGCCGGTCCGAGATCCAGAATCACCCGGAAATCATCATCTTCATAAATTGTCGCCGACGGAATCTCGCCTGCTGCGATTTTACAGAAAATACAATCATTCATGATATTGTCCTCCCTGTCTGTTTGCATGAATTCAATATACATCCCTGTATACCTGCTTCTATACATTCCTGTATACCTGCTTCATTATACACTTTCCGGCGGCGGTTGAACAATCCCTGCCCTGTGATACGTAAAACACTGATCCGAAAAACGCAGCCGGTCACCGTCTTGAAGCGGATATGCCTCTCCGGAAACGAGCAGCTCACCGTTCCGGAAGGTTCCGTTTTTGGAATTCAGGTCGATAATCCAGTAACCATTCTCCCGATACACAAACCTGGCATGTATTCTGCTCACGGTTGGCACATTCAGAATCAGATCCGCAGACTTTCTGCTCTTCCCCAGAATATGGTTCATCTTCCACAATTCAAGCGTGCCTGTCCGGACGTTTCCGCTCCCGCCTCCTGAATCCTGTTCCCGGCCTTCCGGCAGCAGAAGGGCCTGAGCCCTCCGTTCCTCTCTCTCCTGCTTTCCCGATGCCAGAAGTACGGTTTCCTTCCAGCCGTCCTCATCGTCAGCGACATGATCGGCACTCCTTTCAGATCTTCCGGTTGATAATCTGCCTGCCATTTCTACCGGTAGTTTTCCGGAAATTGCATCCACCTCATTTGCATGGGAATCCTCCGACTGGTTCGCCTGCTCCTGCCTTTTCCCATCCGGGAAAAAATCACGCATGATTGCCGCTCCCTCTTCATCATTTTTCCCTTTTTCCCGTCTTCTGCGTGAAAACCAGTTTCGAATCCCAGCAAACAGACCTTCCCCGGAACTTTTTTCATCTTCCTCAAAAAATTCATCCAGGATTCTTTCCCGCTTTTCCCGTCGTTCTCTTTCTTCCTCTTCTGACACTCCCTTGCTCTCCGGCACCGGATCCGGCCGGCATTCCTCAATAAGTTTCTGAAACTCCCCGGCTGAAATGTTTCCCTCCGCCGCCTTCTGGTAAAAGGCATAGCCCATGATCACCGATTTCTTGTCCCCGTGATCCAGATGCGGAAGAATCATTTCTCCGAGTCTTTTCATCTGCTCGGAAAAAGGCTCTTCTTCATCCGGATAATATATAAAGTAGATCCGCGTTCTCTCCGCATTGAGAAAAATAAGCTCCGGACTCATCTGTATCCCATTTTCATCCAGAAGAAATTCCTCAAGATTTCCGATTGCTGCCAGTACAGAGGAATACAGCAGTTCCAGAAGCTGTCCCGTGATCTTCTCGGTCTTCAGAATATCCTCCAGTGTCTGCATCGAGGTCACATCATAGAGGTACCTTGTGCTCGAATCAATTTCCTGAATGTGACAATCCAGAAAACCCGGTATATGATTCTCTGTCAGCATTCTGACCGTATAGCTGTGAACGTCCGGAGTCTTTCCGTCTGAAAGGATCCTGTAATTGTGATAAATATCCCGACTGCTCTCGATTTTCATCCTCTCGCCCCCTTTCCTGCGGATCATCCAGTAAACGTCCATACGATAAGTCGTTCCACAAACTGTATAAGCTGCGGATTGCTCCGTGCTTCGCACTCCCGCAAGCGGAGCGCCACATGTATTTGCGGTTTATCTCTCGAAAGCCTTCCTCGCGATTCTGGCTGCCCTGAGTTCTTCGACCGGAGTTACCTTATCCACATCCGCGCTGACCGACAGATTAAAAATATCCTGAAACGCCGCGAAGGTTTGATTGGAGAAGGAAACCCACGTCCCTCCCCTTCTGCAGCTGACATCAACCGCCGGTCTGGAAGCCGGCATAACCTGCGCATCCATTCTCTCCTCCGCCTTTCTTTCCGCCATACTCTGCGCGTCGATATCCCGGTCATACCGGCTGTTCCCGGCAAGACACACCTCCGCCGCCGCCGCCAGGTACCAGTTCCTGTTATGCACATAGAAACACAGAACAATAAGCACCGCCGTCACCAGAACCGTCACCGGAACAATCACCGACGCCTCCACTGTCATGCTCCCCCGCGCGAACCATGCTGCCCTCTCACGCAGGAAGGCGTACTTCCGATTTTTCTTCCTTCTCATCTTTTCCTCCTCAATGCTCCCGCAGGCAAGCTCTGGGGTTCTGATTGCCAGGTGCAGCTTGTAATTGTACATTCTTTGAACGCCTTGGACTTACAAGTGTGAATCTGTTTGGATCAGCACCTTCATTACCATTTCTCCCTTGAATATCTGTCATTCAGGAAATATCTTTCATTGACGGACAAACCACACGGATCCGAAAAAAACGCCGGAAACAAGCAATATCATATACGACAGCCATAGGAACGGGACAAACGGCAGCGTGACTTTCCCGACAGAACGTGCCGCCTTCACAACAACTCCTGTCAGAAGCGCCCCGATAATTGCGGGAATAAGAATCCTGCATACGGTAATCAGGTCACTCCACGCTCCGCATGCGAGAAGGACAATGCCGTCGCCCGCTCCTACTCTTTCCTTTGTCAGAACAGCTGTCAGCAGAAATAGAAGCCCCGGGAACAGTGCAGTCAGATCGACTCCTTTACGCGCGATGATGCCGGCCAGAAGCAGCAGAAGCGTAAAGCCTGGAAAAATCCGACGTGTTTTCAGATCCAGCAGACCATTTACCGTCAGAATCAGCAAGATCATTCCCACACTCCAGCACCTCATTCCGACTCTCCTCTGCCTTTTCCAATGCTTTTACACTGGCCCCGCTCTCCCGCTTACGCCGCTTCTGCTCCGTCCTTTGCTGCGCATCGACTGCAGATATGCATTCCGTCCGCCTCCGAAGCCGGCACAAGATGAACCTTTCTCGTAAGCCCGCTGCAACGCGAAGAATTGTGATAACACTCTCCCTCTCCGGTAATATAGACAAGACCGTGCATTCCTCCCCTGCCGACACATTTCTCACACGCATGGTACCGCCCTCCGCCGGCGTTTCGCATCCCCGGAACCAGCGCCGCAGGCACTCGCCGTATCTGAAGCTCCAGATACGTACATTCCGAACGGGTGTGATAGACACTTCCGTATTCTGTCACATAAACGAGACGATTTTCCTCCTCGGAAGGAAGTCCGCTGTTCTCCTCGGGATCTCTTCCCGTCCATGCATGAACTCTCCCTCTTACAGCAACGCTTCTTCCCGGAATCGGAACCGGAAACCATTCCGGTTTGTAATAGACCGGCTCACACAGATCAATGACAGCCGGTCCCTCGTAGGAACCGGTCAACCCCGTAACCGCCCCTGCTTTTTCGACCGCTTCCTGAAGATGAATCATCCTTTTCACATACATCCCGTAAATATCCATCATGCAGATCAGTGACGTCACGCAGAGAAAAAACAACGGAACCGACCATGCCGCTTCCACGGCCAGACTTCCCCGTCTCCACCTGTCCTTTTTTCTCTCTGTTTTTGCTTTTGTTTTCATTTTTATCCCCTGCCAAAAAAATCTATGCGGTTGCCTGAAAATCCGTGCTTCTGGGTGAAAGAATCCATCCGGTCAGCGAAACCTTCTGATCCACTCACACGAAGTGGAAAGCGGTGGACGAGCGCCGCGGCAGACCGGTGAAGTTGGTCACAGCGGCAGCTGCGAGAGTTGCGAAGCAACGGAGCAGCTGGTTTATACAGCTTGTGGTGCCCCTCTTGCGGGGCATGGTTGTTTTCTGTACGGAATCCGCCGGGCTGCCTCCCGAATACGTTCAGATCCGGAAATGCATTCGCAGAATTATCTCATGTCCTTTCTTATAGTATAGTAATCATTCTTTTATCGTTTCGGGTGTGGGGATTTTGGACCCTCCCGCAAAGCGGGAGACACCCCGCCGGATTCCGTATGGTTTGCAGGCTGCATATCATACCCATAGCTTCTCTCCCCGGTATGGTTAGCAAGCTACCAAGCTACATATCATACCCGCAGCTTCTCTCCCCGGTATGGTTAGCAAGCTACATATCATACCCGTAACTTCTCTCCGCGGTATAGGTATTGGTACCGACGGAGGTTCCGATTTCGACATTCACGGCATCGATACAGTGATCCAGACGGAAGTTCTTCTTCCCCTCATGGGTTCGGATATTGAGTTCCGTCAGATCCATGATTCTCTCCGTCAGCTTTTCCGTACCTTCTCCCACAAGCAGAATTCTCAGATAGTCTCTGTATTCCAGCCCGGTCAGAGAGGATTTTCTCTCATTTCCTGCCGCAGATGTGAATCTCCCGATATTTTCGATTGACAGCTGCCATGATTCCGCCGTCTTTACGAGCGGTATTTTCCCTCCCTGAGTCAGAACCTGAAGATCCAGAACAGACTCTCCGTACGCCCACGCCACCCGGATCGCAAATGCCAGAACAGGCGCAAGCTCCGGGTTCAGAAGTCCTGCGCTGATTCCGGCTGCCAGCAGATCCGCCTGTGCTCTTTTATCCGGGTCTGTCATCAGAAAAATCATATTGGACGCCGCTCTTAGAACCTGCATCTTCGAAAGTACCAGTTTCAGATTGTCCCGGTCATTTCTCCTCCCGCCTATCGCGTACTCTGCCTGGTATAAAAGCGGCTTCTGCTGTTCTCCGTCTTGAAAGCACGGAAAGTCCTCGATCAGAAATTCCTGGATCAGAAGTTTTTCCATCGGTCCTTCCCATTTCGAAGGCGTCATCCCCATCCCCAGAGAATGTTCTCTGTCGCTCAGCAGTTCTCCTGCTCCAATGCTTTTCCGGGAAAGACTGGGTTCATTTTCTCCGAACACAAGCTTCAGCAGGCCTTTCCCCCGGAGGAGCTGGTAAGAAAGAAGTGGGTTCTCCCAGACCGGCACGACATTGCCGCCGAATCCCTCTGCGATTTCTTCCGCCGAGATTTCTTCCGATTCTTCCCCGCTCTGTTCGACCGAAGGCACCGGACGGCACAGCCCCTCGGCAACATCTCTGTCATAATACTCCTGCGCATTTTCCGTCCGGTACGTTCCGGCCTGCTTTTTCAGCCCGTCCGCCTTCTCTCCATCCTGATAAATACCCTCTGATATTTTTTTCAGCAGTTCCGCTCCGGCCTGGAGCTTCATCTGTTCACACACCTGCCTTCGAAAAGCGGTATTTTCCTGATCGGTCGCCAGGACATAACCCGTCACCGAGCAATTTTCTCTGTTCAGCCGGATGCTCAGCAGATTTCCTCCTCCTATCAGGTTATTCTTCGTCGGATCCAGGACATACTCCGAGTACGTCTCCGTCTCCCGGAGAACCTCATCCAGACGGAGACCGGATGTCCCGTACCCTCCGTCCAGAAACAGCAGTCCGTAATCCTCAAACAGCTCGCGGTCGTACTGCGCAAATACCGAATACAATCCCTGCTCCAGGGCACTGGCAGTCGCGGCTCTCGCCGCAGCCTGCCGCATGGACTTCAGTCCCGCAAAAATCAACCCCAGGAGAACCAACAGCAGCATGCTGACAAACAGTGTGATACTGCCCCGGCTCATCCTCTCTCTTCGGTTATCCGTTAACAATTTCCGCATCTTGCCCCTCATCGCTCTTCCTCCGGTTATCTGTTAGCAATTCCCCGCTCCGTATTGTTCTTTCTGCGTTTTTCCGCTAACAATCACCGCGTGCCGTCCTTCATCGACCTTCCTCAGATCCCCTGACTTTTACTTGTAATCTTGCTCAGAATACTGGACACCAGACTTGTCAGCTGACTCTTGAAGATAATCACAAGTCCAATCAGCACCACAATGATCAGTATGATTTCCACCGTGCTGATTCCATCTTCTTCCATCAAAAACTCACGTATCATTTTTCGCAGTTTTTTCATTTTGTCCTCCTTTTCTCAGAGATACTTTCCCCTGGCTTTATTTATGTTCCCAGAGATACTTTCCCCTAGCTTTGTTCATGTCCCCGGAAATACTTTTTCTTGGCTTTATTCATGTTCCCATAGATACTTCTTCCATGCTTTGTGCACATTGTGGCGTACCGCCTGCGGGGCATGGCGTTTTCCTGAATCTCATCCGGATTTCGTCAGAGCTGCATCGTTGCCGGAATGATGATGATGAGCAGTACAATTCCAAGCATGACAAACATCGGAAAGACCATGCGTATGGCAGCCCGGTCTCCCTCCGCTCTTGCGCGTCTTTTCCGGGTCTCAAATGCTTCCTGCACTTCTTTTTCAAGCATCCCTGACAGCTGGCTGCCTCCCTTTTTCTGGCTCTGGGCGAGAAGCAGAGCCAGCTTTCTGTACTCCGGTGTGCCGCATCTCTCTCCGAAGTGTGTCAGAGCGTCCTGCTCATACACCCCATTATTCATTTCCGCCACGGTTATGCCGACTTCTCGGTACTCCCTTCCAAGTCTCTCCATCGCCTTTCTCACGCTGAGGCCCGCTGCCGTAAGCAGCTGCAGCTTGCTTACCAGTTCCGGATACTGACTGGTGAGGAGCTTCCTTCGTTTCTGTTCCGCTTTCTCCTTTCTGTCCTTTCCCGCAAAAAAAGGAGCAATTCCGGCCAGAAGAATGATCATGCAGAGATAAGCTCCCTTATGACTGATTTTCCTGTACCAGGTCAGTTTCTCTCCGTTAGCCCTCTCCGGAAGCAGGTATTCCTCCGACAGATCTCTTCCATTCTTCGCGGCTCTCTCATTCAGCACTTCACTTTCCTTCTGAATTCTTTCCTGTACCGCCTCCTTTTCTCTTGAGGGATATACAGTCATCACCCTCTGATATTCTTCCTCTTTCCCGGACAGCGAAAGCCTTCCGGTTAATGTCACCTTCTCTCCGCCCTCCGGAACCTCCGGAGAGAGAACGCCCTCCCAGCTGACAAGATCCGGCCGGTTCGTAGACCACTCCACCGTCATCGACGGGTTCGTAAAGTTCTCCGGAAGTTCCAGGTTCCACTCAATCCGCCCGAAATCTGCATTCTTTCCCAGAACCCTCTCGTCCAGTGCCTGCATCTCCTTCCGGATCTCTGCTTCCGCTTCCTGAGACGAATAACTCTGTTGCGGTATCTCAATTGTGATTTCCTCTTTTTCGCCCCTTCCGGACGCGACGGCCAGCTCCACCTGTTCTCCCGCAGCTTCCCCCGATGTTCTCCTGACGGATTTCACCGTTTCCCAGTCTCCCTCCCGTATCTCCCGGAAGACCACCACTCCCGCAGCCGCGGTACTGATGATTAAAATCAGAAAAAAGACGCCGGATATTTTCTGATGACGGAAAAGCCAGATGACAGCCGCTGCCGTAGCTGCCGGAAGCACCATTTTTATCAATTCTGCCTCCTTTCCCACACCACATACTTATACAATGCTCCTGCCATTAGCTGACCTTATACAGTGTGTGACACGACTTATCGTACAAGGGTTTACTTCATGCTGCCTGTATATTCCTCAATGCTCAGACCTCGATTTTGCACATCTTTCTTCCCGCCGCAAACGCTCCTGCATACAGGATCAGACAGAAAGTCATCAGAACGGCGCCTGCCGGATTTCCGTAGATTTTGTCTGAAAATCCTTCAAATGTCACCCGCATGTACAAAATAATCCCCGCCGGCATGAAGCTCATGATGCTCTGCTCATATCGTCTGGAAGCCGTAACCGTGTCAATTTCCTGCCGGGTATCAATCTTCTCGCAGATATTTCTCCACGTTGACTCCAGAATATGACTCATATCCCCGCCGGTCCGCTTTGCGATCACCAGAACCTCGCTGAAATTCATGATATCCTCCACTCCGCTCCGCGTTCCGAGTTCAAGGAACAGCTGCTCTACCGGCTTTCCGAACCGCATCTGCCCTGTAATATCCTTCAGTTCTGCTGCAAGCGCATCCCTCCTTCCATACAATTTTGCCAGATCAGATGCCGACATGCGGACACCATTTTCCAGAGAATAGCCGGCCAGAAGATTCGTATGAAGAGAAGACAGAAAATCCCGGAAGTGATAATTCAGCAGCCGCTGCCTTTCCTCCCGCTTCTGCTTCTTCTTCGCGAGAACATAGAAGACCATGACCGGAACAGCCACCGGAGCAGCAAAGAGGGAATGGTAGCACAGCCATACCACGCACACTCCCAGCAGCATTCCGATGAATCCGTACTTCAGAAGCTCCACAGGTGAAAAAGTGTAAACCCGGTAGTCCGTCTTTCCTGTCCTGCGTATTCTTTTCGCCCCGCTTATTTCATCGGATCCGCCTGCCCTTCCCGCCCATGCGGTCTTTCTTTTTCTGCCTGGCCCTTCCGCCCCTTCGGTCTTTCTTTTTCTGCCTGCTCCTCCCGCCTCTGCGGTCTTTCTCCAGCGTCCTTCCTTCTTTTCTCCTTCTCCAGAACGTTCTTTGAGAACTTTTCTTCCTGATGTTCCTCCTTTTCGATCTTCCTCACGGGAAGCTGCGCCTCTTCCAGAGCTTTTCCAGTTTTTCACGATTTCCAAGTTCATTGACCTTTCTCAGCACTCCTTCTCTGTCCCTTTCAAACAGGGTACGGATCTCCGGCTCTTCTCCCTTCATTCCGGAAAGCTCTGCGATTTCCCCGAGCTGGCGTGTACCATCCGCCTCTCTTGTCAGATGAATCATGATCTCAACTCCGGATACAATCTGTCTGCGAATAACGGCAACCGGAAGCTGCTCTCCCATCAGAACCATCATCTCGAGCCTCGATATCATATCCCTCACGCTATTGGCGTGCGCCGTCCCCAGACTTCCGGAGTGTCCTGTGTTCAGGCACATCAGAAAATCCTCTGCCTCCGCTCCTCTCACCTCTCCGATGATGATCCGGCTCGGCCGCATTCTGAGAGCAGCTTTAATCAGATCCCGGATCGTTATGGCATGACCTCCCTCCAGGTTTGCGTCTCTCGCCTCCATCCGAACCAGATTCGGAATGCCCTGAAGCTGAAGTTCGGCGTTATCCTCGATCGTAATGATGCGCTCCTCCGATGGAATACAGGATGACAGCGCATTCAGAAATGTCGTCTTTCCTGTCGACGTTCCACCCCCGATAAGCATCGAATACCTCGCCTCCACAAGGTCCTTCAGAAAAACTGCCGCCTCTCTCGTCACACTTCCCCACCGGATCAAATGCTCAAGCGTCACCGCCTCCTCCGGAAAACGTCGTATCGTAAGAATCGGTCCGTCGAGCGCAATCGGATTCATGACCACATTCACCCGCGAACCATTATCATCCGGAAGCCTCGCGTCTACGATCGGTCTCTGTTCATTTACCACCCGGTTGCACCTGCCCACAATCTGCTGGATCACATCCTCCAGCCTCTCTCGCGAAGCAAAATGACGTTTCCAGGAATAGAGTCTTCCTCCCTTCTCATAGAAGATATGACGATACCCGTTCACCATTATCTCCGTGATCTCCGGGTCATCCATCAGCTCCTGCAGGACATCCAGCTTGCGGACCGAATAGAAAAGCGATTTGTGCAGCTGTTCCTTCTCGGCCAGAGACATCGGGGAAGACGATGAATCATTCAGGATCAGATCATCGATAAGTTCCTGAATTTCCTCATCTTCCAGATCCGGATTTTCTTCCAGATGATCCATCAGGCCGGCCCGTATTCTCTCAAAGATCTCCTCGCTCCGCACTGCTTTCCCTCCTCCGGAATCTCACCGAAATCCACGCATCCCCGTATGATCCTTCCCAGCCTCCCGGACAGCTGTCTCTCCAGGAAATCATCATTTCCGGGAGCAGAGTCCGGATCCGGGAGGATCACTTCCCGTATTTTTTCTCTGCCTGCACTCTCCTCCAGCTCGGCGGCAAACGCACGGTTCCGCATTCTGGAAACAGGATCGTCATGCGCGATGACATAGATCTCCTCACAGCCCTGTATCAGCTCGTCAAACCCGTTCATCTTCCAGTCCAGATCCAGAAGGATTCTGCGGTATGTACTGGTTCGCGTCAGCTCGCCAAGCATCCCCGTCCACTGATCCTCTGTCATCTCCCCGATATCCGACGCATCCCTCACTGGAAGCAGATAATCGAGAGAGCCGAATTTGCGCAGCATTGTACTCAGCTGATAAATCAGACCGCTTCTCCCGCGCCGGTAAAAATACATCAGATCGCTGAGCGTCCGCATACTCTCCCCCTTTTCGGGAATAAACTGCTCCATACCGGATCTGGGCTCCAGGTTCAGATACAGGCTTGGAAATCTTTCCGACAGAATCCGTCCGTATATCATGGAAAAAATCACCTTCTGCCCCGGATCCGACACGGAGCATATCCCCGTTCTAATACAGGACGGCTTTGCGATGACCTCCGGCTCCATCGCGGCTTTCTCCGCTCCGTAGCAGTCCATGACTTCTCTGACTACACGGCTCTGGCTCTGATATTTGTATATCTGCCGGCAATTCGCGGCTTCCGGGAATTCCTCCTCCGGAAGGCCGGAGCCGTCCTCTGTCAGAATCATCACCGTCCCTATATCCATCTGACGTATCTCATCATCGGCCGCCCTTTCTGAAATCAGCAGAATCTCAATATGATGTTCAAGCGTAAATTCTCTGAGCGTTTCTACCGAAGTAAAACTCCGGATCTCGAATGGAAGATTTTGCTTTTCCGTTAAATAGTTCATAAAGCGAACCGCGTATTCTCTCTCCGTGTCGCACACCGCAAGTACTTTTCGCATCAAATTCTCCTCCTTCCGGATCTTTTCTGACACAGACCGCCATGGCACGACCGCACGGCCCTGTCCATCCCTCCTCAGTACCATCCCGCCCATGGCACACCCTCACAGCTCTGTCCTTCTCTCCTCAGTCCCGCGCTCTATGGCACAGCCCCACGGCTCTGTCCTTCCTCAG
>DGTF01000078.1:0-1164 GCA_002394235.1 Eubacterium sp. UBA4343 | reverse complement strand
TGGCACGGCCCCACGGCTCTGTCCTGCCCTCCTCAGTACCATCCCGCAGCCCATGGAATCAGCGCGCCGAATATAAAAACTGCCAGATGCACCCGTTCTTCCGGTCGGCTGCTCTTCCAGTATGGTTCCAGACCTCCGGAACCCGAAAATGTATATACGTATCTCTTCATAGAATGGAATCGGTCAAAAATGGGGAATCGGTACGAACCGGACGGTGAGAGGCACAAGTGCAGAACGGCATACACGGCTGCCGGCAGAAATGTAAACAGAAGCAACAGGAGCATCTGGCCGGGCTTCATGAAAATCCCGGTCACCATCAGAAGCTTGATATCGCCTGCTCCGATCATCCGGAACAGATAAAAGGGGATCAGAAGCAGAAAAGGAATCAGCGCAGACAGGAATTCCGGATGCCACCGGCTTTCCCGGCAAAACAGGATCTGCCCTGTGAGACTGAGAAGAAGTCCGGTCAGAACCCATCTGTTCGGAATTTTCTCCTCCTTCAGGTCAGAAAGCGCGGCTCCCTCTGCCAGAACCAGTACAAGAAGACGTGTATTCATAGGCTTATTCTTTCATTCGAGCAGACGTGTATCTTTAGACTCATTCTTTCATTCAGGCAGACATATATCTTTATTCTTTCATTCGAGCAGACATGTTCATACAGGTCATAAATGTTTAGCGGGGAAATCCACAGGCTTGCCTGTGGGTATAAGTGAGTTGTCTGGGAATCTGTGTAGAAATGTGTGATGGATTTGATGGTTTAAGAATATAACGCGCCTGCACCTTTTTCAAGCCGGTAAAGTACGTCACTATCCACAAATAATTTTTCCGGATTTTGTAGGATTTACCCGGCGTCACTTTATGGTATAATGGTTTTCATTATTGGCCTTGCAGAACTTTTTGACACTTTGCCTGCAGGATATGCGTGTTTCCTGATTTTGACGACCGCCTGCAGGACGTCCGTATCCACAGGTAGCTGTCAACTACCCACGACCTAAAGGTCATGGGCTTGTAACTGCCCAGTCGTACTAACGACTTACGTCTCCGACCTTTAACCCCAATAGATACTGCTATCTAAAGTGGCGTTACATCATGGGGTGGTTGACAGCACCACTTGCAGCAAAGTTTACTCTGCTGCACCTGTATCAGGTACTTGACTATCAGCAA
>DGTF01000039.1:43628-43833 GCA_002394235.1 Eubacterium sp. UBA4343 | reverse complement strand
AAAATCCTTATATTTACGGGCTTTTGGCTCCTTGCTAAATTTATCGGGTGCCACAACAAGCGCCACGAGACAGATCGTCCTTGGCCTTAGATTGCGAATTCCGGCAGATGAAAAGAGTAATCCCAGTCTGATAGATCGTCGGGATTCTGCAGCCTTCCTCCGCTATATCAATAAAGACCTTCTGACAACGAGATAAAACACGCTG
>DGTF01000039.1:0-43551 GCA_002394235.1 Eubacterium sp. UBA4343 | reverse complement strand
ACACGAATACTTCGCATTCGGCTGCAGCTCACTGTTCGCGTAAATGAACAGGCTTCTCCTCCGTCGGAGAAGCCCTCATAGAAATTTTAGCGATAATATTGTACACTAATCGCGGATCATTTGCAATGTTGCTTCATTTTCAGGATTTGGAAATACTGCCATATATCTCTCCACTCCTCAGTGTTCAAAATGCCTGCTTACATCTTCCAGAAAATCGATGATGTGAAGATGCTGAGGGCAGACGCTCTCGCACTGTCCGCATTTGATACAGTCAGACGCCTTTCCGTGTCTCTCCGCAACCTCCTGATAATTGGTAAAGTTCACGGTCCATCCCTTTTCCGCAAGGTTTTCGCGCATATCCTCATTGTATAAAGAAAAATATTCCGGGATAGCTATATGCTTCGGGCATCCGTCCGTACAATAATGGCAGCCAGTACACGGAACTGTAATCTGACTGTTAATAATGTCTCCAGCCTTGAAGCAGAGCGCCTTCTCTTCTTCCGTCAGAGGCTCAAAATCCTGCATAAAGGAGGTATTGTCCTCTACCTGTTCAATATTTGACATACCGGAGAGCACGACCATGACATTCGGGAGACTTGCGGCAAAACGAATCGCATAGCTGGGAACGGACAGAGATGGATCGTGATCTTTGAACAACTGCTCCGCTTCGGCCGGAATCTTTGCAAGTGTTCCTCCTTTCACAGGCTCCATCACAATCACCGGCTTGCCAAATTTTTCACACACCTCATAGCACCGCCTCGAGTTAATCCATTCGGACTCCCAGTCCAGGTAATTGATCTGAAGCTGAACAAATTCCATTTCCGGATGTTTCGTCAGCAGCTCTTCCAGCAGCTCCGGCGTATCATGGAAGGAGAAACCAATGTGTCTGACAAGGCCGACTTCCTTCTTCTGAACCAGCCAGTTCCACACATCAAATGTGTCGATATGCTTTAGCATGCCGTGACCAACGCCGTGAATCAGATAATAGTCAAAATACTCAACGCCACATTTTTCCAGCTGCTTAAAGAAAATCTCATCTCTTTCTTCCATCGTGTTGTAAAAAGCCGCGTGCAATTTCGTTGCAAGAGTATAATTTTCTCTCGGATAACGATCCGAAAGGCATGTCTTTACAGCACATTCACTGGCAAAATCGTTGTACATCCACGCGGTATCAAAATAGGTGAAACCCCTTTGCATAAAGATATCCACCATCTTTTTCACCTGTTCGATATCGATATCCGCAGGATTCTGCGGATCCATATGCGGAAGCCGCATCAGGCCAAAGCCGAGTTTCTTTTCTGGTTTAAAATTCATATTCTGTCACCTCCCATTCAAGTCATTGCAATCTTTCATCAAAAGCCATTCAACCGCGTCCTAAAGTCATATCCCGATTCATCCGAACCTATGTAACTACGTTGTTTTGATCTCGGCATCTTCCCAAAAGACTTCCACGGGCATCCCCGTTTTCTACTTGTATCATATCATAGTTGCCCTTGCGGGATCATCAAAAATCTGTCTCCCGATATTTCTTTCTGTATAAAATGCTCACGTTCCACTAAGACGGCAAGAATTGGGTGAATACAAAATAACGCCCAGGGATTTCAGTAACCCTGAGCGCCTTGACCGCAACAAAAATCTGCGATTTCTGATTCTCAAATTTCATACAAATTGCCGGATATCAGGCGTTTGTGGGGAACAGAAGTCTGCGGTTTCCGATCCTCAGATATCGAGTGCCGCATGATAGCCCCAGTACACCGCATTTGTAATGGTGGAAACTCTGGACGCATCGCCGATTACACGGACAAAGGGAGCGGTATCCATCAGGGCCTCCACAACATCGGTCCGGGATCTCTGGCCGAGCGCGCAGATCACGGTGTCACCGGGAATCAGAGCCTTCTCTCCGGCCTTTGTCTCACAAAGGATTCCCTCCTCTGTGACCTCGAGTCCCTTGTAACCAGTATGAACCGTACAATATTTATCAATCTGTGCCATCAGCAGCGGACGGTGACGGACATTTGCGTCCGGCGCGAGCATATCCCGCATCTCAACGATCTCGACATGCTTTTCCTCCTGTCCGAGATGAACGGCACACTCACAGCCCGCGAGTCCGCCGCCGAATACAACGACATGGTCCGTGCAGCGTTCTTTTTCCAGATAATAGTTGTTGACCACAATGACGTTTGCTCCGTTTTCCCCGCGCAGCCCCGGAATCGGAGGTACGAGAGGTGTAGAGCCAACCGCAATGATCAGTGCATCCGGCGCCTCGCTGTCGACATATTCCGGTGTCACCTCGACACCGGTACGGATCTCAACACCCGCCTTCTCGCAGAGCAGCCGGTATGTTCCGGAGAGCTGGTACATCTCATACTTGAACGGGAGCGCCTGTTCCGATTTCAGAATACCGCCGACTTCTTTTTCCTTCTCGCAGAGCACCACCTGATGTCCGCGTCTCGCAGCGGTATAAGCCGCATACAGACCGCCCGGGCCGCCTCCTGCCACAAGAACCTTTTTCTTTACCGGTGCAGGCTGGATCTCATCCCCTTCCAGTTCTCTTCCGATCAGCGGGTTGACCGTACAGCGTCTGGTAGATGTGGCCGCGCGCTCCGCCATACACGTAAAGCAGCGCAGACACCGCACGATCTCATCCTCTCTGCCCTC
The DNA here is from genome assembly GCA_002394235.1 of Eubacterium sp. UBA4343. GTDB lineage: Bacteria > Bacillota > Clostridia > Lachnospirales > Lachnospiraceae > Bilifractor. The sequence continues at coordinate 40,893 of DGTF01000039.1, read as the reverse complement.
GTTGATTTTTCTCGGAAGGAAGGGATCGGCCAGAAGGGCGCGTCCCATATACACGATATCCGCTTTTCCCGAAGCAATGATCTCCTCCATTTGCGCCGGGTCGTTCAGGCCTCCGATCGTAGCTACCGGCTTATGCACATGCTTCCGGATCTCTGCCGCCAGATACACGTTGCGTCCGTGGTCCTCGAACATTGACGGATGCGTGATGCCGAACGTCTTCTGATAGGTGCCGGCCGACACATGAATGATATCCGCATAGGGCTCGATCGCCTGTGCAATCCGGACACCTTCGTCGAGGCCATATCCGCCCTCCGTGAACTCAGCGCCGCTCATTCGAAATTCAACAGGGAAAAACGGACCTACCGCCTCTCTTACCGACCGGAGAACCTCCAGAGCAAACCGGGTGCGGTTCTCCAGTGACCCGCCGTATTCGTCTGTCCGATGATTGAACAGGGGAGAGAGGAACTGATTGATCAGCCAGCCGTGCCCGCCGTGAATCATGATCATCTCAAAACCCGCACGCTTTGCCAGTCCTGCTACATGCCCGTACGCCGCCACAATTTCTTTAATCATCTCTTTTGTCAGAGCCTTCACCTGCACGCCGTCTCCGCGAACGGTATCGGAGGGTCCCCACTGATGCAGATCATGCTGCTTCTTCTTGTCCGTCATGTACGTGCCGGCAAACATACCTGAGTGTGACAGCTCCAGACTCGGAATCCCGCCGTGCCTGCGTATCGCATCCGCCGTATAGGTTGCACAGGCAAGGGAGTTCAGAATGGACTCATCCAGATGATAGGCATGTGAACCGTCCGTCTGCGGATGAACCATGCACTCGCTCACCGTGACTGCCGCTGCCCCGCCCTTGGAACGCAGCTCATAAAAAGCCGTGGACTTTGGTCCGATGCAGCCGTCATTCGTGATATCCGTTCCGCCCATAGGCGCGGAAAACATACGGTTGCGAAAGGTAGTTCTGCCGATCGTGATCGGTTTGCAGAGATTCGGGTATTTTCTGGTTCTCATAACATCCTCCTGTACGCTTAACTTCAGATAGACGATGCGATATCGTTAACAAATTAACTAAATTAATCTTACATCGTCTTACCGGATTCCGCCATCAACCAGACTCATACGAGTAGAAACTATTTTTTTCATCCCTTCATAATGATTGTATGGTTTTTGTCTGAAAAAGTATAAACTCATCCTTATCTGGGGTATAATGCAGAAAGACAGATCCCGTCATACAAGAATGAGACGCACCCAGGAAATGGGCATCATGTAAGTAGGAAACATGCTCAGGGAATGGACATCATGTAAGAAGGAGGCATACTCAGGGAATGGATACAAAAACGCTTCGTTATTTCTGTGCCTGCTATGAAACCGGAAGTTTGAACAAAGCTTCCGAACGTTTTTATATTTCCCCGCAGGGTATGGGGAAAAATCTGAACCGTCTGGAGGATGAGCTCGGCGTGGTTCTCTTTCGCCGGTCATCGGCAGGGCTCATTCCCACCAAGAGCGGAGACTACCTGTACAGGCACAGCCGGGAGCTTCTGTACCGGCTGCAGGATCTTGAAATGGAGATGAAGCGGATGGATTTCTCCCGCCGCTCCCTCCGGGTTGGTTTCGCCTGCGGCGTCATTCGTGCCCTTCAGTCCGTCCCCGCGCTGCGGACTCTGAATCAGAAGCTGATCGGATCAGAGAGTGTGGAATGGACAGAGGATTTCAATCAGAACATCAAAGATCTGCTCCTGGGCGGCAAAATCGACACCGCCTATGTAGTCGATCATTTTCGCTCGCCCATGGTGCATGAGCAGAAAATCTTCGAGACGAGACTCTGTGCCGTGGTTCCTCAGGGGCATCCGCTGTATGATAGAGATGTACTGTCATTCGTGGATCTGCAGGAAGAGAAGCTGATCACGCTCAACGAGAAATTCAGTATTTTTCACTCCATTGTCACCAAATGTCAGGAGCTCGGCTTTGTGCCGCAGATCTCCATCCGTACAATGGAGAGCTCACTGATTTATCTGTTCGTAGCTAGACAGCACGGCATCGGCATCGATGTAAACCTTCACGCCTCGGAGATCCGAAAGGAGAATATCCGGTGCATCGAGATTGCAGACTCCATCCCCTGGGCCATCTATGCAGCGACACTGAAGACCCCGGCGTCCTCCGGGCCCACAGGCAGTTCCGCTTCCTGAGTGTTCGTATTCGCATTTCTCTTAGTCGGTGTCTGCCTCTTTCAGGCATGCATTTACGGCCATCTGCCTGCCTCAGACATGCATCGCCAGCGCCAGAACAGAATCTGTATTCATAGCCGCCCGTTCGCCTGCCTCAGACATGCATCGCCAGCCAGAACAAAACCGCATCCCGGAAATTTCTGGGGTTCATTCCGGTCTTCCCGGCGATCCGGTTCAGCCTCTGCTGAACGGTATTGACATGCAGGAAAAGCTTCTCCGCGGCCGCCTTCAGAGACATGTCCGAATCATAGTAAGTCTTCAGAAAGTCAACCTCCGAGGGTTTCAGTCCTCCCAACACCTTTCTTCTGTATTCCTCTCTCACCGTATCGCTCATCCCCGAAAGAAGAATTTCCAGCTTCAGATCATCGAACGCGACGAGATCCTTCCCGGTCCCGCGTATAGCGCTAATGGCGATAACTGCATCCCGCCAGGAATCGCCGCACTTTTCAAAACTCTTGTCACTGCCGACCGCCATCTGAAGGATCTGATGATGATCCGATGCGAAACGGCGGAATACTGACTGATAATTTTCGTATGATTCCGACCGTATGAGTCCGGCGAACCGGTTCGGGTAGATATAGGTGCAGACTTCTTCCCCGATCCGGTTGAAAAAAGCTCTTACCTTCTGCTCCAGAAGAGAGATGTTCACCAGATTATAGCGAGTATTTATCTCGATACACAGCATGCGGTATCTGCCCTTCGGGTCTACATGAAACTCCTTCAGGCAGCTGTCAAAATAAGCGCGGTTTTCGAAATCCTCATTTTGAATACAGCGGATCAGATAGGCTCGCCGCTCATCTGTACTCCGGTACATCTCTCCAATTTCCTGCTCGTGCAGGAGAAGCGCCGAGATCCTTTCTGCGAGATGCGCGTACTTCCGGGCTTCCGACGGATCTGCCGTGATACCGATCACCGCGATTACAGAGTTGTGATAATAGATCGGGATATTGATTCCCTTTCTTGTCCCCGAATAATCCTCGTTGCTGTCCACCTCTATTGTTTCTCCACTCTCCGCAGCCTTTCTTCCGATTTCGTGAAACATACCGATACGCTCCGGATCCGTGGAGGCGGTGATTTTCCCCTCCGGACTGATAAAATTAATGTTGTATCCGCACACATCATGTATGGTATCCACCATCTGCTGCGCCAGACGGTGCCGTATCAAATTCTTCATATTCTCACCTTTCTCCCTGTTTTCCCTTATCTTATGTCTGCAAATCGTGTCTGTGAGATCAGTTCTGCCAGATCAGTTCTGTCAGATCAGTTCTGTTGGATCAACTCTGTTGGATCAGCTCTGTTGGATCAGCTCTGTTGGATCAGCTCTGTTGGATCAGCTCTTCCAGATTGTGTCTGTTAGGTCTAATACATTATTATAATTTTCCGTTAAATATATGTCATATATAACATAGCATGCTCGGATAATTTTTTCTATAATCAGCTTAGAAAACAAGTACGGAACAGCAGCCCGGAGATTCCGAAGGCGATCGGAGAAGTCCGGGGACAGATACACAACACAGACGAATTACCTTCGGAAATTTATGAACAGGCGAAAGGAGTATTGATATGAAAATTGTGACTGCCATAGATTCATTCAAGGGAAGCATGACTTCGATCGAAGCGGGAAATGCTTTTGCGGAGGGCTTTCATCGGGTGTATCCCGACGCGGAAATTGCCGTGCGGCCGCTTGCGGACGGCGGAGAGGGAACAGTTGAGGCCCTGACAAAGGGAATGAACGGACACCTTGAGCATGTCACGGTCACCGGACCCTTCGGAGAGCCGGTTGACTGTCCCTATGGGATCATCCGTGATTCCATGACTGCGGTGATCGAAATGAGCGGAGCCGCGGGCATCACTCTGATCCCGGCCAAAGAACTGAACCCGCTTTCGGCAACCACATACGGCGTCGGCGAGGTGATTGCGGATGCCATTCGAAAAGGCTGCCGTCGCTTTATCATCGGAATCGGAGGAAGCGCGACGAATGACGGCGGCGCCGGCATGCTTCAGGCCCTCGGCTTCGGACTTATGGACAGCGATGGCAGAGAGATTTCACGCGGCGCCCGGGGACTCATGGAGCTTGCTGTGATAACGGAGGAGCATGTCCTCCCCGAGCTGGCAGAATGCACCTTCCGCATCGCCTGCGATGTCACAAATCCGCTGTGCGGCAGCAACGGATGCAGTGCTGTCTTCGGCCCGCAGAAGGGAGCACGTCCGGAGGATATCCGGAATATGGATCGCTGGCTCGCCCGATATGCCGAAATTTCCAAAGTCCTTCATCCGGACGCTGATCCGAATTTTCCCGGAACCGGAGCAGCCGGCGGTATGGGCTTTGCCTTCCGCACTTTTCTGCCCGCTGAGCTTCAGTCCGGCATCCGGATTGTTCTTGAGGAGACCCGTCTCGAATCATACCTCGCGGACGCGGATCTGATCATTACCGGAGAAGGCAGGCTAGATGCCCAGACTGCCATGGGCAAGGTGCCGGTCGGAGTCGCAAATCTTGCCAAAGCACACGGGAAACCCGTCATCGCCTTTGCCGGAAGCGTCACAGACGACGCATGCGCCTGCAACGAATGCGGCATCGATGCCTTCTTCCCGATCGTACGCGGTGTCACGACCCTGGAAGAAGCCTGTGAACCTGAGAACGCCAAAAAAAATATGGCTGCTGCGGCCGAACAGGCGGCACGCCTTATAAAACTGCAGATAGTGAAGGGGTAATTCTCCGGATATCACCGCCAAACCCGAAACATCAGAACCATCTCATAAGACCTGAAGGATTTGCAGGCACTCTCCCGGACGCAGAACGGGAGATGCTTAAGTATCCCGCTGCTGCATACAAAACTTTCTGACCATCCCAACGGATACCATATAAGGAGGCAAGGCAATGACATACACATTTTCAACTGCAGGGGCGCTGATCGGAATGGCGCTCGCAATTTTTCTCATCATCCGGAAATTCCATCCGGCCTACAGCCTGATCATCGGCGCTCTGGTCGGCGGGCTGATCGGCTCCGGCGGAAATCTGGGTGTTACCGTAGACTCCATGATGACCGGGGCGGGGAGCATGATTACCTCCGTTCTCCGGATCATGACCTCCGGCATTCTCGCCGGCGCGCTCATCCGGACCGGATCCGCTGAAAAAATCGCGCAGGTCATCGTCCGGAAGCTTGGAAGCCGCAGAGCGCTCTTTGCGGTAGCTCTGGCCACGATGATCATCTGCGCGGTCGGCGTATTTATCGATATTTCCGTAATCACCGTTGCCCCGATTGCGCTCGCGATCGGTGAGGAAGCCGGATACAACAAGCAGTCACTGCTCCTGGCGATGATCGGAGGCGGAAAGGCCGGCAACATCATTTCCCCGAACCCGAATACCATCGCGGTTTCGGAGGCTTTTAAGATCAATCTGACTTCTCTGATCACGAGAAACATCATTCCGGCGATCTGCGCCCTGATTGTGACGGTCATTCTGTCCGGAATTCTTGCCGGAAAGAACGGTCTTCCGGTAACAGATTCGGATCTTGAATCGACCGATTCCCGCAGCCTGCCCTCCTTTGCGCAGGCAATTGCCGGTCCGCTCACCGTAATTGTGTTGCTCGCGCTTCGTCAGGCAGGAATTACGATAGACCCGATGATCGCTCTTCCGGTCGGTGGACTCGTCTGCGCGTTTGCGACAGGCACTGTAAAAAAATTCGGCGAATTTTCCTCCTTTGGACTGGATAAGGTAACCGGTGTCTCCATACTGCTTCTCGGTACAGGTACGATTGCCGGCATTATCAAGGCATCCGCTCTTCAGGCAGATGTCGTGAATGTACTGAACTTCTTCCACATGCCCGCCTTCCTGCTTGCACCGATCGCCGGTATCCTCATGGCAGGCGCTACAGCCTCCACCACGGCAGGCGCTACCGTTGCCGCGCAGACCTTCTCCAAGGTACTCATCTCCAGCGGAATACCGGCCGTCTCTGCCGGCGCTATGATTCATGCCGGAGCAACTGTCATCGATTCCCTGCCACACGGATCCTTCTTCCATGCAACCGGCGGTGCCGTGAACATGCAGATCCCGGACCGCATGAAGCTGATCATATATGAAGCACTCGTCGGACTGACAAGCACTATCGCAGCTGTGATCGTATACCTCGTCGCCTGACCGGATAAATTGCTGCTCTTCGTCGCCTGACTGGATCTTTCATCAATGATGTCTCTTCGTCAGCTGACTAAATCATTTATCAACTGCAGTTCTTCGTCACCTGATTGAACGAGATAAAACACGCTGCGCGAGTTTTATCTCGCTATCGCGACGCTCGCCGCACACGAATACTTCGCATTCGGCTGCGGCTCACTGTTCGCGTAAAAAAATACCTGTCCGCTCAAGGAGCACTTCTCCGGCGAACAGGTATTTTTCTTTGATGTTTTCCATCATCGCATTATTTTTTCCATTGCCTTGCCTTTTGCCAGCTCATCAACCAGCTTGTCCAGATAACGGATCTTCTGCATTAAGGGATCTTTGATTTCCTGGACCCTGATGCCGCATATACTGCCTGTAATCAGATGGCAATTCGGATTCATCTGCGGAGCCTCTTCAAAAAATGTCCGGTAATCGACTTCTTTTTTCAGCTGCTCCTGCAGCTCTCCTTCTCCATATCCTGTCAGCCAGCAGATGATCTCATCCACCTCTTCCTTTGTTCTGCCCTTACGCTCAGCCTTCGCCACGAGCAGCGGGTATACCTTGGAAAATTTCATGTCAAATACTTTTTCATTATCCATTTGATCCACTTCCTTCATGCACGATTTTCCATCTGGTGACGCCAGAGAGATTGTCCTGAATCACAAAATACCATCCGGAAGTCTGGAAATCAATATATATTTCTCTTTGAAAATGCCAGAAAAGCAGGTCCGTCACGAACCTGCCTTTGTCTGTTCCTATCGATTTCATTTCAATTTCATATTCGTTTCAATTTCATTTTAATTTCCGGAGATATTGCTTATTTTCTTTCCTGTTCCGGAAAAATCCGCCGATCACGCCTCCCATTCCCCGGAAGAAATGACCGTTCACCATGTCTACCATACAATTTACCATTTCCATCGAGACCAGGCCGCCGGTCATCTTGGCAATGGCGCGGAACGGCATATTATACTGGAACATCGTATTCAGATCCGGAACGCCTCCCTCCGCCTGCGATTTTTTCAGTTTCCTGTCCAGAACCCTATATATCTTTCTGGCGATGGGACTCTTCGCGTAATACATCTGGCACAGGGCATCGTTGATACCGAGGCTTTTCTGATTCCAGGAGCCGGAAGGAACCGGGTGCCCCAGTATCTCTTCATACGCCTCGTCGGAGACTCCTCGGATGTCCGCCTTGTAATAGCAGCTGCATTTCTCATGATCGTACGGAAGCTGCTCCAGATCTCCCTGCTTCTCCACCGATGCAAAAAGACGCAGATCCCGACAGCTGGATCCGACAGAAATCTGGTATGTTCCGCCTTCGATTTCCCAGCGGTCCGTCATGCGGTTCCACACACGGAAGGTCTTGTCATCAAACGGGATACTCACCTTCTTTTCTTCTCCGGTCTTTAGAAAGATTTTAGCAAATCCCTTCAACTCACGGACCGGTCGGAAAAGAGCGGAATCTTTCATTCCCACATACATCTGCACAACCTCGGCGCCGTCACGAGTGCCGGTATTTTTCAGCATGAAACGAATTCCTGACTCCTCTGCCTGCATATCGGAATATTCGAAGGTGGTATAGGAAAGCCCATACCCAAACGGGAAGAGCACAGGAACATCTGCGGTCTCAAAATACCGGTATCCCACAAATACGCTCTCACGATATTCAGAGTTTCGCTCAAGAGCCGGATAATACGAATTCGACGGTGTATCCTCATATTTATTCAAAATGGTTTCTCCGAGGTGTCCGGATGGGTTTACCGCGCCGGTGAGTACATCAAGCATTGCACTCGCGCCAGCCTGTCCCGGGAGATACGCGTGAAGAAGCCCCTTGAAAAGGCTGTGCCAGGGCATCTCAATGACCGATCCCGCACTGATAATCCCGACCGTATTCCGGTTTGCTTCCTGAACCTCGCGCACCAGAGTGATCTGGTTCTGCGGAATTCGAAGATGTGTGCGGTCAAGGCCCTCAGACTCGGACTGCTCATTCAGGCCAAAGAAGAGCAACACAACATCTGCCTGTTTCGCCAGGGAAACCGCTTCCCCGATCAGGGTTGCATCCTCACTCCCATCCCTCCGGTATCCTCTTGCCGTGCCCACAACCTGAAGATCATAGCCGCCTGCGAGATCCCGGATGTTTTCTACCTTCGTCGCGTTCACCATCGAGGAACCGGCGCCCTGATAGCGCGGTTCAAATGCAAAATCTCCGATGATGGCGACCCTTGTCCCTCTCTTCAATGGAAGAATCCGATCCTCGTTCTTCAGAAGAACCATACTTTCCGCCGCTGCCTTTCGTGCAAGACGGTGGTTATCACGGTGTATCGCGTCTTTATCCAAACAGGAAGCTTGCACAGAACCGTCATGATCGTCATGATTCTGACGAATCTTTTTCGCCTCAGCGGTAAGCTCCAGCACCACATCCAGCAGCTCATCGACTCTCTGATCCACCTCATCCTGCGAAATCCTGCCTGATTTAACCCCAGCCAGGAGTTCTCTGGCCGAATCAAGTCCCGGATTCGGCATCTCCAGGTTTGAGCCGTTCTTCACACCAAGAACATGATCGTTGCTTGCGCCCCAGTCGGTCACAACAAAGCCGTCAAATCCCCATTCCTTCCGCAGAATATCTGTCAGCAGATGACGGTTTTCGTTCGCGTATACTCCGTTCACCTCGTTGTAGCTGGACATCATCGCCCTCGGGTAGCTCTCCTTCACCGCGATTTCAAACGCAGTCAGGTAAATCTCCCGAAGTGTCCTTTCATCGATAACCGCATTCATGGCCATCCGCCGGGTCTCCTGCGAATTCACCGCAAAATGCTTGCAGCAGGCAGCCACACCCCGGGACTGAATTCCCCGCACTTCTGCCGCTGCCAGCTTCCCCGTCAGATACGGATCCTCAGAAAAATATTCGAAATTACGTCCGCAAAGCGGATTCCGCTTGATATTCATGCCCGGTCCCAGAAGCACGTTGACTCCCTCCGCCATGGCTTCCCTTCCCAGTCCCTCGCCGACCTCTTCTGTCAGGGCTGCGTCCCAGCTGTTGCAGAGAGTCGCTGACGATGGAAAACACGTCGCAGGAACCGAAGGATTCAAACCAAGGTGGTCGCCCTCGCCGGCCTGCTTGCGGATTCCGCTCGGTCCGTCCGACATAAAGATCGACGGAATTCCGAGCCGTTCAAAATTCCAGGACTCCCATTCACTTTTCCCCGAAAGAAATGCGGCCTTCTCCTCCGCCGTCATCCGATTGACAATATCCGCGTGTTTCATAAATAAAGTCCTTTCATTCATTGTTGACAAAAAATCGATTTCTTCACGTCAGGGATCGCCGACAATTATTCTATCTCCAGTACAGTCCCGCATTGACGGCCATGTTTTCCGTGTATCGGATATCCGTGATCGCCGGCCGTTATTCGCTCTCCAATGCAGCCGGGAGCCATCCGCGTTCCATGCACCGCGCGAAATCCCAGGCTTCCTTAAAATATTCGTCTGTCTTTTTTCTCCGGTCCCGCAGAAGCTGATAATTCCAGTAAAACCACCCCTCTGTCTCTTCCCAGGTGCGAAGCTCGGCACGGGCAAGACGCAGGAACCGCTTTCGTTTCTCCCGCTCAGGAAGCGGAACATTGATCTGGTACCTCCTTGCGTCCGGAGAGGTCGCCATTCCGGAAAGTGCCCCTCTGGTGAAATCCCTTCGAATCCCGAAGGCATATTCATTCGTGACACACCATTCTCCCACAATAACCGGCGTATACCTCTGCGCCAGCCGGATTCTCTGTTTGTTGATCGCCAGGTAGGTACGATATACCCAGGGCTTATGCACCGGAAAAAAGTTCTCCATGGCAAAAACATACATATGCGTGTCAAGACAGACGTTTTTCATCTTGTGGCGGACAAAATAGTCTCCCCACACATTCAGCCGGAACCCGTCATGAAAGACAATCGTTTTGGATTCCGGCAGATATCTGCGGATTCTGTGGTACGCCCTCCGGTAAAAATCCTTCAGAAAAACGGTGGGTACATGACCGGAGCCCTCCGCCTCCTCAAGATCCCTGGCCTTCCCTGTGGAAGGCGCCGTCAGGTATACCAGGCGGCTGATGGGCTCGTTCAGGACCTCCAGGCCGTAGAGTGCGCTTTCCTCCGCGTATCTCTTCGCCAGCCTCTCGAGAACGTGCAGCACAAACTCCACCTCTTCCGGATTCTTATGCCATTTGCATACGCCTGTAATTCCTCCGTTGTCGTAACTGTTCTGTCCCCCGCAGGCCGTGTGAAGATCAATCAGAATTTTGATCTTCCACTTTTGGGCCCACACAAATGCCCGGTCCAGGTATTCCAGACAGCCTTTATAGGGTTTACGATCCCCAAAGATAAAAAACGGCACCGGTATGCGCACATGGGTGATTCCATGATTGTGCAGCCATTCAAAATCCTTCTCCTGCACATAGGTCTCCCTGTGATACTTCATGCGCTGATCCAGCTTCTCTCTGGTCATCTGCCCCGTCTGATATCCCGGATCATCAGCAGGAAGCTTCGCCCAGAACGAATTCTCCGGAATAATCCCCCAGGACGCCTCCCGGTTCAGCCATGTCTCATCCTCCGCATCCGTTCCGTCAAACATCTCCGGAGACATCCACTTCTCCAGCACCAGCCAGTTTCCCAGATTCACCCCGTGAAACGGATTGTTCTGTGTCGTCTTCTCCATTTTTCTCCTCCGGTTATTCCTGCAGGCTTTTCTTCCCCTGGTCATTCCAGATCCAGCTTCAGCAGTTTAACGTGGCATATGCATATATCGCCGATGCATAGTTACTGCCGTATTTTTCCCGTCTGCGGGTGTGCAGTCCGTCTCCGGCATGCGAACGGACAGCCTCGCTCTGCAAAAGGCCACCTGTTTCTACATGTGTGCCTGTATAAAGCGGTCCACCTTCTCCAGTTCCCGATCCGAGTACATCCCGTCTCCTGCGTGGCCCGCATTTTTTACGATATTCAGCTTTGTCCGCCCGGTACCGATGATGCCGGATACTTTCGAATACAGATTCTGAGACTGTGTGACCGGTACCGTGAGATCTGCATCTCCATGGGAAATATAGACGGACAGATCGGAATCCGGACGTAGGTTTTCGTCAATGTAATTATTCAGAAGCATCGGCGCCAGCTCGTCTTTACTCAGCTTCGAAATGTCCTTGCGGAGCCAGTAGCTGTGAATATCGGTGTAGCCCTCCGGAAGGTTTTTCTGAATCCATCCGTTGGCAATCGAGCGCACGACAGAAGAATAACCGATCTCCTTCCACTGAGCATCCAGGCTCGTAAAATCTACATCTCCATAATAGTCGATCAGAACCCGGATCGCCGGATTGACACCTTCTGCCGGTACGGAATCTCCGCCCGCAGCAGAGCTCTGTCCTTCCTCTTGTTTGTCGCTGCTTCCATCATCGGAACAGCCGTCTGATTCCCCGCTGCTTTCTCCGATATATGGCAGGCTGTTAAACTCCTCATCATTCGTCATGGCTGCGGCAATTGCCAGGTAGCCTCCTGCGGATTCACCGAATATGGCCATCCGCCCGGAATCATATCCATAGGTCCCGGCGTTTGCCTGAAGAAACCGGATGCACGCCTTCACATCCTCGACTGCCCCGGGGAAAGGAGCTTCCTGTGCCAGTCTGTAGTTGACCGAGGCGCACGCATATCCATGATCCCGGAAATACCGGTACATCAGCACCGCCTGCTTTGACTGACTGTCATTTGTGACAAATCCGCCCCCGTGCACCAAAATCAAAAGCGGAGGATTCTTCACATCAGAAGGAACATAAAGGTCAACATAATCCGAATCGGAAACCGAACTATATGGAATCTTCAAATAAGACTCACCGCCCGTCCATGTATCCGTGTCAGGCACACGGACATGTGGCTGAGTCAGATTATGAAAGACCGCTGCCGTTGTCTTATGCCAGATTCCCATTATCACGGCAGCCGCAATCACCACAGCAAGAAGAATGCTCCGCACCACTCTGCCCACCGTTCTTTTCTTTACATTCATCTTCTCTGCACCTCTCCATTTCTGACCTGTCAGAATTTACTTACCCCAGAAGTTTTCCGATCAGTGAATTCTTTTTCCTTGCCTCTTTTTCGAGATATTTCCGATTTTCTTCTTCGAAATCAAGGTTCTTCTTTTTGCAGTATGCCTGCAGCTCTGCAATCCGGTCCTGTTCCGCCTTGCGGTCCGCTTCCTCCTGCTCTCGCTTCTCTCTAACGGACGGATCCTCCCAGACGCCGCCCTCGGCCAGAACAGCCTGTTTCTGATGCTCCAGAATCATCTCCTGTTCTTTCCTCAGATTTTTCTCCACATTCAGCCCGAGAATCAGGAAAATGCTGACCGCGAAGGTAATCATGTCCACCGCCAGATACAGAAACGCCAGCACATGCTCCGTTCCCAGTGACTGACGGTATACAACCCGCCCGGTCCATGAGGAAATATCCTGAATAAACTTCCCGCCTGCCGGATCAGCTGCGATGCCGATGTTATTATATCCGGAGGAAGCCAGCATACCGTTCAGAACGCCGTTGCAGATTCCTGCCAGTCCGACGAAAACCGCGCTGTAGATCGACATGGTAAATCCGTCACTCCGGAATCCGTTTTTCGCCTCCAGGTGATCAAGTACATCCGAGAGCAACGCAAGAAGAACATACTGCGCCGGAATAATTCCAATTCCTTTCAGAATCACGCCGATGCATACGATCACAAAGCTATTGACATTGAGAAACGCGACCATGCCCCCGGCAAGTGCAAAAATGAGACCAAGCAGAATTGATTTTTTCTTCCCAAGCTTATTTGCGAGCGGCCACGCAAGGAACATACCGATTACCGTCGGAATTCCTCCCACCAGTCCCAGCGTCGACATCAGAGTACCGGACATCTGTTCCGGGTTTGAAGAATGAATCACACCGTCAAACATCCACCGGACAAAAAAGCTCATAGATCCGTTTTTGAATGCCTGACCCATCTGAAAGACCAGAACAAACAGAACCATCATCCACCAGTACCGGTCATGGACACAAGCACGGATATGCTCTCTGGTGGGGATTTTCTTTTCCTGAAGATTCAGATTCTGACTTTCCTCTGTGATCCTCTCACGGGTATAATAATATTCCAACAGAACTCCGACCGCGGTCAGGATGGCCAGAAAAACCGCAAGCACTCTCCAGTGCAGGTAGCTTGCCTCCACATTCAGCCCGTTCTCATCTGTGACAAACATATAGCTCTGCAGGAGAATCGGTACAAGTATGCTGCCGCCCACACCCGCAGCTCCGACTGTCGACGCGTTCGATAAAGTGGCCAGAATGCCTCTCTGGGAAGAATTCCGGGTAGAAAGAGATACCATGGAGTTGTGCGCTGTGTAATAGCAGGGATACGCTACAGCGTAATAAAGATTATAGGACACCGCAATCCAGAGAATCTGCGCCAGACCGCTTCCCTTTACCGGCGTCAGAAACAAAAGAAGAATCGCCGCCGCCAGAAGCGGGATCGACAGCAGAAGATATGGCCTCGCCTTTCCGGCTGCCGTCCTCGTCCGGTCAATGAGACTTCCCACCACGAGATTTCCCGCGATGACAAATATCACCGAAACCATGGGAAGAAGCGCTGAGAACAGACCGAATTTTGTCCATCCCAATACATCAACATAGTAACGATTCAGATACGCCGCAAAAACAGCATTTGAGATCATTGCCAGAAACGGCGCTCCCAGGTATCCGAAAAACATCTCCTTAATTTTTACATTAGAAGACGTGATCCGGGTATGAAATGCAGACTTTTCAGCAATTTTCGTGATCTTCACTCTGTACTCCTTCCTCTCCTTTGACAACCGTTACGGCGTAGGTCCAGCTTCCGCTTCCCACTTCGTGGCAGCTTCCGTCAGGAAGCTCTGCGCGGCAGGTTGTTCCAGCCGGAACGCGGATATGAATTTCAAATGTATCGTCGACAATTTTCCAGTCACTGACAATTTCTCCGTACGCGCCTCTGACGCTTCCTCTCGCCTGCGTGAGGAAAAACCTTCCATTATTTTCTTCATCACGGCAGATCAGAGGACGGATGCGGAATCTGCGGTACCCGGCCTCAAGCGGCTCGATCCCCGCGATTCTCCGGTAAAAGAAATCTCCCACCGCTCCGCTTGCGTAGTGGTTGAAGGACACCATGCCTCCGGTTCCGTCACCCTCCCCGGTATTACAGCTTCCGTCCTCACGAAGTGCATCCCATCTCTCCCAGATGGTTGTTCCTCCGGTCTTTACCTCATAGAGCCATGACGGACACGTATCATTCAAAAGCATGCGGAACGCCTCCTGCGGGTACCCGTTATCTGCCAGCGCAAACAGCACATATGGCGTTCCCGGAAAACCTGTTCCGATATGATAACCATTTTTTCTTACCATCCGTGCCAGATGTTCCGCCGCCTTCTTCCGGTCCTCTCCCTGCAGCATTCCGTAATACAAGGGGAGTACGTATGCGGTCTGGAATTCATCCCTGACCCTTCCGTCCGGATCCATGAGAAGACTCCGGTACGCGTCAGCCGTATCCTCATGCAGCTTCCGGTATCTGCGTGCGTTTTTCTTTTTCCCGAGAGCCTCGGAAATCCGGCTCATGATTGCCGCCGAGTTCGACAGGCAGGCCGTCGCCGTATACTTACCTCTGCGCATCCATGTCCACATGTCAACTCCCGGTGCGCACCAGTCGCCGTAATGATGCAGAAGCTTCCAGATATACCGTCTCTTCCCGAAGGAAAAAAGTCCGGCCCAGAAACGGCAGGCGTCAATATATTTCACCATGACCGGATACATCTCCTCAAGGGTGGATAAATCCCCCCTGGAAAGATATTCTGCCCAGGGCACCAGGATACAGGCGTCTCCCCAGTGATCCACCGCCATCGTCACGACCAGCTCCCACTGCCAGTACACCTTGACGAAGGGGACAATCATCGGAATCCCGCCGCCCCATCTCTGCTCCGCCTTCACATCCCGCAGCCATTTTCCAAGGAAGCGGGACATATCAAAATTGTATACTGCAGTCCGTGAGAAAAGAGCGATATCGCCGGTCCAGCCAAGCCGCTCATCTCTCTGCGGACAATCTGTCGGAATATCGACAAAGTTGGACTTCGCTCCCCACCGGATATTCTCCTGAAGACGGTTCAGATCCGCATTCGAGCACGAAAAGCTTCCGTTGTCACGGATGTCGGAATACAGCGCCACTGCTTCCACCCTCAGAATCTGAGGCAGGTCACCTTCAGAAGCCGTAGGGTTCTCCGCCTCGCCGGCTGAAGTGAAGGAGGATCTCTGATGATACGCTTCAACAGCCGCAGCACAGGAAGATGAACGGATTTCCGCAGCCTGATCCGCAGCGTCAGAAAACGCCATTATTTCCGCGCCTTCAACGGCAGCATACCGAAATCCCATATAAGTGAGAGACGGCGCATACTCCTGCACACCGTCCTTCAGAATATAAATGGCCTCCTGCCGTGCACTTCGAAGAGGCTCCCGGTACAATTCTCCGTCCATCAGAACCTCTGCATGGGTGATGGTAATCCTCTGCCCGGCACTTCCTTTCAAACGGATGCGGATTACTCCCGCAAAATTCTGTCCAAAATCAAAAATAATCTTTCCGGAAGGCGAGCGGGTGACCGCTACGGGGCGGAAAACCTCATGCGCACGCACGGGGTCTCCGTACTGTGCGATTATGTCCGGGTGAATTCTCAATTTTTCCTCACACGCCGGATGCCATCCGTCCGTTTGATTTGCCGCGTCTGTTCTGTCTCCAGCATGACCGAGCATGGTCATGCGCCTTGCGTCAAAGAACTCGCCGTTGTAGAATTCCGCTGCGAGGAACGGTCCGTTCATGGATACCTCCCAGTCGGATCCTGTTCCGATAACTTGCTCCGATCCATCCTCAAACCAGATCCGGACCTCAGCCAGAAGCGCCTGACGGTTCGCGTAAATCCGGCAGCGTTCTTTATAGGTGTAGCGTCCGACAGCCCAGCCGCCACCGACGACCGCGGTCAGAATGTGTGTGCCACAGTTTTCAAACTGCTCCGTAAGATCATAGGTCTGGTATTGAAGCTGCTTCCCATATGCCGTGAAGCCCGGGGCGAAATAATCTCCGCCGACTCTCTCTCCATCCGCATAGAACTGATATATACCCATAGCGGTGCTGTACAGCACCGCCCTTTTTACTCTCTTCGTAAGGTTCAGACATTTCCGGAAGTGCATCGGGACCGGAGAAGCCTTTTTCTCCGTGAAACGGTACGCGCCGTCAGTAATCCATCTTCCGATCCAGGGTGCTCCCATTCTTCCCGTCTCAAAGAAAAGCTCAGCCGATGCGTTCTCTCCGTGATTATCCGTGACACAAAGCTCCGCCCGGTATCTTGTAAAAGACCTGAGACTTGCGCCGCGATAAACCGCACGGTTTTCCCCAGCGAGCTTCACCGTCCAGTCTCCGACGGTAAGTTCCGCGCAGGTCTGTTTCACATCCTTCCCGGTACTCTCAAGCTCCCACCAAAACGCAGGGTTTGAGGAATCTGTCACACATCCTTCTTCCAGATTCTGCACGGTAAATGAACGAATCCTCAGCATTTATCTGCACTCCTTTCCCTCGACCGCTTCCACACGCATGGCATTCAGAAAATTAACACACTAATTATTTTAACATGATGGTGCTTCGTAAAGCCGTACCTGGTATATCAACCCGAAACCAGCCGCCCTTTTCTGAGCGGCTGTTCCAATTCCGATCAGCTGCGCTTCCGCAGTCTGTTCATCTTTCATCCTTCTGTTGTTTCAAAAACCCCGCAATCAGGTAAAGCAGCATTCCGACGATCGCAATTCCTGCAAAAATGATGAACGGGATCAGTGTGTCGATCTGATCCAGCCCGGCAATCACATAGCCGATCTGATTGACCATCGGCTTAAACGAATATCCGGCTGCAAAGCCCATCAGCACTGCTCCGACCAGCGGGAGCCAGCTGTTCAGCCCCCTCCGGTTCAGAATGATTGTCACAGCCTCGATCACCACTACTGCTGCCAGAGTGACAAATACCACCGGCGCCTTGTACATGGCGCGTGTATACATGATGATGGATGCTACCGCTAGGATGGCGGCAGCCAGTGTCAGGTAAAATCCTGCTGCTCTGTTTTTCATTTTTTTACCTCCTCATCTGCGTCTGCTCCGGATGCATCCACGATCTGAACAGCCTTGAGCTTGCGTTCTTTTGTAACATAGAGTACGGCAAAGAGAACCGTCAGCGCCGCGAACAGGGCAATTCCGCCGTAGATCGCCGCCTGCCACCACGGAGTTACATGCTTCAGCACGGTGGTGTGCGTAATTCCGTTCATCACGAGGCTTCCCGCCAGTGTGTGCAGCCAGTACTTGATATTGGTCTTCATCATCTTCTGGAAAGCAGTATCCTTAGCGATGAGTGCCTTTGAAGCTGCCATGGTGCCGATTTTCGATGTGTCGTAAGCAGAAGTCGTAAGGCAGTTTCCGCCGCCTGCAAAGGTGATATCCCTCCAGTTCATGTAATCGGCGCCATTGATCATATCGGTTACGACCGCGCCTTCATATCCCCACTCATTTCGCAGAATATTGATCAGCAGATTCTCGTTTGCACCTGCGAAAACCGTTCCCAGACGGTTAAAGGATGTCATTACATTTCCGGCACTGTTGGTGGACAGCACCATCTGGAATCCTCTGAGCTCGTTCTCGCGCATGCCCTGCTCATTGGAAAATACAGACATGCCGGACCGGTTTGTTTCCTGATGGTTTGCGGCCAGATGCTTTGGCTCCGCATACATACCCTTGGACTGAATTCCTGTGCACAGGCTTACCGCAAGAGTTCCTGTCAGCACGGAATCCTCTGAATAATACTCATGGTTTCTCGCGTTGTACGGCACACGGTGAAGATTGATTCCCGGAGCAATGATTCCTGCAACATTGGACCACAGGCCACCCTCTCCAAGAAGCTCACCTTCCCGGTGAACCAGCTCCTGATTAAAGGTGGCAGCCACAACCGGTTCCGTCGGCATGACATTATCCGCGTAGGTGCCGTCTTTATCTTCCGCTGTCGTATAAGTCGGGTGGTTGGTGTCGCTGTTCTTGTCCCAGCGAATATAATATCCGGCTACCTGGTCATAGGTGAAGCCGAGAGGACCGTCGTTCTGATCGGATCTTGGAAGGAGAATGGAATCAATATTCTCATTGTCATCTCCACCCTTCTCGATAAACTGAATTGCCTCATCCAGCGTGATCTCAGATACCAGCTTGTCCCATTTTTCATCATTAATGTCGGTTACGCCGGTAATTTTTCCATCCTTAATCGTAACCATATCGATAAGCTTCAGACCGTTGTCCTCTCCCCAGCTCTCGCCGTCACCGTTCTCGGTAAGCTCATATTTGCTGTTTGTCAGTCCGGTCATCATCTCATCGGTCGGTGTCAGAGAATCCACGGTCTTCCAGCCCTTTGTCCAGTCTGCTCTGGTAGAATACTCTGCCGTGTCCGGAATCTGCTTGTTAATGTCTGCGTCCTGAAGCTGGTTGGATACGTTTTTGGAATAGGTATCGATATCCTGCTTGTCAAGATTCCAGACAATTGCATTGTCCGGGTTTGCCTTCTCATCATCCGTCGTCATCTCCAGCTTGCCGGTGGAGCCGGTCTTTTTCGCCAGCACGTTATTCAGCGCCTCATGTGCCCCGTTTCCGATGGAGAAATAATAATCCCCGGCATCCAGAACCCACGCGCCATTTCCGTCCTTTGCGGTTTCGTCATAGGACGCCATGTACTGCGGATCAAAGGAAACTGTCACATCCTCCGACGCCCCCGGCGCGAGCTCGGACGTCTTCGCAAAGCCGACCAGCTGAATCGCTGATTTTTCCAGGCCTCCCTCTGTGTATGGTGTCTGTACATAGAGTTCCACCACGTCCTTGCCGGCAGTCTTTCCGGTATTGGTAACGGTAACGGAGGCGCTTCCCTGATCTCCCAGAGATACGTCCACGCTGTTCAGTTTCTGTTCAAAGGTCGTGTAAGACAGTCCATATCCGAAGGGGTATGAAACCTCATTCTGATAATCCCAGGCATCTCCGGTAGAAGACCCCGCCTTGTCATCCGCATTGCCCTGACCGAGCACCTGGTCCTCATAACGGGTTTCATAATACTTATAGCCGTCGTAGATTCCCTCGGTCTCTACCGCGAACCAGTCCGCCTTATTGTCCTCGGTCAGTGATCCGCCGTTGTTGGAAGAATTTGTATACGTGTAAACGCCGAAATTCTGCATTGCCGGAGAGGAAACGGAGTTCACCGCATAGGTATCCGTGATTTTTCCGGATGGATTTGCGTCTCCGTCCAGAGCATCTACAACTCCGAGGAATCCATACATTCCGGGTTCTCCCGCCCATACGATCGAATCAATATCCGGATCCTTCTTCAGCGAATCAATTTCCATTGGATTATCCGCATTCAGAAGGACAACAACCTTCGTGCTGTGCTTCTTTGCGAGATCTATCATGGACTTCTCATAATCTGACAGAGCAAGCGGACGCTCAAAAGAGTCGCCCTTTGTGGCATTCTTCATCCCCGGCTCATAGTCTGCCGCCTCGGAAGAGTCTCTCGAGATCACGACAACTGCCGTCGTGTCATCGGCGCTGCTCAGCGTATCCTCCGTATAGAGATCGGCCGGAATCTCTCCGACCGGATAAGCCGCCGGTGTCTCATAGGTCGGTGTGAATGCCGGCATCAGGCCGTGCCCGGGCTGTCCGAAACCGGTTCTCATGTACTCGGACGCCTCTTTGCTCGAATACAGGTCAATGAAGTTCTGATTCAGCGTGAAGCCCTTTTGGGTGAACGCCTGCTCCAGATCCACCGGAACCTGCCCGTTCTTTGTGTCGGATGCTGTTGAGGATCCGATCATGCCGCCCAGCGTCGGATAATGTGAATTCATGCCCCAGAGCGTAATCTTTTCATTCTTTGCAAGCGGAAGTGCCGCATTGTCATTTTTGAAAAGTACAGTTCCCTCGCCGGCGATCTCCTCGGCCAGCTTTACCTTCGCATTGTACATATCCTCCAGCGATGAAAATTCGGAGTCATAGTACATGCTGTCTTCTGTAGAAGAATCGACCATCTTCTGACTGGCGGTTCCCAGTCTCGTATTGATAAAGGCTGCATTTGCGTTTGCAACGGTTGAACCGGCAACCAGGATTGCCATTACGGTCGCCGACACGCCGGTAAGTCCCCGCCATGCTCTGGCTGATTTTTTCCTTTTCATTCTCTACCTCCCTGTACATAAAAAACGTCCGCGCGGATTTGTGTTCCATGCTTCTCATTATAAAGAAGAAGCGCAACCAAATCCTTTTTTAGCGCGAACGGTTCATTTTTTAGCATAATCGGTACAAAAACGCACGTACCTGTTGAACGAGATAAAACACGCTGTGCGAGTTTTATCTCGCTATCGCGACGCTCGCCGCACACGAATACTTCGCATTCGGCTGCGGCTCACTGTTCACGTAAGTAAAAATGCAGGACTGCGCAGCACGGAGCAGGTCTGCATGTGACCGACTTCGTCTGCCTGTCGCGGCGTTTGTGCCGCCTGCACGTCACTTCGGCTTTTTACACGATTTCCATCTCCAGGTCCCGGCTTCTCTCTTCGTCTCTGCAGGTCAGCCTCAGTGTGCCGCCCGCACCGACCCGTACAATCGCAAGCGCCTCTCCATAATAGGTAGAAACGGTATCCTGCAGATACCCTTCCGGATTGTAGGGGCAGGCATTCCCAAGTGCCTTAAGTTCCCCGTTTTCCACCTCGATATGCACTCTGTGCTTTTCCATCGGCTTCCAAATGCCGTCCCTGTCGGTGTAACGAATGCGGAAATAGCAGAGCCTTCCGGCCTGTGCGATGAGCCGTTTTCCCGTCAGATCCGGAGTATCGCAGCCGGAGATCCGCTCCATGGCAGATTCCGGGATCACCTGAAGAGTCGTTTCCTCCTTTGCGCTTTCCAGCCGGCAGGTTCCGATGCGGCTGTCATCACCGTTATAGGCAACGGCGCGAAGCACTCCGTCCTCATACGGAACCTTGAATCTGGCAATGCAGTTCCCGTGCAGTCTTGCGCTTCCGACCTTTCTGTCGTTCAGAAAAAGCTCCACACGCTCCGCCCTGGCGTACACCTCGATCTCTGCCTTCTTTCCGGTGCAGCCTCTCCAGGACCAGCTTTCGATGGCATCCGACATCTTCCATGCAGAGGGGGTATGCCTGCCGTTCTGATAGACCGGCTTTACGGCGAGAAACGGGCCGGTCTCCTGCTCGAGGGCGACCCGGGTCCAGCTGGCCTCGCCGATTGCTTTTCCCGTAAGGTCCACTCTGCCGCTTCCCGCGGAAATCCATCCTGCCTGATCCGCGTCCTTGGGTGCGTAATCCTCGTATTCCCAGGAGCCGATTCCCGCCTCTCCTAGGTAATCCATGCCTGCCCACACAAAATCACCGACGATACGCGGGTTCTTTTTCGCCAGATTCATAAAATCATGCGCATCGTTGCAGAAGGTCTCACTTCCGAGAATCAGCCGGTCCGGATACTTCTTCAGGTCGTGCCGGTAGCGGTAAATACCGTAATTGTAGCCGGCAACATCCATCGCGGCAAACGCATCCCTCGTCTTGACATCGCAGCCGTGAAGCGTTGCGCCGAGCTTCATCGTCTTGTCACCGAGAAGGCCCGCCATCTGATTGTAGAACTCGCTGCCGACCGTCTTCTTTTTCTTCCGTTCCTTTCCCTGCTCTGCTGCCTTTTCTGCGGCGGCCGCCTCTTTTGCCGCCTTCTCATCGCTGTACACGCCAAATCCCATCGCATACATCAGATTAAAGAAGATATTGACGCCGCAGGTGACCGGGCGGGAGCCGTCCAGTCTGTGAAGATATTCCGTCATATCCCGGGTCAGCGCAATGCCTCTCTTCTCGCCGGTTTCCGCCACCTCGTTTCCCGTAGAATAGAGAATTACAGACGGATGGCAGTAATCTTTATCCACCATATCACGCAGATCTGCGCGATACCATTTTGTCATCTCTCCGGCATAATCAAATCGCGTCTTGTGGATATACCAGCAGTCCACATATTCATCCATCATCAGCATTCCCAGCCTGTCGCATGCCTCAAGCAGATATTCCGAAGCCGGATTGTGCGCGCTGCGAATGGCATTGTAGCCGTTTTCCATCAGAATCCTTACTCTCCGATCTTCGGCTTCCGGATAAGTTTCCGCGCCCAGCAGCTGATTGTCTGAATGAATGCAGCAGCCCTTCAGAAGCAGCCGTTTTCCATTCATCTGCATGCCATGCTCTGCGTCCCAGGAAAGCTCGCGGATGCCAAAGGTCACCTCACTGGTGTCATCCGCAAACCTTGCGCGGCACTGGTAAAGCTCCGGGCGCCCCGGATTCCAGAGTCGTGCCCGGTCGATCGAAATGTGGAATACTGCCTCAAAATGTTCCGAAGCCCTTCTGTCTTTCTCTGTGTGAATTCCTGCCGTTGACTCTTCTGCTTCATCGGAAGCCCCACACACAGCTTCTTCATCAGGAGAAACCGCAGCGGACTGCTCTTCTGCATATGCAGCTTTTCTTCCGTCCGGATCCGTCATTTGCAGACTAACCATACCAGCGGCACTGGTCCGCACACGGACCTCAACCTGCGCTTTTCCGCAGGTATGCTCACTGTTGTAATCACACACTGACACCGTGCGAACCTTCAGTCCATACAACGGAATATAATCGGCCTCTCCGACATACATCCAGACCGGCCGGTAAATTCCGCTGCCGCTGTACCAGCGGCTGTTCGGCTGATCCGCATTATGTGCCACAACCCGCACTTCATTTGAGGCGCCATAATGCAGATAAGCTGATATTTCTGTCTGGATCTGCGTGTAGCCGTACGGACGCGACACCGCCTTGCATCCGTTAACGAAGATCTCAGCATTCCGGTAGATTCCCTCAAACAGGAGGAACACGTTTCTTCCTTCAAAAGACGCTGGCACTTCGAAGCGATGAACATATTCATAATCGCCTCCGGCAAACCAGCCGACATTATGCATTCCCGCGCTCTCCCCGGATCTTTTCTCGCGAAGCATGGCGTCATATGGGAGCCGGACCTTTATCCCTTCTTCACTGCTTCCCAGATGTTTTACCGTCCAGTCATTGTTAAAATCGTATCGGATCATGATCTGCCTCCTGAATTTTTATTTACGCGAACAGTGAGCCGCAGCCGAATGCGAAGTATTCGTGTGCGGCGAGCGTCGCGATAGCGAGATAAAACTCGCGCAGCGTGTTTTATCTCGTTCTGTATTCCCGGCTTCCGCCTGTGTTTTCACTTCGGCTGTCCCAGGAATCTTCCCTCTGCAGACAGCCTTGTCATGCGGAAACCCTTATCTCACATTTTCAAGCCTACCACAAAAAAGGATAAAAAAAGACAAATGACGCAAATGGTTCATTTTTTTGCGTCATCTGTCTGTTTTCACTTCCTGTGATACTTCCGGTGCGATCCACATGTCAGCCGCACTTTCCTCCGGTCACGCCTCGTTCCTGTCGGTCAGATTTCCCTGCGGCTCTGTGTGCCCGGCAGAAGGATGTGAAGACTGAACCATCCATCCTTCGCGCCTACCGTCAGTGAACCTCCGTATTTCTCCACCGTGGAGCGCATACTCTTGACTCCGAATCCGTGGTAAGCGTGGTTCTGTTTGGTTGTCACCGGAAGGCCGTTTCGAAAACTGACCGCACCGCTGAAGCGGTTGAGCAGCGTGATATTGACAAAGTTCTTCTGCCTCGCGATCGTCAGATGAATCAGCCTCTCCTTCCTGTCCGGTATCTGCTTTGCCGCCTCAATAGCGTTATCCAGGGCATTTCCGAACAACGAGCTGATATCCATGATTGACATAAAGCTCAGCGCCGCGCCGTCCGCCACAACGGTAAATTCCACATGATATCTCTGACAAACCATGGCCTTGCTGGTCAGGATCGTATCCAGGACCTCGTTGCCGGTCTTATTCTGCGCCTCGTACAGCTTGATCTCCTCCTCCATCTTGTCAAGATACCGTACTTTTTCCTCAGAATCGATGCCATCCCTCAGAATTGCGATCTGATGCTTTAGATCATGATATTTCTGATTGACAAGATCCACACTCTCCCGCGAGGTCTGATAATTGGAATATTGAAGCTGAAGAATATTCTGCATGGTCTGCAGTTCCATCTGCGCCTGGGCCTGATGAAGCACAATGGAATAAAAGTAAAGAACAACAACCCCCGCAAAATCCACAACGGTTCGAAGCAGCAGAATTTCCGATGTATATCGCGCGGTAAAAGGTGCCCTCTGGAGAACAAAGCTGATATCACTCATGAAATACACCGCGCCGATGATCAATATCTCCCCAAGAAGTGCATGTCCATGCAATTCCAGCTGTTCATACCTTCCGGAACGGCTGTCGTATTTCCTCTCCAGCGCAGCAGCCAGAACGAATACACCGGCATAGGTCGGCAGCATAAAGATCAGATTTGTCAGCGGATTCAAGGCAACCCTTAATTCTGTCAAACCGAAATAATAAAGCTGCCATTCCAGAGAAGCCGCAAACTCTCCCAGAATAAATGCGCGAAGCGTATCAAAGAGACAATTCTTCCAGTTCATCTCTGTCAGCCAGTAAAAGCCAAGAAAAATCTGAACAACGGTACCCATTACAACCGGAAGAAATAACGGTAGAGGAGGATTCTTCGTCACCGTCATGTAAAAAATGAGAAATCCTCCCATTCCCAGAAAAATCAGATTTCTCTTCCAGCCCTTTCTCCTGGCCGGCCGGTAATGACTGATGATTGCAAAAGCAATCATATAGGTGATTGCATAATAAATTCCCGGTGTGTCCTTAAGATCCGGCAGGACATTTCCGGAAGCTGTACGAAACAGGAGCCCGTATACATCCATCCTGTTACCTCCCTGTCTCAGCCATATACTGATTCAAAGCATCCATCAAAGGCTTTTTCCTGGCCCGGCTCACCTGCAGACGGTCCTCCCCGATTTGAACATCATTCCCGACGACACCGTCTACATAAGCCAGATTAATCAGAAAGCCCTTGTTACACTGAAAGAAATACTCGCCGGATAGTTCCTTTTCCACCTCCTTCAGCGCGCCTCTTGAGGTTATCTCTTCTGAAACCAGATGAAAAATCAGTTCATGGTTCATGACTTCAATGTAACGGATGGAAGAAGTGGAAATCCGCCGCATCCCGCCCTTGACATTCAAAATCACGTACTTATTCTGGATTGTCTTCCTTCTTCCCAGTGCACGTGTAATGGTCTCCGAAAAGGAATAGTAGGAAACCGGCTTCAGAATATAATCCAGTGCGCCGACCGTATAGCCCTTGATCGCGTACTGAGGCATATTGGTAATAAAGATGATGCAGACCTCCGTATCCGATTTCCGGATCTCCTGCGCCGCCGTCATCCCGTCGACAAATGCCATCTCAATATCCATCAGAATAATATCGTAATCCGGTGTATACGGATTCAGAATTCCGTCTCCATCGGAGAATTCCCGGATGGAAAAAACTTCGCCATGCTCTCTTCCGTACTGTTCCAGATATGTGCGGAACTCCCGGCGGTAATTCTCATCATCCTCAACAATCGCAATTCGAAGCATCTCTCCATCCTCTCCCGACAAAATCACGCATACATTTTTCATCCGCTGACATACCTGTCAATAGGATGCTTGCAGATCATGAACTTCAACCCTGCAATCATCCTATCGCATTCTGCCTGTCTTGAAACCCGATATCGTACGGAATACTTTTCCAACGAGATAAAACACGCTGCGCGAGTTTTATCTCGCTATCGCGACGCTCGCCGCACACGAATACTTCGCATTCGGCTGCGGCTCACTGTTCGCGTAAATCATAGCCGCAGCTGTGCGATTCGGATCAGCATCTCCGCAGTCTTCTCCATCTCCTGCACGCTTGCATATTCGAACCGGCTGTGATAGTTATACCCACCCGTGCACAGATTCGGACATGGAATGCCCCGGAAACACAGTGCTGCGCCGTCTGTACCGCCACGAATCGGGCTTGTGACACACACTTCTCCCATGTCCGACAGAACTTTCTGCACACGCCCGACCAGATCCATATGATCCTTCATAACCTCAGCCATATTGTAATACTGGTCCCGGATCGACGCGTCAACAGTTCCCTCACCGTATTTTTGATTCAGATACGCCGCAATCGAGCGAATCGTTTCTTTTCGTGCCTCGAACCGTTCCCTGTCATGGTCCCGGATGATGTACTGAAGGTTTGTCTGTTCAACACTGCCCTCTACCCGGTCGAGATGGTAAAATCCCTCATATCCCTCTGTGTGCTCCGGTGTTTCAGCCGGCGGAAGCATCGAAGCAAATTCCATCGCGATCAGGCAGGCATTTTTCATCTGGTTTTTCGCACTTCCCGGGTGGACATTCTTGCCATGGATCATAACCCGCGCTTCCGCCGCATTGAAGCACTCATATTCGATGACACCGAAGGTCCCGCCGTCTACGGTATATGCCTCTTTTGCCCCGAAGCGCTCCGTGTCAAAATGCTCTGTGCCGCGTCCCGTTTCCTCATCCGGCGTAAACGCAATGCGTACCGCCCGGTGCGGTTCCTCCGGATGATCATGAAAATACTGCACAAGGTTCATGATCTCCGCGATTCCCGCCTTGTCGTCCGCACCTAACAGTGTCGTCCCGTCTGATGCTATAAGATCCTCACCGCGATGTCTCGTAAGCTCCGGAAAATCCTCTTCTTTTAATAATGCATCCCCGCCCTGGTAATTCCGGATGATTCTCGGCTTCACACTGCTTCCGCTCACCTCCGGCGACGTATCGAGATGAGCAATGAATCCCAGTGGCGGCATGGATTCAAAACCACTCCCATGCGAAGCAATAGCTGCATAAACGTAGCAATGTTCCCGGTCGTAATCCGTCCGGGCGCCCAGACTTTGCAGTTCTTTTTCAAGAAGCTCTGCGAGAGTCCTTTGCTTTGCAGTTGTTGGCTGATCTGTCGCATCCTCATCGGACTGCGTATCGATCTGAACGTAATTGAGAAAATGATGAATGAAATCTTTATTTTCTGCCAAGCTGATTCCCTCCCTTTCTGTTGATCGTAAAGCGATGTCTCTATTATACTGAAAACAGGCTTTCTGCGCCAGTCCGCCAAATACAGCATTAATAAACAGAAACCCACGGTTCAAGGTCTTTAAAAATCAATGGATTTCTGTATGGAAGAAAATAAGTATATTCCTCTGCTTCTTACGGTGGTATCCTTATTCAGTAGTAAAGCAGCTTTAATCATTGCGGCGGCCTTTGACAAGCGTTTTTTTCGCCTGGATAATGGTGTGCTGAATCGTTACAAATTGCGAAGGATACAAGGAGGTATCAGTTCCGTACGCGAACTGATGCCTTTTTCTGTCTGTCACACAAAACCATTCTTTATTAGAATTCTGCTGAAAGGAGATTTCGCAATGCGAAAGGTAACTCTTGCGGCGACACAGTTCGCCTGCTCATGGAACGCGGAGGAAACACTGGACAAGGCGGAAAAGATTGTACGGGATGCTGCTGCGGCCGGGGCCAATGTCATCCTGCTTCAGGAGCTTTTTGAACGCCCCTATTTCTGCAAAACGCACAAATATGAATATCTTCACCTTGCCACGAAAATGGAAGACAACCCGGCAGTAAAGCGCTTTCAGAGCATTGCAGGGGAACTGCATGTTATCCTCCCCATATGCTTCTATGAGGATGCCGGGAATCTGGCATTCAACTGCGTCGCAATGATTGATGCCGACGGTAAAATTCTCGGCAAATACCGCAAAACGCATATACCGGATGGTGTTCCGTATGCGGAGAAGTTTTATTTTGCTCCGGGGGACACCGGATTCCGGGTATGGGACACCCAATTCGGAAAGATAGGTGTCGGCATCTGCTGGGACCAGTGGTTCCCGGAGGCCGCCCGCTGCATGGCACTGATGGGCGCTGAAATCCTGCTCTACCCGACTGCCATCGGAAGCGAGCCGGATCTCGGCATTGACTCCATGCCTCACTGGAGAAACTGCATGCAGGGTCACGCCGCCGCCAACATCATGCCGCTTGTGGCCTCAAACCGGGTGGGCTATGAGGAGCAGGATTACACAAACATCACCTTCTACGGCTCCTCCTTTATCGCGGGACCGGACGGAGAAATTGTCGCTTCTGCGGACCGGGAGAGTGAGACCTTCGTGACGGCACAATTTGATCTGGACGCCGTCGCTTCCATGCGCCGCGAATGGGGTGTCTTCCGCGACCGCCGGCCTGAGATGTACGGAGAACTCCTTACCATGGGGGAAACCGGAAAGGATGAACGTTAACACAATCATTTTCTTGTTCATTTCCGGACAGCTTCACCCATCCGGAGATTCACATCGAAAAAGCAGAAGGTCACGCCCGAAGGGGATCTTTCACGGGAGTAATTCCATCATCGTTATATAACTCGTAATCCTCCGGGCATCCCCCGTTGCAGATGTAACGGATCGTGCTGTAATCGAGAGCTGCCGTATTTGCTGCCGGATGGCAGAGCGGAAGCACATGTCCCTTTCGGATGAAAATCAGCACTTCCCCGAGCTCTGCCTTCACATAGTGATCGCCCTCTGAAAGCTGAATCTCATCGTAATCGTTCCAGCTTCTCATACGCAGAAGCATCATATCTTCCGGCAGATAGACATAACGGCCGGAAACGTTCTGCCGGTACACCGGCGAGATCATCACGCTTTCCCCGACAAGCAGCTGATCCTCTGTCTCCACTGCTCTTCTGTCATCCGGCCACTGGAAGGCGAGCGGCATCATGTACATGCCGTCGCGGAGCGCTGCCTTCATAAACTCACTGTAAATATAAGGAAGCAAAGCATATCTGAGTTCGATGATCGGGCGGAAGCGCTCCGGATGCGCAAACGCGCTGAGCTCCTGAAAGCGGTTTCCCTTCGCATTGTGATTGCGGTACAGTGGTGTAAAAAGAGCCATTTCCAGCCACCGCATCATCAGATCCTCCGTTGCGTCGTCACCGAAGCCTCCCATATCCGATCCGGAATACAGAAAGCCGCACAGATTCAGGCCCGCCATCTGCTGCATGCTGAGCAGCAGGTGCTCCCACCAGCTTCTGTTGTCTCCGGTCCAGACTCCTCCATAGCGATGCATTCCGATGTAGGATGACCGTGAAAACAGCAGAATCCTCCGATCCGGACAGAGGGTTCGAAACGCTTCCCCTGCAGCCCTTGTCATCAGATACCCGTACAGATTATGAAGCTTGTCATGGCGATAGGTTTTCCCCTTGTATGTGTGATAGAAGCTCCGGTAATCCTCCGGATTGTTCGACAGTCCTCCGACCAGGGATGTCAGCTCGGAAAAGGAGTCTATGTCCAGATTCTGCCCCTTCAGTTCATCGATTCTTCGGAACACCTTGTTCAGGTGCTTCTCCGTGTAGAATATCGCAGGCTCATTCATGTCATTCCAGAACCCGTCCACACCCTGATCCAGCAGAAAACGGTAATGCTCCCCGAACCACTTCCGCGTCTCCGGCTTCATAAAGTCCGGAAAATGCGCCTTCCCGGGCCAGACCGCGGCCACCAGATCGTTTCCGTCTTCATCCTTGACGAAGTAACCGCCTTTTCTGCCCTCCTCACAGATATCATAGCCGTCCTCCATCTTGACGCCCGCATCGATGATCGGCACTAAATGGATTCCCCTTTTCTTCATCTTTGCGCAGAAATCCGTGAAATCCGGAAAAGCCTGCTCATCAACCGTGAAGTCCTTGTAGTGATCCATGTAATCGATGTCGAGATAGATACTGTCAAGCGGAATGCCTTCCTCCTGATAGCAGTCAGCAACCTCCTCCACTTCTTTCTCCGTGCGGTAGCTCCACCGGCTCTGCCCGAATCCGAAGGCCCATTTCGGCGGGATGTAGCTTCTGCCCACCAGCTGTCGGAATTCATGCGCAATTCCGGGGAGCGTCGAATCCTGGACCAGGTAGAGATTCGCGTCAAAATCATCCAGACGAATCTCCAGCACATCCGGGTCCGTATATCCCAGATCAAACGTCACTCTTCCCGGCGTATCGACATAAAGTCCGAAAGAAGCCCGCGGAGAAAAAACAAGGATAAAATTCTGAGAGGCATAGAGGGAATGCTTTCCCTCCGTATGCATATAGTCATCGGTGTTGTTGCTGATGTACAGCCAGTTCCTCTTGTTCATCCCGCGAACAGTTTCTCCGAGTCCGTAAATAACATCCTCGCTGTCCATTCGATGACGAATCGTCATCGCACCGGGATCCAGAACAAAACCTGGAATCTCTCCTGCCTCAACCGGTATATTCAGCACAACAGAATCTGTCTCGATCGGTTCTCCGATTATATAATGTCTGATCATGGTGTCTCCTTCACACTGTATAAATTGCTCAATGCCTTCGCGCTTCATCCTCATACCTGTTGCCTTCGAAATCGCATACAGTCTCTTACGCACGCTTCGCGTGCGACGATCCTGTCTGCGTTTTCGAAGAGCTTATACAGTATATCACACCAGTTCTTGAAGATCAGTTGTTTGAGCGGAAGAATTCATAATATATTTTATCTTTCGTAATCGTCCACACTGAACACAGGACTGAAAACCGGATGGTTCTGCCGATTTCATCCGCATACGGATCATTATATAAGACGGCGCATGCAGCAGCTAGCGGATAACCTCGTATCCCTAGAAATTCGCCCTAAGAGCTTTCTTCAGCTGCCCCATTTTAATCTTCTTTTCCTCATGATAGAGTAAAATAAGTTCAGAAAAGCCGGTTCCATAAACGGAACCGGCTCCTGCCTGTCTTTGATCTTATATTTCTGTGATTTTTTCTCAGCGGTTAAATGCTTTTTTTCCGGGATATACGGCAAATTCGCCGAGTTCCTCTTCGATCCGGAGAAGCTGATTGTATTTTGCCACACGCTCGCTTCGGCTGGGTGCTCCCGTCTTGATCTGGCGTGTATTGAGCGCAACTGCGAGATCGGCGATTGTAGTATCCTCTGTCTCGCCGCTTCTGTGGGATGTGATTGCCGTGTATCCAGCCTTATGTGCCATCTTGATCGCCTCAAGCGTCTCAGACACGGATCCGATCTGATTGAGCTTGATCAGAACCGAATTCGCGCAGCCAAGCCGGATTCCCTTCTCAAGCCGCTCTGTATTTGTCACAAAGAGATCATCGCCGACCAGCTGTACCTTGTCTCCGAGCTCATCCGTCATCTTCTGCCAGCCTTCCCAGTCCTCCTCGTCCAGACCGTCCTCAATCGACCAGATCGGATACTTCTCGATCAGCGATTTCCAGTGCGCAATCAACTCCTCAGACGTGAAATCCCTGCCGGACTTCGGCTGGTGATAATATCCCTTCCCCTTCTCGCTCTTCCATTCAGAGGATGCCGCATCCATAGCAAGAACAAAATCCTCGCCCGGACGATAACCCGCGTCGCGGATTGCCTGAAGAATATGCTCAATGGTGTCCTCATCATCCTTCAGATTCGGCGCAAAACCGCCCTCATCTCCGACCGCAGTGGTGTTCCCCTCCGCTTTGAGAATTTTCTGAAGTGAATGGAAGACCTCTGTGCACCAGCGAAGTGCCTCGCGGAAGGAAGATGCTCCCACCGGCATAATCATGAATTCCTGAGTGTCCACTGAATTCGTCGCATGCGCCCCGCCGTTCAGAATATTCATCATCGGAACCGGAAGACGGTTGGCATTTGCACCCCCGAGGAAGCGGAAAAGCGGAATTCCGAGAGATTCTGCCGCAGCCTTCGCGCTGGCGATGGATACCGCAAGAATTGCGTTTGCTCCCAGCTTCGCCTTGTTTGGCGTACCGTCCGCTCTGATCATCGCCTTATCTACCGCATATACATCCTGCGGGTCCAGTCCTCTGACTGCATCATTGATGATTGTGTTTATGTTGTTGACGGCCTTAGACACACCCTTTCCGCCAAATCGTTCTTTGTCTCCGTCCCGAAGCTCAATCGCCTCAAATTCACCGGTAGACGCTCCGCTGGGCGCGGCTCCTCTTCCGACAGTTCCGTCATTCAGAATCACCTCAGCTTCAACCGTGGGATTGCCTCTGGAATCTATGATCTCTCGTCCAATCACCTTTTCAATCTGTAAATGTTTCAGCATATCGTCTCCTCCTGTCTTCCTGAGACATAACTGGTAACCATTCCTGTTGCTTTCAATCCTGAAACGGCTTTTTATCCTGTTATTGCGTTCTATCCTGCAATAGTTTTCTGCCCTGCTATAGCTCTCTATCCTGCAATAGTTTTCTGTCCTGCTATAGTTCTCTATCCTGCAATAGTTTTCTGCCCTGCTATAGCTTTATCCAGCTGGCATCTGGTGCCCCTTCTATTGTTGTGCAGCATGACAAACAGCAGAAATTCAGGATCATCAGCCTTTTGCTAGTTATATATATCTAACTAATTATTAGTGTACTCTAACCGCATTTGATTGTCAATCGTAATCTTATTTCAGCAGCGGAATTATATAATCGGCTGCAGGTGGTCAGGCAAAGATTTTTATTTCACTTATTCCGATATCCTGAATGCCGATAATCAAAGAAGGAAAAATTGCAGGATAAACTGAACCAGGCCGACACCCGGAAATCTCCGGACATCGACCTGACAATATTGTAACTCAAGGAACCTTTTAACAAGCGCAGGAATCCTCTTTGTCATGGAAAAAGCTCTTCCGCCTCATTTATGCCTCGTCTCCAAAGAAAAGCTTCAGATCATCATCCACAGTTCCAATTCCCGCGATTCCAAAGTTATCCACCAGCACCTTTGCCACATTCGGAGAAAGGAACGCCGGAAGCGTCGGTCCAAGATGGATATTCTTTACACCCAGGTACAGAAGCGCAAGGAGTACAATGACGGCCTTTTGCTCATACCATGCGATATTGAACACGATCGGAAGATCATTGATATCATCCAGCTTGAATATTTCCTTGAGTTTCAAGGCGATCAGTGCCAGGGAATAGGAGTCATTGCACTGACCCGCATCCAGAACTCTCGGAATTCCGCCAATATCGCCAAGATCCAATTTGTTATATTTATACTTCGCGCATCCTGCTGTCAGAATCACCACATCCTTCGGAAGTCTCTTCGCAAACTCTGTATAGTACTCCCGTGTCTTGTGTCTTCCGTCGCATCCTGCCATTACAACAAACTTCCGGATGGCTCCGGTCTTGACCGCGTCTACAACCTTGTCCGCAAGCGCAAATACCTGCTCATGTGCAAATCCGCCGGTAATGGTTCCTGTCTCGATCTCTGTAGGAGCAGGACATGTCTTTGCCTGGGCAATAATTTCAGAGAAATCCTTGGTCTCGCCATATGCGCCGTCAATATGTCTGCAGCCGGGGAATCCTGCCGCTCCGGTCGTCCAGAGGCGGTCCTTATAGCTCTCTGCGGGAGGCACCACACAGTTGGTCGTCATCAGAATCGGACCATTGAACTTCTCAAACTCCTCTTTCTGTTTCCACCATGCATTTCCGTAATTTCCTGCGAAATGCGGATATTTCTTAAATGCCGGATAATAATGTGCCGGAAGCATCTCGGAGTGTGTATAGACATCTACACCAGTCCCTTTCGTCTGTTCCAGAAGCATTTCCAGATCGCGAAGGTCATGACCGGAGATCAGAATACCCGGATTTTTACGGACACCAATGTCAACCTGTGTCACTTCCGGATTCCCATAGGCCTCTGTATTCGCCTTATCCAGAAGAGCCATACCGTCTACACCGTACTTACCGGTCTCCAGAGTAAGAGACACCAGATCGTTTACTCCAAGAGAATCATCCAGAGTCTTCGCAAGTGCTTTCTGGATAAACGCATCCACTTCTTCATTGTCCTGAAGCAGTGCATTTGCATGCTTGGAATAGGCCGAAAGTCCTTTTAAACCATAGGTAATCAGCTCGCGAAGAGAGCGGATATCCTCATCCCTGGTCGAAAGTACGCCGACCTCTGCCGCCTTGGCGTCAAAGGAATCCTCCGCGCCATTCCAGAATGCGGCTTCCGGAAGTCCCTCTTTGTTCTCGAGCTTTCCAAGAAGATCCTGCTTTACCGCCAGCGTTTCCTCAACTGCTTTGCGAATCGCTTCCCTGTCAAAGTTTGCATTGGTGATCGTGATAAAAAGATTTCTTGTAACCATATGGTTCACATTCTTTTCCACGGGAATCCCTTCCTCGCGCATCCTTGCTGTCACACACGAAAGTCCTTTCGTCACATACACAAGCAGATCCTGCATACGGGCAACCTCGGGTTTCTTTCCGCAGACACCGGAGATCGTACATCCCTTACATCCCGCTGTTTCCTGGCACTGATAACAGAACATCTTGTTTTCCATCAATAAACCTCCTCTATCGCCCCAAAGGGCATTCTTCCTTTGCCTCTGCTGCCTCCCGGATTACATAGACCTTTGTACAGCCTGGAATACAGCGGCAGTCACTTGTTGTCTTTCTGTGGACAGTATAGTAGGATGTAAAGCAGAAGTATGTTGTCATTACCACATAATTATTTTTTTCAACCGTGTGACACTTTCCAATACAAGGCAGCCTTTAACAGTCCTGTTTTGCACTGATGAAGCCCCCTTCTGCGGCTAAGGAGACGAAAATGAATGAAGAAATGCTCTCGAAAAACGTTCTTTTCAAAGGATTAAGCAAAGAAGAAATTCACGATGCATTGCTGGCACTTCAAGCCCGCGAGCTTTTATACAAAAAAGACGCTTCCATCCTTCTGGCCGGAAGTAAAACCGACAAAATGGGACTGGTCCTGGAGGGAAGCGTAAGAATAGAAAACAACGATATGTGGGGGAACCGCACCATCTTAAGTCACGTCGGTTCCGGCCATTTTTTTGCAGAGACCTATGCGTTTCTGCATAACGAACCTCTGCTGGTCGATGTCGTGGCAAATGAAGACTCACGGATTCTTTTCCTCAAAATTCATGTCCTGAAAGAAACCGATTCGACCACACACCCCTGGGTACGGAAGTTCCTGACCAACCTTCTTGTGGTTACCGCACATAAAAACCTTGTTCTGTCCGGCCGCAGTTTCCACACCTCACCCAAAACCATCCGGGGCAAGGTACTGGCATACCTGAATTCGGTAGCCCTACAGAGCGGCGGCCACCAGTTCGACATCCCCTTTGACCGCCAGCAGCTTGCTGACTACCTGAATGTCGACCGGACCGCACTCTCAAAAGAACTGGGGAAAATGAAATCCGAAGGACTGATCACATTTGAAAAAAACCACTTTGAAATACAAAAGGGAACAGAATATTAATTACCTTCGCACTTGGGGAATCCATTCCGTCCTCAATCGGTCAGACCGGATATTTCTCGATCAGCGATTTCCAGTGCGCGGTCAGCTCCTCAGAGCTGAAGGCTCAGCCTGATACGTTCTATAACTTTCAGCTTTCCAGAAGCGCCTTTACGTCCCAGTCCCGAAGCTCTATTTTCTCACCCGGAGCATAAGTTCTGCCGCTGATCAGATCTGTCACCATGCCATAAGGATTGTGTATCACCCGCGAATCTTCTGCGTAATAAAGGAGATAATGAACCGTCTGTCCCTTCGCATTGGCGCCGCTGCGCAGGATCACCGGCCAGGTATATTGTTCCGCGTCCGCTGTCTCCTTATTTTCATAATGAGGCAGCCATATTCCCGCATCTGCGGACGCCCGTGCAAGAATTCGTTTCAGCTGCTCCGGATCTGTATGACAGCCGATATAGTACGCTGTTCCCTTACCGAACCGGTTTCTCGTGATGCCCGCATAGATGTTCCAGTACGGATGCTCATACTGACCGAGTACCTGAAAGCCATCCCCGCGGCAACCGGTTTCCGCGTCCTCCAAAACCGCCTCAGCACCATCCCTATTCTCTGCAGCTTCCAAAACATTCGCAGCTGCGCCCTTTTCTTCTGCTGTTTCTGAAATGCAGCTCTCTTCACTTCCAGTTATTCCGCCGCACGGAATCAGAAGTTCCGCCCAGTGATTCACTTCCAATCCGTTCACAGTCAGCCGCTCCGGGTTCACAAACTGATGGTAACTAACCCCGAAGACATCCGTCATGTGATGCGGCTGGATATCCGTCCACACACTGAGCGAGCGGTCCGTGAAGAAGGAGCGGAACGTGGCGACGAGCACTCCGCCCGCCTCTGTCCAGTCCCGGATAATCCGGATAAATTCCTCAGAGACAAAATAAAGCGATGGAATCACGATGAGGTCATATCCGTCCAGGCTGCGCCTGTCGTTTTTCTGCGTGCCGCCGTCCGGACGGCAGTCTTCTCCCGTGATCTGATCCTCAAAAAGGATATCCACACCGATATTCAGTCCGTACAATTCACGATACGTCTCCATCACAATATTGTTGTAGCTCAGGTCTTTATCAATCGGAAACCATTTAAAGGCGGTCAGCGTCCGGTTGTCGACGATCATGGCTGCGCGGTTTTTCTTCGTGATGATCAGGTTCTCTGCTCCGATCCGCTTCCACTCGCGGCCGATCCTAGCGGCCTCGAGATATGTCGGATTCGGTGCGAAATCGTGGCTGAGAAGTCCCTTCCAATAGGTCTCGTAGCCGTTATGTATCGAATGCCAGTGCCAGTACTCCACCATCGATGCCCCGCTCGCCAGATGAGAGTATGCCTGAAGGCGGAGCTGTCCCGGATACGGAACCCACTCCCGAAAGGCCTGCGCCTCTGTCTCCAGCACCAGATAATTCCTGCTTCCGGGAATAATC
Source organism: Eubacterium sp. UBA4343 (assembly GCA_002394235.1). Lineage (GTDB taxonomy): Bacteria > Bacillota > Clostridia > Lachnospirales > Lachnospiraceae > Bilifractor. The sequence goes on along the minus strand of DGTF01000039.1, from coordinate 3,690 downwards.
CCACGCATCTCATCTCCGCCAAAGGCGATTTCCATACCCGTCAGGTCATGCTGTGTCGGATGATAGATGTCCGTCCCTGCAATCGTCAACGCGCGTCCCATTTTATCGTGGTCACAGTCCGGCTGCACCCCGTAAGAGTACCCGTCCTGTGAGATCTCCGCGCCAAATTTTCTCCAGTTATAATCCAGGTTGTGCGTGACAAACTGATCCGGCGTGCGGTACTCATCGATGATCTTCCTCTGCCAGCACAGATACTCCATCACAAGGCTGCGCTGAAACGCCTCGAATTCCGAGGCCAGCCCGCCGTTGATACAGCCGCGCATGTCCGGAAGATCCTCCCACCGGCCGATGGAATTACTCCAGTACCGGAGGTAAAAGGTACGATTCAGTTCCTCCACCGTACCGTATTTCTTCTTCAGATACTCCCGGAACATCTCCTGCACACCGGCGCCCGCAGTGCCGTAATGCTTCGTCTCGTTGTCAATCTGATAGCCGATCACGCAGCTTCTGCCAACGCAATGCCCGAGCATCTTCCGGATCACACGCTCAATGTAGAACCGGAACGTCGAACTCGCAATGTTGAAGAGCTGACGATGTCCGTACCTTGCCTTTCCCTCTGATGTCTCAACCATAATGTCATCGCTTTTTTCCGCAAGCCATGCAGGGATCGCGTACGAGGGTGTCCCGACGATTACCTTCATCTCATACGCCTCCGCAAGATCCAGCATCTCGTCCAGAAGAGAAAAATCGAACCTCCCCTCAACCGGCTCCCAGGTGGACCAGGTAGATTCGCCGATGCGGATGACATTCATCCCGGCATCCCGCATCATCCGCAAATCCTCCCGCATGCGGTCCTCCGGCATATATTCCAGGTAGTAGGCACACCCGAACAGGATATCTTTCTGTTTCATCCAAAACCTCCCCTCTTTGCGGTAATTGAGCACTTCATCACCCATTCCCCGATCCAGATCAACGCAAGAGTTATCACCGGTCTCCTGTATATGGGAATATTCTGTACCGGAATCGCATACATTCTCTGGAATCAGGGACTTGCAGCGCTCCCGGCAAGCAACTGCTCGGCGCTCTATCCGATCCAGCCCCTGACCTCCACCGTCATGGGTGTGATCTTTTTCCACGAGACTGTCGGTCTCTCCTTCGCTGCCGGTGCTGCCTTCATCGTTATCGGCGTCCTGCTGTGCCTGCTGGGCGGCATGCTCTTCAGCCGCCGAAAACGGGCTGGTCAGGACGGAGCCTGACCCGGTGTCGGTCCCGCAAGATGCTCCAGAAGACCGATGCATCCCTCCGTGATTTCCGAAACGCAGAGATCAAATTTTCTGGTATACCATGGATCGTCGATCCGCTTGTCCGGCTGGCCCGCATACTCCATCAGAAAATGTACTTTATTCTCCGGATCTACCCCCAGAATCTGCCTCATGTAATAACCATTCTCTTCATCCATTCCGATAATGAGATCGTACTTCGAATAATCCGATTTCTGAAGCCTCCTTGCTCGGTGATTTCCAATCGGAATCCCGCTCTTCCGGAGCGCATGCTCCATCGGCGGATACACGGGGCTCCCGATTTCCTCCGTCGAGGTTGCCGCGGAATCCACCAGAAAACGATCCGCGATCTTTCTCATATTAATTATGTTCTGAAAAATGTACTGTGCAGCTACCGAACGGCAGATGTTGCCGTGGCAAACAAAAAGTATTCTTATCATAGAAAATATCCTTTCTCAGATGCCGCAAAGTGCCGTATTCTGCGCTCCTTTGCAGGGTTTCTTCTTTTCTTTCAAATGTACACCATGAGCCGAAAATCCCGGTAGTAAGGCCTTGGGCAGCAGGATGTGACATACTGCGAACATTCAAGAGCCGTTTTCGCAGAGGGAAAAATGTCGGCCTGGCAAATGTACATTTTTTATCTGTTTTTCAGTTTACCATGATACCGGAGACGACAAAAGCCCCGCCCTTGCCATGTTCGAGCATTAGGTGTGGCGGCATATATGCAGCGTAATCGCCGGTATCTGTACTCTGTAGATCTCATGGTAACGGTTGACCGCATTCCGAAAATAGTGCTCCAGTGCAGGGCGACCAGAGGTTTTCCATTCTTTTAGTAGTAAAGAAAACCGGTGTATCCCTCTATCATCGGCTCGGGCTTCGGTTGCCTGCAGCTTTCCAGATTTCACATTTTTCTTATGTACGGTTGCCCTACACCCCCCTCCCTTGAATTTTGCGGTTTTGCACGCAAGAGTCGGCGGTCTCCGAGCCGTGGCTCACAGGGATTCAGACCTTCCCCGCCATCTATTCATATCCTCTTGACGCTTGAACGCATTTTTGCTATCATATTTTTGAACGAAAGGAGCTTACATGTACAACATTGAATTCTATGAAGATTCCAATGGTTACTCGCAGCTCTGGGAGTTTCTTGATGACCTGCAAAAGAAAGCCGGCAAAAATAAAGATGCCAGAATACAGCATCAGCAGATATCTTTTTACATTGAGCTTCTGCAGGAGAATGGCACAAGGCTTGGAACAAATATAACGAAACATCTTGTCGAGGACATCTGGGAACTGCGTCCCGGCAACAACAGGGTTTTCTATCTCTATTTTGAAAACAATACCTTTGTTCTACTTCACCAGTTCCGCAAGAAATCCCAAAAGACTCCCCAACGTGAGATCAATCAGGCTCTTGCCGAAAGAGACGACTGGAAATCACGGCATGAAAAGAGGTGAATGCTATGGCAACATGGAACGATTATAAAAAACACGTGCGTGAATCAAATCCCGAAATCGGCAGGGATATTGATGAAGTCGAAGAAAGAGCTAAGATTGTCAGCGCCATGATTGACCAGCGCCATAATCTAAACCTTTCTCAGCGTGACCTTGCAGAGATGTGCGGTCTTCCGCACTCATCCGTTGCCAGGATTGAATCAGGAAAATCTTCTCCAAACCTGACAACGCTGCTTAAAATATTTGATACACTCGGTCTTACACTCACTGTCCAGACTGATCCGCACAGAAGAATGTCATCAATTGCAAAATAACAAATTTCAGTACCTGTACACCGGATGGGAATCCTCCTGTCCGGTTTTTTTATCGTGGCACCGCATGCACAGCGCTCTCCAGTTGTTTCTGTCCCAGAACAGTTTCGGATCACCACGGTGCGAAACGATATGATCCACAACCGTCGCTTTCGCATATCTCCCGCGCTTTAAGCACTCCTCGCAGAGAGGTTGTGAAGCAAGGAACGCTTTTGATGCCTTCTGCCACCTGCGTCCATATCCACGTGCTGAAGCCGACCGCGCTTTCTCAGGATGCATCTTCTTATGTTTCTCACAATACTTCTGTCCCGTGGGCACAAGCTCCGGACAGTTATCGGCCGCACATGGGTGCAACGTTCTGTATGGCACCTCTGTCATCTCCCTCCAAAGCAAAAGCCCCTGAAGGCTGTCCCTCAGAGGCTTCATCATTTTCAATTTCGTCATCATAACAATATTATAAGGACTAACTCTCATTCTCTCTCATTTACTCTCAGCTTTAAGAATCCTGTCGAATTCCCTCAAAGCTTCGTTATGAAGACGGAACGTATGCTGTACGCTCCAGTTCAGATCCATCGCGATCTGGCTCCAGTCTCCGGATCAGATATTCCGGATCAATCTCTGTCAGAATGAATATTGCGGGGCGGCGGAGC
>DGTF01000067.1:29247-29895 GCA_002394235.1 Eubacterium sp. UBA4343 | reverse complement strand
AGCACGTTCTGCTTGCACGTCAGGTAGGTGTTCCGGCCATGGTTGTATTCCTCAACAAGTGTGATATGGTTGATGATGACGAGCTGATCGAGCTGGTTGAGATGGAGGTTACCGAGCTTCTTGACGAGTATGGATTCGAGAACACACCTATCGTTCGCGGTTCTGCTCTGAAGGCTCTTGAGGATCCGAACAGCGAGTGGGGCGACAAGATCATGGAGCTCCTGAGCGTTGTTGACGAGCATATCCCGACTCCGACACGTGATACAGATAAGCCGTTCCTGATGCCTGTTGAGGATGTATTCACAATCTCCGGACGTGGAACTGTTGCTACCGGACGTGTAGAGCGTGGTACTCTGAGACTGAATGATCCGGTTGAGATCCTTGGAATCTCTGAGGACAAGCTTTCTTCTGTTGCTACCGGTATTGAGATGTTCCATAAGCTCCTTGATGAGGCTATGGCTGGTGATAACATCGGTGTTCTTCTCCGTGGTATCAACAGAACGGATATCGAAAAGGGACAGGTTGTTGCTAAGCCCGGCACTGTAACCTGCCATACAAAATTCACCGCTCAGGTTTACGTTCTGACTAAGGACGAGGGCGGCCGTCATACCCCTTTCTTCAATAACTATCGTCCGCAGTTCTATTTCA
>DGTF01000067.1:26181-29159 GCA_002394235.1 Eubacterium sp. UBA4343 | reverse complement strand
CCGGAAGGCACTGAGATGTGCATGCCTGGTGATAACGTTGAGATGACCATCGAGCTGATCCACCCGATCGCTATGGAGCAGGGACTTACCTTCGCTATTCGTGAGGGCGGTCACACTGTAGGATCTGGCCGTGTAGCTACGATCATCGAGTAATCGAAAAACAGTATTATCAAGCAATTTATGAAGAGCCGCAAACCCTTGGAATACAGGGTATGCGGCTCTTTTTGCGTGCCTTTGCGTCAGGCAAGGGAGATCTTTTTTTTGATCCTTTTTTGATAAAGGAGTCGCGTATATGTATTCGAAGCGTTTTTGATGTGGTATGATTGTTATACGCTCTTGACAAAGAAAGTCAGAAGCAAGATGAAGTGGGAAATCATTGAGTTAGAAAAGAAAGGATAATAGAATGGCGAAACCTGTTAAGATCAGACCTGCGGCGATGCTCGGAGCGGTTCTTGATTTTCTGGGAGGACAAAAGATCGCAACCTACACGAATGAGGATGAGGGTTACGAATATCTGAAAAATGGATATTTCTGTGTCTCGGTGTTAAACCCGAAGGGAAGCGACGATCTCTATATCGATCTTGAAGATGGCTTCACACTGACTTACGGTGACTGGAACGCGCACTATGAGGCGACAGACCGCGATTTCGAACACATGCGGGAAGATGTGGTGGATTTTCTGGCAAACCGTATGTATCTGGCTGTTGCGTATTCTGGAAAGGAATGGATCTGCTCCCTTACGATTCATGAGAATGATGTCAGTAAGGCTCGTCTCTTCCGGCAGACGAAGGATTTTCTGCACAGCGCTGACTGCGATCCGTTCATACAGCTTCTGAATCATAAGGGCGGGGTGATTGACTGCAATTTCTGGGATATAAAGAGAAACCGGGAGATCCGCGTGAATCCGGGGGAAATCAGGTGATCGTGAATGACAGATGCTTTTGACAAATTCATGGTTTCGTGGAATAAAGTTCTGATGGACGGAGGGTTTCAGGCGGCTGAGAATTCACATAAGGGGACGCTAAGATATGATTTATGAATATCCCGATACGGTTCTTAAGTTTTCCTGTATTGCAGGAAAGTGCCCGGATACCTGCTGCGCAGGCTGGGAAGTGGATCTTGACCGGGAAACGGAGGAATACTACCGGTATGTCGAGGGGCCTTTCGGGAAGCGTCTGCGGCGCGCCATGAAAACAGAAACAGAAGAAAACGCGGACGGAGAAGAGGTCCGTACCTGTTTCTTCCCGCTTACGGATCAGAATCGCTGCCCTTTCCTTAACGATGACAATTTGTGCGAGATCATCACTCACCTGGGACCGGAGGCGATCAGTGTCGTCTGTGATGAGTATCCGAGGTATTTTGAGCAGATCGGGAATTATCAGCAGATGGATATGAGCCTTTCCTGTATGGAGTTCGGAAGAATATTTTTTTCTTCGGGACCGGTGCAGCTGCAGCGCATGGAGGATGATACAGACCGGGGATGGGGCGACACGGACCGCGAACGGCTTCGCGGAATACTGACGATCCGCGATGATGCGGTTCGTTATCTCCAGGATGAGGATCATAAGCTTTCCTGGAGGGAGAAAATGAATGACATTGAGCGGCAGATCGGCATCGTTCCGACACAGGAGAGCCGGCGGAGTCTGATGCGGCGTATGGAGAGCCTCGAGGTTATCGATCACCGCTGGACCGAAATGCTGGAACTGGTAAGAACTACAGGTATCGAGGCCGGCGTTGCAGGGACGGCTGTCAGCGGTGAGGCTGGCGATGCAAGGGTGTCTGTCCGCGGTGAGACGGACAACATTCCGGCGCGGCTGCGCGCGGAATTTGAGAGGCTCCATGAGGACTGTCTTCCCGGATGGTTCACAAAGCTTTGCGTGTACTTCGTTTTTCGTTATACGCTTGACATCTATTCTGACGGGGATCCGGCAGGTGTCTTCCGCTACATTGACAGAAGCCTTCGTTTTCTGTGGATGATGTGTCTGGCTGAATGGAACGCGGCGGGGCGAAAGCTGACCATTGAAGATATGATTGATCTCGCCCACCTTTATTCCAGGCAGGTTGAGCACTGCGAGGAAAACGTCGCCATTCTGAAGGAAGACGGAGAAGACGGGTGATGGACAGATTCATTTCGGAAAAAGAAGAGAGTTCGTTCACCTGCCGAAAATCTTACCGCCGTGGAGTTTCTGCCCACAGCAGACGAAAGGATTGAATATATGAAGGACGAGGATCAGAATCTGGAAAATCAGAGCCCGGAATGCCGGAGCCCGGGAAACCGGAGTCAGAGTAATCGGAGCCTGGAAAATCAGATTTCAGAGAGCCGGGTCCCGGAAAATCAGAGAGGGACCGGCCATCTGAGAAGATTGTCGCGGTCTCTGGCCTACAGCGGCTCCGTGGTTGATGTGTATCAGGACACAATGGAGCTTCCGGACGGCTGCATTCAGAAGTGGGATTTTGTCTGTCACAAAAAGGGAGGCGGCGCCTGTATCGTTCCGGTTCTCGCGGACGGAAGAATTCTTATGGTGCGTCAGTACAGACCGGCAATTGACCGGGAGACTCTGGAACTTCCGGCCGGAGCGGTTGATGCGGAGGATACAACGACAGAGGATACCGCAAGAAGAGAATTGAGGGAGGAAACCGGATACACTGCCGGGAAATGGAAGCTGCTGCTGCGGCTGAAGACGGCGGCTGCCTACTGTAATGAATACACGGATGTCTATCTTGCCTCTGACCTGAAGGACTCCCATGGCCAGGCGCTGGATGAAGCGGAGGAGATCCGTCTGCGTGCCGTTGAGCCTGAGGTACTGCTTCAGGATATTTACAGCGGAAGAATACAGGATTCCAAAACAGTTGCGGGTATTCTCGCTTATACGAATCAGAAGAGGTGAATATCGCTGCTGCAGCTGTCAACATTGGCACCAGGAACATCTGTGATTTTGATTTACGCGAACAGTGAGCCGCAGCCGAATGCGAAGTAT
>DGTF01000067.1:11632-26116 GCA_002394235.1 Eubacterium sp. UBA4343 | reverse complement strand
GTGCGGCGAGCGTCGCGATAGCGAGATAAAACTCGCGCAGCGTGTTTTATCTCGTTTGATTTTAGGAGAAATATGTTAGTTCTTTTTGAAGATGTCATAAGCTTTATTCTGGTGATATTCGCCTGGTTCCGGCTCTATGACAATATAAATATCGATCAGAGAATCAAAAGATATTTTGCGTGTGCCGGAGGCGTGATTGCGGCGATACTTGTTCTGGATCAGATCTGGCAGGCGATTTTTACGATATGCAGGATTACTGCCCGGATTGACTACATACTTAATGTGCTGACTTGTGTCATTTATTTTCTGGTCGCGTTTCTGATCCTGATTATACCTATGCAGCGATTGAAAAAGATATCGCTTGTCAACAGGGTTCTAAATGTAATCATATTAATCTGTTTCGGCGTGATTCCGATTGTAAACATCTGGAAGCCGGTTATTTTCTATCACAGCGGCGGATATATGTATTATACCAATAAATATATTTATTATATAATCGCCGAATATGTGATGTATATGGTGATGGTGCGCATGTACTACTCTCGTAATTATCTGTTCGACAGAAGCGACCGGATCATGCTTTTGTTTGCACAGGTAATCGTCGGGATAGGTGTGATTGCGCAGATTGTCTACGGAGATCTCGCAGCGAGCTGGAACTGCATCAGCATCTGCTATCTATTCATGTATCTCGCACTGGAGCAGATGTATGCAAAGATAGATCCGGTGACAAAGCTGCATAACCGCGGAGTTTATGACAAGACTCTTCAGAAATATTCCGGTAAAAAAAGAACACTTACCGCCGTTATGTTCGACCTGAACCACCTGAAGCTTGTGAATGACAGATACGGGCACGATGCGGGTGATGCTTATCTGCTTGCCTTTGGTCAGACAACCCGGAAAGCACTTTCTTCCTTTGGAGAGATCTTCCGGATCGGTGGAGATGAATTCTGCCTGCTTTCCTGGAAAACCGGACCGGAGAAACTGCTTCCAGCTCTTCGTGAGCTTCAGTCGAGGGAAAAATGTGATCCGGAGTTTGGAGATCACCCTCTGGATTTTGCATACGGCATCGCGCAGCAGCTTCCGGGGGAGGAGGGATCTGAGACCGTGTCGCGGGCAGATCACGAGATGTATATGAATAAGAGGGAGATGCATTCCCGCGAGGACAGGCAGACGCCCGCAGAAGCATAGACGGTACCGCACACCCGAAGGGAGCATTTCGGGCATGCGGGCGGAGCTGTCAGGATCGTGTCAACAACTGTATCAGCTGCGGATTGTTCCGTGCTCATACCGGTTGTCTTCGAAACCGCATACAGTCACTTACGCGCGCTTCGCAGCAGGCGGCTTACAGACAAATCAGAAGGGCTGGGGGCAACACAAGTCACTTCACTTACGCGCGGTTTGCGGCAGGCGGCCCGTCGGCGCTTTCAAAGAGCTTATACAGAATCCGCCATGCCGAGAAAATCCCGGAGCTTCCGGACATCTCCATCGAAGACGTATCCGCCCAGACCGCAGGAGCGGGCAGCGTCTACATTTCGCTGAAGATCATCGATGAAGAGACAGTCCTGTGGATTCAGATGAAATTCCTCAAGAAACATTTCATAGATCTGCCGCTGGGGCTTCAGAACCTTATGAGGAGCAGAGAGAAAGACCCCGTCGAAAAGATCGGGCGTCTCGAGATGGCTTTTCCACTTGCCGTGGTCCAGACGGACACTGACGTTGGACAGGATGTATGTCTTTTTTCCTGCTTCCCGCAGATCCCTTACCAGTGCGCCCATACCGGGATGCGGGGTGAGGTTGTATCTGTCCCAGTTCTGAAAGCTGAAGCGGACTGCGCTGCGGACCTCATCGGAGGATGCGCGGGACAGCATCTTCTCCAGCGCGTCGTCCTCCCGGATCAGACCTGCGTCAAGCATGATCCATTCTCCGGAATGATAGACGAGGAGGTTGACCTCCCGGATTACGTCGGGATCCGATGTGTATTCCCGTGTGGCATTATCGGCGTTGTAATCGGCCAGAACCCTTCCCATGTCAAATACGATGTTTTTGTATCCTGTCATTGCTGCATTCCTCCGAATTGTAGTATTAACTCTGAATCCTGGTAATCAAAGAAGCTAACTCTGATTCCCGGTAATTGAAGAAGCTGGCTTTGATTTCCGGTAATTGAAGAAGTTAGCTCTGACCCCTGGTAATTGAAGAAATTAACTGTGATTCTCTGTTACTGAGAGCCGGTTACTCGTTGAAAGCGGACCGGCTCTCACAGGTATTATAGCGAAGGAGAGAGAAAAAATCCATATCCAGGGATTGCAGAGATGCCCTGAGATGTCCTGCCGGAGCTGCGGCTTTTCGTTTTTGCCGGAAAAGTCCGGAGTGAATAAGGCTGGTACGGATCAGATTCAGGGAGTTGAGACGCGGTGGGATGTCTTTCTCTCGGATTGATATTGAATCTCTGCCTTTTCTGGGATAAAATACAGATTTGTGACGGAATGAATAATTCCGGATGAATCCGGGCATTCTGAACTGTGATTGGATAAATAGTTCCGGATGAACCTGGGCATTCTGAACTGTGATAGGCTAAATAATTCCGGATATACTGGGGGTATTTTGAATGGAAACAGATATGACAAAGGGCAGGCCGTCGTCTATTCTGCTTCGTTTCCTGATTCCGATTTTCTTTGGAAATCTTTTTCAGCAATTTTACAATGTGGTGGATACGGTGATTGTCGGAAGAGTGGTAGGTGCCGGCGCGCTGGCGGCGGTTGGATCGACCGGGACGATCATGTTTCTGCTGAGCGGAATTGCGCAGGGTATGTCTACCGGGTTTACGGTACTGACGTCGCAGTATTACGGCGCAAAAGACGAGAAGGGTGTGCGCAGGAGTGTTGCGAATGCTCTGCTTCTCAGCCTGATTCTTACGGCGGCTTTCACGGTGGCGGGCGCACTTTTGATGGGACCGTTGCTTCGCCTGATGAATACACCGGACGATATTTACAGGGACGCGCATACCTATATCATGATTATTACCGTCGGTTTGATCGCTATGATCATGTACAACATGAGTGCGGCTCTGCTTCGGGCAATCGGGAACAGCAAGGCACCTCTCTACTTTCTGATTTTCGCTGTTGTGTCAAATATTTTTCTGGATCTTCTGCTGACAATGGGCATCCGTATGGGAGTGGCGGGCGCGGCGCTTGCCACGGTACTTTCGCAGGCGATGGCTGCGGTGCTGTGCTTTATCTACATTTACCGGAAAGCGGAGATTCTGAGACCGCGCCGGGGAGAGTGGCGTCTGTCAAAGGAAATGACGAAGGCACAGCTCGGAATCAGCATCCCGATGACGCTTCAGTTCGCGATCACATCATCCGGAACTATGATCATGCAGTCTGCCGTGAATCTGTTCGGTTCAACGGCAGTGGCCGGATATACCGCTGCAAATAAGGTGGTTACGCTGTTGTCGCAGGAGATGCCGTCGATGGGATCGGCGATCTCGACCTACTGCGGGCAGAATTACGGAAACCGCCAGATCGGCCGCGTGAAGAAGGGAGTCAATGCCGCTGTTCTGATCGACACGATATATGCGGTCGGAGCTGCAGTGATCTGTGTGGTTATACTGCCGCTGACGCTGGGAATTTTCTTCTCGGGAAATGAGGATATCGGCGCGCTGATGCCCTGGGCAAAAACCTACGTGAATGTCGCGGTCTGCTTTTTCATTCCGCTGAGTTATATTTTTGTATTCCGGAACGCAATGCAGGGATGTGGCTACGGACTGCTTCCGATGTTCGGCGGAATTGTCGAATTTGTCGCCCGGGGAATTACGGCATTCATTTCCATTCATATGATGAGCTATCTGGCAGCCTGCTTCTGTGACCCGGCAGCCTGGCTTACGGCGGGTATTTTTACCGGGGTTTGCTACCGCTTTGTGATAAAAGATATTGAAAAGACGTTTCACGTCGGAAGCAATGAAGACAGAGAAAGGTAGAGGGATGCTTCGTGTGAGCCGATGAGGCCAGAGAAAGAAAATAGAGGGATGCTTCGTGCCGGAACCAATGAAGACAGAGAAAACGCATGGAGAGAATCCGAAAAGACGTTTCACATCGGATCCGATGAAAGCAGGAAAAGGACAGGGAAAAATGATTCAGGATATTGCACCCAGAAAATTTTACATCGAGTATCAGAACAAGCAGCCTGCCGGTTATGAAACGGCGCTGGTATACAATGGACCGCTGACATTGCTCCGGATGGATGAAGACGGAGTTCTTACGTATCCGAAAACGAGAGATTTTGATGGGACGAACGCAGAGTTCACCTATCTCTTCCGGATTGATGAGGAGGAGTATTATCTCGTGGTGATCGAGCCGGAGGAGATTCCGGAGGTTCTTCTTGAGGAGGGATATCGCTTTGAGAAGGACTGGACCTTCCGGAGTGCAAAACCAGGAGATCGGGCGTTTGCCGGCGTGACCGGAAAACAGCTCTCTCTGTGGTACTCGAGTCACAGGTACTGCGGAGGCTGCGGGACGGAACTCGTGTCGGATGAGAAAGAACGGATGATGAAGTGTCCGAGATGCGGCAGAACCTTTTATCCGGTCATCTGCCCCGGCGTTATCGTTGCGGTGGTTCATGACGGGAAGCTTCTGATGAGCAAGTACGCCGGGAGAGAATATAAGAGGTTTGCGCTGATCGCGGGATTCAATGAGAGTGGAGAGAGCATCGAGGATACGGTTCACCGGGAGGTTATGGAGGAGACGGGGCTTGCGGTCCGTAATCTTCACTTTTACAAGAGTCAGCCCTGGCCGTTTTCTGACACACTGCTAATGGGATTTTTCTGCGAGCTGGACGGCGACAAGGATCAGATCACCCTGGAGGAGGATGAATTGTCCATGGCCGGCTGGTATGGGCCTGCGGAAGTGCCGGAGGACCGGGAACACATCTCTCTGACCAGCGAGATGATGATGGTGTTCCGGGAGAACGGAGGAGATTTCCAGCGTATACTGGATGTGATTCAGAGAAAGTAACCGCCGGGGATGCACTGACAGAGGTACGGTTATCAATTGCGGCATTCATCCCACATGCTTGCGTGTGGGATGAAAGCCGCTTTTCCTTAACCTAACAAATACATAGAACAGATTTATTTTGACCTTGCCGGCAGTGCGAGCCCCGGCAGAGAAGCTATGCGAATATTTGAGATTGACAGGAACAGTTCTGAGAGCTGTGCGCTGCCCCGGCAGAGGAACTATGCGAATATCAGAAGTTGACGGGAAAAATTCTCTCAGTTGTGTATATTCCCCCGGCTGGGAAGGCAGCCAGGATCACTGCGGCGTCAGTGTGTGGAAGGTCGGAGCCGCGGTTTAGTCGGGATATACAAGCCGCTCGGTGCTCCCCTCGTGAATCTGTGACAGATCCCGTTCCAGATATCTCCGGGCAAGCCAGTTCGCCATGCTGAGGTTCTGGTCGAGATAGTTTCCGCAGTCTCTGGCTGCCGCGCCGGGAATTTCTCCTTTGTAGTCGCGGATGAAGGTGAAGGTACGGATCACAAGGCCGGTGATATCGGCGGATGACAAGTCCCCGGCGAGGATGAGGTAGAATCCGGTGCGGCAGCCCATTGGTCCAAAGTAAATCACGCGGTCCTTCCATTCTGTATCGTTGCGAAGGAAGGTCGCGCCGAGATGTTCGATGGTGTGACATTCTGCTGTGTTCATGACGGGCTCGCGGTTCGGGGCGGTCATGCGGAGATCAAAGGTGGTGAGGCACTCGGAGCCGATATGATCCTTTCGGGAGACATAGATGCCGGGCATAAGAGTCAGATGATTTACGGTAAAGCTTGCGATTTTTTCCATTTCTTTTTCCTTTCTTTTCCTTCTCTTTTTTCTTTTCTGTTATCTGTACAGGACGTAGAATATTTTGTTTTCGTCAGATGCCTTTGGCCTCTGATACGGCAGCAACGTGATAATCTGCCTTATAATGTCTGATACAGCAGTGCTGTCAGAAGCTGTCCTTCGGTGTCTGATACAGCAACGCCCTCATATCCTCCGGCACCGGTGCCGTGAAATGCATTGCTTCTCCGGTGATGGGGTGAATGAAGTCAAGCTTCCATGAGTGGAGAGCCTGACGTGTGATGGTAAGAGGGTCTCCGCCGGAAGGCCTTACGGTTCCGGGCTCGGAAAGTTCGTCGGGCTTTCGCAGGTAGTGAAGGTTATACAGGGTGTCTCCGAGAAGAGGATGTCCCCGGTATGCCATGTGAACCCTGATCTGATGAGTGCGGCCGGTCTCAAGCTTCAGACAGACAGCGGAATAACCGGGTGTGAAGTCTGTTTTATCTGTGCCGGATGCAGATATTGTTTTCCGGGAATTCAGGAAATCGGTTCTGCCGGGCGCGGGAAAATAAGCAAGTGTCTGAAAGTGAGTGACCGCCCGGTCACCCCGGTCAAAATCCACACAGCGTTCAATGAGAGAGCCTTCCTTGCGGGCAATCGGCAGGTCGATGGTGCCTTTGGCAGGGGTATGTCCGTCGACGACTGCCAGATAGGTCCGGTGGATTTCCCTTTTTACAAGCTGCTGTTCCAGAACAGAGGCACTGACGAGATTTTTCGCCACGATCAGCAGACCCGTGGTGTCTCTGTCCAGGCGGTTGATGCAGCGGAAAACAAAGGGGATGCCTTTCTGCTGAAAATACCAGACGACGCCGTTTCCGAGCGTATTGGCCGGATGGCCGACGGCAGGGTGGATCGCTTCATTGGCAGGCTTATCGATGACAAGCAGATCCGGATCCTCATAAATGATCCGGAAGGGAACAGGGGCAGGGATGATTGTCTCTGAAGAGACATCATCCCGAACCTTGGTTGTGAGGACATCAGAACGGCGGAGAATATAGCGCATGTACTGATGAACTCCGTTGACCAGAACGGCGTCCGGGATCGGCTTCATAGAGGCGAGAATGTGCCTGGAGTATCCCTTCTCGCGCAGGAAGGCGTGAATGTCCTTGCCGTCGTCTTCTTCTCTAATAATATAAGTAAAAGTTCTTTCCATGGTTCTGATATCGTAACGCCGCACGGCCGGGGTTGTCAATGAGCAGCCGGTTCAGAGCCCGTTTCCTGGAGGACGAGAGAACTGCGAAATCCTTGTGCCGGTTTATGATTCGTGATATACTTTTAGCGTGTTGCCGGGAACTGCAGATCAGACTGAAATGCAGAGGGCGCACTTGTTTTCTGACTGAAACCCATGCCCCGCAGGCGGGGCACCACATACTGTATAAGCTACGGATTGCTCCATGCTCCGCAATCCTGCAGGTGAACGACTTCGTCGGTCTGTCGCGGCGTTTTCGAAGAGCTTATACAGCAAACCACATGCTGTAAACAGCACCACAAACTGTATAAGCTGCGGATTGCTCCGTGCTTCGCACTCTCGCAATCCTACAGGTGACCGACTTCGTCGGTCTGTCGCGGCGTTCGCCCCACCGCTTCACACTTTGTGTGAGCGGATGTGGCTCACTGCCCGCGCATATTCGCGTTTTCGCCGTGTTTCACACCCTGTTGCCTTCGAAATCGCATACAGTCTCTTATGCGCGCTTCGCGTGCGACGATCCTGTCTGCGTTTTCGAAGAGCTTATACAGTAATTTTTCAGAATGCAGTCAACAATAGAAAAGAGGAAGAGATTATGGCAGAAAAGTATGTTGCGTATGTTGGAACGTATACCCACGGAAGCAGTATCGGCATCCACCTGTATGACGTTGATGTGAAGGAGGGGACTCTTTCGCTGCGTAAGGTGATCCCAGTAAATAATTCATCTTATATCTGCCGCTCAGCGAACGGAAAGTTTTTGTACTCCATTGCGGATGAGGGTGTGGCGGTATTTGACATCAAGTCCGACGGTGATCTTGAGATGATCAATAAGATCGGCATCGATGGTATGCGTGGCTGCTATTTATCTGTTGACGCGACGGGTCAGTATCTTCTGGTCGCGGGCTACCACGACGGCAAGGTGACACTGGTTCATACGCATCATGACGGACGCCTCGGCTCTGTGATGGACGGCGTGTTCCACAAGGGTCTCGGCAGTGTGGCGGAGAGAAACTTCCGTCCGCATGTCAGCTGCGTGAAGATGACGCCTGACAACCGTTTTATCTGTGCGGTAGATAACGGAATCGATCAGGTGAAGATCTATCGCATCAGCTCCAAGAGTAAGCTTAAGCTGGTGGATATTCTCCGCTGCGAGCGCGAATCCGGTCCAAGGCTGATTGAGTTCAGTCAGGATGGAAGATTTGCTTATGTGATCTATGAGCTGGCCAACAGGGTGGATGTGTTCGCCTATTCCGTAGAGGATGATGTTCCCAGGTTTGATTACATCCAAAGCGTGAGCACGACCTCTGACAATGTGGATCAGCTCCATGATGCCGCGTCGGGGATGACTTTTTCTCCGGATGGAAAATATCTCTTCACTTCGACGGCCGGTGATGATACGGTTGCTATGTTTAAGGTGGATCAGAAGACCGGCCTTCTGACGAAGAAGTTTGCACTTCCGATCAGCGGAGAGTATCCGAAGGATATCGCGATGTTCCCGGATGGGAAGCATATCGCCTGTGTCAATCATGAATCCAACAGCATCACGACATTTGCCGTTGACTATGAGAAAAATATTCTTGTCATGAAGGGCAGGCCGATGAAGGTTGACACACCGAACTGTATTCTGATCACAAAGATGGGCACGAAGGACTGACTTCTCCTTTTCGGTTAAAATTCGGGACAGATTAACATCTGGGACAAATCAAAAATCTCGGAGTAATAACCGGATGTCACCAGGTTTGCCAAATGATCCCTTGTTTAAGCAACGGGGTAATCAGGCGACGGAGAGAAGCAGGAGAGCGGTGATTCGTTCCCGTATAAACTCTCATGCCCCGGAAGCGGGGCGCCACATACTGTATAAAGCCAGCTGCCGCGCGTTTTTCGATCCTTATGTTTATAAAGAAGGAAAACAGCGTGGCAGTTTTTGCTTTGTGCAGACAAAGAGCTTCATCTGGTTCTTGGGCGGCAATCACTATGTGATGCCAGGTGCCATATACTGCAGCTGAGAAATGATCAGAAGGAAGAGAAATGATCAGAACGAAGAGAAATATCAGAAGAAAGTAAAATGATCAGAACGAAGAGAAGTGATCAGAAGGAAGGAAAATGGCCAGAGGGAAGGATAAAGGCTTGAAGAGTACAGTTGCGCTTGTTCCGTGCGGCAGTTATGATCCGGAGAGAGTGTATCAGGCTTTGAAGCAGGGCCTGAGCCTGGTCGGAGGCATTGAAAAATATGTCCGCAGGGAGGAGAAGGTACTGCTGAAGATGAATCTTGTGCGGGAAGCAGACGCGGAACGCGCGGTTACGACACATCCGGTGGTCGTTGAGATGCTGGCGAGAATTCTGGCGGAGGAGCATTATATCGATGTATCGGCCGGAGATTCCGGCGGTTTCGGCTCCTCAGTCAGATCGATGGAGCGTCTGGGGATGCGGGAGGAGCTGACGAAATACAGGTGTCGTATGGCTCCCTTTGACGAGGCCGTCCGGACGGAATATCCGCAGGGTATTCACGCAAAGGAATTTATGCTCGCCCGGGATGTCACGGAGGCAGATGCATTGATCAGCGTCTGCAAGATGAAGACGCATGCGCTGGAACACATCACAGGGGCTGTAAAGAATCAGTACGGCTGCGTCCAGGGAAAGCACAAGGCAGCGGGACACACCAGATATCCGAGCGCGGAGAGCATGGCAAGAATGATCGTGGATCTGAATCTTCTCGTCCGGCCACGCCTTTATGTGATGGATGGGATCGTGGCAATGGAGGGAAATGGCCCGACGTCGGGAGATCCGGTGCCGATGAATGTGCTACTGCTTTCGACGGACCCTGTGGCGCTGGACAGCGTGTTTGCAAGACTTGTATGTCTGGATCCGGAAGCGGTGCCGACGGAAGTCGCGGGAGCGCAGATGGGCCTTGGTACCTGGCGGGAAGAGGAGATTGATCTTGTGACGCCGGACGGACCTCTTTCCATGCTGTCTGCCGTGAAAAAATATGGTAAGCCGGATTTCCGGGTGAACCGGAAGAAGGGTAAGGCGGAGGGAATCATGAACACGGTGACGTTTCTGCGATTCCTGAAACCGGCTCCCAGAATCGATGAGGATAAATGCCGGAGGTGCGGCGTCTGTGTAGAAAGCTGTCCGATAGAGGGAAAAGCATTGCATTTTTCAAAGGGACGTAATCATCCTCCGGTATACAATTACAGAAAATGTATCCGCTGTTTTTGCTGCCAGGAGATGTGCCCGCACAAGGCAATCTACGTTCGCGGACGCAGATAAGAGCAGCCGGCAGCATTGAGGCAGAACAGCAGAAGCCGGGTGCGTTCGTGGATGCAGGTTAGAGCAGCGGGCAGCATCGGAGGAAGCGGCGGCAGCGGCAGGGATGCCGCAGGCAGAAAAGGAAGAGGAATTGGAACAGATGACAGATCGGAATAATGAACAGGGTAGACGATGGGTGAAAGATTATTTTGCCTATTTTATAAAGTGGATCATCCTTTCTCTTGTTACAGGAGCTGTATGCGGTGTGACCGGAGGTGCATTCGCGCGGTGCGTGTCGTGGGCGACACAGTTTCGGTCAGTGAACGGATGGATGATCTTATTCCTTCCGGCGGCAGGACTTCTGATTGTCCTTATGTACCAGAAGTTGAAATTATCCGGCGTCGGAACCAACGCTGTGTTTGACTCTGCTGTTGAGGGAGATTCTCTCAAATTCCGGCTGATACCTGCGATTTTTGTCGGAACAGTTCTCACCCATCTGTTCGGCGGTTCCGCCGGCCGAGAGGGTGCCGCGCTGCAGATCGGCGGAGATATCGGGAACCACATCGGGCAGATGTTCCGCTTCGATGAGGAGGATAAGAAGATCGCAACGATGACCGGAATGGCAGCTTTTTTTGCGGCATTGTTCGGAACTCCGGTTACGGCGGCGGTTTTTGTGGCCACAGTCATCAGTGTCGGGATGGTAAAGCATGCGGCGCTTGTCCCGGGAATGATCGCGTCTGTTTTTGCCGCTGAGGTGGCATCCCTCATGGGGGCGGCACCGGTGCGCTTTCAGATTGAGGCACCTGATGTTAGTCCGCTGATGATGGGAAAGGTCATGATTCTTGCGGCAGCCTGCGGCCTTGTCTCCGCGTTTTTTGTCATGGCACTACATTATGCGAAGGGGTTCTATGAACGGTTCCTGAAAAATCCGTATCTGCGCGTTCTTGCGGGCGGAGCGGTTATTGTCGGACTGACGTTTCTGGTGGGAAATCAGGACTATAACGGAGCCGGCGTGGATGTGATCGCAAGAGCGATCGGACAGGGGCAGGCGAGGCCGTGGGATTTCGCGATGAAGATTCTGTTCACGGCGCTTACACTGGAAGCCGGATTCAAGGGAGGAGAAATCGTTCCGACCTTCTATATCGGCGCGACCTTCGGCTGTGTATTCGGCCAGCTACTGGGTATTCCGGCGGGATTCGCGGCGGCCGTCGGTTTCACCGCCATGTTTGCCGGCGTCACGAATACCATGATTACATCGATACTGCTTGCGGCAGAGGTTTTCGGAGGAGCCGGGCTTCCCTATTTCGGTGTGGCCTGTATGCTGAGTTTTGTCTTCTCCGGCTACAACGGGCTTTTCTCGAGTCAGGTCATTATCTTCTCCAAGCTGCGCCCCAGACGTGTCATGAAGAAGGTGGATCACCGGGTGGATCTCGACAAGGATTGCAGGGCAGTCACTGGGGATGGTCGGGAACCGGAGACAGGGAAAAACAACGAGGAATACGATCCGAAACGTGGCGACATGTAACGGACACGGTGTATTCAAAGAAGAGGCTTATGTAACGGAAACGGCGTATTCAAAGAAGAGGTGTATGTTACAGACATAGTGTATTTAATAAAATACATTTGCCGAACTGGTGACAAAGAAAAATACGGGTGCTATAATAACCTTGTATGTGTATAAAATCAATTATACATCTTAAGTTATATAAGGAGGAATAGTTACGATGGCAAGAAAAATGAAAACCATGGATGGTAACACAGCAGCAGCTCATGCTTCGTATGCTTTTACCGAAGTGGCAGCGATCTATCCGATCACACCTTCTTCACCGATGGCTGAACACACTGATGAGTGGGCAACTCAGGGAAGAAAGAATCTGTTCGGACAGGAAGTTCAGATCACAGAGATGCAGTCTGAGGCAGGTGCAGCTGGTGCCGTTCACGGCTCTGTAGCAGCCGGTGCTCTGACAACCACATATACCGCATCCCAGGGTCTTCTTCTGATGATCCCGAACATCTACAAGATCGCCGGTGAGCAGCTGCCTGCAGTATTTGATGTATCTGCGCGCTGCGTTGCTACACATGCACTGAACATCTTCGGTGATCATTCAGACGTATATGCATGCCGCCAGACCGGCGCTGCTATGCTCTGCGAATCTTCTGTACAGGAGGTTATGGATCTGACGCCTGTCGCTCATGCAGCAGCTATCTCCGGACATCTTCCATTCATCAACTTCTTTGATGGATTCCGTACATCCCACGAGCTTCAGAAGATTGAGACCTGGGATTATGAGGATCTGAGAGACATGATCGATATCAAGGCTCTGAAGGAGTTCAAGGCAAACGCTCTGAACCCGGAGAACCCGAAGGAAATGGGATCCGCCCAGAATCCGGATATCTTCTTCCAGACCCGTGAGGCATGCAACAGCCTCTATGATGAAATGCCCGGAATCGTTCAGAAGTACATGGATATGGTAAATGCCAAGATCGGAACAGACTACAAGCTGTTCAACTACTATGGCGCTCCGGATGCAGATCAGGTTATCGTAGCTATGGGTTCTGTATGCGACTGTATCGAGGAGACCATCGATTACCTGATGGCTCAGGGCCGCAAGGTTGGTGTTGTAAAGGTACGTCTGTACAGACCGTTCTCCAGACAGGCACTGATTGACGCAATCCCGGATACGGTAAAGAAGGTTTCCGTACTTGACCGTACAAAGGAGCCGGGTTCCATTGGCGAGCCTCTGTTCCTGGATGTTGTTGAAGCACTCCGCGGAAGCAAGTTCGACGGAATCAAGATCTTTGGCGGACGTTACGGACTTGGATCCAAGGATACCACTCCGGAGCAGATCGTTGCTGTATACGACAACGAGACAAAGGAGAGATTCACCATCGATATCGTCGATGATGTAACCAATCTGTCTCTGCCGGTAGGCGAGCCGCTTGTTACCACACCGGAAGGAACGGTAAACTGCAAGTTCTGGGGACTTGGAGCTGATGGTACCGTAGGAGCAAACAAGAACTCCATCAAGATCATCGGCGACAACACAGACATGTACGCACAGGCTTACTTCGATTATGATTCCAAGAAGTCCGGCGGTGTAACAATGTCTCATCTGCGTTTTGGTAAGAAACCGATCAAATCCACTTACCTGATTCACAGAGCAAACTTTGTTGCATGCCACAATCCGTCCTACATCACCAAGTTCAACATGGTTCAGGAGCTGGTAGACGGCGGAACATTCCTGCTGAACTGCCCGTGGACCGGAGAAGAGCTGGAGAAGCATCTTCCGGGACAGGTTAAAGCATATATCGCAAAGCATCACATTAAGTTCTATGTCATCGATGGTGTAAAGACAGGTATCGAGGTAGGCATGGGACCGACCCGTATCAACACCATTCTTCAGTCCGCGTTCTTCAAGCTGACGGGTATCATTCCGGAGGAGAAGGCAATCGAGCTGATGAAGGCAGCGGCAAAGGCTACTTATGGCCGCAAGGGTGATGATATCGTCAAGAAGAACTGGGCTGCTATCGACGCCGGCGCAGACAGAGCTGTTCAGGTAGAGGTACCTGCAAGCTGGGCTGATTGTGAGGATGAAGGCCTTGAGTTCAAGAAGGTTTCCGAGGGCCGCAAGGATGCCGTTGATTTCGTCAACAACATTCAGCTGGCTGTTTCCTCTCAGGAGGGCAACAACCTGAAGGTTTCCGACGTTCTGAAATATTCAAACGGCGAGACTCCGTCCGGTACTGCTGCTTATGAGAAGCGTGGCATCGCTGTAAATGTTCCGGTTTGGAACAGCGACAACTGTATCCAGTGTAACAGATGTTCTTATGTCTGCCCGCACGCGGTTATCCGTCCGTTCGCTCTGACAGAGGCTGAGGTTGCTGCGGCACCGGAAGGCTTCAAGAACATTCCGATGACCGGTATGCCGTCCTACAAGTTCGGCATTCAGATTTCCACCATGGACTGCACAGGCTGCGGATCTTGCGCGAATGTATGTCCGGGCAAGAAGGGTGAGAAGGCCCTGACCATGACTCCGATTGCCGACGCCATGGATCAGCAGAAGGGCTTCGATTATGCGGTTAAGCTTCCGGAGAAGCAGGATGTTATCGACAAATTCAAGATCACTTCCGTAAAGGGAAGCCAGTTCAAGAAACCTCTGCTCGAGTTCTCCGGCGCATGCG
>DGTF01000067.1:0-11576 GCA_002394235.1 Eubacterium sp. UBA4343 | reverse complement strand
CAGGCTGCGGCGAGACTCCTTACGTAAAGCTGATCACTCAGCTGTTCGGAAGCAGAATGCAGATCGGAAACGCTACCGGATGTTCTTCTATCTGGGCGAACTCTTCACCGTCTACACCTTATACGGTAGATCAGAACGGCAGAGGACCGGCATGGTCCAACTCCCTGTTTGAGGATGCCGCAGAGTTTGGCTATGGTATGCTGCTTGGACAGAAGGCTATCCGTGATGAGCTGAAGACAAAGGTTGAAGCTCTTATTGAGAAGGATGCATCTGTCAAGGAAGCCGGACAGGCATGGCTTGACACCATGACAAAGGGCGCTGAGAACAGAGTCGCAACAGATAAGCTGCTGGCTGCAATCGCTGACAATACAACCGAAGAGGCTGCGTTCATCAAGGACAACAAACAGTTCCTGGCGAAGAAGTCCAACTGGGTATTCGGTGGTGACGGCTGGGGCTATGATATCGGATTCGGCGGACTGGATCATGTTATCGCTTCCGATAAGGATATCAATGTTCTGGTTATTGATACTGAGGTATACTCCAACACCGGCGGACAGTCCTCCAAGGCTACACCTACCGGAGCAGTTGCTCAGTTCGCTGCAGGCGGTAAGGAGACCAAGAAGAAGGACCTTGCTTCCATCGCTATGTCCTACGGCTACGTATATGTAGCGCAGATCGCTATGGGCGCTGATTACAACCAGGCGGTTAAGGCAATCAGCGAGGCTGAGGCTTATGACGGACCTTCTCTGATCATTGCTTACGCTCCGTGTATCAACCACGGTATCCGCAAGGGTATGGGCAAGGTAATGACCGAGGAAGAGCTTGCGGTTAAGTCCGGATACTGGCATCTGTTCCGTTACAACCCGGCACTGCTTGGAACAGATAAGCCTGCATTTACTCTGGATTCCAAGGCTCCGCAGGCAGATATCTATCAGGACTTCCTGGATGGTGAGGTACGTTACAATTCTCTGAAGCGTGCGAACCCGGCGAAGGCTGAGAGACTGCAGAGCAAACAGAAAGAGGAGTCTGCTGAGAGATATACATACCTCAACAAGCTCATCAAGCTGTACGGACCGGCAGAGCAGTAAAATTTTGATAAAATAAATGCAGGACCCGGCTATGCCGCGGCCCTGCTCCCGGATCCCAGATCCGGTCGGATATATAGAGTTCAAAC
The DNA here is from genome assembly GCA_002394235.1 of Eubacterium sp. UBA4343. GTDB lineage: Bacteria > Bacillota > Clostridia > Lachnospirales > Lachnospiraceae > Bilifractor. The sequence goes on along the minus strand of DGTF01000067.1, from coordinate 10,402 downwards.
GTGTAATACGCCCGGCGCAGAGAAATCTGCCCCGGGTTTCTTTTTTTGTATAATTTCCAGATGCTCCGCATATCATTAGTTGAAGCGGAAAAAGACCACATCCGCTCACACTCATTGGGTTTCATGCTCCTTTCTGCAGGATCCTTCACCAATTATATAATTGAGCAGGGAAAAGGTCTCGATCACAGTATCTTTTTCTTAATCGGTCAGGACAGACAAAGCGAAGAATTTACGGGTCAAACCTTTAACAATTTCGGTTCGTTGCGCGTGGATTTACAATATGATATAGTATATTACAGCGTCAAAAGCGATGACTCACGTCGCAGAGTGCATAAGTACGCGCTTTGCATGCGTGGTTTGCGGTGACAAAAATCCCGGTCCCGAGGGGGACGTTACTATATTTATTCATCATTCAGGCACAGGAAAGCTGTGCGGTAAGGAACTGACATGGCAATAATTGATAAGAGTTTTATGTTGAAAAAAATCGAGAAGAATGAGAGCATCTATGTCCTGTATTCGGCACTTACGCATTGCCCTTTTGTGGAGTGCGATCCGGAGACATTCGATGATCAGATTTATATTTTTACCACGAAGGAAATGACGCAGACCTTTGCGCATCCATATACGCTTGATAAATATCTGCTGCAGGCGGTGAAGGTTGAACGGGGGATGATTCTTCCATTCCTGCGGACGCTTTATCTGTACGGCATCAATGCCGTGATGTATCAGGAGGAGGGCGCGCCGATCCGGATTCAGCTCACGGATCTGGTGGAGAAACCGGATATTGATGCGCTGCGGAATGATAAGATTCCGAGGGCGAATCCGGAACTTCAGCTGACGGCACTGTATTTCATGCAGGAGCTTACCAGACCTGTTGAACGTAATCAGGAGGAGAAGAAGCATCTGCACGACCTTGAAGAGGAGATGGCGCACAATCTGTTTCGTTCCCGGTTTATCATCTCGTTTGATGTCAGCGAGATTGAGGGAAAATGGGACCCGAAGGACAAGAACCAGAAGGTGAAGGTTCCGCTTGTCAAAACGAAGGCGGGGAAGACCTTCCAGCCGGTTTACACGGATTTCGGCGAGGTGCAGAAGTTCAATCAGAGAAACAAGGGCGTGAAGCTTGAACTGACACCGATCACCTATGACCGGATTCATAATTTCCTGGTAAAGGAATCCGAGGGATTTGTCTTTAACCCGGCCGGCTTTAACCTTGTACTCACTGCGGACCAGCTGAGACAGATGGCGGAGCGCTACGGGGAAGGAAACGACCGCTGACAGACGTCCGGCAACGGAGAGCGGACAGAGGGATGCGTTTGTTTGCATCCGGTTCCGGAGGAACATTTAAAGAAATGAGAAGTCAGGAGAGTGAAGCTGCGTATGACAGACAAGTATGAATTAATCAGTGAAGAATATATCAAAGACGTGCATGCAGAGGGGAAGCTTCTCCGTCACCGGAAGAGCGGCGCCAGGATTGCGCTCCTTTCCAACGATGATGAGAATAAGGTGTTCAACATCGCCTTCCGGACTCCGCCGAAAAATTCGACGGGAGTCGCGCACATTATTGAACATACCGTATTATGCGGATCCAGAAAGTTTCCTCTGAAGGATCCTTTTGTAGAACTGGTAAAGGGATCTCTGAATACATTCCTGAATGCACTGACCTATCCGGACAAGACGATGTTTCCGGTGGCCAGCTGTAATGACACGGATTTTCAAAATCTGATGGATGTATATCTGGATGCTGTGTTCTTTCCGAATATTTATAAGAACGAGAAGATTTTCCGTCAGGAGGGCTGGCATTATCAGCTCGAGAACCGAGAGGATCCTCTGACCTACAACGGTGTCGTTTACAACGAGATGAAGGGCGTCTTTTCATCGGCGGATGAGGTGCTTGACCGCGCCGTCTTCAATGCTCTGTTTCCGGATACTCCCTATGGCGTGGAATCCGGCGGAGATCCGGAGGTAATTCCGGATCTGACGTATGAGGAGTTTCTGGATTTCCACAGAAAGTATTATCATCCTTCCAATTGCTATATTTATCTTTATGGAAACATTGACATGGAGGAGAAGCTGGAGTGGCTGGACCGGGAGTATCTGAGCCGTTTTGATCGTATTCCGGTTGAGTCGGAGATTCCGATGCAGAAACCGTTCTCTGAGGTAAAGGATGTCACGATGAGTTACCCGGTTCTGGACAGTGAGCCTGAGAGGGACAATACGTATCTGTCTGTCAACACGGTGGTCGGGGATTATTCGGATGTTACGCTGAATATTGCTTTCTCGGTTCTGGAGTATGTACTTCTGGACGCACCGGGAGCTCCGGTCAAGCAGGCACTGCTGGACGCGGGAATCGGAAGAGATGTGGAAGGTGCCTACAACGACGGAATTCTTCAGCCGTTCTTTTCCGTGATTGCGAAGAACGCAAATGCGGAGGATAAGGACAGATTTCTGTCTGTCGTGCATGACACGCTGGAGAAGCTGGCGGAGGAGGGGCTGGACACACTCGCTATTGCCTCGGGAATCAATTATTTCGAGTTCCGTTTCCGGGAGGCGGATTATGCGCAGTTCCCGAAGGGCCTGATCTACGGTATGGATCTTTTTGACAGCTGGCTCTATGACGAGGGGAAGCCTTTTGAATACCTGAAGGAGCTGGATGCTTTTGAAGAACTCAAGAAGCGGAATGGCACGGGCTATTTTGAGAATCTGATTCGCAGGTATCTCCTGTCAAACAATCATGCCGCGGTTGTGACGCTGAAGCCGGAGAAAGGTCTGGCTGCCCGCAGAGAGAAGGCTGCGGCGGAGAAGCTCGCAGCGTATAAGGCATCGCTCTCAGATGAGGAGCTGGATGCGATGGTTGCCGGGACGAAGGCGTTAAAGGAATATCAGGAATCGGAGGATTCCGAGGAGGCTTTGAATTCGCTTCCGATGCTTTCCAGAAAGGATATCGACCGGAAGACACCGCTTCATCCGGACACGGAACAAATTCGTGTCAACGACACCACATATCTGAGACATCATTATTTTACAAACGGAATCGCGTATCTGACGCTGCTGTTTGATACCGCGAAGGTTCCGGATGAACTGGTTCCTTATCTCGGAATTTTGAAGAATATGCTCGGAGTCGTGGATACGGAGCACTATACCTACGGCAGGCTGTTCCATGAAATCAACGCAAGGACCGGCGGAATCAACTTCGGTCTGCAGGTTCTTCCGACGGAGAAGGGGCTGGATGATTCCAAGGGCTATCGCATGTTCGGGGTAAAGGCAAAATATCTCTACAGTGAGAAAGATTTTGTCTTCGAGATGATCCAGGAGATCCTGAAGACATCGAAATTCAATGACAAAAAGAGACTTCATGAGATTCTTGCAAGTACAAGAGCAGGAATGGAGCAGGCAATCCCTGCCGCAGGTCATACTTCCGCGGCGAAGCGTGCACTGTCCTACCAGTCTCTTCTTTCCGCGTGGACAGAGAAAACAACGGGAATTGATCAGTTCCGTCTGGTAAAGGATCTGGATGAGCATTTTGAAGAGAAGGCGGATAACCTGATCGAAAACCTTCAGAAGCTCATGAAGATCGTATTCCGTCCTGAGAATCTGACGGTCAGCGTGACAGCCGAGGAAGAAGGATTTGACGGTATCGAAGAGGAAATTTTGTCGCTTGAGGAGAATCTCTGCACAGATCCCTTCGAGGAGGGAAGCTTTGACTGGAAGCCAGAGCAGAAGAATGAAGGATTCAAGACCTCCGGACAGGTGCAGTTCGTTGCCCAGGCAGGCAATTACCGGGAAGACGGATATGAATATACCGGAGCCTTCCGGATTCTTCGAATGATTCTGAATTACGATTATCTGTGGATGAATCTGAGGGTACTCGGCGGAGCTTACGGCTGCATGAGCAGCTTCAAACGTTCCGGCGACAGTTATCTGGTATCGTACAGGGACCCTCATCTGAAGAACACACTGGACGTATATGCCGGTCTGCCGGAGTATCTCAGAAAGTTTGACGCGGATGAAAAGGCTATGACGAAGTACATCATCGGTACAATCAGTGAGATGGATACACCGATGACAGCTTCTTCCAGGGGAAGCTTTGCGCTGAACTGCTGGTTCGCAGGCCTGACAGAGAAAGATTTTCAGCAGGAAAGAGATGAGGTTCTGGACGCGGAAGCAGAGAATATCCGGGCTCTTGCAGATCCGGTCGCATCGGTTCTTGCCGCGCACAATATCTGTGTGATCGGCAGTGAAAGCTCCGTGGATAAACACGCAGATCTCTTCAGGAAAATTGAAAGCCTTACCTGAGACAGGACAGGGAGAAAAGGTATGGAAGCAGGAATGGAGACTGGAACCGGGGCGATCAAATCGGGGTTTGTCGCATTAATCGGAAGACCGAATGTGGGAAAATCTACGCTGATGAACCATCTGATCGGACAGAAGATTGCGATTACTTCACGGAAACCACAGACAACCCGGAACCGGATTCAGACAATCTACAACAGTGAGCGCGGGCAGATTGTGTTTCTCGACACGCCTGGAATTCACAAGGCGAAGAACAAGCTGGGGGAATACATGGTTTACGCGGCGGAGAGTTCCCTGAAGGACGTGGACGCCGTGATGTGGCTCATTGAACCCGGCGATTACATCGGCGCTGCGGAACAGCACATAGCAAAGATGCTTGACCGCTCCGATCTTCCGATTATCCTTGTTATCAATAAGATTGACAAGGTCAAAAAGGAAGTCGTACAGAGCACGATGGAAGCATACCGGAACATTACCCGGTTCGAGGACATTGTCTGTGTGTCCGCGCTGCACAGCAGAAATCTGGAGGTGCTGATCGACAGCCTGTTCCGGGTGCTTCCTTACGGGCCGCGTTTCTTTTCAGAGGAAACCATAACGGATCAGCCGATGCGGCAGATCGCCTCGGAAATGATCCGTGAAAAGGCGTTGCGGTCTCTGGGAGAGGAGATACCGCATGGAATCGCTGTGGTCATCGACAAGATGCGGGAGCGTCCGGATGGTTCGATCACGGATATTGAGGCGACGATCATCTGTGAGAGAGAATCTCACAAGGGGATCATTATCGGAAAAAACGGCGCTATGCTGAAAAAGATCGGAACTGAGGCACGGAAAGAAATCGAGACAATGCTCGTCGGCAAGGTTAATCTGAAGCTCTGGGTCAAGGTGCGGAAGGACTGGAGGGAAAGCGATATCCTCGTCAAAAACTACGGCTACGACAAGAAGGAACTCAGAGAGTAGGCTGCGACGCCCATTGAAATTTTGGCCTCTCGTTAGATGTGAACAGATTTAGTATTCTGAGCTGAGAGATATGAACGAACAGATCAATGTGTCGGGAATGGTTTTGTCGGCGATGCCGATCGGTGAGAACGATAAAAGGCTTGTGATTTTGACGAGAGAGCTTGGCAGAATCAGCTGTTTTGCGAGAGGCGCCCGCCGGCCGGGAAGCACGCTCATGGCACTGTCAAATCCCTTTGCCTTCGGGAGCTTCACGCTGGTCGAAGGAAGAAATTCCTACAGCCTGATTTCCGCTTCGATCCGGGAATACTTCACCGAGCTGGCCTTTGAACAGCCGGGAGTCTATTACGGGTATTACTTCCTGGATTTTGCGGATTACTACGGCCGGGAGGGCATCGACGGTACTGACATGCTGAATCTTCTGTATCTGACCATGAAGGCGATCCTGAATCCGCACCTGGACAACCGGCTGGTGAGACGGATCTTTGAGATCCGGATCATGACGATAAATGGTGAGTATGCGCCGGATCCTGCTCTGATGAGTCCGTCCGCGCTGTATGTGGTCCGCTATGTCATGAGCGCTCCTCTGACAAAGCTGTATACCTTTGAGGTGAAGCCGGAGGTGCTGAAGGAACTGGAAAATGCGCTGAACCGCCAGACAGACAGGATTCTTGACCGTCCGCTGAGGAGCAGGAGAGTATTGAATGAAATGATCCGGACCTGACCGGTCCCGGCATGCTGAAGCCGGAGCTGGGAATCCGGCACTGGAGTCGAAGTGGTAAACGGGAGTATGTTCCCACCGCACAAAAGAAGAATAGCTGAAAGAACCTGTGAAAGATTTCGGGAAACCCGGGACTTTTCACAGGTTTTTTTACGCGAACAGTGAGCCGCAGCCGAATGCGAAGTATTCGTGTGCGGCGAGCGTCGCGATAGCGAGATAAAACTCGCGCAGCGTGTTTTATCTCGTTACGCGGCATTGTTTTCGGAAAGGCTTTTTTCGCAATATGACTGTGGGCTTCACAGAAACAGAATGTATGATTGCGAGGGTTTTGTACCGATTTGTTGTGATTATGTTGCAAAAGAGGACCCTTTTTTTGTCAAACCTGGTTCTACTCAAAACGTTTCGCTTTTGTTATAATGAGGAACAGCAAGACACAGGGGTGTCGGATGTAAGGAAAATCTCGAGATAAATAAGATAAACATCGGGTAATTTTATCACGCGCGTGTAAGGAGGGTTTTTTATGACGTATTATGGGGCATTGGACTTCGGAGCATCCAGCGGACGCATGATGCTCGGATGGATCGAGGACGGAAAGTTTCAGCTGCAGGAGGTTCACCGTTTTGAGAATGGCATGGTAAAGAAGGACGGGGAACTCTGCTGGGAATTTGACCGGATTTTCCGTGAAGTCAAGATTGCACTGAAGAAGTGTAAAGAAATCGGGAAGATGCCAAGCTACGTGGGTGTGGATACCTGGGGCGTTGATTTTGTCCTTTTGGACAAGGATGACAACGTTGTGGGCAACACGGTCGGATACCGCGACCACCGGACAGACGGCATGGATGACGAGGTATATAAGATCATCTCGCTTGAGGATCTGTATGCCCGCACCGGTATTCAGAAGGCGATTTTCAATACGATTTATCAGCTCATGGCGGTGAAGACGAAGCATCCGGAGTACCTGGATAAGGCGGAGACGCTCCTGTATGTGCCCGACTATTTCCATTTCCTTCTTACCGGACAGAAGGTGAATGAGTACACGGAGGCTACCACGGGACAGCTGATCAACGCGGCTTCCTGTGAGTACGACTGGGAGCTGATTGACAGGCTCGGATATCCGCGCCGGATCTTCCAGAAACTTGTGATGCCCGGCACAAAGCTGGGACATATCCGTCCGGAGCTCGCGGAGGAGATCGGTTACGACTTCGAGGTCGTTGTGCCCTGTACGCATGACACGGGTTCTGCGGTTCTCTCAGTGCCGGCAAATGACGATGATTTTGTGTACATCAGCTCCGGAACCTGGTCGCTTATGGGCGTGGAGCGCAAAACCGCCGATACCTCGGCAAAGAGCTGTGCACTGAACTTTACAAACGAGGGCGGCTATGATCACAGATTCCGTTATCTGAAGAACATCATGGGTCTGTGGATGATCAATTCGGCTCGGCATGAGGTGAATGACAAATACAGTTTCCCGCAGATTGTAGAGATGGCGGAGGCGGAGAAGGACTTTCCGTCGCGGGTGGACGCGAATGACGAGAGATTCCTTTCCCCGGACAGCATGATCGGCGAGATCAAGAAAGCCTGTGAGGAGAGCGGACAGAAGGTACCGGAGAATTTCGGACAGCTCGCGACGCTGATCTATACATCTCTCGCGGAGTGCTACGCGAAGACGGAGAGAGAGCTGGAGGAAGCAAACGGCAGAAGCTACTCGAGAATTCATATTGTCGGAGGAGGCTGTAATGTTGATTATCTGAACCGTCTGACCGCAAAGGCAACCGGCAAAGAGGTACACGCAGGTCCGAATGAAGGAACCGCTATCGGCAATATCACGGCACAGATGCTCGCGACCGGAGTCTTCCATTCTGTAGAAGAGGCCCGCGAGAACATCCACGAGTCCTTCGGCATCAAGGTTTACAGCTCTGATGGAGAGCTGATTTCCGGCTGAATTTCAGCGGTATGCCGCAGTACTGGTTCTGAATTGCGCCACAGCCGCCGGCCGCATAGCACATCACCGGGAAATGACCGGTGATAATAAATGACACATGGTAATTAATGATTCACGATGATCGAAGACTCACGGCAAGAATCGATCCGTGAAAATAGATGATCTGTAATGGTGAATAAATGGGAGGAACAGAGATGACAACCGTAAAGGAACGCTACGAGATTGCGAAGGAACAGTATGCGGCGCTTGGAATTGACACAGACGCTGCCATTGAGAAACTGAAGGATATTCCGGTTTCCCTGCATTGCTGGCAGGGAGATGATGTCCACGGCTTCGATTCAGACGGTCAGCTGACCGGAGGAATCCAGACGACCGGCAACTATCCGGGAATCGCCAGAACACCGGAGGAGCTGATGGCTGATATTGAAGAGGTAATCAGGCTTGTTCCCGGTAAGGTAAAGCTGAATCTTCACGCCAGCTACGCAATTTTTGAAAAGGGTCAGAAGGTGGACCGCGACAAGATCGAGCCGAAGCATTTCCAGAAATGGGTGGACTTCGCAAAGAAGCATCATATGGGAATTGACTTCAATCCGACCTTCTTCTCTCATCCGTGTGCCGGCGCTGACGGAATGAACCTTTCGAGTGCGGACGAGGATGTCCGTAAGTTCTGGATCGAGCACGGGAAGGCATGTATCCGTATTGCCAGCTATTTCGCGGAGCAGACCGGTGAGGTGTGTGTAATGAACATCTGGACCGGAGACGGACTGAAGGATGTCCCGGCAGATCGCATGGGCCCGAGAATGAGATACAAGGATTCTGTCGATCAGATCCTTTCTGAGCCCTATGATTTCAATAAGGTAAAGCCTTGCCTGGAGTCCAAGGTGTTCGGAATCGGAGTTGAGTCATTCACTTCCGGATCCTCTGAGTTTGCGCTGACCTATGCCGCATTCAATAAGGACAAGCTGATTCCACTGATGGATAACGGCCATTATCATCCGACGGAGGTTGTATCCGATAAGATTCCGGCGCTTCTCACCTTCTTCCCGGAGATTGCTCTGCATATCACCCGTCCGGTTCGCTGGGATTCCGACCATGTTGTGCTCTTTGACGATGAGCCGAAGGAGATGGCAAAGGAGATCGTTCGCAACGACGCGCTGGGTCGCGTACATATGGCACTTGATTACTTTGACGCTTCCATCAACCGTGTATCCGCATGGGCGGTCGGCTTCCGTACCTGGCAGAAGTGCCTGCTGAATGCGCTGTGCCTGCCGAATGAGCATCTGAAGGAGCTTCAGAATGCGGGCAACTTCACACAGCTGATGATCGACCAGGAGGCGGACAAGATGCTTCCGTTCGGCGATATCTGGGCATACTACAACGAGGTTTGCGGCGCCCCGCAGGAGGGTAAGGAATACTCTGCTGAGGTTGCAAGATACTGGGACGAGGTTCAGAGCAAACGCGGCTGAAAAGCAGGCGAAGCAAGGAAACGCATGTCTATGCACGGCACTGTTGTTCGGACATGACTAAAGATGTAAAATTGAGCGAGAAATCCGGCCATAGAGCCGGATAAATGATAAAATCATGAAAAGGACTTCCAATCATTGTGAGTGGAGGTCCTTTTTTTAGCGGATGAAACCCGGCAGAACGGATTATTTATCGAGTGTATGGGACAAGGATTCTTCTGATTCATCAGAAATTTACGGTTTCTGTCCAAAGAGCATAGGATTCAAGATACGGTCTCCAGTCCTTATGAATATAGGTACCGTCTTCACGGACATGCGCGCCTTTGATTTGATCCATGTACCGGGTATACGGCATGGCATAAATTGTCACAGAGGAGGTATCCCAGTCCTTTATGGCAAATGTCGTTGATTCTGTTGCAAAGAGAGGCGGCATCATCCAATTTCTTCCGGCAGAGATCCTGGTCTTTACCGTATTTTCATTCAAGTCCAGAATCTGTGCAATTTCCCGGACCTTAAAGCCCTCCATATAATATAAGAGGAGCGGTGTGCGATATATCTCGGGCATACTTTCCAGAAAAATCTTCCACTCAACTTTTTCATATCCATTTTCCATATAAGTGAACTCCTGATATTCCTGCAGGGCAGAGGTGCTGTGTGCCTTTTTTCTGATATCGTAGCATTTGTGAATCAGAATGCGGATCAGCCAGGTTCGGAAGTATTTTTCATCCCGAAGCTGATGGATGTGAAGCCAGCTGCTCAGAATAGCATCCTGTATTGCGTCTGCTGTATCCTCGTCATTCTCCAGGATCGCGCGGGCAATACGATACATATCTGCGGCATTTTCCTGGATGAGCTCAGAAAAGGCAGCCTTATCCTGCTGCATTGCTTTCCGAATTTTGGTCATCTCTTGTTTACCTCTTGTTTGTGATCGTAAAGAGTATATCTCGTAAGTACTTACACTTATTAGACGGGGCGGATGTGCGTTTGGTTTTTATCTTATGAAATTATCCTTAGATTGAAGTAAAAGTA
>DGTF01000033.1 GCA_002394235.1 Eubacterium sp. UBA4343 | reverse complement strand
TCACTGTTCGCGTAAATAAAAAAAGGCCCGCAAAAGGGGCCTTGAAAAGATCAGATCATCATCCGGCCATTCTGTTTTTCAGAAACAGAAGCCTTCGGCCGGCTTTCTTCTTCACGGACCCTTTCCCACTCAGAAAAGCCGGTTTCCCTCACCGACTGTACGGACAGTTCCGGGAAACGGTACGTTAACTTTGCAGTCAAGTCTGATATAAATCAGTATACTCTGTTTCCCCTTCCGGGGAAAGGGATGCACGCCAAAAAGTACACATTCATCTGTCAAAAATAGTGGTACGTCTCCCGCTTTCTGATCAGGAACAGAACAGATATGATAAACGCAAATACGTTGGACGCCGTGACCGCCCACCAGATACCGTCCGCGCCGAGCAATCCCGGAAGCAGAAGAACACAGGCGCCCTGAAAAACCAGTGTCCGCAGAAAAGAAATCGCGGCGGAGATCTTTCCATTGTTCAGCGCGGTGAAGAAGGAAGATGCGTAAATGTCAAATCCGGACAGCAGGAAACCAAGGCAGAAAATCCGGAATGCGTGTACCGTCAGTGCATACAGTTCCGCATCATATCCGACAAAAATGCTGGAGACAGGATCTGCCAGAAGGAAGGCCGCGACAGTCATCAGGACGCCCGTGACTGCCATGATCACCGAACTCTTCCGGAGCATGTTTTTCAGCTCGTCTGTATTGCCGGCGCCATAATGATAGCCGACGATCGGGGCGGAGCCGACCGAATATCCGATGTCAATGGCGACAAAAATGAAGCTGACATACATCAGCACTCCGTATGCGGACACTCCGTCTTCGCCGAGCATCCTGATCAGCTGGAAATTATAGAGCATGCTTACAATGGATGAAGATATGTTGCTCATGAGCTCGGAAGATCCGTTGCCGCAGGCTTTGAGAATCGGAGAAAGCTCAAGCTTCGCCGGCTCGAGGCGGAGCCGGCTTGAATTCGCCCGGGCAAAATAGAACAGAGGCAGAACTCCTCCGACAACCTGACTGAAGCCGGTTGCCCACGCGGCGCCCGCAACACCCATGCGGAACACGCCGACAAGCAGCGCGTCGAGGATCATATTGGTGAGGCCGGCTGCAATCGTAACATAGAGCCCGAGCCTCGGCTTTTCTGCGGTTACAAAGAAACTCTGGAACAAATTCTGAAGCATGAAAGCCAGATTAAAGCCGTTCACGATCCATCCGTAGACCAGACAGTCATGCATCATCTCCTCGGTTGCGCCAAGGAACAGTGCCATCCTTTCCATGGCGAGATTACCGAGTATGGAAGTGAGCGCGCCGGTTATCACCGTAAACAGGATCATCATGGAAAACAACTGATTTGCCCGCTGTCTCCTGCCCTGTCCCATTGTCATGGAAACAAGAGCAGAACCACCCGTTCCGATCATGAACCCTAACGAACCCATCACCATCAGGTACGGCATGATCAGATTTATGGCAGCAAAGGCAGTTTTTCCCGCATAATTTGAGACAAATAATCCGTCTACGACACCGTAAATGGACGTGAAGACCATCATGATCACGGGCGACAGTGTAAAACGAAACAGTCTGCGGTATGTAAAATGATCCGAAAGACGGATCGCTTCGGTTTTCATCAGGAACCTCCTTGAGAATCGTGCTTGTCTTTTCGTTACGGAGAACGCTCCCTGTCGCAGTCGTACCCGTCTGTATCCCGGCCATGGTTCATCTTTTCCTCATTCACCGACTGCTGAAGTCCAGAAATATATTTTCCAAACAGCCTGAGCAGCTGCGCTCTCTCCTCCTCTTCCATCTTACAGAGGCTCGACGCCTCGGCACAGATTACCCGATCCGCGGTTCTCCGGGCAAGTGCCTCTCCTGTCTCCGTCAGAGTGACGGTCTTCCTTCTGCCGCTCCCCTCCCGGGACAGAGAGATGAGGCCCAGAGCCTCCATTTTCTTGATGCTGGAATTGATCGTCTGCTTCGGCATAAAGGTTGCGTTCACGAGGTCGGCCTGCGCCATCCTGCCGCCACGAAGCCGCATCTCATAAAGCGTCCACAGCTGTCCCTCCGGTATGCCATATACTCTTGACAGATTCCGATAGCATTCATCGTACTCCTTGGCAATCCGGTTCAGCTCTGTCTGCTGTTCTAGCAGCAGATCATTTTGCGATGTCTCTCTGTTCATTTCGGCGGATCCTCTCTGCAAAATAGAAGGAAAACGAGATAAAACACGCTGCGCGAGTTTTATCTCGCTATCGCGACGCTCGCCGCACACGAATACTTCGCATTCAGCTGCGGCTCACTGTTCGCGTAAATAACATGTCCGAAATCGGACTTATAATTTAAATTATAGTCCGATATCGGACATGTGTCAAGGACTGAGAAATAGAGAAAGATGGCCTGAAAAATAGAGAAGGACAGACCGGTACGGCATGGATTGTAGAAGAGAATGAAACAGAGGTGCGGACATGTGAGGTCGGGACCTTCTGTCATGGACAAGGGTGATGGTAATATTCTGTGAAAGGTGTGGAAAGCCGATGACTGAAAGTCAGGAGAAAAGCTGATGAGCGAACGATAGAAAAAGAGCCGCAACAGGCTGCGGCTCATCTGATCAATTTGTTCAATTGCTGCGAAATGATCTTTCCCACTCCGGGGATCCTGCAGACCGGATCAGGACGCGCTGGTGTCGGTGCTGTCTGCATCCTCTTCCTCAAGCAGCGCACGATCCTCCGCCTTGATGTGACGATGCTCCGATACATGAAGAACGCTGGTATCCAGCGGCGTCAGGATGTGGATTCTGTCATTTTTCGCGATATCAAGATCCTTTACCTGAAGCTCCGTGTTGACCGGATAATCTGCAACGTTGATGACAATATGATCGACAATGTCTGCCGGATATGCTTCATATTCAATTTCATTGCAGTTGCTGGTAATGAATCCGTTTGCGCGGTCCTCATTCTCCAGAATGATCTCGGCCTCACCTTTTACCTTTTCATCAGCCTGAAGCTGCTGGAAGGTCATATCAATAAAATGATTGGTCAGAACGCTGAAGTCAGCGCTCTTGATCATTGTCATATACTTTGTGCCATCGACATCCACAAGAGCCTTACTTCCGACCGTGTGATGAAGCATGAACTGCTTTACATTCTTCTCGGGAATCTGAAGGCTGATGGAGTGTTCCAGCTTTTTACCGGAAATTGACCCGGTGATGAAGCCCTGTTTTCTCAGCTGTCTTCCCTTCTTGCTCATGTCTCTTGCGTTTGCCATTAATGTTTCCATACCTGTACCTCTTTCTCCGGGCCGCTTAACCCGGCTGAATCATGTATACGTCCGCTATGCGGGGCGCTGGACAGAAACATCGTATTACATCCTTATCGTCATCCCGCGAAAGATGAATGCGATTGTTGACTACGCTTTTAACTATACCGCAGATGGCACGAAATGATTCACCAAAATTCGCGGTGCAATTCAGGAAAAGATTCCCCTTGATTTTTACAGAAGAACACAGATATTTCACATTCTTAGAAAAAGTGCACAATTTCCATTCTCAGAAAACTGCAAAAGTTCCGCTCTTCTGCGGATCCATTCATCGAGCGTCAGGGGACGGTAATCAGAGTAGCCGCAGAAGCAGTTCACCAGGTTGCAGATCACCGGCTCCGCTCTTCCACCAGCTGTTGTGACGGTCACCTGAGCCGCCCTTCGCTCAAAATCATAGAGAAGTTCCGCCTCCCTGGTATCATGAACATGGCCGTGGAGCATGAAGGTCCTGAGATTTCCGTTTTTGTCCCTCATGTGATTCATGCCATAGAAGGGCATGGGATAATGACTGAGGATGACATTTCTCTCCGTATCGCGGATTTCCGCGTAATGGCGGATCCATTCGAAACGTCCGCTGTCTATGTCAGGCCGGTCAAACCACTTCAGATCATGGTTGCCGATGATCAGATAAATTCTGCCATTCAGCCGGTGCAGCACTGCATTCAGCTTTTCAGGGTCACGACCGGTTCCGGACCAGGAAAACATGTCACCGATGGCATAGATTTCATCATCACTTTTCACCGTATCGTTCCAACGGCGGATCATACATTCGTTCATATCCTCTACGTTCCGGAACGGCCGGTGATCGAGCTGCAGCATGACGTCATCATCATAGAAATGCTGATCTGAGATATACCGTTTCATCAAGTACCTCCTTCCCGGAGAAATTCCATTTTTTTTACGCGAACAGTGAGCCGCAGCCGAATGCGAAGTATTCGTGTGCGGCGAGCGTCGCGATAGCGAGATAAAACTCGCGCAGCGTGTTTTATCTCGTTGTCAGAGCCTGGTTTTCAGTGAGTTTTTCAGGTTAGTTCTTTCTTCCTTTGATTCCGCCAGCCGTTTATCGATCTCTTCACGCTGTTTCAGCAGTTCCTCATCGGAAAGCGTGCGGAGCATCAGATCATTCGCGATGTTCTTTACGCTGCTGCTGCGGTCTCTGTATTTTACACTGAAATATCCGATCACGCTGAAGGCAGCCGCACCGATAAAGTTGACGATGAGGTCCTTCATGGTATCAATGATTCCGATGTCAAGATAACCGCCGTTGATGGTGTAGGTCTTACCGTCCGCCGTGTCGATGATCGTCTTTGTGATGTGGGAGATCCTGACCGGTATCTGGGAGTGTGTCGGATCCAGGGTCACGGAACCGATGGTCTTTACAATAAAATCCTTCTGCATATCCAGGAAAAAAAGCTGATCCAGGGTAAATTCAACGAACTCCCAGATTACGCCAATCGTCATGGAAAAGCAGAAAGCGACAAGGGCGAGATACAAAGGTGAGAGGTTGAGCCTCCGGCTCTTCCGGTTCATGATATCAACGAGAGAAAACCCAATTGCCGCGCACAGAAATCCGTTCAGTGTGTGAAGCATCGTGTCCCAACCGGGTATCGCCGTGTAATAATGGTTTACCTCTCCCAGAATCTCTGCCGCGTAGATAAACAGATAGATGATGCCCTCAAAAAGAGGCGGTATTTCCAGCTTCAGCTTTTCTTCGAAAAATGATGGGAGCAGGAAAAGGATCAGCGACAGAAGACAGAGCGCGAAGCCTTCGTAATTCTGTGTCAGGAAGCACCGCACGGCAGTCAGAATGACAAGAATACGGAGCACCGTATACAGAAGAAAGGTTTTCCGGTCCAGACGGATTCTTTCACGAAGATATTTTGCCTTTTTCCAGATGTTTTTCATACCATTCACTCTTTCTGCGATGAAACGGCATCGTTCTGCCGTAAAAATCCGTCACTTTCTTGAATTCTTCCGATTATTGAAGTAATGAGGCAGCCATTTGTGCAGAGATGCCGTGGATCCCGGTCATGATCTGTTGTTACGGCTTAAACTTGCGGAAAAATTCGTACCCCATCCGGTTGATGTGCCGGATGTGACGAAGCAGAGTCCCCTCAATCGCATCACGCGCATCGATCGACAGGCTCTCATACTCCGCGAGTCGGGGAGAACGGAGCAGCTCGCGGTCTTCCACTTCGTCATAGCGCCAGCCGGCGGAAATCATCCTTATCCTCCATCCCTCATGGAGCAGCTGGCAGAGATACCGGAGATCTTCTCCCTCCGGCTCATGCAGCGTATCCGGCGCGTCCGGGATGATATGGCGGATACCGATTCTGGATCGGGGATCCATCAGATGCTCTCCCACGAAACGGATGATACTGCGGTAATTCTCTCTTCTGTCCTCCCCGACCAGATTCCAGTGGGGCGGTTCGGAAGCGTCTCCTGCCTCATCCTCATTACCGATCTCGTAGAGAGCTTTTGCGGTCGCCTCCATTCCGGCGCCGATGAACTGCTCGAACATGATCTTGTCGCGGAAATCACGAACATCGAGATGGATATCCAGCTGTTCACTGGGCGGAAGAGATGCCGGGGTGAATTTTTTCTCGCCGGAGAGCTTCGACATTGCCAGAATAAATTCCAGCGAACGGGAGCCGTGACGGTACTCCGACACCCTCAGAAGCGCTGAGAGAAGGCCTCGCGAGATATTGATCTGACCGGAATTCTCATCATAAATTGCGGGATATTTCCGGATGATCAGGTTGCGGAACAGCAGCGCTCTGCGAATGATGCTCGTCCGGTCGGTCGGGCTCGTAGGATTCGGTCCCTTGATATCGAGCATGCCCTTTAGGCGGCTTACGAAATCCGGTCCCTTCAGATTGCGGAATTCCGCCCGTTTTTCCTCGGTCTGCGGGAGAAATTCAGAGAATGAACCTGCGGTTCCGCCCGCGAACACGAAGACCGCCGCGTCAATCGTCATCGTCTTTTTCTTGAGTGTGTACTCACCATCCTGCATGGGCGCGAGGAAATATTTCAGCCATCCGCGCTCCATCCCCTCAAAGGTGGAGTCAAATTCATCAAAAAAGATCAGCGGGATGCTTCCGTCCTCCGATTCGGTGAGTTCCCGGTGCAGAGCGAGGAAAAGTGCCTCGGTCGTACGGAACTGGGAACAGTTGATGGTTGCGATCCGAAAGCGTCCGACACTCCCGGCGATCTCTTTGATACCGAAAGACTTTCCGGAACCGGGAGCGCCGAATACAGCGATGGACAGAGGCTGGATCGGAGCGGCGGACGTCCGGTGATCGTACTGGTAGGCATAATCCTGCATAAGCGCGCGGATTGTACTGTAGCTGTCAATCTCAGATACATCAACGGTCTTCAATGCGCCACAGGAAAGCACCGGAACATTCTGGTAAAGCTCCTGGGGACCGTTTACCACGATGTTCTTAGCCACAGTCAGGAAGCCGCCCCTGTGGAGAGCAGCGTACTCATCGAGGATACTGTATTTCTTGGCTCCCATCAGGAGAGAGCGTTCACTGTATACTGGAAGAAAGATACGGACCATCCGTCCCTCCTCCACTTGCTTCAGCATGTCGATATATACAGGATACAGCCGGGTATCCGGGCTGAGTGTCTGGTTTTCTGTCGTTCCCGGAGTAAAGAGGAAGGCCCAGACCCCGCTGTCGCGGACAAGGGCTCCTTCATTATCCAGAAGTACAACCATGTCCTGTCGCTCTTTCAGAGAACGCATGGATTCATTCAGATAGAGCTGCTGAAAAAATGCATTAATCGTATTTTCATAGGAGAGCCCGCGCCCGATCATAAAATCGAGCTGTCGCAGATGTTCCATCTGCAGAAGCGGAACCTTGTCTTCCGGAAATGCCGCGTTCAGAGACAGCCCCGGTCGGTATTGTGCGAAACTTTCTTCCTCCAGTCGAATACTCATAGACTACCTGCTTTCTTTTACACCGCCCTTGCGTATGACTTCCCAAAAGGCGTCTGCATTTACCTGGCGGCGATGAATATTTCAAAAACGCCGGAAGTGGTCTTTGTTTTCACGATCTTAACCGGCATCGAAGCACACTCACTGCTCCGGGTGAAAAAACTCTATGATTTTTGAGATCGCGAGATCCATGATTCCGGGGTCTGAGAACGGATGATCTGCATTTTCCATGCGGATCAGTTCAATGACGTTGTCTTCCGCAAACTCCCGGACGGTATCAAAGGGGATGAACGCATCCTTTGTGCCCTGGAGGATCAGCATGTCATCGGCAAAATCGAAGTATTCTCTCTTCCGTACATCGGCTGCGCGGAGCTGATCAAAAAATTCCGAGGTAAGCCGTATATTTCGTGTATATCCTCTGACGATCTCCTTTCCGCGGTCCAGTTTCGTCTGCTCGTCCGGTGTGATGTCAGCCATCATGATATCATAGAGATTGATCGCGGGACAGCGCAGAGCAATCTTCCGGAAGGGATCGCCGTGCTCCGTCAGATAACGGAGCGTGATGTATCCGCCAAGGCTGGTTCCGTATGCATACAGATTCTGTGCGTGCATATCCTGTCTGGCGTAGTTCACGGCCAGATCAAAATAGGTCACGCATTCATCCGGAAGAAATCTGTTCAGAGAATCCGCGCCGTGGGCAGGCCAGTCAAAGACAACAACTCCGAAATGCTTGTATTTCGAGATCAGTCTCTCCGCGAATTTCTCGGTCGCGCTGTTATCCTTATTTCCCCCAAACCCGTATGTGGCTATCACAATATCTGTCACGGAATGCGGGTCCTTTCCGCAGTAGTATTTGCAGCGGATGCTGTATTTCTGTTCATTGATGTCAAAATTTTTAACCATGTCGGTATCCACTTCTTTCTGTCTCGTCAGTCCAGTGCCGCATCAGACGCCATTATCTCTCTGTCCTTTCAGCCCAGTGCCAAATAGATCTCGATCATCTCCCTGTCTTTTCAGCCCAGTGCAACATCAAGTGCCATCATCAAAGTGAAGCCCAGGGAAAACATGATCACTCCGAGATTGGAGTGCCTGCCTGCGGACATCTCGGGGATCAGCTCCTCCACAACCACATACATCATTGCTCCGGCTGCAAAGCTGAGCAGATAAGGCATGACAGGGACAAAAACAGAGGACGCGGCGATCACGAGTGCTGCACCGACCGGTTCGACTGCTCCTGACAGAACACCCGCCGCAAAAGCCTTTCCCTTTCCCTTGCCCTGCGCGTGCAGAGGCATGGAAATGATAGCCCCCTCCGGAAAATTCTGGATGGCTATTCCCACGGATAAGGCGAGTGCGCTTCCTGCCGTTATCTCGGCAGATCCGGTGAGAAATCCGGCGATGACGATTCCGACCGCCATTCCCTCCGGAATGTTGTGAAGCGTAACGGCAAAAACCATCATGGTTGTTTTCGCAAGATGGCTTTTGGGGCCTTCGGCCTGTTCCGCGTTCAGGTGAAGATGTGGGATAACATGGTCCAAAAGCAGCAGAAATAGTGTTCCGAGCCAGAATCCGATGACGGCCGGCAGGAATCCAAGCTTCCCCCATGAGCTGCTCTGCTCCATAGAAGGAATCAAAAGACTCCAGACGGATGCGGCTGTCATTACTCCGGCCGCAAACCCGGTCAGCATCCGCTGAACCGGATCGCTCAGTTCTTTTTTCATGAAAAGGACGCAGCCGGATCCGAGAGCCGTCCCGGCAAACGGTATCAGCACGCCCTGAATGGCCTGTAGTGTTTGTGTGTTCAACGGATATCCTCCATATTGTTATGTAATGATATTTTGCGTAATGATATTGTTGCGTGATGATTGTTGTGGAATGTGGTGGTACAGCGGGTTCTGAATTCGAAAACCGGACATGCCGCGAGACGGCTGTTCGCTTTCATCTTATACGAAATCGCAGACACACACAAGGTATAAATAAATTTCACGCACGGAGATATAAATGAATTACACACACGAAGAAGATTGCATGCAGGGAATGGATGAAGGCGGCGCTCCGGAAAAAATAGAAAACGGCCTCTCTGATGATGCTTCTTGCCTTACGGCTTTCCGGAAAGTACCGGAATGCCACAAGGAAAGCATCGAAATCAGAAAAGCCGCATGCATAAGGCAGTCAATCAAAAAGTTACCATCGGTTATCCGTCAATGATCTCTCCGTTCGTGAGTTTCAGGATAACTTTTTCGTCCTCCTGCCCTCCGGTGTGAAGGACGGCATAGGTCCCTCTCCTGTCGTATCGTCTGGATCTGGTCAGACTGCCCGGATTGATCAGAAGAATGCCTTTTTCTTTCCGGATCATAGGAACATGCGTGTGCCCGAAGCAGATAATGTCCGCGTGATTACGGATGCCTGCTGCCGACAAAAAGTCCGTGTCGTCGTTTACATAATGGTGGTGACCATGAACAATCAGTATCGTATGATCGCCCACCTGTGAAATACGTTCTTCTGGGAACCCGGAGCGGAAATCGCAGTTTCCGCTTACGGCGAGCAGACGGAACTGTGCACGATGCTTCAGAACGAAATCGAGACTGCACTGCGCGTCCCCGCAGTGTATAAGTACATCAAACGGCCATTCCGCCTCTATGATCTGATTCATGGTGAGAATATCTCCATGATTGTCCGAAAAAATCAGGACCTTATTCTTCGTCTTGTTCATGTCTGTTCCTCACAACATGTTTCTGTCATCCTGTTTCTCTGACAGTTCACTGAATGCCCGGCTTTGTGTCAGACCCACGCGCAGGTACTGCCGGGACAATCTTCCTGCGTGCGCCGGTCAGCTCATGCTCCGCATCAAAGCCACGCGCGGATCTGGTCATATACACCTTCTCCGTCGAGACGGTACTTGTGGAGAAGCTCCACAGCCGGTCCGGACTCGCCGAATACATCGTTGACGCCGATCCGAAGCACCGGAACCGGTGCCTTCGCCGAAAGTACCTCGCAGACCGCTCCGCCGAGTCCTCCGATCACAGAGTGTTCCTCCACGGTGACAACCCGCCCGGTTTTCTTCGCGGACGCAAGGATCAGCTCCTCATCCAGCGGCTTGATCGTGTGAATATTGATCACCTCGGCATCGATGCCATCCGCCGCAAGCTTCTGTGCGGCCTCAAGCGCCGACTGCACCTCCAGTCCTGTCGCGACGATGGTCA
>DGTF01000042.1:9634-9809 GCA_002394235.1 Eubacterium sp. UBA4343 | reverse complement strand
TTATATCACAATTGGCTACCTGTTTCAATCTGAAAATACCGCCTTGTATTAGCATTATCTAACCCACCCCAAAAGAAAAGCCAGCCACCGAAGTGACTGACTTCTCTAAAAACCTTGTGTTAAATGAATCTCCGTCTCCTCCACAGCAGTGCGCCCGCTCCAAGGATCAGGATGC
>DGTF01000042.1:2761-9568 GCA_002394235.1 Eubacterium sp. UBA4343 | reverse complement strand
GGATGCTGCCGAGGATCGTGAAGATCCGTGTTCCGGGGCCGCCGGTGGATGGAAGTTCGTAGCCGGCTGTATTCATAATTTTGAGCGTCCAGGCACCCTCGGAATGGCTCAGTTTATCCCCGGCCACCGGATTGCCGCCGATCGATGCTGTCACATCAACCGTATCCTGCGAAACTGTATTATTCATCGTGGTCCTGACTTTGACCTCGATTTTCACAGGTTCACTCATATAATAGCCTGCCGGGGCCTCGGTCTCTACAAGATAGTAAGTGCCGGGTTTCAGGTCTTTCACCCCGATCTCCGCAATCTGATTCTCTCCGGTTCCTTTCAGCACGGCTGTCATCTCATTGCCGATGCGGTTGGCTTCATTGGCTGCTCTGGCTTCGTCAGTATCTGCAGGATCGTAAGCATCCTTATACAGTTTGAACTTTGCTCCGGCCAGAGGCTTTCCTGTCTGATCCGTTTTCAGAAGATGCATCTCCGCGGCAAACGCCTGGATCACCGGATGCGGATAGTCCTTGTGCTCATCCGTTCCATTATGCTTATAGGAAGCCTTTGCGTTGTCATTTGAGTGGAAACCGGCTTTTCCGGAACTGGTCGTGTTGGCAGGATTCGTTCCAAGATAGTCCGTATCCTCATCTCCCACGATATCCGTCTGACGTCCGTCTTCGCCTGTCACCTTGTCATACCCCGATTCCGCATATTTGTCATACGCAGCATCGGTTGTTTGTACATCAAAGGACAAGGTATAAGTGAGGCCTGGCTGCGCCTGGTAATCCTCGGCAAATACTGCCCTCACCGTCTTCGCGGCCTTGTCATAGACAACTTCCTTCAGGATCTTCTTACCGCCGCTCAGGTTATTCTGTTCGGTCAGCGTTCCGTTTTCATAAAGCGTAATCGTCCGGTCCGTATGGTCCGGATCTGTCATTGTCACCTTCGCGCCGGCTGCTCTCAGTATCGCCGTGGAGTCACTCTCTGCCATGAGACCGTAAAGATCAACATACTGACTGAGATCATCCTCAATCACAATATTCGTGAAGGTTTCCTTGAGACCGGTGATAATCCGAAGGTCATCTTTCAGTTTATCCGCTGCCGTGAGGTTGTAGGCCCCGCTTCCATCGATATCATTGATGGTCATGAAATGCCCCTCAGGGACATCATCATAGGCTGCAGCACCGTACGCACTCATCAGCATATTCTGAAGCAGGGCCGAACCGGTTGCCGTCTGCATGGATCCGCCGAATCCAATCGTATAGAACTCCATGTTTCCGCCGAATGAATAGCCATTGGCTTTCATGTCATTGACGAAGTAACCGAATTCTATAAGTGCCTGATCAGGACAGCCGCCGATCCCGTCCGGATAATAGTAACTGCCATCTGCACTGCCTGCGCCTGACAGAGAACCTCCCAGATTCGGAATATGAAGGGTCGGAATGCCGTCGCTGATGAAGATGACTACTTTCTTTTTCTGATCCGCCTGCACTTGCGGATCAAGAAGAAACTGCTCTGCCCTCCAGAGTCCGGCCGTATAATTTGTAAGTCTGGTTGCGCCCTCATTTGGAAGGCTGACTCCGTTATTTGTTCTTGTAAAGGACGTTCCGTCAGAGGAGAGGATTTCACTGTCCCTGCGGCCCGCGTTCGTGTTGTCCAGAATGATAGTGGGGCGCCACGCCTCATATATCCACGGCCTGTAATAAGCTCCGCTCGGACCTTTAAAACCGACAGCCGCCCATTGATTATTCTCATTCATGTTCAGGAATTCGGCAATCACACCGCTCCCGCCGTTCAGGGCATCCTGAACAGCACGGGCACGATGGGGATTCCCCTGATAGTCCTCGTTATTCATACTGCCTGAGTGGTCGATAATGAACAACAGATCGACACCGGCCGGTTCCTGTATCGAGTTGACCTTATAATCCAGATACAGGCGGTACAGATCGGTGAACTCCTCGCCGGTATGGGGCGAGTCCGGATTCGCTTTGCCGTCCCGCAGCGCATCGATCCGCTTATGGATCTCCGGGTTATCTCCGGGCGCGTCCGGATCCACCTGCTGGCCGATCGGTTCATTTTCGATATCAAATGCGATCACCGTACTCCTGTAGAGCGCAAGACCGCCCGAGGCCGTTTCCTCGCCGTTCACAATCTCAGCCGCTGTATACGTGTCGTCCATCGGCAGGTGATAGAAGCTCTTTTCGTACCCTTCCGACTTCTTCAGTTCGAAGACGGTTCCGGAATCATTGAACACGGCATTTCCGTCGGAATCCGTTCCCGCATAGTACTTCCCGGCGCTGTTTTTGACCTTGATGCCGACTGTCTCCGGCCCGGTCTCACCCTCCTGCCAGAGTCTGACCACCTTCAGATTACAGACCGTGATCTGATCGGTCACATCCTTTTCCTGACCGACATAACCTTCTACGTGGTTTTCCGTCACATGATACATGATAAACCGCCCGTCCGCTGTCAGACCCGGGAGATGATCGATTCTTGTATGCCAGGAGTTGCCCTCGTTCAGTTTAAATTCCTTATCTGATCCATTATCTTTCAGCGCATCAACATCGTAATACTCTGTCGTGCCGTCACTCTTATCAGCGGTCGCCTGAACCGTAAAAGTGATTTCCTCCGGATGTGCGTTGTCACCTTTCCAGATTTTCCTGATCTCGAGATCCTTCAGAATTCCGAAGTCCTGCGTCACATTGGTGACGATTACATCCGCCGCAGTGCTTTCTTTAATTCTTCCATCCGGTGCGGTTCCGCTGTATTTGGCGTCCGTCGCCACGGCATCATAAGTGTCCGCGGTCAGGGTCTTGCCATAGTAGCTGTAACCTTCGGGAATCCTGTCCAGGCGCTCCGTGACAAGGAAATGCGTACCGGGCAGAAGATCCTTCACCTCTATCGTATAGCCGTCCGGTATATTCCCGATGGCACCGTAGGGGCCCGCTTCATAGGAGACCGGCTTTGTCTGATCAGCTGTTCTTACCAGACTGCCATTTGCATATTCATAATAATCCCAGCCTGTTTCCGTCTTTTTGGTGACATAATATTTACCGTTCTTATAGGGAACGATTTCTCCGTCCGTGTTCTCCAGATACACATAAAATTCAAATCTCGGATCATCCGTTATCGGATCCGGACTGAACACCTTCTTGGTAATATGCAGGAGCCCCGGCTTTTTTGCTTTATTCCGATATAAAAGGTGGGCGCGGTTCTGCACGGTGTCAACAGTACTGGAGACTTCTCCGTTCACAAGCGCTGCCGGATTGGCATCATTGTTGAGATAAACATCAAAGTCATCCGGATCAACGCCGACTTCTTTTACATAGTAACGGATCATCTGATCGCCGACGGAAAAGACCGCTTTCTCCCCTGCCTTCAGGTAGAATGTGCCGTCAGCATCAAAGGGCACCGGCGTATTGGTTCCTTCATAGACGCAGGTAATACCTGCATCTGAAGACGGATTGATGACACTCTCGCGATCCTGTCCCTGAACCTTCTGCACCCTGTAGGCCTTATAGGCAAACTTCTGATTGGCATATTCCCCGTTGGCGCCCTCCAGCTTCTTCTCAACGGTAAATTTGCCTTCTTCGACAATCGGAAGATTGAACTTCACATGCAGGTTGGATGCACCGGCACCGCGCTCCATGTAATACATATTCATGGTGTGGGTGCTGTAATCCTTGAAAGTATTGCCGCTGAAGAACTCATCGACACGGTTTGCGTCCCACGGATCACCGTTCGGAAGAACGCCGACCCTCTCAAAGCAGCCTTTGATGGTTGTCGGTCTGGAGTTTTCCGACGGGAAGGCATACGTGATCTGTCCGCTCTCAAAATCAATCTTTCCGGCTCTTGCATCGTGGATGCCGCCCAGATCAAGCACCAGCACGCCGTCGATATAGACCCACATGTCATCGTCGCCATTGAATTCAAAGGTGACGGGGTTATTGCGGTCATCACGTCCGCCGGCCGGCATCATGAAGTTGGCGTCGATGGTCATACCGAAATAATAGTCCGTGCCATTTGACTCACCATGCGCTGTACTATCCTGCAAACCATTCGGTTTTATAGTTTTAAACAGAGTTTCTCCATATCGAGGATCATTCTGCGCAAGCAAATTCCCGTCTTCGTCATAATAATTTTTATTTTCTGAGATCGTATCCGGACTAATTGCATTGTACGGATAGAAATTCCCTCTTTTATAGTAAAAACGGTCTTTTCCAGTATCTCCCTGATTTCCTTTGAGGTTGCTCGGGGATCCTATCTGCTTATATACCGTAAATCGATCGGAATCTCCCAGATATGCATAATTATTAAAAGCACTGTACTCATAATACCCGGTTTCATCATAAATACTTTTGATGAACAGGCCATCAACTGTCGTCTGATTGTTGTAGATCGTGCTAAGATTGCCTCCGCCGGTAATCTGTGGCCAACCACTCGACATCAGGTCTTTTAATATCCCCTGTGTAGCTATTCCCCCGTTATATCCTCCCTGCCCATGAAGAGGCGTCTCCAGATAAGCTGTTCTATCCTTTCTCACCCGCGGATTTCCATGTGGATCATATTCACCGGTATAGATCGCCTGGCCCGGGAAATTCTGCATCTTAATCGTCAGACCATTCGGATTCGTTACCGTCTCAACAGTTTCCAGCTCGCCTTCCTTCAGGATTTCCGTTGTCGCAAAGAAGAACTCCCAGTCCCTGTGTTCGGATGTCTCCGTGCTTGACGCGGTGTTCAGTACAGCATTTCCTGTTCCATCCTTGTCATAGCGATACCCGTAATATTGGTTGGCAGACGGATCCCAGCTCTCTATCGTCGACGCATACTGGCTGTTCCGGCGCCCCTCCAGGTTGACGCCAAAAGGCGCATCGGCGCTCCAGCTTCCTGACTGAGGCGCCAGATATTTCCCGGTTGCCTCATTATAAAACTCGTAGTAACCGCTTTCTATTTTTTCGCCGTGTTCATCGAGTACATAAACGGGATTGCCGTCCTCGTCCGTCACAGGATTGCCATTTGCATCCCTTTCCGTCTGGTAATAGACGATCAGTTTCCACTCAAGCGAAGAATCATGACGCCAGTAGATGGTATCACTGACATCATAAACCGGAGCCAGTGTTCCGTCCTCTGCGACAGCATAATAATCATACTTTTTCGTACTGTTATTCCAGATTTTGTTGTAGATGATCACGCTCTGCCCGTCACGCAGATCCGTTACACTGACCTTCTTTGCGTCATGATAATATGCGTTATCGCAGACCTTCGCGACCTCTTCAGCAGTAAGGGCGGAATTGAAGACAGCGAACTCATCCAGATAGCCATGATAATATTCACCGCTGCCCCAGTTTCCTTTTCCGATCTGGAAAATACTGTTGCCACCCAGAAGGTTCCGGATCTGCACAGAGCTGTTCTCGCTGTCTGCCAGCTTCCCATCCAGATATAGTTCCGTAGCGCCGTTCTTATAAACCACTGCCACATGATGCCACTCATTCAGTGAAGTGCTGACTGTGGCGCTATCCGGTCGGCTGCCGGTATTATTATAGCGCTCTGCAGTGATCGTTCCGTAATTATGAAAGGTGCCGAGATACTGCTCTCTGGCATACGACTGCCCATTCGTATTCGGTGCGATAAAATACGCCCATTCGCCAATCTGACTCTGGTCCGGATAAGCCCAGTAGGAGACCGTAAACTCATCCAGCCCGGTGAGCAGTGAACTGCCATTATTTTTCGTTACGTTCAGATTTCCGTTTCCTTCCAGATAGAGAGCCCGCTCACTGTACCCATCGCGCAGCTGAGTGGTTCCGACTCTCGCTGCCGTCGCCCCTGACCCCGTGAAACCACTGGCATCATCATCAAACGAGAAGTATGCGATACACTTTGCAGCCAGGACATCTCCCAGACGCTCGCTGATAGTCGCATAGGCGGAAAAGCTGTCGGTTTCAAAGGTGACCTTGTTCAGGACCCCTTCTGTTTCTTCCGTATGATTCTCAAGCACCTCCGCGCCGGCAGACGCAAAATGCACCACCTTCATCAGAGAATCCGGTAAAAGCTCTACGCCCTTCGTATATTCAATACACACCGAAACAGGTGCCTTCGGCTCGACTTCCACGCCGTCCTTCATGATGGAAATATCAAAGATTCTGATAAAATCGCGGATATCGGAAGATAACAGTTCTTCCGCTGTCTCCGTATAGGTCTTGAATTCTTCCTCATTCTTCTCCCGTGTGATTTCAGCAGCATGAAGCACTGCCCCATCCGGAATGCCCGCCTCCGGTCCGTAAGTCACAGTGATGACGTAATCCTTACCATCCGCCGTCATCACATGCGTGGAGATCTGCGCATCCGTCACCCTCACCACAAACTGCTCCCCATTCTTCATGGTGACAGTCAGCGTCTCTTCACTCGAAAATGGTTGCACGCTAATCAGAGCCCAATCTCCGGCTTCCACCAACTGCCCATTAATCTCTGCGATCTGCTCCTCCGTCAGCTCTGCACTATATTCACATTCCAGTCCACGGCTTTCCTTAATTTGACCAACCGTAGTATCTGCTTCAACTTTGCTAACATCCACAAGGCTCGGGCTGCTAAATTCCACAGAATCCACATCCGCCACGAGCTTCCTTGTCGCCTCGCTGACTTCCACATCACTCAGCGTGAGCGCCGTATTCGCATAGGAGTTTGCTTCATTCTCTTCCGTCTCTTTGTTGGCAGGGTTTTCTTCCGCATTTTCCGTAATTACAGATTCATTTTCTTCTTCTCTGTTTTCATCAGGGTTCGTATCGTGGGTTATACCCAGCACTTCTACGAGGTCTGTAA
>DGTF01000042.1:2393-2652 GCA_002394235.1 Eubacterium sp. UBA4343 | reverse complement strand
ACGGAGTACTCAAAGTCCACCGTATACACGATTGCATAGACGGAAAAGGTATCTGCCTCAAAGGAAATTGCATCCGGCGAATTTGTGGCATCGGGTGTTTCGGACTGCTCCTTGTTTTCTGCTGTGTCAGGGAGAGTTTCTATGACAGTGGCTGCGGGGCTGTCGCCTGCTTCAGCAGTTGCCTTTTTCCGGTCTTCTACATGCACGACAACAGGAGCCATGGATGTGTCTTCCGTGGCTGCTTTAATGGAGTCGCTGC
>DGTF01000042.1:0-2309 GCA_002394235.1 Eubacterium sp. UBA4343 | reverse complement strand
ATCTCATTGCCGTCTTTGTCCCGGAAGCTGATATCCACGGCCTGGAAGCCGCGGGTTTTGCTGTCGACAGTTCCTTCAACGGCCTCTGCCACAGCATCCATGTCGGTGACTGCAGAGAGGACCATGGTTGTCCCGGCCGGGAAGGTTCCGGCTTCTGCGGAGACGCTGACTGTCAGTTTCGAGGATTCCGGGAGGGTTCCTGCATCCGTGTCGGTTTTAGAGTTGCCTGTGGCATCGCTGCCGGGATTTCCTGTGATATCGCTTCCAAGGCTGCCCGTGTGGACTGTGAGGCTATCCTCAAAGCTGACCGCGGGATGGGTTTTTTCGACAGCTTCTGCAGTATTATCTTCTGCTTCTGAATTCCTGCTATCTGTTTTTCCTTCAGATTCGGAACCAGCTTTCTTTGCTGTTTCCTCAGATGTGGAATCTGCCTTCTGCAATGTCGCGCTGACAAGGCCGGTGTTGAGTTCCTTGTTTTCGCTGACGAAAATGATTTCTGCGGTATTATGGTCCCAGTCCACCTGATCCATATTGATGTCCAGGGCGAACCAGCCGCTGACACTTTCGCCGGCTTTTACGGGCGTGCCTTCTGAATCATATTCGTTCCTGTTTTTCAGGATCGTATAGGGGCTGAAGGTGAAGACGAGGTCCGTGCCAAGGTAAGCGTTCTTCTCTCCATAAATTCCATCATGGTCATAGACGTTCTCAGCCTTGACCGCAGCGGAGATGATTTCCTGGGCGGCCTGGTCTCCGTTAGCGGCAGAATTATTGTCGGAGAAGTAGTCATCAATCTTCTGGTCGGGGGTACGGGTTCCATAAATCGCTTCGTAACCCAGATAGGAGGCGTGCTTCTCTGCGTCTGTGATCTGGAGTGTGTCAGAGTCCACGTAGAGTCCGGAGAGGCCGTTCTCGGTCTGACTGATTACCTGGATCTGGTCATCTGTCAGGTGGAGATTAGCGGGAAGGCGGTATCTTGCGACTGCGTTCGTTTCATTCAGACTTCCGGCGGGAATTGTGTACGCCAGATAGACCCGGAGAAGATCGTTTTCCCCGAGCACAGTGTCTTTGTCTGCTTTCTGCCAGTCTGTAATCTGTTCGCTGCTGTCTGTTTTTGCATCATCTTCAGGTCTGTGATAGTAGATTGCGGTGCTGCTGTTGAGAAGCTTCTGGAAATCAAGCTCTTCAAGCGCGGGCACATAGCCCTCGGAGGCTGTCTGTGCCGGGTCGAAGGTTCCTGATGTGCCTGATGATTCGCCTGCGCCGTCAGCATCTGCTGCAGTATCTCTGGTCGTAGAGGCCGTTGCGGCTGCTGCATTTCCGTCCGCTGAAGCCGTTGTGGCATCTGCTGAGGTATTTTCCTCCTCTGAGGCCGCTGTATCCGCTGTTGCAGTATTTCCACCCTCTGAGGCCGCTGTGTCCGCTGCTGCAGTATTTCCGCCCTCCGAAGCCGCTGTGGTCGATGCGACTGCCGCGCGCTCTGTTGCCATGGCAGAGGCGGCATCTTCGCGGTAGCAGGCCTGGCTATGGGTATGGGCTTCTTTTCCGCAGGTAAGTATTTTCTCGTAGCATGAGGAGTCATGGTGATGGCCCTCTGCTTCCTCAAGACCGCAGACCAGCTCCCGGGTCTCTTCGAAGCACTCCTTGCCATGCTGATGCTCTTCCAGGCCGCAGGTCAGATTGCCATTTTCATCATAGCAATCCGAATTGTGCTCATGCTCTGAGCGGTCACATATGAGCTTCTGTTTTGTTGAATAGCAGTCCTCTGTATGTGTATGTCCGTCTGATTCCGGAATAGTGCAGGTCAGCCGCTCTTCATAGCATGAATCATCGTGCTGATGAGCCTCTATTCCGCACGAAGCCTGGCTTTCCATTGTGATAGCCGGCAGTACAAGGGCGTAGGTCGTTACGAATACGACCAGGCATGCAATGCTGCTGACAGTGCGTGTCCATAACTTTCTGACACGGCGGTTTCTTAATATTTCTCTGATTTTTGCGATCAATTTCTTCATAGTGCTTGTTTCTCCGTCTTTCTGCGAATGAAATCCGTCCTGCCTGCTGAGTTGAAATCGTATTGTTCTGCTGTGGAACTCCTGCCTTGTTATTCTTCGGAGATGTTCCATTCTATATTTATCTATTCATAAGTATGAATAGTGATTGATTATCGGGGGGATACCCGAAGACATATTTTACATTCGTCCATGTCATAATAAGCGTCTAAAATTCTGTAACGTTGTGTAAATTTAAATACATGTACGGATTATCGTTTATAAATGAATGAGTCATGGGGACGGTTCTACTGACTCGCCCCG
>DGTF01000065.1:8839-63546 GCA_002394235.1 Eubacterium sp. UBA4343 | reverse complement strand
CCGTTTCATTTGTATTTGCTTCTGAGGCCGGAACCGGAAGCCCTTCCCCGAGGAAAAGAGCACCTGCGATACTCAGGCATGCGATGATCCGAAATATCTTTTTTATACATGTATTCATCTTCCACCCATCCCAGAAGAAACGTGCCGGTTTTCCTTTTACGGATGGCAGCATCCCTTCAGAAATATTATTGTAATATTTATGTAACTTTTTTTAACTATACCATGCTGTTTCTCAAAAAACAATCTGTTCGCATCAGTAATAACAGGGCCGGAGAGAAAAAAAAATAAAAATGTCCTATTAGAAAAAAAAGAGCTGCCGCAATCGGTCAGCTCTTGCCTGATTCATTTTTAGAAATCCTGCCTGACTTATTCTTCCGGATCGATTTCATCCTCATCATCCATATCTGCGCCGCCCGGGATCAGCGACATGATGGCCTGCCGCTTCCAGGTTACAAGAAGCACAAGAGCTACCTGTACGCCGATTGCCAGCACCATAAATCCGTATTGCCCGTTTTTCAGGAATTCTCCGGCCAGACAATTAAAAAGGATCTGCAGCCAGCTGGACACCATGAGCGCCCCCAGAAATCCCGTGAACGAAATAGAGGAACCGGCTGCCATGTACGGAATGATTCCATTCGGAATCAACGGAATTAAATTGAGCAGTCCGACGACAAAACTCGGCCTCGTCGTCCTCATTTTGTCTTTGATCCAGGAAGTCGAGTTCTTTTTCTTTGGCGCAAAGCCGCGGATTTCACTGCCCATGCGCCGTGCTACAAGAAACACGATCACATTACCGAGGTTAAACCCCAGATAACACATCAAAAGGGAACGCCACCAGCCATATATGGCTCCGGCCGCGATCTGGATCGCGAAGCCCGGAAGTACAACACTGATCACCTGAAGCGCAGACAGCGCAATGATCGTGAAAATTCCCTTCCATGCCGACTCATGCGCAATGTACGACCGGATTTCATCCTGATCGCCCTGCCGCAGCAGACGCACATACGTAGGAAATGTATCTCCGAAAGCTTCCCAAACGAGGATGACGGCAAGTATCACCAACCCGATGAGTATCAACAGCCTGCCGTATTTTTGGAAAAATCCCTTATTCTCATCCATAAATAATTATAAAAGAAGAATACCGGAAGCGGCACTGCTTCCGGTATCCGAGCTGCTAACCAGACTCGAACTGGTGACCTCATCCTTACCAAGGATGCGCACTACCACCTGTGCTATATCAGCAATCCGTCGGTGTTTCTCACCAACGAGTAAGATCATATCAAAACGTTCTTCTATTGTCAAGCAGATTCTACATTTATTTTCGGCAGATTCTGCATTTATTTTCGGCAACGTCTTCTATTCCTGAAGACAGGGGCTTCATTGCCGCCCCAGCCCGCACGGAAGTGCGGATATGCGTGGGAGATGGGACACATCCCCCACACACAGTGTGAACCGGCCTGCCTTCAGTTATAAATCACAACCGTTGTACCGGTAGGCACATTATCATAAATATATTTTGCGTTTTCAAGCGCAAGCCGCACGCAACCGTGAGATGTCGCTGCGCCCAGGGTTCCATCCAGAATGCGGACCGGCGAAGAAGACCCATCATAGATTACGGAATGGAATAAATAATCTCCGGAAATCTGGCTGTAATACCAGCATTTGGTGTTGCCGCTCCAGAAATAAAGTCCCTTTATCCCCAGTCTGTATACACCGGTAATTGTAGGCGTCGATGCTTTTCCATTGGAGCAAAGCCAGTACTTCTGGTTTTGCCAGTTATTCCTGCTTCCTATATACACGCCTGTCCGATGAGCGGAACGGTCAACCATCAGAAGATACCCGGTAGAGCTTGAATATCCCTGCGCTATAGCATCCATACCAGCGTGAGGGTTGACATATTTCCAGAATGTATTTGCCGTACTTCCTGGTGCGCTGCTTCCTCTGGCAACTATACGGATCTCAATCGCCTCCAGACGATACCCATAACCGGCGGATCCGCAGTCCTCCCCGTTTGACGCCCAGCCGGTCCAGCCGAATCTCTGCACATGCGTACGATAATACACGTCAAACAAATTTGCTATCTCACCGGTCAGCCGGATCCGGACCGCCTCCAGGCGAAGTCCCTTTCCTTCTGTTCCGGACAGTGCTCCGTCAGTCTTCCAGTTCTGTTCCCATCCGAGTCTCTGTATATGGGAGCAGTACGAAATACCGCCCGTGAATCCGGTCGTCTTGTTCAGATGGATCTTCAGCGCCTCCATCCGCAGCCCCTGTCCGGTCGTCCCGCCGAGAGCGCCGTTCGAAACCTCTCCCAGATTCCATCCGTATCTCTGCACATGGGTCTGATAGGTTACTGTCGGAGCAGTGAGATAAGCAGCGTTCCGGGCGGCAGATCTCGCAGGTGCCGCCTCGCCCTTCTTCACAATTGCAACCTCATACGCCTCGACGCGGCGGCTCAGATTCGTTGTGCCGGCCAGCTCGCCGTTTTTCGCCCACGCAAGCCAGCCGAAGCTCTGTACATGCGCGCGGTAATAGAGATCGTACTTGTCCGCATCGGTACCGGTCAGCTTCATGACGATTGCTTCGATCCTAAGGCTCTGTCCCGTCGTTCCCGCAGCTGCACCGTCACTCTGCCATCCGGTCCATCTTCTCTGCTGCACATAAGTATTGTATGTGATGCCGAGATTCTGATCGCCTTTCACGCTGGCCCTGATTGCCTCAACCCGAAGACCCTTACCCGTAAATCCCGCATAAGTCTGAGCGTCTGTTCCGGAAACGGCGTCCTCTGCCGGCCACCCCTTCTGCTGAACATGAGCGGCATAGCTGACAACGGGTATCTCCTGAGCGTCGTCTTTGTCGTCTTTCTCCTCTGTCTCTTCCCTCTCTTCTTCAGTAGATTCCTCAGTCGCGCTCGTGGTTTCCGAGGATCCGGATACGGAATCTGTCCCCACGATTTCTGCTTCAACTGATTCATTCGAAGCATCTGTCAAGGTGTTATCGCCCGCCTTCTCACCAGAATCTTCTTCAGATGAGGTTCCATTTTCTGGTGTACCGGTATTTTCGGATGATATATTCTCCACTCCATTATCCGCAGATGTAACCGTGTTGTACTTCGCCGTGTTGTTCTCCGCGGCATCGCTGCTATTCTCCGCACTGCCTGATGTACTATCCAAAGAGTCATCCGTCTCTCCGGTTTCGGCAGATATATAAGAAGCTGCTGTATCCTCTGCATAAACCGGACATGCCGCAGATATCACTCCAATGGCCGTTAATGTTGTGACAAGTTTAAACAGATTTTTTCTTCCCATAAGATCTCCCTTCTGCACAATCCATATTTTGAGTAATATAACTGCCGCACTTTCCCCGACTTATTTCCGTAATGAGTTACCTATATTATACTATACAGCAGGGATTTATGATATAAAAATATTATTCCCGGAACACAACCGGAAGCTCCCACTTCTCATCTCCCACCCGGAGTTTGAAATCTGCCTGCCTGATCGAAAGATTTGGATTATAATAAGGATCTCCCTGAACAAGCAGATCCTTCCATCTCTCCGCGAACCGGTTTATCTCCGACTGGAATCTCTTCAGTTTTTCCCCCGTGTTGTCCTGGCCTCTGGATTTTGATTCGAAATGGTAGAATTCCGCACCTGCGTCATATACGACCAGATATCCCTCCCTCCGGACACGCAGACAGAAATCGATGTCATTGAACGCGACCTGAAATTTCTCATCCAGACCTCCGACCCTGTCGTACACCTCTTTTTTTACCATCATACATGCCGCTGTTACCGCATTCAGATCCTGGGTGCAGATGGCCCGGAGTCCGTATCCTGCCAGTCCGCGTCCCAGTCCTGTGAACATGTGCCCGGCAATTCCGCCGGCTCCAATGATCACTCCCGCGTGCTGAATGGTGTCATCCGGATAGTACAGCTTTGCGCCGACGATTCCCACATCGCTGCGCATGCAGATATCAAGCATATCCTTCATGCTCTCCGGCCGGATCATCTCTGTATCGTTATTCAGGAGCCAAAGGTACGTTCCTCTCGAGAATCCGGCTCCGAAATTATTAATCGCGGAAAAATTAAACGGGCCCTTCCAGACCACTACCCGGGTATTTGCCTTTTTCTTCAGCTCTTCATAATAAGAAAAGGTCTGTTCTTCCGTGCTGTTGTTTTCTACAATGATCCACTCAAAATTCCGGTACACAGATTTTTCTTCCACAGATTCGATGCATCGTCTCAGATCTTCAATATGATCCTTATTCGGGACGATGATGGACACAAGCGGCTGTTCCGTCCAGCTGTAAACCGTGCGGTATACGCCCAGCACCTCTCCGATCCGGGCCTCTGCTGGAACACCGATCCTCCGGTAATGAGCAGTTACTGCCTTTGCGCCGTTTTCGAAGGCGTAGCGCTTATGCTCAGGGTCAGCCGCGGTGGAATCCGGACTTTTCCTCCAGTGGTACAGTACTTTGGGAATATGACAGATTCTTCCGGCCTTTTCCGTATAACGCAGAATCAGATCCTGATCCTGCGCCCCGTCAAATTCCGAATGAAACCCGCCGCACTGTTCATAGAGCCATCTCCGGAATACAAAAAGGTGACAGATATAATTTGTGCTGCACAGAAGATCTGGATTGAAGTCCGGCTTGAAATTCGGTTCCAGATATCGGTCTCCTCTGTAGCTGATTTTATCTTCGTCTGTGTAGAGGATATCTATTTCCGGGTCCTTACTGACGGCGTCGGCGCATTCATAAAGCGCATCCGGCGCAAGCAGATCGTCATGATCGCACAGCACCATGAAATCACCGGCAGCCATCTCCAGCGCGGCATTCGTATTTCCCGATATTCCCGCATTCTCCTCCAGGTACTTCACTTTTATCCTGGAATCCTTCCGGACGTATTCCTCAAGAATATCACGTAGAGGACTCACGGCGGGAGCGGCCTGCCTCTCCCCTTCCGGATTCACTATCTTTTTTCCCGCGATGCTTCCGTCCGCCAGGCAGAGCTCCCAGTGCGGATATGTCTGCTTCTCCACAGATTCGATCAGCTCTCTGAGAAATTTTTCCGGCGTTCGGTAGAGCGGTACGACTATGCTGAAGGTAACCGGATGCTCAAAGCGGCGTTCTCTCTGCCGTCTCAGCTCCAGCGTCCCCGTCTCGTTTCTTCTCCGAAACGCCTTATAGTCATTCTCCGCAGTGAAGTGAACCCGATACCAGTTGCTTATTTTTCTTCCGGTATCGCGGACGCCGTTTTCTCTCAGGTAATGAAAGGTTTTCGATACAAGCTTCATTTTCCGGTCTCCTGTCGAAGGCAGAATGGTCCGATCGTCAGAGAAAAGTTCGGATTGTAGCAGGGATCTCCCTTTGCCAGGAAATCCTTCCATGTGGACTCGAAGCGCTCCACCTCGGAGCGGAATCTCTCTACCTTTTCCCTGGTATCCTCCGACCCTCTCGATTTGGACTCATAATGATAAAACTCCGCGGAAGGCTCGTACACAATACGTTTTCCGAGCGCGCCGACCTTCATGCAGAAATCAATGTCGTTGAAGGCGACCGCATACTCCTCCGTGAGTCCTCCCGCCGCCTCGAAAATTTCTTTTCTCACCATAAGGCAGGCGGCGGTAACCGCGCTGTAATCCTGTGTCATCACGGCACGGCCCATGTAACCCGGATCCCGGGAGGAGAGGTTGCAGAACGCATGTCCCGCAACGCCTCCGAATCCGACGATGACGCCGGCATGCTGAATCGTGCGGTCCGGATACAGAAGCCTTGCTCCTGCGATCCCCACATCTTCTCTAAGGCAGAGATCCGCCATCGCCTTCAGACTCTCCGGGCGGATCATCTCCGTGTCATTATTCAGGAGCAGCAGAAGCTCCCCTCTGGCGTGTCTCACTCCGAAGTTGTTGATTCTGGAATAATTAAACGCTCCCTTATAGGTCAGAACGGTAACATTCTTCCGGTCCCGGATGGAATCGTAATATCGGAATGTCTCCTCCTCAGTGCTGTTGTTCTCAACAATGATCCATTCATAGTTCCGATAGATCGATTTGCTGTCGACAGAATCCATGCATTTCTTCAGATCCCCGACATGATCCTTATTCGGAACAATGATCGAAATCAGGGGCTCTTCGCCCCAGTCATACACGGTATGATAAGTACCGGCCAATCCCCCATGCCCGACGCGGGCAGGGATACCGAGTCTTTCGTAATGCTCCCTGACCGCCCTGGCTCCGTTCTCAAAAGCATAGGATTTGGACTCCGGGTTGTCCGCTGTCGAGCCGTAGTGGCTTCTCCAGTGATAGAGAATTTTCGGAATATGACAGATTTTTCCAGCTTTTTCTGTGTATCGCAGAATCAGATCATAATCCTGCGCCCCGTCGAATTCCTTCCGGAAACCGCCGTACTTTTCATAGAAGCTTCTGGGAAAAAGAAACAGGTGGCAGATATAGTTCGTGCTGCACAGGAGATCCGGATTGAAATCCGGCTTGAAGTTCGGGTCGAAACGCCTTGAAGAATCCATGGAGATCTTGTCTTCGTCGGTGTATACAATATCAACCTCCCGGTCCTGAAGCGCCTTCACAAGCTCAAAAAGAGCGTTTGGCGGAATCACATCGTCATGATCGCAGAGCACGATATACTCCCCGTCGGCCATTTCCAGAGCTTCATTGGTGTTGCCGGAGATTCCCTCATTCTTTTCAAGCCTCCGGTAGCAGATCCGAGGATCCCTTGCCGTGTATTTTTTCACCACTTCTTCTACACAGGCGTCCTCACCGCTGCCATCAGCGATGCAGAGCTGCCATTTCCTGTAGGTCTGCTTCCCGATCGACTGCAGCAGCTCTCTGAGATATTTCTTTCTGGTGCGGTATGCCGGAATAACGACGCTTATCTTTGGCTCATAACGGAAATGATATTTCCTCTGCCTTGCCAGCTCATCTGCTTTCACATCGTTCTGTCTCGCCCATTTCTCATATGCGGGGATTTTGTCGGAGCTGTTCATTCTCCGGACCACAAGACCCGCGTACCTTCTGGGGCCGAACTGCCTCAGGTATTGAAAATCATCCGCGATCAGCTGCCTGCTGACATGCTTCAGCATGTCTGCCGCTCCCTCATAATGGCGGTTCTCCTGACGGCTGAGCATGTTTACGGTGCGGAAATCCACCGGATATTTCTCCGATTCCGTTCCGTCCGGAGAGGTAAAAATAAGGGTGTACTGATTCTCGTCCTCTTCCTTCCTGAACCGGATCTGAAATCCCATCATCTCGTCGCTTTCCGAGCCTCCAAGCGCGCGAATCACATCAGAACGGTACAAGGTTCTGATATCGGCAGCGACCGCTCTCCCGCTCTTCCGTTCCACCCGGATTTCTGTATGGGTCAGAGCCTTCTCCTCACCTTCTCCGCTGATCCATGCCGCCCAGCCGGCGGCGGTCAGGACTTCCTCATCTGTTTTCGTCTCATCAATATTGTACTTTATCATAAAGGCTGTTCAGTTCTTCCGGCCCTTCAGCCGATGAAGAAATCCTCCATTTCTATGGTGTTTTGATGATGCGGACGCCACCCGCTGACTCTGAAGCTCCAAAAGAGGACGGATAAAATCACCTTCCACCTCCGTGAAGCTGAAATCGACGGAAACTGTCTGGGAACAATTGGCCGATGAATGATCCCTGTTCCATCTGATTGTGAAATTCGGATCATCGCTGCCAAAATAGATCGCGGACAGAAATACCGGTCTTCCGGATGGAACTGGTCCGATCTCTTCCACTCCGGCTTCTGATTCCCGGAAAACCGGAATACCATTTGTGCGGATAAGCTCCGGAGGTCTTCCGTCAATTGTCAGACTGCGGATGCGCAGAATTCCCGGCCGGTCTCCCGGATCCAGACGGATCATCGTCATTCCCTGAGGAACCTCAAGGTCAGCGGAGAGCTTTCCATTCCTCATCAGATAGTCCGACGAACGCAGCTCGGAATAGTTTTCCGACCCGTCCCGTGCCGGATAATATACCCGCAGGCTCCGATCCCCGTCTCCCGTGTGTAACACTTCGGACGAAATTCCGGCGCGAAGATCTCTCACCGGGATTCTGTCTCTCGTGAGCCATTTCTGAAAAGAGTCCTCCATTGCCGCGAATATTTTTCGTTTCTGCCCGGTCAGTCCGGCTTTCTGCCAGATGCCGCTTTGAGCAAGCTCCTGCCTGTTCTTGTCGGAGCGCAGATAATAAAAGAGGATCCGGTATCTCAGGAAATCTGACGGAACCGGAAAATCAAAGCTCCACTCATAATCGATGAGGGTGCTGCTCCCGCCGCTTCTGATCACATTTGCCGGAATCAGATCCACGTCCGACACCGGCAGCGTCTTCAGAGAATGTATTTCATACTCCCCGGGTATTTCCCCGAAGATTTCCCGGAAGGAATCTGTCATCTCAAACGCGCTCTCCAGCTCTTTCGGGACAACCATGTCGAGATACTCCAGAAGAGCCTTTTCACAGGCATCCGGTCCCTGCTTCGCAAGAACCCGGTCCAGATATTCCTCAAAAGTCTCGCCGGTGAGATATTCCATCCGTACGGTTCCTGTTATATCCGTCTTCTCACAGCGATTGATCTTCAACCTTCCCCGGTACATCTCTGAAAGCTTTCCGGAGAGCTCGCTGATGTGACTCACATGGGGAATTGCAGCCTTCGTAAGCGCCCTCTTCTCCACATACCGTTGGCTTCCATCTGTGTTCATTCCGGCGCGCTGCGGTCCGCATTCGCCAATCTGATCTGAAAGGCCCGGTGCTTCAACGCCGCCTGTCTCTCTGCTCGGCAATCCGCCATACTTCTCATATACAGCCGTATACAGAGCATATCTCCCCGCTCTTTCTCCGGAGAACTTCGCGTACAACAGTGTATCGGCTGCCCGCTGCGCGCCCTGAATCAGAAGAAGCGCAGGTCTGCCGCCGTCTTCCGTCCCGCAGGCTTCCGCGCCGTAATGATGTTCCGAAAGCCACCTTTCACCTGTGATCTCCATAGGGAATGTCGCGTCCGGA
This sequence comes from Eubacterium sp. UBA4343, assembly GCA_002394235.1. Classification (GTDB taxonomy): domain Bacteria; phylum Bacillota; class Clostridia; order Lachnospirales; family Lachnospiraceae; genus Bilifractor. The sequence continues at coordinate 54,522 of DGTF01000065.1, read as the reverse complement.
CGGATCTCGTATAAGATGGTCCGGTAACCGGAAAGCACGCTGCCTTCCATCAGCTGACGGTACTCCCGGATTTCCTTCAAGAGAATCAGCAGGATTCCATCCTGCGCAAGAAAAGAAAGAAGCTCATGTACCATAGCCCGGCACGGCGTATCTCCCGGGATAATCCGGGAAGCCTTCTGCATCGGACCGATACAGGTGATAAGATCAAAGCTGTTCCCGGGATGATCCGAATGGATTTCGTTACAAAAGTCCCGGAAATCGCCGGCATACAGTGTCACATTCTCCCGGTCTCTATTCCGGTACGCATTGATTCTGCATCGCTCCACATCGGAATCCCAGCTGACGACCTCCCGGTATTTTTCTGCCAGTGTACCGGTCATCGCGCCACACCCGCAGCCTGCTTCCAGAACAGATGCGCCGTCCGGTACGGCAAAGGCGCGCACAAGATTTGCTCTCAGGCCTGAAAGCTCCTCAAGCAGGAATTCGTTCTTGTGTTCCTGCAGCACAGACCTGTACTGATCCTCCGGGCAGGTTCTAAGGACCTCCATCAGTTCCTTCTCATCTGCCCTTTCCCTCTGTGTCCCGGAAATTTCTGACGCTGCCTTTCCGGGGATCTTCGCAGCACCCGGAACCTCCGGTGCAGGGATTTCATCTTCCCCCAGAATATGCAATTGTACCTTTCCGATCTGTTCCTTCATACACACCTGCCCCGCGCGAGACCGACGAGATCGTTACTGCACGTATCGGTATTTCCACTTTTTCTCTGTGTTTGCCGGATGCCTTATATATACTTTTTACGAGTACATTCCAATATTACTCTGTTCAGGATTTTGCGCCTGCCGGATGCCTCATACAACGCTTTCCGGTCTTCCGCCCACCCTTTCCACACGGGTAACCGAATTCATATCATAAAATCCCACGGTGTTCTTGTCCGAGATTACGGTGACATTGATGACATCATACAGCCTGTGATATACGACAAATCCTCCGTTTTCATATCCCGTACAGCTGATGGAGAGCAGATACTCCCCGCCCTGAAGGTTCATCTCCTGTTCAAAGGACGCGACATAGACATCCCCCTTGTGCGCCAGTCCGATATCCTTCTTTTCATACATGGTATTCGTCCCGGTGATCGCGACTCCCTGAAGGTTTTTGAATGCATAGGTAAAGATCGGGCTCTGTATCTCTTCGTTAAACTGCACCTTGCTGCGGATCGTGAAGCGGGTTCCCTTGATGATCGTTGAGGTCAGCTGCCCCTGATCGTCCACAATACCATAGTCAATGATATTAGCCCGTCCGTCACCGTACTCGTTGACATTCGGATTGATCTGGAAGTGATCCATCCATTTTCCACCGTAATGGGCTGACGAACGATCGGCAGGTGACCCGTCCGCGTCTGTCTCCGCTGCTCTGCCTTCCCGCACTCCATCCTCTGCGCTGTCTCCGATATGGTTCTCTCCCGTGAGCGAACGTTTCCCGGTTGTGCTGTGAATGTCAGCGTCACCGTTCTGTACGGCAGCCTCGTCAACCTGATGAACCAGGACCTTTTTGTAGAGATCAATCATGTCCTTCGGTTTGCCCTCGGAAAGCTTGACCCCCTTATTCAGAAGGATGACTCTGTCACAGTACCGGGAGATGCTTCCGAGATCATGACTGACGAAGAGGATCGTTTTTCCCTCTTTCTTGAAGTCCTCGAATTTCTTGTAGCATTTCGCCTGAAAAAAAACATCTCCCACAGACAGCGCTTCATCCACGATCAGAATTTCAGGATCAATATTTATGGCGACGGCAAATGCCAGCCGCACAAACATTCCGCTGGAATATGTCTTTACCGGCTGATAGACAAAGTCACCGATGTCCGCGAATTTCAGGATGCTGTCCATTCTCCGGTCGATTTCTTCCTTCGAAAATCCGATCATGGTGCCGTTGAGATAGATATTTTCGATACCCGTGTACTCCATATTGAAGCCCGCGCCAAGCTCAAGCAGAGCGGAAATTCTGCCGTTTATGACCACTTCACCCTCCGAGGGGCTCAGTACTCCGGTAATGACCTTGAGAATCGTGGATTTTCCGGCGCCGTTGGTTCCGATCAGTCCCACGGTCTCGCCCTTTTTCACATTGAAACTCATATGATGAAGCGCATAATGCTCCCGGTATAGCTTCTTTCGCGTAAGTCCCAGCGCATCGCGGATTCTGTATGACGGCTTGTCGTATAATTTATAAAGCTTGCTGACATCCTTTACCTGGATGGCGTATTCTTCACTCATACTGGTCGGTTTTCCTTTCCCGGAATTGATACCGCGGCATATTCCCTGTACCTGCGGAATTCAGATCTTCAGCAATACGGAGTCCTCCGGGGCTTCCGTACACTGACACATCGGCCTGTCCGCCGCTTTGCCTGAGGGCTCTGCTGTACCTTCTCGGCCGCTGAAATATACCTCTTAGAGTATATCGGCAAAATGAGGCTGAAGTTTCCGGAACACATGAGCTCCGGCGAACAGAAGAAATAGCGTCAGGCACCAGAAATACAGCGTCAGCTGCGGCCGCTGAAAGAACCAAATGTGGTTGATCAGAGAATCTCTGTACCCACAGACGATGTAATACATCGGATTAAATTTCAAGATCATAATGACTGCCGGCGGAAAGCTCACAGCCTCAATATTCCACATGATCGGGGTCGCCCAGATCTGAACCTGCAGAATAATATTGACGATCTGTACAAGATCCCGGAAGAAAACTGCCAGCGCGCTTGTCAGATAGGACACCGCAAGGACGAAGACGAACATGCAGAAGGAGTAATATACGAGCTGAATGGCGTAAACGCCGGGGAACAGTCCGTACACCACATACATGCCAAGCATAAAGCAGACAAAAAAGGCATGCACGAACAGACTCGAAACTACCTTCACCACCGGAAGCGCGCTGATCCGGAACACCACCTTCTTGACCAGATAGTCGTATTCAAGAAGCGCGTTCGTCCCCGCAGACATCGCGTCAGAGAAATAAAACCAGGGAACCAGGCCGGCGACAAGCCAAAGCACATAAGGAACGGGAATCCCCTGCTTCGTGGACTGCGTTCCCGCGTTCAGCGCCTTCTCGAATACAAACCAGTACACAAAGACGGTGACAACCGGCTGAACAAATGCCCAGACTCTTCCAAGGTAGGAGCCCGCAAATTTAGTCTTAAAATCATTTTTTGCAAGGCTCCCGATCAGTTTTCTGCTCCCTGACAGCTCTCCCAGAATCTGAAACAGCGCCGGCTTTCTTGACTTTGACATCTCGATCTCCTAATTATTGTTATCGTCTCCTGAAAGTCCTTTGAAATCGTCTTTGATATTCAGAAGTTCTTTTTCTTCTCAAGGAATTCCTGATAGCTCCAGTTCACCTTATCCTTGTCCGACAGGATCAGGTCCTCCGGTCCCATTCCCTCCGGCATCGGCCACTCCACGGCAATGTCCGGATCGTTCCACATCAGTCCGCCCTCATCATTGGGATGATAAAAATCGGTCACCTTGTAGCAGAACTCCGCGTAATCAGAGAGAACTATAAACCCGTGTGCGAAATTCTTCGGAATAAAGAACTGCTTCTTGTTCTCCTCTGTCAGGAGCACTCCGAACCATTTGCCGTAGGTCTCGCTTCCCTCCCGCAGATCAACCGCGACATCGAAAACCTCGCCGCGGATGACACGAACCAGCTTGTCCTGCGGATAGTGGATCTGAAAATGGAGGCCGCGCAGCACACCCTTCTTTGACGCGGACTGGTTGTCCTGCACAAAATTGCAGTCGATTCCGGCAGCCGCAAAATCATTATAATTGTAGGTCTCCATGAAATATCCCCGGTTGTCTCCGAAGACAGTAGGCTCTACCACATAGAGTCCCTTGATACCGCCTGCATTTTCCGTAACCTTGATCTTTCCCATAATTTTTTCCTTTCCGGGCGTTCTGACGCCCTCTGAACATTACCTATTGCAAAACAAATCCGGCCTCAGCAATCTCTCTGTGAAGCCTGTCCGGACTTCTGTCTCCGCGGATTTTCAGAAGCTCTTCTCATACTTTTTGTGAAAGAATTTCGCGCGGAGAAAACCGGTAATCTTTCTTCTCCAGTCAATCTCTCCGAGATAAAGGTATGGCACCTCACCAATCTCGCTTTTCTTCAGCCTGCCCGTGTCCACCTGATGCATCAGCCACACATTAAAGAGCCTCTCGCTGACCCGTCCGGCATATCTCGCGTCAAAAGCTGACATGGCGCTGATATCAACCATTTGTTCCAGTTCACCGAGAATATCAAACAGCCATGCGAAATATTCATCCGCGAGATCCTTCGGCATGACAAACATATTGAATATGTATGCCCCGGTCTGCTTCATGAAGCGGTCGAACTCATCCACATAATCCGGATATTTCCGCGCAAGAATCTCCCTGGCCTTGTCCAGCTGCGTACCGTCGAAGGTATGAGCGTAGTGGGAATAGACACTTTCAATGTAATAATGCCGCTTCTTCGGAACCAGAACGCGGTACCGGGACAGAAGTTTCCTGAGCTCGCCCTCTGTCAGCACCGATGCAAGAAGGCCGTTTTTCTTCTGCTCGTGCCTGCTCTTCAGTGTAAAATATCTCCGATAATGCACCAGTCCCAGGTAATCGCAGTCCAGATTCTTCCATGCCCAGTAGAGTCCTGTCAATTCACAGTAGACGGGGTTTTTTGAACTGATGTTGTCGCCGGTATTATCGCCGGTGAAGCCAAAGGGCTCCTTTCCCTCTGCTCCTACATGGAGCGGAAGATAGACAGAATCCTCCGGCACCTCACACTTCTTGTGACAGGCTATGATCACTCTGATTTTCTTCTCATTCACAGATGTCATTCTATTCTCCTTGTTCTCTCGGTTCCATTACCGCAGAACGCACGCCGCTGCGGGCAGGCCAGGCCGGTGTCCCGCCAGCAGCACGAAAGCTGCAAATTGACGCAAAGACTCATACTATATGCGGAATGATGCATCGCATGGCGGTCTACTGGGCGCCTTCCTCCTTTGTGACCGATTTCACGGTCCGGAACAGAATCTTCACATCAAGGCCGAGACTCTGATGATCCACGTAATACATCTCCATCTTCTGTCTTTCGCCGCTCTCATAGGTAGCATTGTTCCTCGCATAGGCCTGCCAGTATCCCGTAAGACCGGGCTTCACGCTCAGAAGCTTTGCGACATCTCTGCCATAAATTGTGGTTTCCTTCTCCACGATCGGCCTCGGACCGACAATTGACAGATCACCGGAAAGAATATTGAACAGCTGCGGCAGCTCGTCCAGGCTCGTGCGCCGAATGAAGTTTCCTACCTTTGTGATACGCGGATCGTTGTCGATCTTGAACTCGGTGCGATACTGCTCAAGCTGCTCCGGCGTCAGAATCTTCTCCAGATCACCGGCGTCCCGGCGCATGCTCCGGAATTTATAAACTGTGATTTTCTTTCCGTTCTTTCCGATCCGACTGTGCCCATAGAACGGGTTTCCGCCGTCATCTGCCATTACCGCGAACATCAGGATCAGAAGCAGCGGTGAGAGCAGAATGATTCCCAGAAGCGATCCCACAATGTCAAACAGCCTCTTGATGAAATAATAGACGCGTTTTCCCGCCGTCATCTGGCAGGTGTAAGCGGAGCGGTCGTATTCCAGCGGCTTGCGGAAGTCCATATACTCCCGGATGAAAGCGCACTCCTCCGGCTCCCACATGGTCTGTCGGCTCCTTGCGGAGCGGAACGTCAGATAACGAATGATCATGATGAAAATAATTTCGGCATCCAGTCCAAGGCTCCAGTTATTCAGATATCGGTCCTTTTCCGCGCGTCCGCTGCGACGGTCAGTGCACCATGTGCCCACCAGTCCCGGCTTTGCGCACAGATATCGGAGTTCTCCCGGATTTTCAATAAAATAGGGAAGAGACGGGGCTCTCGGTCCGACGAAGCTCATATCTCCTACAAGAACATTCAGAACCTGAGGAAGCCCGTCCAGATGCGTCAGATCCAGAAAACGGCCAAGCCAGGTGAAGCAGCTCCTGCCCTCCGTCTTCCTCTGATCTGAATCCATCCGGTATACCCGGAAATGATACTGGTTAAAACGGCGTCCATTCATGCCCACTCTTACTCTGGTAACAAAAACAGGCCCCTTCAGGAAAATCTTCGTCAGCAATGTGACGATCAGCATCACTGCAAGAACAAAAGGAAGCAGAAGAATAGAAACAATGATATCAAGGCTTCTCTTTATGACGACATTGCGCCCCCGGATCGGAATCTCAGGGAGATAGCTGACTACCGCGCACTGTCCGAGCATATCCTGCATGCGCTTTGTATCACTGAGTTCAAATTCCGGAAGACTGACATGAACCGTCTTCCCCAGCGGCTGGAAATGACGCACCCACGCTCTCTCCTCTTCCGGATCCCCCGATACAAGAAGGATGGAATCCACCTCCTCCTTCTGAATATTTTCCATTGCGTCGGAATAATTGCTGATAACCCGGATGCCGCTTATATATTCACCCGCCAGATCCGCATCGATGATCACAAGACCTGATATATGAAATCTCCAGTCGATAATCGCATTCAATTGTTCGAGAACCCGGTCCGTATCCCGCTCACGGCAGACCAGCACCATTTTTTCCGAAGCCTTTCCATTTTTATAGCGGGGAATATAGATTTTTTTGACCGCTTCCCTCAGAATAAAGCAGGTAAAGTATGCAATGATGAAGAAAATCACCATGAAAATTCTGGAGTATCGCTCACTCGTCTTTGTGATGAACAGAATCACCACATCTACGACGATTACCATGACGATCATTCTCAGCGTAGCAAGGAGCTCCGATGAAACATTTCTCGAGAGATACTCCTCCGAATACAGAAACAGAAAATTTACCAGAATATAGGAGATGATCGTGGCAAAAAGCAGAGGCATATAAGGGAACTGCTGAAACCGGTATCCGGCAATTATGCTCTCCCTCGTGAACACTCTCCACATCGGAAGGATCTTACGAATTTCATAGGATATCACGAATGCGATCAGCAGAGAAACGATATCCACCATATTCATAATATAAAGCGATACTCTCTTACGATTACTCATACTTCTCCTGTCGTCACGTCTGCTCCGCCTGTCACGAAGCCCAAGGCCTGCCTTTTGGCGGCCGCCTTCTATGCTTCGACGTTCTCCTAAGAACGAAAAACGTCACTTTCTGAGTATTCTGCCGAAATCTGTCTAAACAGCTTTCTTCTCAGCCCGGCAGTACCCTGCAAATCAGATAGCCGTCCACCGTATCCATATATTCAAATCCTACGCTGCTCATGGCGTCTGAATAGAAGGTGCCGTCATAGCTCTCCGCATCCTCCTGCCGGTAGCCCGGTGCCTGGGAGGGGAGCATCACCAGGTAATCATAATCCATGTTCAGCATGCTGCCGCGGACAAGGTTCAGGTCCGGCTGCGGCTGCGTCATCTGCTGATAAACAGAGTACTGATCACCCCCGATATAATCGATATAGCCCCACGCATTCCGCCCATACATCAGATGTACGTCCGGTGAATACTGACGGATGTAACAGAACAGCGAGGAATCCACTGCCGCGCGCGGCTCGCTGTCAAGGGCGAGAAGCGCATCAGCCACATCCACCGATGCCTGCGGCAGCTTGTAACGGTTCTGTGCTCTTACGAAACGATCCTTGTATATGAACGTTCCGGTCGCGGCTGAAACTGCCAAAGCAAGAACGATCACAGCAGCCTTCATGAAGTTTTTCCGCATCCTGCATGCAAGGCTCACCATTGCTGCCGCGATCACAGGCAGAACCGGCACCATCCAGAACGCCCTCCAGTACGCGTAGTCAAACAGCTTTCTCCAGCAATACCGGTAAAGAAGCGGATTGAATATCAGAACGCCGAGCAGAATGGATGGATAAACGAGAAGCTTTCGTTTTTCCTTCTCCGCGAAAAACAGATAGATCAAAGCAACGATCCATAAAAGCAGAAACCAGTTGCCCGCAAAGGATTCCCGCACCTTGTCCAGAACCTGCCTCCATGCATCTGTCATAGAACGATCCTCCCGATTTTACACATATAGTAGAGCCCGCCGAACACGACAGAAGGCAGAAGTACCACAGGAACCTTCCAGATCGCCCTCCACCTGCGGCATCCAAGAATGTACCAGATCGAGCAGATCCCGATCATGGACGCCGCAATGATAATGCCCATCCCGGATAGGAGACAGCATGCCAGGTCTGTAATCAGAAGCATCCAGATGGCCCTCTCTTCCGCGGCGTGTCTGTACAGATAGATAAAGCAGTACAGGATCATCGGTATTCCCACTCCCGCGACCACGGCCTTCCCCTGCCAGATCCGCAGAAGCGCAAACTCCGACTGTGTGCGAGTAGATCCCGCAAAAAAGAGCTGGAGAAAAGCGACAATCAGACAGAATAAAATTGCCTTCCGTCTGTCATCCTCGAACAGTTCCATACCCGCCAGGCAGTAGATCCCATAGCCGAGGAGCAGAAGAATCACCGGAAGTACCGTGTGCGCAAGCACCGCCGGATGCATTGCAGTGAGTCTCGCCAGCATTGCGATGTAGATCATCCACGGAGAGACGGCATCCTTCAGATAGTCTCCGCCCCAGTTCTGGAGATTCAGTTCACCCGTCGCGGCATTCTCCGTGAGCATCCGGTTGGTCTTCCATGTGTATACCGCATGAGCGATAAACCGGGAATCATCCTCATCCAGATGCATTCCAAACAGATATACCGCACATTGGAAACCTACGATCACAAGCAGAAGCAGCAGCAGAACCAGAGCAGTCCTGTCACGGAAAAGCCCCGGCTGCTTCCGGTGCCTTGCATCGAACCGGATAAACGGAACCTTTCTGCGAATAGAGACGAAGATAATCACAAGCGCCGCCAGAATCAGAAGCCACAGCAGGATCACATGCCGAAAGTCCTGTCGAAGGAAAATCATGGGAACTGCCACCGCCTCAAAGACCGCCCACATCAGCAGATTTCCGGCGACAAGATTCAGGACGGACCGTCTGACAATATTATTCTCATATAGGTGCAGAAGATCCGTAAGGATATATCCGCAGATGCCGGGAATCACCAGAAATACAAGCAGCAGTCCCGGAATACTTTTAATCAGCATATAAAACACTTTCTCTGTCTTGTTTTCAGATATTGCAGTCTGTTATTTTACCATGTTGCTTCCGGATTGTAAAATCGTCAGATATAGAACAGCTGTCCCAGGATCCTGACCAGATCGCCTTTCAGAAAACGTCCCTTAAGCAGGGCAGCCATCCTTCTCGGCTTTGAAAAGTCCGGAATACGCAGAAACTCCTCGAGTGCGTTCTTCGAGTCTTCAGGCATTATACTGCCGAATCTCTCATACAGCAACCTTGCCTCCGCAAAATTCAGCTTCAGATTATATCTGGTATTCCTGTCCATCAGCTTACCGATACGATAGGAAAAGCTTCTGACATTCACCGCACTCACCACATTATCGCCGTGCTGCCGGTAGTACATCAGCTTTTCCGGAAGATGAACGACCTCGCCGAGGGCGCTGACATACTGCGCGGCCCACCAGTCATGCATACGGATCCTCGGATCATAATCTCCCATAAGCCGGTAAGCTGCCCGGTTCATCATGACCGTGCATCCCGTCACATAATTCTGCACCAGAAGATGTCGGAAATCTGTGCGGTGTCCGTAGACCTGCAGCTGCTTCTCGCGGACCGGGACGGGATTCAGCGCCGCGTCTGCCACAATATAGTCAGAAAAAACCAGAAGCGGGCAATCCGCGCCTCTTGCCTTCTCCTTTTCTGCCATGACCTGCAGCGTCCTCCTGACCTTCTCCTTTTTCCAGACATCGTCCTGATCGCAGAACATAATGTATTCCCCGACCGCATGCTTCACGAGCTCCATGAAATTTGGCGTCGGCCCTCCGCAGCGGATCTGATCACAGATCACGCGAATCTTCTCCGGATATTTCTGCGCATAATCCTCCAGAATCCCCTGTGTGCCATCAGTGGAACCATCGTCACGGATCAGAATCCGGATATTCTTCTCCGATTGCGAGAGAAGAGACTCCAGCTGCTCGGCCAGATATCTCTCTCCATTATAGGTTGCAAGCAAAATTTCTACCATATATTTATCCTGATAAAATGTCTGTTGCGGATCACTGCCTGTATACATTGCGTCAGCACTGATCTGTGATCGAATGCACGCGCGAACGCAAAAAGGAACGACCGCAGTAAAACGGTTTCTTTCCTCTCGGAATCCCAGGTTTTATGCGACTGTTCCTTTTTTCTTTGATCCGGCTTTCAATGCCCGCTCACATTCGCCGGCTTTTCTGTCACAGCGGATTCAATGGTGTTTATATCTGTCCGCCTCATTCGCCGATATCAGCGGATCTCACCGATCTCAACAAGAAAACGATGCAAAGCATCCTTCCAGTCCGGAAGCGGCTGAAAGCCATTCTCAACAAGCTTCGATTTATCCAGGCGGCTGTTAAAGGGCCGCGCCGCCTTCGACAGTCCGTATTCCGCGGTAGTAACCGGGGTGACTCTGGTCTGCATGCCGGCCTGTCTGTATATCTCTTTTGTAAAGTCATACCACGAAATATATCCGCCCTCATTCGTGGCATGATAATATCCGTACTTATCGGTTTTGATCATATCCACCAGAAGCCGCGCCAGATCCAGCGTATAGGTCGGCGTTCCGATCTGATCATTGACTACGCGTACTTCCGAATGCGTCCTGCCTACATTCAGCATCGTCCGGATGAAATTCTTTCCGTTCAGTCCGAATACCCAGGCAATCCGCACGATGAAGTACTTCTCAAGGATCTCAGAGACGGCGAGCTCCCCTCCCAGCTTTGACTTTCCATACACATTGAGCGGAGCGTAGTCCCTGCAGTCCGGCTTCCATGGCTCTGTTCCCTGTCCGTCAAACACGTAATCCGTGCTGATGTAGACCATCTTTGCATCCGCTTTTCGCGCTGCGCGGGCGATATTCCTCGTTCCGTCCACGTTGATCGCCATGACCTTCGTCCTGTTTTCCTCGTCCTCCGCAGCATCAACTGCAGTCCATGCCGCACAGTGCACAATGACATCCGGCTTCACCTCGGAAATGACGCGATCCACCGCATCCTCGTCCGTTATATTGAGGGATACATACGGCATCCTGGTTACCGCTGATCCGTCATTGATACCGCTGTAGGAAGGAGCAAGATCCGTTCCTACCCCTTCCAGGCCTCTTGCCGCCAGCTCATTCATTACATCGTGTCCGAGCTGCCCGGCCACGCCTGTCACAAATACCTTCATCAGCCGATAACCTCTTTCTTCCCGTACATCTCATTATAATAGTTCTGATAATCACCACGGATGATGTTCTCCCACCATTCCTTGTGATCCAGATACCACTGAATGGTCTTCTTGATTCCATCCTTGAACATCGTCTCCGGCAGCCAGCCGAGCTCATTGTGGATCTTTGTCGGGTCAATGGCGTATCTCTGGTCGTGTCCTTTTCGGTCGGTGACATGCTCGATCAGAGAATATGGCTTACCCAGATAATCCAGGATCAGCTTTACGATGTCGATGTTGTGCATCTCATTGTGACCGCCGATGTTGTAGACCTCTCCAACTGTTCCCTTCCGCATGATGAGGTCGATGGCCTTGCAGTGATCCTCCACATAAAGCCAGTCACGTACATTCAGGCCCTCTCCATAAACCGGGAGTTTTTTGTCCGCCAGTGCATTCGCGATCATCAGAGGAATCAGCTTTTCCGGAAACTGATAGGGGCCGTAGTTGTTTGAACAGCGGCTGATCGTAACCGGAAGCCCATAGGTTCTGTGGTAGGCGTTAACCAGAAGATCCGCGGATGCCTTGGATGTGCTGTAAGGACTGGAGGTATGAATCGGTGTATCCTCATGGAAAAACAGATCCGGGCGGTCCAGCGGAAGATCTCCGTAAACCTCATCCGTAGAAACCTGATGATACCTGTGAATGCCATACTTGCGGCAGGCGTCCATCAGCACAGAGGTTCCGATGATATTCGTCTCGAGGAAAATCGTCGGATTCTCGATCGAACGGTCCACATGAGACTCCGCGGCGAAATTCACGACGATGTCCGGTTTTTCCTCCTCAAACAGTCTGTAAACTCCCTCTCTGTCACAGATATCAAGTTTGACAAAGCGGAAATTCGGCTTTTCCAGAACCGGCGCCAGCGTAGACAGGTTGCCTGCATAGGTCAGTTTATCCAGGCAGATGATCCTGTCCTCCGGATGCTGCTCCATCTCATAGAAAATAAAATTACTTCCGATAAATCCGGCACCGCCGGTTACAATAATATTCATGATTTTCTCCTTTGCTTCCGTCACGCTTCAGTCATTGTGAAGGATATCGACGTATTTGTTGTTCAGAACATCCATAAGATACTGGCCGTACTGATTCTTCTTCAGCTCCTCATACTCCCGGAGTACCTGTTCTCTTGTGATCCAGCCGTTCAGATAGGCAATTTCCTCGAGGCAGGCGATCTTGCGGTGCTGATGCTGCTCTGTGATCTTTACAAAGTTTGTGGCATCCACAAGACTCTCATGTGTACCGGTGTCCAGCCAGGTAAAGCCCTGCCCCAGAAGCTCGACATTCAGTTCTCCCTTCTGCAGATAGATCTTGTTCAGGTCCGTGATCTCCAGCTCTCCTCTTGCCGACGGTTTTAACTTCTGAGCATACTCCACCACGCGGTTGTCGTAGAAATACAGTCCGGTCACACAGTAATTGCTCTTGGGCTTCGCCGGCTTTTCTTCGATGGAAACCGCTCTTCCATCCCTGTCAAACTCCACGATGCCAAATCTCTCCGGATCATCGACATAATAACCGAATACCGTGGCTCCCTTTCCGGTTTCCGCATTTTCCACGGCAGCCCTCAGGCGTTTCTTCAGCCCATGGCCGGCGAAAATATTATCTCCGAGGATCATGGCGACCGGCTCATCCCCGATAAAGTCTGCTCCGATGATAAAAGCCTGAGCCAGGCCATCCGGAGACGGCTGCACTTTATACTGCAGCGAGATACCGAACTGATGTCCGTCACCGAGAAGCTCCTCAAAGCGTGGCGTGTCCGCCGGCGTTGAAATAATCAGGATGTCCCGGATCCCCGCATTCATCAGAACGGAAAGCGGATAGTAGATCATGGGTTTGTCATAAATCGGGAGAAGCTGCTTCGATGTCACCTTAGTCAGCGGATATAACCTGGTTCCGGATCCGCCTGCCAGAATGATTCCTTTCATATCAATGCCTTTCTGTACTCTGTTTTATCACTTATTATCTTTTGTTGCCTGCTTCTGTAATCTGTCTGATCTGTTCACTGATTAGCCATTTGCTCTGTTCCACAATTATTGAGTTGAGGACTGCGACAGGATCTTCTGCTCCTCCAGCGCTCGTTCGAGTGTCCGGTCAAACGCCTCCTGTGTAAAATTCCTGCGGTACAAATCCACGCATTTCCTGCGCGCCTGCGGATCTTCCGCAACTGCAATCAGTCTGTCCAGGAGCAGATTCAGATCTTCCTCCGTCATCGTCATCAGGTTGTCGGGAATATTTACACCAATACCGCATGTCGACGCAAATTCCCATAAATCTCCCTTGATGCTGTTGATCAGCGGAACCCCATATGACAGATAGTCAATGGATTTCATCGACAATCCGACATGTACATCGGTCCGCATCACATTGATGCCAAGACAGCAGTGGGAAAGAATCTCTGCCTTCCGGTCTTCCTCATAGACCGCTCCGCGGCAGACAGTCTCGACACCGCTGTTCCGGAGCTCCCGGATAAAATCGTCTCTGTGCTCTCCCTCTCCGATAATATCCGCAATGACCTTCCTACGACGGTTCAAGGCTCCCAGAAGATACGCAATCCTCGGAATATCTATGATGTTGTTGATTGCGCCGATGTATGCAATGCGAAGACTTTGTTCCGGACATGACGATTTCCTGTCCATGGCCTCATAAATCACGGCATCATGGACCGCAGCATCGTGGGCTACGATATCATCAGCTGCGACATCTTCAGCCACGAAATCTTCGGCTGTGACATCTTCGGCCACGAAATCTTCGGCTGCGACATCATGGACTCCTGTCTTCTCAGGATTCGGCTCTCCTCCGGAATCTGTCCGGATTCTTTCGTCTGTCGTTCTATATTTAGAATCACTCGAAAGTTTGCACCAGTAAAGAGTATATGTTCTGTTCTCTGGTAAATCAAGCTGTTCCCGATAAAAACCACATTCCGTGAAGATCACGTCAGCACATCCCAGATGATGATCCCGAAGATTTCTCCATCTCCGGATCGGCGTTAGGTGAGCTGCCGCCCTCAGCGGGAGTGATTCCGGCCAGAGATCAATCAGGTCAAAAATCACACGAACGCCTGTTTTCCTGCGAATCCGTTCTGCTTCCGCAGCAAAGGAATTGGCAGGGATCATAAAATAAATCAGATCGAAGCCCCCAGATTCCAGATATGCCCCTGCGTCGAGCGCAAATCGGCGGATTGCCATGAGACGCGTAAGCGAAAGATTCCTGGTATATGGTCTGAGGTGGATGTAGACATGATTTTCCGCTTCTCTTTGAACCGTTCGTTTGCCATGATGATCGAAATCTGAAAAAACGCGAACAGCGGTATGCCCTTTTTCCTCGAAAAACTGGGCTACCGCTTCTGCTCTGTCTTCAAATGTTGAGGAATGCGTTACGATCGCAACCTTCATAAAGATCCCTTTCCAAAAATATCAGGATAATACCTGGCAAAAATCCGACGGCAAAAGCCGCTGCTTCCCCACAGCAGCTGTCCTGTTCTTCACGCGCTCAAAGTTCTCTGTGTCATACACGGATCATTTTCCTGGGCTGCCATGCTCTCCCTCATTCTGCCTGGTTTTTTCGTTCATATTCTGCTGGGCTTCCTGGTCAAAGCCCTCCGTGCTTTCCGGCTGAAATACGGTTCTTGCTGTCAGAAGCACCAGCTTGATATCCATCAGAATAGACTGATTCTCGATATACATAAGATCAAGGAGAAGCTTATCATGAGCGGAAGTGTTGTACTTCCCGAATACCTGGGCGTAGCCGGTAAGTCCTCCCTTGACCGAAAGCCGGTAACGGAATTCCGGTATTTCTTTGACGTATTCGTCCACGTGTTCCACCCGCTCCGGTCTGGGGCCAACGAAACTCATATCCCCCTTCAGAATGTTGAAAAACTGGGGAAACTCGTCCAGCCGGAACTTCCGGATCACCCGTCCGGTCTTTGTAATTCTCGGATCTTCATTCGTTGTTGGAAGGACTCCATACTTATCCGCATCGACAACCATGCTCCGGAACTTTAGAATCTCGAAGACCTTCGCATCCTTCGTATACCGTTTCTGGCGGAAGAATACCGGCCCGTGATCCTCTGCCTTGATGCAGATGGCGACAAACAGCATAACCGGAGAAGTGACGATGATAAGAAACAGAGAAAAAATAATATCCAGCGCACGCTTTATCCCCTGATATTTCTTGTTATTATAGTTATACTCATATTTCATCAGAGGAGTATCCAGAAGATGCTTCGGCTCACAGCCGAGGCCAAAGATATCCAGAAGCTCAGGGGTGTAGTAGAAATTCTTCTTGTGCTCAATGCACATTTCGCTTACAGCCGCCCTTGTCTCAAAGGTAACTCCATACATGATGACGGTGCAGCAGCCCTGCATGTGCTGCAGCAATATTTCTTCCCCGATCTCCTCTCTCTCGGTATAGATAACGGAAAACAGATGCTTGTATTTCTTCAGGAGTCTCTGTTCAAAGGCAAGCACCTCCTCCGGGCTGATCTTTCTCCCGTAAAGCACCAGCGTCTTCTGCGGTGCGACATGCTTCATGAAGTACCGCTTCGTAAAAACGACAATATTTATCGTTCCAATCAGCTGGATCAAGACAATGAAGGCTCCCGGCAGAATATTGACCACCTGGTTGTAGATCAGACAGCACTCTACATACAGGATAAAATCCGTGATGGCAAAGGAAATAAACTGTGAAAAGACAATCTCTCCCATATTTGTGGACGCGATACGGAATGCCTTGTAGACACTGCACAGGAGATTGTAAATGATATAAAAGATCAGGATACTGGCGATCATGCCGGGTATCTTGTAGGTATCAAACGCGTAGTCGTTATAAAAGAATGCCCATACAAGTGCAAACAGGCCGACATTCCATAGACGGAGTACCAGCCTGGCGGAGTGGGTAACCTTTTTGTTCTCCATATTTATCCTCGTTACCTTTCGTCAGGAAAGGATGATGACATAGTTAGATCAATTTTAGCATACGCGAAGTTCCTTGTAAAGAATCCGGAATCTGATGACCTGACCGGATCCGAAAGCAGGATTCTGACGTCAGGGCTGAATTCCTTCTGCCTGCTCACAGACCCTTTCGAACGACAATCTGCTGCACCTTCCCGCGGATTCTCTGAAGGGCATTGTCTATGGATTTCGGGGTCCGGTTCATTCTCCCAGCGATCTCATGATAATCCAACCCGTCCAGATAACAGTCAAGAACCTCTCTCTCCATCCGGCTTAGTGCCTGATTGATCTTCTCTCTGAGATTTCTGGCGTTTTCAAAATCAATTAAAATACTCTCCGGGCTGTCCGCAGCGCCAAGTTCCGCGTCTTTCCGGTTATCTTGGAGCTCGCTGATGGAAATCGAGCTGTTTAGCGGCCTGTGCTTTTGCCGGCTTGCGGATAGCACAGCCGTATACATCTGCCTGGAAATCAGAAGTCCGGCATAGGTCCGGAACGATGCGTTTTCGTCCGGGTTATAGTCACGGATTGCCTTGAACAGACCGAGCATTCCCTCCTGCAGCAGGTCCTCCCTGTCACCGCCGGCAAGATAAAGCTCCCTTGCCAGAGAACGGACCGTTTTCTTGTACTTTTCAAGCAGAAAATCCTCAATCCCGGTCTCGCCGGCGCGAAGCCGGCGAATCAGTTCCTCGTCCGGAACTCCCTCGTACTCACTGTTTTTCATAATCCTTAATATTAAAGAACAATTTGCTGTCTGAAGCCTCACGGTTTCTGCCAGGCCATTCTGTGGTTGCCGCGAGCCTCTGCGTATCTAACGGATAATTCTGCGATTGCCGGATACTTCAGCGTCTCTGACGAACAATTTCATAGGCCAGCACACCAGCCGCCACGGATGCATTAAGGGAATCGATATCTCCCTTCATTGGAACCGAAGCGACAAAATCGCACTTTTCCCTGACCAGCCGGCTCACACCCTCTCCCTCATTTCCGATGACAAGTCCAATGGGGCCGGTGAGATCCAGGTCATACATCGGGGTTCCGCCCATATCCGCGCAGACAAACCAGATGCCTTCTTTCTTCAGTTCGTCGATGACAGCCGCAAGATTCGTGACCTTCGCGACCGGCGTGTAGTTAATCGCGCCGGCAGAGGCTTTTGCGACGGTCGCAGTCAGCCCTACCGCGCGGTGTTTCGTGATAATTACGCCATGCGCCCCCGCAAGATTCGCGGTACGGATGATGGCTCCGAGATTGTGCGGATCCTCAATACCATCCAGAAGAAAGAGGAAAGGTTTCTCTCCCTTTTCCTTTGCCGCCTTCAGCATGTCGGAAACCTCAGCATAAGGATAAGAGGCGACAATCGCAATCACCCCCTGGTGGCTTCCGGTCTCAGACATCATGTTCAGCCTTTCCTTCGGAACGTAGCTGATGATTGTCCCGGCTTTTCTGGCCTCTCTCGCAATTGTCATGATCATCCCATCATGAAGGTTTTCCTGCAGATAGACCTTGTCTACGCTCCGGCCGGAACGGAAGGCCTCAAGTACCGCATTTTTGCCCTCCAGACGGTTCGGATTCTCCTCGAACTCCCGGTCCGCCTCCGTCTGACGCAGCGCCACTGTTCTCTCCGTTCTTTCCTTTCTTCTCAAATCCTTATAACTGCCGTCTTTTCCGGATGCTTCCCTGCTTCCGTTTTTCCCGTACATTCCTCTGTAACCGTCATTCTTCCGCGATGCCCTTCTGTAACCGCCACTTCTTCCGGGTTCATCCCTCAAATTGCTCTTATAAGCTCCGCTTCTCCCAGATCCTTCCTCTCGATATCTGTCAAAACCGCCGCCATGCCTTCCGGCACCCGGCCTCTGTTCTCTCGAAGATCCACTGTTATTATACGAATTTCTCATCACATCCTCCTCCTGTGTGTCTGTCCGTCTGGAATTGCGAAAGTACGCAGCACGGAGCAAGCCGCAGCCTATACAGTATGTGGTACCCCGCCTGCGGGGCTTAGGAGTTTACTGTTCTACCTCTCCGAAATCTCCGAAAGCGCAGACAGGCCACCTGCCGCAAAGCGCGTGCAGGTCCGGTTATGACTTCGCCGTCTTTCCGGTGTGGTTGTCCGGATCTGTTTCCTTTTCCGCAATACGGAAAGGAGATTCTCCGAGATTCCGGTAATGTTCTGAAATCCCTGTACTGACGAGCTCCACCAGTCTTCCGACATCTCCCTTCAGATACAGATATCCGCAGACAGCCTCAAATCCTGTTGCTCTCCGGTATTCCTGAATACTCGCGTTCTTAGCGTGCGTATATGCCTTGGCATTCCTGCCCCGATGAAATACACGCTTCTCATCCTCTGTCAGGAGATCTCTCTCCTCGAACACACCGATCATCTCCGACTGTGTCTCCGCCTTGACAAGGCTGCTGGCCGTTCGATGAAGCTTATTCACAGGAGCATTTGATTCCCGCACAAGCAGCGTCCGTATGATCAGCTCATAGATGCAGTCTCCGATATACGCAAGCGTCAGCGGTGAATACTGTTTCGCATCAAAATCCGGAAGCGCATATTTTTCCTCCAGATTGCGGACGAGCTCCGCCGCTAGATTTTCTCTCTCATCCAATCTGCTTTTCCTCTGCTTTTCTTCTGCTTTTCTTCTGCTTTTCTTCCGTCACAGGTAACCCTTCCGGAAAAATCGCGTCCTCTCCTGTTTCACCTCTGCTGTTTCTTCCGATTCTTCCCGCTCACATCAATCTTCCGGAAAGATCACTTTCTCTCCCACTTCACGCCATCCCGGGTGTCCTTCAATATGATGCCTTTTGCGAGAAGCTCATCACGGATGGCATCTGCCTTTGCAAAATCCTTCGCCTTGCGGGCCGCGTTCCGTTCAGCAATCTTCTGTTCGATCTCTTCGTCCAGAGCTTCCTCTCTGACATCGACGATCAGTCCGAGAATATCGGACAGTTCGACAATTTCTTTCTTCACCGCCTCAGCGAACTCCCGGGAACTGTCTGCGGTCACTTCTACATTCGCGAATTTTACGAGATTAAAAATAGCTGTCTCGGCATCCGCCGTATTCAGGTCATCGTCCATTGCCCTCTCAAATTCAAGGCGGAAACGCCGCATATCCTCCGGCCAGATCTCCGCTCCGGTGGTCGGGTCCTTTTTGAATTCAAACGGGATCTTCTTTCCCTCTTCATCAATGCCGAGCTTTCTCTTCTCATCCTCCGTCAGAGGCACGCTCTTCGCCCCGGAAATGTGGTCATTCAGAGTGCTCACCGCGGTTCGGATCCTGCCGAGGGAAGCCTTTGCGGCCTCCATGATATCGGCACTGAAGTTCAGAACCCTCCGATAATGCGCCGAGAGCATGAAGAAACGGAGAACCTGGAGGTCATAATGCTCACCGACCTCACGCACTGTCTTGAAGTTTCCAAGTGATTTCGACATCTTCACGTTGTCAATATTCAGGAACGCATTGTGGAGCCAGTAGTGGGCAAACTCCTGACCGGTCGCGCACTCCACCTGAGCGATCTCGTTCTCATGATGCGGGAAAATCAGATCCTCTCCGCCTGCATGAATGTCGATGGTGGTCGCGTGCAGATACTTTCGGGACATCACGCAGCACTCGGTGTGCCAGCCCGGCCTTCCATCTCCCCAGGGGCTTTTCCAGAAGGGTTCCCCCTCCTTTTTGGGTTTCCACAGTACAAAATCGAGCGGGTCTTCCTTCTCAGCCTCGCCCGTTACCTTCAGATCCCGGAATCCCGAACGCAGATCATCAAGATTCTTGTGGGAGAGCTTGCCATATCCCGGATCCTTTCTGGTGCGGAAATAAACGGTTCCGTTTACATTGTAGGCGAATCCCTTCTCCTCCAGATCCCGGATCAGACGGATCATGCCGTCGATCTCCTGCGTCGCGAGAGGATGTGTCGTGGCCGGAAGAACATTCATGTCTGCCATATCTTTCTTTGTCTCCTGGATATACTTCTGCGAAAGCTCCGCTGCCGTTACTCCCTCCTCATTCGCTCTCTGAATGATCTTGTCATCGACATCGGTAAAGTTCGACACATAATTCACATCATAACCCTTGTAAGTCAGGTAGCGCCGAAGCGTATCAAACACGATCATGGGTCTTGCGTTGCCGATGTGAATCAGGTTGTAAACCGTCGGTCCGCATACATACATCGTAACCTTTCCCGGTGTGATCGGTTTAAACTCCTGTTTTGTCTTTGTCAGTGTATTATAAAATCTGATTGACATCTGATCTGCCTCCTGTCATATATCATAACGGCCACGCTGTGGCCGGATTCTTCTCTTTTAATCTGCATCCGGTTTAAATCTGCATACGGTTTAATCTGTATACGATTTTTAATCTGTATCCGATTTAATCTACATCCGATTCTATCTGCATCCGGTTTAATCTGTATCCGATTTTATCTGCAACCGATCATGCGGACCTGTATCCAGATCCACGTCCGGGAACTGCCTGACAATTACCGGACATCCGCTTCGGTCTTGGCAAGCGTGCGCATCGGACAGGAAGCACATCCATGTCCGGAGCTGTCCACACGGTCGTCCGGCATCCGCTCCAGCGCTCGTTCAATCAGGCACACTGCCTGCGCGGAAATTCCTTCGCCGCTCCCCGTGAATCCGAGACCTTCCTCCGTTGTTGCCTTGATATTCACCTGCTCCTCAAGCAGACCAAGCGCCTCAGCGACGTTTACGACCATCTGATCCAGATATGGCCTCAGCTTCGGTCTCTGGCAGATGATCGTGCAGTCAATATTCGAAATGATGTACATACCGTCCTCGAGCATACCGCCGACTTTCCGGAGCAAATCCATACTGGATGCTCCCTCATATGCGGGATCTGTGTCCGGGAAATGATAGCCGATATCCTTCATCGCAGCAGCACCGAGAAGTGCATCCATAATGGCATGCAGAGCGACGTCGGCGTCAGAATGCCCCAGAAGTCCTTTCTCATATGGTATCTCAACGCCGCAGAGGATCAGCTTCCGTCCCTCTTGCAGCTTGTGTACATCATAGCCTGTTCCTATTCTCATTCTGTGATAAGCACCTGTCGCATCATTCCCGGATCAGTCAAAGCCGAAGACCTTCTCCAGAACATGATACCCTTTCTTTACTACTTTTCGTCCGCCCTCCCCTGGAAGATTCAGCGCCACACCGGACGCACTGGCACGGATTTTCAGAAACGCCATATAATCAACCTTCTTCAGACGATTCCACAGCGGAGCCTTTTCCTTCAGCATCTCCGGATCCTCGGAACGCATCATCATTGAAGTCGTTATCATCATGATGATCAATATATCATGGATCAGAAATTCTCTCTGCTTCGGATGAAGGCGAAGTTTATGGAACTGTTCAAAGTAATCCAGCATCAGATAGGCAACCCGCAGCTGCTGCGGAAATCTCGTCATCATGACCTTCTCATTCACGCTCTGATCTGAACGGCCGATGAAATAGCGGTACAGGTTGACATTCAGATAATACATCGTCTTCACTTTGGAAAAAGGCACAAACGCATAGATATTATCAACATAGAATGTATGCTCCGGAAGTCTCAGTTTCACCTCCCTGAGCAGCTCTGTCCGGTAAATCAGCGAATGCATCAGTACATAGTGGAATACGTTCATCCGCTTTACCTGATCCCATCCGAAGATTCTGCCTTCCGGAAAATACATCCTGTATCGCATCACATATTTTCTGTATTTCCGGTTCTGCTTCTCATACACATAGTTTGCAAAAAAAGCATCGACAATATTGCCGGACTTTGCAAGTCCCCGCAACGCGTCGAGCACCTTTTCAAAAGCACTTCTGTCCAACCAGTCATCGCTGTCCACAACCTTGAAATAGAGTCCGGTCGCATGATCGATTCCGGTATTGACAGCCCCGCCGTGGCCTTTATTCTCCTGATGAATAGCCCGGACAATCGTCGGATATTTTTCCTGATATTCATCCGCGATCTCGGCTGTCCTATCCTTCGTCGATCCGTCATCAACGATCAGAATCTCAACATCCTCACCTCCGGTAAGGAGAGATTCAATGCACTTTCTCATGTAGCTTTCGGAATTGTAACATGGTACAGTAACGCTGAGTAACTTCATCTTCCCCGTTAAACCTTTCTTTCAATTCGGCAGAATATACCGTTTCTATAATGCCACAAGACCTGTCAAATTGCAATCTCGCATATCCTTGCCCGATCACGCAGGCTGTTCTCCGCACATCATCCTTCACGCCGACTGCTGTTTTCGCCTGCCCCTCCGGCCATTTCATTTTACGTAAGCATCCGCTTACGCCGCCTTCCCGTCTGTTTCCGGCACGCGTCTCCGGCCATTCCATTCTACGCAAACATCCGCTCACGCCACCTTCCCGTCTGTTTCCGGCACGGTTTCGTCAGCAGATACAGATAATATATAAATACGAATATGCAGATACAAACTTTTTCCTGACAGAAGACCTGACGGGCTGATTCCCATGGATTTATCTCTTTTGCAATCCGGCGCTCCCGGCATTCTCTGCTCTGTTCAGATTCAGTGCGTCCGCATAGGCCTTGTAGGCGGAAGGAACAGCATACTTTCTTCTTATTTCATCAATCTCCGCAAAAAACAAACCGGCTCCCGCTTTATTGTCAGAAGTCTCGTCTGCCCCCATGGACAGGCGATCCGGAAAAGAGCCGACCCGGATCTCATATCCCCTCATCTGCCACTCAATATGCGAAAAAATATGTCTGCTGTCTGCCAGTCTCCTAATATAAAGAGCCGGCAGTCCCAGCTCCTTCACCTTGTTCAGCGCCTCTTCTTCACTAAGACTCCCCTCAAGGTTCGGAAACTCATACAATCCTGCCAGCAGCCCCTTCTCCGGCCTTCGGTTCAGAAGTACCCTGTCTCCGTCCCGCACCACAAGGATCGTCCGGTTCTCCATCCGGCGAGGCTTTTTTTCAGACTTTACGGGAAAATCCATCTCCCGTCCCTGTTCATGCGCTTTACACCACTTTACAAGCGGACACTCCGCGCATTTCGGCACCCCCACTGGCAGACAGATTGTCGCTCCCAGGTCCATCATGCCCTGGTTGAAATCCCCGGGTGTAATCGGATTCTCTGCTGTACTTCCGGATAACTCCAGCTTCATCGCCCCTGTCAGACTGTCTTCAATCTCTTTGCGGTATTTCTGCCTTGTGATATCAGAGGAATCTGCCAGTACCCGGGTTATTACCCGCAGTACATTTCCATCCACTGCCGCCTGCGGCTTTCCGAATGCAATCGAAGCGATTGCTCCGGCTGTGTAGTCTCCGATCCCTTTAAGGGTTTTCAGTGTTTTCACGTCATCCGGAATCTTTCCTCCGAAATCATTCATGATCTGGATTGCGGCTTTCTGCATATTACGAACTCTGCTGTAATACCCGAGGCCCTCCCACAGCTTCATGAGGCGGTCCTCCGGGCAGCACGCAAGGTCTCTGACCGTGGGAAGCGCAAGCAGAAATTTAGTGTAATACTCCTTCACTGCCTCCACCCGGGTCTGCTGAAGCATAATCTCCGATATCCACGTGTGATACGGATTTTTCTCTCTTCTCCAGGGAAGATCTCTCCTGTTCTCCTGATACCATCTGCCCAGAGGAAGTATGATCCGCCGCATCTCCCCGAACCTGTCCTCCGAGACTTTTTTCTTCAAACTCAGTTCCTCCGGAATCACATTCTCTGAGTTCCTGTCCACTGAAAATTCCTCCGATTCTGCTGTCTTCTGATTTTCTAGCCTCTGATTTTCTACCCTCTGATTATCCACATTGTTTTACCTGGCAGTTATACACGATATTCTCCGAGGCATCTTCAAGTCATTATAACAGACTCAATGTAAATCGAACAGATACTCCGGACCACTCAGGGCCATACACCAGTCTAGGCAGCAATAAAGATTGACACCTGTCGCCTAACCTATATACAATAGGAAAAGCAGCTTCACTTCCCGGCAGGCGCGGCCATCCGATTCTGCCCGAATACTGGTGGCAATGATATCCGGAAGCTGCAGCAGAAGACAAGAGTCAAACAGAAAAGAGGTTATATGAACAAACTGCAGACAGACGGAATCATCTTCGATGTTGACGGCACGCTTTGGGATACCACACCGGTTGTTGCCGAGGCATGGAATACCGTACTGGATTCTATGAACCGGGACTACCGCTCCCGTCATCTTCCTCCCCTCCATCTGATTCATCCGGAGGGCGGCGGTTCAGGCGCGCGGATTAACAGCGAGGATCTGCGCCGTGAATTCGGAAAGCCACTTGAGACTATCGCCGACGATCTTCTTCCGGATCTCCCCGATGCGGAAAAGACTGATCTTCTTCGGCAATGGTATGAGGCCGAAGAAATTGCAATCGACCGCAACCCTCCCGAGCCCTATGAAGGACTGGAACAAACTCTTCAGACTCTCACAGGAATAGACCCACGCAAATCCGGAGAATCAAAAGCCGGTCTGCCCCGCACAAAAGCCTCGCACCAGCTGCCGCCAGGTATTCCCTGCTTCATCGTCAGCAATTGCCAGAGCGGTTATATTGAACAGTTTCTCCGGCTGACCGGTCTTGGCTGCTATATCACAGCTCATCTCTGCCCCGGAGATACAGACAGACTGAAGGCATATAATATCTACCGTATCGCTTCTCAATACCACCTTCAGAATGCTCTCTACATCGGTGATATTCAGGCGGATTTTGATGCGACAAAGGAGGCTGACCGTCTCCTGAAGGAAGAGGACCGGCAGAAAAAGGGAAACGGATGCTGTGACTCATCACACAATGACTGCACGGCATCCGATCCCTCTATCCGCTTCCTCTGGGCATCCTACGGATTCGGAAGTGTAACAGATCCGGATGGAATCATCCGGCGAATCTGCGACCTACCTGATCTGATCATCTCCTCAAAAACGAAGGCAGGTCACATATAAATTGTAAATGAAATGCGTCCGTCAGGATTGATGCTTCACACTTAAGATTGCGTGTAAGGCGATCCACAGCAGCTAGGCTAATTGGCAGGAATGAGCATCCCACATAAGAGCGCGTGTGAAGCACGCGAAAGAGATAACATAAACATTACACATAAGCACAGAAAGAAGGATTTTTATGCATTACCAGTACAAAACAAAAGGAACCTGTTCCCAGCTCATTGATTTCGACATCAATGACGGCATTCTCACAAACGTAAGCTTTACCGGAGGCTGCAACGGAAATCTCTCCGGCATCAGCCGTCTGGTCGAGGGCCGCAAGGCAACTGAGGTCGCAGACATCTTAAAGGGTACAACCTGTGGATTTAAAAACACCTCCTGTCCGGATCAGCTTTCCAGGGCTCTCCTCGAGGCTGTTGAAAACGCCTCGAAATAACCGAAAAGCAGTCTGTTTCGCGCCGGTTCCTGCAGCCGGCGCGTTTTTTCACGCAATTATGTTTTATTTTTTAAAAAATTAGCACTCACCACTTGACAGTGCTAGTAACAAGTGTTATAACAAAATTGTTCCAAAAAGAAGGAACAATAAAACAACAATAAAGAAACAATAAAACAATAGCATAAAACAACAAAAAACAGCAGCAATAAAGCGGCACAAAACAGAAGCAGCACAGAAAACCGCTTCTATGGAACAGGCTTTCTGAATAGCCGCCTCGTATTACAGAAAATCAAAAACATAAAGGAGGAATGACTTATGTTACTGCCGGAACTTTTTGGAGATACTTTTGATGACTTTATGGATCAGGCATGGGATGGACGTTGGTTCAACGCACCTTCTGCTCCCGCTCACCGCATGAATACTGATATTAAGGAAACAAAGGACAGCTATCAGCTGGAGATGGAGCTTCCGGGATACGGAAAAGATGAGGTACACGCCGAGCTTAAAGACGGTTATCTGACAGTCACCGCAGCCAG
Source organism: Eubacterium sp. UBA4343 (assembly GCA_002394235.1). GTDB lineage: Bacteria > Bacillota > Clostridia > Lachnospirales > Lachnospiraceae > Bilifractor. Next base: position 28,308 of record DGTF01000065.1, on the reverse strand, counting down.
AAACGAGAATAATGACAAGAAGGATGAAAACGGCAGATATGTACGCCGTGAACGCTACACAGGCACCGTGACCAGATCATTCTATGTGGGTGAAAATATTGAGCCCGAAGACATTCACGCAAAATTTGAAAATGGAATTCTGACTCTCAGTATTCCAAAAGAAGCGCCGAAAAAGGAAGAAAGCAAAAAGACCATCGCCATTGAGGGATAAAAAAATCCTGTTCCTATCTCACTCTCACTACCCGAAAGATAAGGTTATTTTGCTCCTTCCTCATTTTCTCACAAAATCATAGAACGAGATAAAACACGCTGCGCGAGTTTTATCTCGCTATCGCGACGCTCGCCGCACACGAATACTTCGCATTCGGCTGCGGCTCACTGTTCGCGTAAATAAAGGCAGAGCCATCCGAACCGGCATTCCGGTCACGGATGGTTCTTGTCTTTTAAAGTATCGCATTTTTATTAGTATCGCCTTTTATTTTTATAAGTATCGTATTAAAGCCGTATCCGTGAGTCTTTCCTGTGCCGGTTTCGGAATTCCTTCGGCGTCATCTGATATCTCTCGCGAAAAATCCTGTGAAAATAGCTGTGATTCTCATACCCAACCGCATCAATGATATCATTTACCGGAAGGTCCGTGTCGCAGAGCAGACCAACTGCCTTGTTCAGGCGTTTCCGCTGAAGAAGTTCCTTGAAATTCACTCCGGATGCCTTCTTGATCATACGGCTCAACGTATGCGAAGGCAGGCAGAGTCCTGCGCACAGCTCAGTCAGCGTCGCGGTACGATAGTTCTGCTCAATATATTGGAGGGATGTCATGAGTATCATATTCTCATACGAATCCGGTTCCATCGTCCCCGCCTTCGGAACCGCCTCCAGCAGATACATGAAAATCAACCCCATTGTGGTCTGATTGATTCGATTCATCCTCTGAAGCATGAAGGGCTCTCCGCCATTCTCCTTTTGCGAAATCAGCGAATAGATCATGTTTTCGATCAGATTCTGTATCTGCAGCACATCTGCGACCTTAAAATAAAGGTACTCCCCACGCCTCTCATCCTGTCTCAGCGTATTGACGATGAAATCAGCCAGCACATTGTTTGTTCCGATCATCTCAGAGGCAACATCGAAAAATTCAGGAAGAATCACGAAGTTGATCGCGATATCATTCCTGCCTGCCGGAAGAATCTCATGCCTTGTATACTGATTCAGGAAGAGAAGCTCACCCCTGCTTACCCGGATCTTTTTGCGATTGATGATATGCGTCACAGAGCCCTGGCAGATGTACATCACTTCCACATAATTATGCCTGTGCATGGGGAAATGCGCAAACCTTGTATGTGTCCGCACGGTAATCAACTGACCGGTCTCCAGCAGCTTCGCATAATCAATGGTGAATTCCTCCCCGGAGGCATATAACTTTTTTTCAATTCCGGCTGTACCGTCCAGAATGCGCTGCTCCTCCTCTGTCACTCTGCCGAGCCGGTCCAGAAGTTCCTGATTCATTTCTTATCTTTCCCTCATTCGGCCCGAAAAAGAGCCGCCGAACCCGAAGGACCCGAGGCTTCACCTGCAGATGCCTCCGAGTCATCCGCCGGTGTCATTTCGATGTCGAGATCCACGCTTCCGCTGACTCCATCAACCGTCCCCGTATTCGAGTACTGCCATACCCTGAATTTATACGGGGTACCCGGCGTCGCACTGTAATTGGAAAACCAGACCGGGAGATCATAGAGCTTTGTCATATCCAGAGTAAACGACTCCCAGTGCAGATTCGTATAGAGCATCGGTTCATAGCCGGCGTCCACAATTGCAAGGCTGAAGGCCTTGATATTCTGTGTGAACTGATCGCCACTGACACCGTCGGTTCGCGCGGCGCCCTCTTCCACCGTCTCCATGTCAATCGCAGCCGGAAGATCCAGATGGCGTCCGTTCAGCGTATCCGTCACAAATTTTGCCTCTTCTTCCGCCTCTGCTTCATTAATCGCCTGAGAGTAAAAATAGACTCCGACATCCAGTCCTGCCTTTCTGGCCTCCTCATAATTTGTCTCAAACATGGCGTCTTCCACAAGGGAACCGTCACTGCCATATCCGCGATAGCCGATTCTGAGATACGCGAATTCATAGCCGGCATTTCGGACAGCTTCCCAGTCAACACTCCCGTTATGCTCGGAGACATCGATTCCGAGACGGCTGGAATAATGATCACTGTCCGTATAGGTCATCTTCTGCCCATCCAGTACAAAATCCGCTGAATTGTAATCATTATACAGATCGCTCATCGAGTATGAGGTAGAAAAAATACGCTCTGACACCCGATTATCCTCTGCGGCGTGGCTGCCGAATGCTGCAATCGCCACAAACACAGCCGTAAAGGCAACCACAATACCTGCGAGTATGCGGTTTCGGAGAATTCTCCTCCTCTCCGCCCTCGTCACCCGGTGACGGGTTCCGTTTCTTCCCTTCTTCTTTCTGTTTGATGCCATATGCGATCAGGCAGGCGCGATGCCGCCCGTTCCTTCCTTAAATCTTCTCTCACATACCTTACACACAAAAAAGGAGTGTGTCAATCTTGACACACTCCTTTTCAATATCTCTCATCTGCCGCAGACAGATTCCGTCAGCCCTCGTCGCTGATACCCTGAATCTGATCCTCTGTCTTCGGAACATAATCTGGATGATCGGATGCCCACAGTTTCTCGGCAACCGGTGCCCAGTTCTTCGCATATTCCTCAACCTTATGTGTCAGATGGTCTACATTCTCCGGATCTGACATATCGGTTGACTTCGCTCCGGTCGCATGAACCATCGCGCGAAGCTTTGCCGGATTCTCAAGCATCGGACACGGACGAAGCAGGTTGTCACTGAATGGCTGTCCGTCATGATATGCCTTGAACAGCGGCTGCTGCAGGCACTCAAGAATACTGTTCTCGTGAATATTCGCCCCGGAATAATGAATGAATACACAAGGCTCGGCGTCACCGTTCGGATTGATGTGGAAGTAAGCCTTACCTCCGGCGATACATCCGGATACCCACTCACCGTCATTCTGGAAATCCATAAGGAAGATTTCCTTGCCGCCGTGGTATCCGCGGACCTCACGGATTCTGTGATACATATACTCGCGCTGCTCCGGTGTCGGAACAAGCTCCATCGTTGTATCATTTCCAGTCGGCATGAAATGGAAGTACCAGCTGAACAGAACGCCCTTGTCGATCAGGAAATCAAGGAACTCATCGCTCGTAACCGCCTTATAATTTGCGCTGGTATAGCAGATGGAAGTACCATACGGAAGTCTGTTCTCGCGAAGAAGATCCATCGTCTTCATAACCTTGTCAAATACGCCTGCACCACGACGGTTATCTGTTGCATCCTCAAGGCCCTCGATCGACATGGAAAGCACGATGTTCTTGCATTCCTTCATGTCATCACAGAACTGCTGATCTACCAGAGTTCCATTCGTGAAGATCATAAATCCGCAGTCCTTATGAGCCTTTGCGAGCTTCACAATATCTTTCTTGCGGACCATCGGCTCTCCGCCGGTCAGAACATAACCGCGGGTTCCCAGTGCCTTTCCCTCGGTGACAATACGGTCCATGTCCTCATAGGAGAGGTTCAGCGCACGGCTGTACTCAGATGCCCAGCATCCTACACAATGCAGGTTGCATGCCGAAGTCGGATCAAAAAGGATGACCCACGGCACATTGATATTGTATTTCTCCGCATTCTTTCTGGTCTCATGGTATCCAACATAGCCGGCCTCGAATCCAAATGCCATGAACAGACCCTTTACAACCTCCGGGTCAACGTCGCGAAGAATACGATCAAAAAAGTTTGCGTACTTTTCGCCCTTGGTAAATGTCTTTCTTAAATTGTCAAAAGCTTCCGGTTTCCATGTATCTCCAAGGAATTTCTGCGCCGTATCAATAACCTTGATATAGCCATCTTCCTTATTTGCTGTTTTGATTACCTGATTTAATACAAGCTCGAATGCTTTCCTCTCGGCAGCATGCACGATTGCGTTTGGCATCTTCATTAACCTCCTGATGAAACATTTATCTGACACTGCAACAATTATAAAATTTCGCTAAAAAAATGTCGAGAACAATTCCCTCAAATCGGTGGGACAAAATGAGACACCTGTCCAATTAGTGGACAACTAGCCGAAAACGTCAAATGGTCATTTTCAGCCGTACCGGCGCCATTTGTTGTACAGATTCATTAACAGGCTTGTCTTTTAAGACGAGTCACGTTGTCAGAACTGGTCAATATTTGCGTGTAATATTTACACGCAGGCTCAGATGTATCCCCCTCCTCCAGGAGCTTTCCCTATGTTTCAGAAGGCAGCTGCAGCACTCTGTCCACCCTGCAGCCGCCTTATCGCCTCCAGACTCCTACACGCAATCTGACAAGGACGCATTCGCCAGACCATACCGCAACCTGTCTTCTCCAATCATTCCCATCAGTCTGAAAAATCAAGATAACGGCTGTCAATGGAGTCTGTCAGAACACGCTTTATGTAAGCCAGATCAAATACTGTTCCATCCGTGATGTAACCATTTATCCCGCTTGCTTTCGCCTGTTCGTCGGTGTAATCCTTCAGGAGAACCACATGCGCGTCCGCTCCGTTCTCCCCGTAGTCCGTAATAATCGGCACCAGACCCGGATCAATGACGGTAACCTCCGGTTCTGATGCATTTGCGCCATCTTTGCGAAAACGAAACGTACAGTCAAGCGCCGTCCCGATCAGCTCGTCAGGCTGTTCCTGCGTTGATACAAAATTTCCCAGACAGTATGCGCAGAAAACCTTACGCCCGTCGGAAGCTGTCAGCATTACGGCCGGCTGCACGACATGCGCATGATCACCGATAATCAGGTCGGCGCCCCAGTCTGCAAGGTTCTGAGCCATTTCCTTTTGAAAATCCGTCACCTCATGACTGTCCTCATCGCCCCAGTGACACGCAACAACCACAGCGTCCGCTTTTTCATCCGCCTTCTCAATCTGTGCTTCAATAAGCGAGGTCTCATACAGATAGATCACCCTCTGGTCCGTATCTGACGGCGCATCATATATTCCTCTTCCATCCAGCTCATTCGTCATCTGTGTATACGTCAGAAACGCTATGGTCTTACCATTTGAACAGGTGTATATCGGAATATCATCGTACTTCACTTCAAACTGAGGGCTGAGCCCCGCATCGCTGTAGCCCGCAGTATAACTCGTGCTGCCGTCCGTGTCTTTTTCCCAGAGACCGGTTGTCAGGAACTTCGCGCCCGAAGGCATGTCGTTCTGCCAGAACTTCACGGCCGCATTGATTCCTTCCGTTCCAAGATCATAAATATGGTTGTTCGCGAGACTGAAGATATTGAAACCGGCTTTGTACAAATCAATCCCGTCCTGGCCCGGTGTTGAAAATTCCGGATAACCCGACGGCGTGATTTCATTGTTGATATCTGTTTCCACATCGATCCAGTTTACCTCGTGCTCCTGAATAAAAGAGGAAACGCCGTCATACAAATAGCTGAAATCATACGAGCCTCCGCTGCCTCGTTCCTCAGCCTGTGTGAGCATCCGCTCCGATATCAGGTTATCACCCACAGCAGAAAAACGGACCTCCATGCTGTCTTTTCTGTCATATGCTCTCCCTCCGGATCCTGAGTTCACTGACTCGGACCCTGCAGTCACTTTTTCCTGTCCGGTGCTTGAAGTATCTGTAACACCAGCCGACGAATCTTTTCCGTAATTCGACGAGGACCTCCTTGCAGATATTCGGACTCCGCTCACGATTCCGATCATAGCGACAGCCACAGCTACACCGGCAACAATCCGGACGGTTTTTTTCCGGAACCTGATGCGCCTCTCTTCCTCCTCGCGGCGGCGCCGCTCTCTCTGTTTTCGTCTCCTCTGCAGCTCCTCCAGTCCTTCCTGCTCATCCTGCTCTATTTCACGGATCTCTTCCTCAAGATCCACCTGTTCAGAGGCGGTGAGCCGTCTGACCTGCTTCTTCCCGTTCGCAGAATCTGCGGAATCTCTCATTCTATGATGGTTTTCCTTATTTTCCACCCGTTTTTCTCCCTTTTTACTCATTTCTCTCAAGCCATGGTTTTCTCTAAGCCCGATGCAGACATCTTGTACGTTCCCTCCGAAGAAGGGGCTTCCTCCTCCTTGTTGCGCAAAGAACAGCAGAAGCTGATGCTATTGGCATTTAGACGCTCAATCCAGCTTTTGCCATTGCTGATATCATGTCCGCCCATTCTCATTCACCGGAAGTAAAATTTCATATACGCATTCCGGCCGGTCTGTCAGAGAAATGCTACCTCCGTGAAGCTCCACAATCTGCGCTGTACAGCACCAGACGGATTCCATTTTCCCTGCACAGCTCCGCGATTCTGTCAAATACTCTCCCATTCAGCCAGAAGATGGACGTTTCTTTCGCATCCCCCTGCATGTAGTCGGCGGTCCCCTGATACGGTCGGATCGCGGTTCTGATTTCAAACCCCTTGTTGTTCATGTGAACAGGCTCTATCCTCGGCTTTATGATAACATTTTTCCACAGATTGTGATATTGAAAAATCGGAAGAACAGAAGCGGTCCTGGCCGCTACCAAATCCTGAAGCTGATCCAGATCCTTGCCCGACCGGAAAAGCACATTCGTCTCCATCAGCACCACCTTGGGCTTCTGGTTATGCAATCCGGTCTCCAGCATGGTAAGCGTCTCATTCATTGTCTGACCGGACTGACCACCCACGAAGACCGTGCAGCCGGTATTCCTCCAGATCTGAAGGGGTGAAATTGAAGTATAGCTCTCACTGTCTCCGATGACCAGAACATCGATTGTGTCAGCCTTCTCTTCCTGAAGTTTGACAACTGCCGCATGCCGCTTTAGCGAGCTCATTCCCAGCACGTTCATGGCATACGAATTCAGCAGAAACGATCCAAGAGCCAGGAGCAGAAGCAGTCCGATCACAAACCCTGCTTTTTCCTTGATTGATATTTTTTAATGTCCATTTTTTGTCTCCGCCTTAGAATCCCGCATAGATCAGATCCACCTGCCGGTATCCAGATCCGTAGGCGCCAAATATCAGCACCGCAAAAATCAGGGCATAAAAGGCAGCCCAGCGCACCGGAAGGCTTCTCTTCTGCGAGCCGGAATAATAATGGATACCTGCAATTTCCAGATATGGAGTCATTCCTGCCAGCTTAAAACTGTGTTCGCGCTCTCCCTGTCCAGTCCGAACTGATTGCCGCTCGTAAGCCGGATATAACCCCTGAGCTTCTCCCGGCGTTTCCTGGCAAGGTCGTCTAACATCGCAAACTGCCCCATCGACTCCACCGTATATCCTGCCTTGCTCCCACATTCTTCCACAATGCGTTTCAGTTCCGCCGGCTTCTTCAGAACACCGGAAATCAGAAGCTTTCCTGGATCGATACCATCCTTTCGGCAAATGCAGTACACCCCATACGAGCACACCTCGATCCGGTCGACCTCCGATACCGCAAGCGGCATCAGAAACGGATTGCATTTCATGGCAAAGCAGAGCTTCGCCGCATTTCCTGTTTCTCTCCGGATCCGTTCATCCGGCTGCGCCGTATCTACAAAAACATAAAACCCGCCGCTGTACAGCACACCGTACAGAAGCGCAAGCGCTTCACAGGATTTTTCCATCATCAGGACCACCGGTTTTCGCTGGCATCCGATTGACGAAAGAACTGTTCCGGCCCTCTGCGCCGCATCCCGCAGCTTCTTCCAGCTGTAATGCCTGTCGGCATCTTCTACCGCGATCTGATCCGGAAACGCATTCACGGTTTCCTCAAATTTTTCCAAAATTGTATGCATACACTATAAAAGGGCGTGTGAAAAAACGAAAAGTTTTTTCACACGCCCTCTATAAAACATTAAGATTTCTTAAGGTGTGCTGTATAAGCTCTTCTAAAAACGCCGACAGGATCGTCTTGCCTTTCGTTTCCTCCTAGAATTTTCCACCGCCTCCCCCGTGTACTGTCCCGGAAGACGATGTGTGTGTGCTGCTTTCAGAACCATTATTTTTTTCTTTTTCCGTGCGTTCAATCTTGTGATACAGGAACAGATCTTTGCTTTCCGTCACGATCATACTTCCTTCCCTCACATAGCTGCCCGCTGCAGCCTGGGCACGGACCGTCTTCAGCTGCTGTTTCATGGAGCCTACGATAAGCAGAGCTGTCACAAAGCCGATTGCCACGGAGACCAAAAACCAGACCGCAGACAACGGCTTCCGGGGAATATCAGACTTATCGAACGGATTGCCCTCTCTTGCCTGCGTCACATACGAACTGCCCAGACGGGCAAACGTACGAAAGGCTTCCGTATAGTTCCCGGCAGACAGATCTCCTTTCATCTGCTCTCCGAGATATTGAATGCCCTCGTCTGTAAAAGCCGTAATTCCATATCCGTGCGTGGAAACTGCCCAGTCCCTGTCCTCTGTGCTGATCAGAAGCAGAGCTCCATCCTTATCGCTTCCATAGCCGTACTGGCAGGAATTATACCAGTCATCCGCATAATCTCTGGCGGTCCGGCCCTCCAGACTCTCTACAATCACAATGCACAGATCAAATTTCAGCTCTGTGCTGTCTTGATCAAGAAGCTGCTGAATCTCGCTGTCCTCTTCTTCTGTTATAACAGCGGCCTGATCCTGCAGACGGTGATATGCGTCTGCGAATCCGCCTGTTTCTTCTCCACTGTCCGCTGCAAAAGCCGGCACTGCCATGCCAAGACAAAGTGCGAGCAGAAGAAAAATCGAAAAAATACGCTTTTTCATCAGTCTGCCCTCCCTATAAAATTCTCGCCAGATGCAGAAGCCAGATAATCCCGTAGGCCGCGGCACTGCACAGAGCTGTCAGCCCTAATGTCCATTTACGGGCTGCGCCTTTATCTACCGGGAGATCACCCACCAGTTTTCCGGTCTGACCGTTCATCGCGAAGGTGTAGTTTTTTCCATTCCAGGTGGTGTTGAGCATCCACACCGGATAGAGCGCATAGGCTGCCTTTCCGCCCCGAAGCTTTACGCTGCCTGCTTCCGGAACCACACTCGTATAGTTCCTGACCGTATCCGCAAAGGCTTTCTCCGTGCTCTGTTTGATCCTGGCATTGGCCCGTTCTATGCTCTGTTCTTCATCTACATCATATTTATCTGCCAGATATCCCGCCAGATAAGCTGTTTTGAAATCTACCGCATCGGAAAACAGGAACGGCTCAATCGACTCCATCAGATCGTCCGGCATTTTGGAAGAGCCGTCCACAGGAACCCTCTCAAAGCCAATCTCCCCGCCCCGGGTGACCAAATAGTAGCTGGTCTCCTTGTATTGATAGTTGCTGTCGCTCCAGGTCCGGACGCTGGTCGCCTTATATCGGATGTTCGCCTCCGCCTCCGCGTCAAAAAGCCAGAACGGCACGTATATGCCCTTGATCTCATCAATGTGATTCTGATCCTTGAACACCTTGGGAAGAAGCCGCTTTCCACCGTAATGCTTTTGAAGCGCTTCCTTCGCAGCCTTCTTGTCCATCTTGAACGGAATGATATAATCCGGCTTCAGCGCGCCGGAAAACTGCCCCGTCATAACCACCGGATTCCCGCAGAACGGACAGGATGCCGCCGCGGTATTCTCATCGCCTACGATCTCACCGCCGCACGACTGGCACACATAAGTGCGAAGTCCCTCCGCTTCTCCTTCCTGCCACGCTCCTCCTGCGGCTGTTTCCCAGTTCATCTCATCTTCCCGGCCGGAGGCCTGTTCCCCGGCATAGGCTTCTAGGGTTTCTACTTCAAATTCCGTATCGCAAAACGGACATTTCATTTTCTGCGTCCCGCTGTCAAAGACAATTGCGCCTCCGCAGCACGGACATTTATATTCCTGTAAAGCACTCATATGCGCTTCCTCCCTGCATGCTTTCTATATCTGCCGCCCATGCAAGAGGGCTTCCGCGAAACAGCAGTCCTCTTGTTCATAAACGTCCTTTTATGCTCCCTGTCACGCCCTTGCAGCCGGTTTTGTTTTTACCGCTCCAAGGATATATAAGACGGGTACCAGAAGATTGACCACAAGGTTAATGATTTTAAACTCCCCTCCGCCTTTCACACTGACCACCATAGAAATCATGCTGAGGGCCACTATCGCAATACCAAGGATCACGCACTCGCCGGCTTTTTCCGGCAGCCTGCACGCTTTGAGGCCTTTTGCGCCTGCAAGAATCTCAACTGCCGAGGTGACCACTGCAAGAACGGAGCCGGCATAGAGAAGTCCGGTTCCTTCCGCACTCCCCATCAGTGCCGCCAGTGCGCTGACTCCCAGAATTGCAAATACTCCTGCGAGCAAGGCGATAATTCCACCGATGACCATTAAAATCGATGTGACCTTCAAAAATGTCTGTCCCTGATTCTTCATAGCTTTCCCTCCCCTCATCAAGATTTACTTCCGGTCGCTGTCGTCAAAAGGATCCCCGCATTCCGGGCAAAACTTCGGTGGGTGCGCCGGATCCTCCGGCTCCCATCCGCACTTGTCACACCGGTACACCGGTGCGCCTGCAGGTTTTGGGGCGCCACAATTTGAGCAGAACCTGCCTTTATTTACCGTTCCGCAGGAACAGGTCCAGCCAACCTCCTCCGACGGCCTCGGTGAGCCGCATTCCGGGCAGAACTTTCCGGTCGCCGTGGCCCCGCATTTGCACTTCCATGCCCCTGCCGGTACCGACTCCGGTCTCTTCGCGCCGCACTCCGGACAGAACTTCCCGGTCACCACTGCTCCGCAGCTGCATTTCCAGCTGTTCTGTTCAGGCGCTGCGGTCTGCGGCTGCCGGGATTGCCCGGACTGCATCTGCTGAGACTGCGCCTGTTGTGCCTGCATCTGCTGTCCCATGCTGTACAGGTTCTGCGCCGCACCGAATCCGCCCTGACTTCCGATGCCGGCCATTCCCATACCAAGGAAACCGGTCATGGCCCCGGCAGAATTTCCGGCGGCAGTCTCCATGGCATCCGCTGTCGCATTTGTCACCCGGCCTGCCATCATAAACGGATTGGTTCCCACCGTAGCCGCATCCTCCATCTCGTTGATCTTCTTCATATCGGCTTCGGTCAGCGTAATCGGATTCAGTGCAATCTTCCCGACGGAAATGCCGCGGTTGTCGATCCATTCCTGCCGCAATGCCTCGTTCATCGCGGCTTTCAATTCTCCGGATTTGGCCGGAATCTGTGCAGGCCTGAGCTCCTGCTCGGCGAGCGCTCCGAAGGCCGGCTGAAGCGCGTCAATGAATTCCGTCTTGAGCTGCGCGTCAATCTGGTCACGGGTATATTCGTCCGCGACATTCCCGCAGAGCCGCTTATAAAAAACCAGCGGATCAGAGATCACATAGGTATATACTCCGTTGCACCGCAGCTGAACCGTTCGGCTCATGCCGATCCGCTTATTCACGACTTCAAAAATGATCGGATTTGCCGTTCCGAACTTATTGTCCAGGATCTCCTTTGTATTAAAATAGTAGACACGCTGATCCCTGCCCGTGTCGCCGCCGTAGGTAAAACGCCTCCCAAGCGTGCGGAAGCTTTCCTTCAGGCTCTCCCCGAACCTCCCGCTGAAGATACTGGGCTCCGAGGATGTATCATAGGTAAACTCTCCCGGCTCGGCACAGACCTCGACAATTTCACCCTGATCCACAATGATCATGCACTGACCATCCGCCACGGCGATGCCGGAGCCGCTTGAGATCACATTGTCATTTCCCCTGGTATTGGAAGAACGCCCGGTGATCCGTTTCTGCCCGCGTCTCATTAGAACATCATTGGGGAGCGCATCACAATAGAAAAATTCCTTCCACTGGTCTGCCAATGTAGATCCAAGCGCCCCGATTCCTGCTTTGATAAGTCCCATACCATTACCTCCCGTCTCGATTTTTGTTCTGTCACAGTGCGTCAATGACTGCCGACAGATAACTGGAAGAAACCGATCCATAGATAAAGTTGTCAATCAGACCATCTTTTTTGGCCTGTCTGACCCGGTCCGCCAGTTTTTTCTCCGTGTTCTCATCAACTACCAGCACCACCTTGCAATCCGGATTGCTGTTCTTCAGCGCATCACGAATTCGCATTCTTCCCTCCAGCATCCATGGCGCATAAGCGGTAACCTCCATAACCAGAATGTTCGCCAGTATGGCATTGCATAATTCCAGAGTCTTGTCCGGACTTTCACTCATGACCGGATCAAAATCAGAATCAAATTTACGCAATGCTTCCGCTATCGCATCCGCAAACAGCATATTCTGCATATCAATCACGACCCGACGCAATATCCTTACCTCCAAATGTTCTGATTCATATCCGACCCCGGACATGAGACAATGCGTTTTTTCTGTACATCCTCATTATAAGAGCAGCGAATTTTTCCTTCCCTACCCATAAGGGTAAAGTTATCGAATCGGTGCCTTTTGCAAAAACGAAACCGCCTGAAGTTACATACAAAAATCCCCGGCTTACTCTGATATGTATCCGGAATTCCGGGTACACATCAAAATAAACCGGGGACTTAATAAATCAGACATCCTTTCAATCAAACAGCTTCGGTATAATATATTGTTTTCCTGTAACGGCGATGGCGAGCTGTGTCTTGTTTGCATAGCCTGTTTTCTGCAGAATGTTTCGAATATGATACTTTACATTGTCTTTCGTGTAGTGCAGCCGTTCTGCGATTTCGCTGTACTCCAGCCCTTCACAGACCAGGCGCAGCACCTTGATTTCAGTCTCCGTCAAATCATTGCTGGTCGTAATTCCGATCTTTACCGCCGGTGTCTCCGCAGGCCAGATCTGTCTGCCCTGCATAGTCGCATCCATGACGGTCAGCAGGTCCTCCGGACTGACGTCTTTATACCAGAAGCTATCCGCCCCTGCTTCTCGCGCACGCTTGATAAAGCTCTCCTCAACCATCGAGGTGACAACAATGATTTTCAATTCCGGAAACTGTCTGCGCAGCTCGGAAGCTGTGTCGATACCGTCTTTCGTACTATGGGTACAGACATCCATGAGCACCAGATCGACCCTGCTCCTGCGGCAGACGGTTTCTGCAAGGTCCGCTTTCGACAGACTGCCCACCAGTTCGTAGTCTCCGCCATTTTTCACGATATTCTCCATATATTCCCTGGCAATCCGCTGGTCATCAATGACCAAAACCTTCGTCATACTGCCCCCTCCTGTTCTCTCCCGATCTCACAATCTGACGCCATCACAGTCCGGCAGCCTCACGATCAGAACAAACGACGGATGCCAACAGATTTCCATCCTTCCGTCCTCTTTCACAACCAGTCTCTCCAGATCCGCCAGACCGCCCCGCGGCGCAGCCGCCTCTTCCGGCGGCCTTCCGTCATTGGTCACGCGAAGCATGTGCCAACCCTGCCCGCGCTCTACTTCCACAAAAAGTATTGTGGCATCCGCATGTCGAGCTGCATTGACACATGCTTCCCGCATAATCTTCAAAAACAGCTCCAGTGTCTCCCTTTCTTTCGGCATTTGCCCTGTTATTTTTACATGAATACCGGATACCGCTGCATCATGGATAAACTCCGTCAGGCCGTCCTGCGGGCAGCTGTTTTCCTCCTGCAGCACCTGAATGGCGCGGCGAAACTGCACGACTGCTGCAGAATTTTCCGAAGAAGCAGTACCGCTGCGCAACATCTGCCGTATCGCGGTGACTCCGAGGTTCATTTGGTCATGCAGCCGTGATTTCATGTTCAAAATTTCCTGTTCCCTGGCTGCTTCCTTCATATGATCCGACAGATTTTTCAATTCCTCATACATCTTTTTCAGCTCTTTTGACTGACGTTTTAATTCCTGCCGCCTTTCATACAATTCAGTCACATCGATGAACACCGTCTCTATATAGATCTTTCCATATTTCGTTTTGACCGGAGCTTCCGAATACTTCCATACGCTTCCATCGGGGAAGAGAAAGACATTTCCGTCCCGTACAATACCAGTCGATGAATCGCACTCGTCCAGTGCACTTTTCAGCTCCTGGTAGCTTTGAAGATCACTCTGTGCCATTTTTCGAAACAGCCTGTACATGACTGGGTTGCACAATTTCACTGATCCGGAGGAGTTAAAATAGCAAACTGCTGCCGGAAGTGTGTCGAGTGCTTCTTTTACGGCAATACGCAGTGCATATTGATGCCGGATCCGTTCTGCCGCTTCTCCAATCCACATGATCACACCCCTCCTTTCCGCATTCGGAACGAAAAGCGATACGTTCCCTTGTCTTCGGCCGAAAAAAAATCAGCGATCTGCGCAAACTGCGTCAGATCCGTCTCGCAGACAAATTCCATATGCAGCAGATAACTGCCCGCATCGTTCCGCAGATGAATCCAGACATTGGTGAGGTCATACAAACAGGACTCCGTTATCGTCTCGAAGCTCCGGTACACCCGAAGCATATCCGAGGTTGCAAGCGGAACCCCCGATGGCAGTGTATAGAGACAGTTCACACCGAGAAGCTCCAGATTCATAAAGGATTCCTCAAAGCACCTGGACAGGTCCTGGATATCCGCGGATGAACTGCGCTCGCGGATAAGCAGCAGATTGCCATATCGTTTGATATAGGCGCCGATTACCGCCGCGCCCGCCAGAAGCCGGCCGCATCTGCTGCCATCCGTTTCTGTCTCGTAATTTTCCAGAATCCGTTCGATCAGATCCATCTGCCGCTCTGTTTCGCTCTGGAGCAGATCATTTACCCTGTTTTTCTCCTGAAGGGCAAGAATCCTTTTCTTTATTTCCAGATTCTTCCGTCGGATACGGTTACGTTCTGCAAGCTCCGAGCAGTTATCCTCAATCTGATCGATGGCTTCGGTCAGTTCAGAAACATCCTCCTGCCAGAGAACATGACCGAATCCGATCGGCTGACTCCTGACAAGCGTATTCTTATCTGCCAGGATGGCCTCGTCCCCTGCCTTTCTCCTCTGTTCCTCCGTCAGCGTGACTGCGTTGAGGCTTGCAAGACAGACATTATTCTCAGCATCCGTTATCTGCGCTCCGAGCCTGCTGACCGGAAACAGTTCGTCGTAACCGGTATTGCTCTGGATCAGGCCACATTGGATACAGCTTTCAAGCGTTGCCGAGAACAGCAGGCAATATACAATGGTAATATCACCGGCAAGCATCCTCAGCCATAACAGCTGAACAATACCGAACGAATCTAAAACCCACAGCGTGCCGTAGATCATTGCAAGGATGACCGGAAGAAAGGGCAATATCAGGACTTTGCGGCTGTGCGGAATCCGGCATTTAATCAGCATGATCACAAGAGCAGTTACACTGCATAACATCATCCAGACGACAATCAGAAAGTAACCAATGCCATAATTATAATCATCCATCCACACCACAGCGTCGGCAGGAAAAATGAATACGATCTGATGCAAATCGTTGGTCAGAACCAGCATCAGGAGCAGCACCGTTGGTATATAAAACAATGCTGTCCACTTCGGCAGTCGGAAATTTTCTCCTTTTCCCAGCGACAGCGCGATAAACACTGCCAGCAGCGGAATCATCAGCAGGGGAACATAGTACAGGTGCCACAGGAACCGGATCAGCCATACACCTTTCTCCAGCGAATACCGGATGGTTCTGACGGCAATCCAGAATATGATGAGAGCAGAAATAACGATGAGATAACGGCGCACCTGAATCTGAATGATCCGTATGTGGATCGAAATCCCCCAAACGAGAAACAAAACCAGATAAATGCCCGGACGAAGTATGCCGCTGATCCGGTACAATACGCCATCGGTCCGGTAAGCAGCCTGCCGCAGCGCCATCGCCGCCAGGACGGAAAGAAGCACATACAGAAAAACGCGAAGCTTTTTCAGAGAAGATTTTATCACCGCGCATTTCCTCCTTCCCTTCGGGGAGTGCCCGGCACGGAGCCAGCCGTGTCATAAACAAGTTATACTATCATGTATTGCATATTTGTTTCGTGCTAGTTTACCCTATGTATATATTTTATTTTATTATCGCAATCCCCACAAGAACTTCAGGATTTTTTTTGGATATATTTTTCTGTTCCAAAATCTAATTTCTGTTTCAACCAAAACCTCCCGAGCTTCCAGCTGTCATATCCGAACAAAAAAAGCGAGTCCGCAGTGACGAGCAGACCGTACTCACCTGACCTTGATCCAAAAAATCCAGTTATCATGCGGTTTTTCGGGCTTTTCTCTCTCAGTAAGCCCATAGGTAAACCCACGAAATCGCGAAATTTTTATTTTCTTGTAATCTTATTATACACCGGGTATTAGAGAGCGCTCGCCGCTTTATCCATTGGCCAGGATTTTCTGAGTGCCGCATAGGAAACCAAAAAGTTGGCAAGCCAGCCTGCAGGCACAGCAAGCCAAACAAAGTCAATGCCAAAACGCGGCGCACAGATCAAAGCCACGGACAGGCGGATCGCAAGGTTTACCATGTTGGCAATAAGGAATGGGCGCATGATTCCAAGTCCGCGAAGAACTCCATCGGTCGCCATTTTAATTCCCATAAAGATAAAGAAGTAACCGATCCACCTCATATAATCCCCAGACACCTGATAAGCCAGAGCTGTTCCGTCTTTTCAAGGAACAGCGAGGAAATCTGCGTGTGCAGCGTTTCAATGACAAGGAAGGCAATGGCTGCAAAGCACACATCCAGCACCAATGCTGCGTGGTAGCCTTTTTTGATACGCTGCGTTTTGTTTGCGCCAAGGTTCTGGGAAACATATGGAGAAACCGCATTGCCGATGGACACAAAAATCAGAGAAAAGACATTCTCCACCCGCATCGTTGCCGCATATCCTGCCAGCGCCTGTGTGCCGAAGGGATTGACCACTGCCTGTACGATCATCATACCGATAGACACGGTAGACTGCTGGAGAACTGACGGCACGGCAATTCGAAGCATCGAGCGCAGCTCCCACCTGTCAAACCAGACAAAGGCGCTCTTATACCGCCGCATCCGATATAGGAAAATCAATAGCGAGAACACAGCGGAAATTCCTTGGGCAATCAGGGTTGCCAGTGCCGCGCCGAACACGCCAAGCCCCAGACCGGCTACCATCCAAAGATCCATCACAATATTCAGGATCGATGAAAAGATCAGCAGCCCCAGTGGAATTTTTGATTCACCGATGGATGTGAACATGGTAGAAAGAATATTGTACATGAACAAAAACGGGAAACCCACAAAATAGACCCGTAAATATAGTACCGCTTCCTTCAGAATATCGGCAGGGGTCTGTAATCCGCTCATCATCGCATGAGAAAAGCAAAATCCAAAGACACCTAGGATGATGCTCAGAAGCAAAAAGCTGATCAATGATGTAGAAACAATGGTTTTCATTTTGCCATATTCTTTGGCACCGAAATAGCGGCTCACAAGCACACCTGCACCAACACCCGCCCCCAGTGCCACACAAATGAAAACATTCGTCAGGGCTGCACAGGCACCAACCGCCGCCAGTGCGGAGGAGCCAACAAACTGACCGACGATAATGGAATCAGCCATATTGTATACCTGCTGAAAGAAGCTGCCGAGAATCATCGGCATTACAAAAACCGTCAGCGCTTTCAGCGGCGTATCGGTAATCAAATACTCATCTTTTGACATAACCATTTTCCCCCACAACTTCCTGCTTTTTACCCCAAAGCGCGGCCACAGTAAGAGTAGCTGTACCATCCGGTCCCGGATACTGCCCCATCATCGCCATATCTACAATCGAGTAAACAGATGAGATCCGTGTACTGCCAAAGGCCGCAGCAAGATACCCGAAATAAATTTGCTTGATATTTTCGTGAAGAAAATCCATTTAAATCCGCCTCTGAACACAAAAAAGCCGAACAAGGGACAGACATCTCAATCTGCGCCTTATCCGGCTGTTGTTTCCACGAACGGCTCACCCTTCGAGCGAACACTCAAAATCATAGCATGGGTGTGCGCAAATGTCAATGAATCTCAGTACAGCAAAAAGTCATGGCCACTTAACCGGAAATCTCCGGACTACTTCCTAAATGCTTTTTCTTATGGGTAACACATCATTGACAAACCTACACGTATCGTAGACAAATTCCGATTCTTCAATGGCTTAAATATTTCGTTTCAGTACATCCGATGCAGAACAGCAGAAACTTGATATACAACTTCTACCAGATGCTTACGCAAAAACACATAATATGCCGCTTCATCTCAAATACTCCGTAAAGAATGCGTTGAGCTTTTCAAACGGAATGATATCCATCTGATCGTAAAGGTCAGTGTGGTTTGCACCGGGGATAATGAGCAATTCCTTGTTATCGCCGGTCAGCTTGCTGTACGCTGTTTCGCTGAAATAGCGGGAGTGCGCCTTTTCCCCGTGTACCAGCAGCACGGCAGAGCGGATTTCGTTGCTGTATTGCAAGATTGGCATATTCAGGAACGACAGCGAGGAGGTCACATTCCAACCGCCGTTGGAGTTCAGGCTGCGGGAGTGATAGCCACGTGGCGTTTTGTAGTAGGCATAATAGTCCTTTACAAACTGCGGTGCGTCCTCCGGCAGCGGATCAACCACACCACCCGCCAGCGCATAGCTGCCGTTTTTATAGTCCTCGGTGCGCTGTGCATTCATGGCTTTTTTCTTCTCAAAGCGTGCCTGCTCAGAATCCTCAGCATCAAAATATCCGTTGGCCGTTACACGGGTCATGTCGTACATGGTCATAGCCGCAGTAGCTTTGATGCGGGTGTCAATGGCTGCGGCATTGAGCGCCATGCCGCCCCAGCCGCAGATACCGATGATACCGATGCGCTCCGGGTCAACATTCTCCTGCACTGAAAGGAAGTCTACCGCTGCGCAGAAATCCTCGGTATTGATGTCCGGCGATGCGACATAGCGAGGTGTACCGCCGCTCTCGCCGGTATAGGACGGGTCGAAGGCAATCGTCAAGAAGCCAAGCTCCGCCATTTTCTGCGCATACAGACCGGAGGACTGCTCCTTTACCGCACCGAACGGACCGCTGACGGCAATGGCGGGCAACTTGCCCTCTGTTCCCTTCGGCGTATACATATCCGCCGCCAGTGTGATACCATAGCGGTTGTGAAAGGTTACTTTCTTGTGATCCACCTTGTCACTTTTCGGGAACACCTTATCCCATTCCTGTGTTAAATTCAGTTTTTCCATATTCAGACCTCCTTGCCTGTTGCCTTAAAATATACTGTGTTGTCCACGGCTTCCAACCATTCATTGGAGGTTTCGTCCCCCGGAACCTCTACCGCCAGATGAGAGAACCAGCTGTCCGGCGCAGCACCGTGCCAGTGCTTGACCCCGGTCGGAATGTTTACCACATCGCCGGGGCGCAGCTCCTGTGCCGGTTTGCCCCATTCCTGATAGTAACCTCGACCGGCCACACAAACGAGGATCTGTCCGCCGCCGTCTTTGGCGTGATGAATGTGCCAGTTGTTGC
>DGTF01000065.1:7117-8793 GCA_002394235.1 Eubacterium sp. UBA4343 | reverse complement strand
ATGTGCCAGTTGTTGCGGCAGCCCGGTTCAAAGGTCACATTGTAAATGCCAACCTGCTGCGTAGAAAGCGGTGCGAGATAGCTTTGCCCGATAAAATATTTCGCAAAGGCGTCATTGGGTGCGCCGATGGGAAAGACCATTTCATTCTGATGCTTGGCTTTTGCGTCGGCAGCATCGTCCTCCGCCCATACCTCCTTTGCCATACGGAAGGCCGCCCATGCCTTGGGCCAGCCTGCATAAAATGCCGCATGGGTCAGGATCTCCGCAATTTCCGTTTTCGTCACGCCGTTGTTCTTTGCAGTTGTCAGATGGTACTGAAAAGACGAATCCGTCAGCCCTTGCGCCATCAGCGCCACCACTGTTACAATGCTGCGGTCTCGCAGGGAAAGCTTGTCTTCCCGGCTCCACACCTGCCCGAACAGCACATCATCATTCAATTCCGCAAATTTGGGAGCAAATTCCCCCAAAGCATCTCTGCCTGCCGTTTGTTTAACTGCCATGGCTCACACCTCCCTGCCCATCTGATAAGCTTGCTCCAGTGCGGCATGACCTGCGATCTCTCCCGCGCTATTTACGCCGCCCGCAAACACTGTGCCCGCCAACGCACAGCGGGGGAAACAGTCCACCCAGCCCTGCACGGCTTTCTCTGTACCCGCAAAGGTTTCCGGTGCGTCCTCTGCCGCCGTTGCAAGCAGATAGGCTTTCGTAAAGACGTAGTCCGTATCAAACAGCGGGTTGGCACGGTCCAGCATAGTCTTGAGCTGACCGCTGACGCAGTAATAGTAGACAGGCGTTGCGAACACCAGCACATTTGCATCGTGCATTTTGGCAGCAATTTCCACGGCATCGTCTTGAATGACGCAGTGCCCCAACTTCAGGCAGGCGAGGCATCCCTTGCAGAAGCCAACCTGCTTTTCTCGCAGATATACAGTTTCTACCTGATTACCTGCCTCCCGTGCGCCCTTGGCAAATGCTGCTGCCAGCGTTTCGGAGTTGCCGCCCTTACGGGGACTTGAGGAAATGATTAGTACCTTTTTATTCATCGTAGAACACTCCTTGCATTTTGATATTCTCTGTAGTATTCTCATGGTAGCGCCTAAACCTAACTTTAGGTCAAGATAATTTTTGAAAATTTTCGGAGGAAAATTTATGTATTCAATTGGACAGGTGGCAGAGATGTTCGGATTGCCTATCTCCACGCTGCGCTATTATGACAAGCAGGGACTTTTTCCGAACATGGAACGAGTATCCGGCATCCGCAAATTCGGTGACACGGAGATTGAAGCACTCCGGGTCATTGAATGTCTGAAAAAGGCCGGCATGGAGATCAAAGACATCCGGCAATTCATGGATTGGTGTGTAGAAGGGCCGTCCACCTATCCACAGCGCAAGGCCATGTTTGAGGAGCGGAAAGCCCACATGGAAGCAGAGATTGCGCACATGAACCGGGTATTGGATATGCTGAAATTCAAGTGCTGGTATTATGAGCAGGCGATCCAGGACGGCGGCGAGGACAGACTAAAGGCACTGATTCCCGACCACTTGCCGGAGGAAATCCAAAAAGTATATGAAAACGCGCATAGCTGTTAGAACAAAAAAGCGAGTCCGCAGTGACGAGCAGGCCGCAGCGCTGCTGCGGTAATCAAAAAGGCTCCCCGCCTTGACAGCAGAGAGCC
>DGTF01000065.1:6789-6946 GCA_002394235.1 Eubacterium sp. UBA4343 | reverse complement strand
TCCGCAGTGACGAGCAGGCCGCAGCACAGCTGCGGTAATCAAAAAGGCTCCCCGCCTTGACAGCAGAGAGCCTTGATAACAGATTCCGCAGGGAGTCTGTTTGATTATCTCTTTGAGAACTGTACGAGCGGCCAGAAGATGTGCCTGTGGCACATCT
>DGTF01000065.1:0-6667 GCA_002394235.1 Eubacterium sp. UBA4343 | reverse complement strand
GGTAATCAAAAAGACTCCCCGCCTTAACAGCAGAGAGCCTTGATAACAGATTCCGCGGGGAGTCTGTTTGATTATCTCTTTGAGAACTGCGGAGCGCGACGAGCCTTCTTGAGACCGTACTCATTGAGGAAATGCTCAATTTTCCTTATTTTAAGCCGTTTCTGCTTGGAATTATCCACTTACGTAACTGGGAAAATGGCCTAAATTTTTTATTTTTTCTGGCTGTCCGTATTATCTGATGGTTTTCTATCAAGTGCTTCCTTCACAACGGAAGAAAGCTTTCTTGGGTCATTATACTTGACCTTGGCATAAATATCCATCGTTGTTTTGCTGTTATCATGCCCTGCCAGATACTGCACCGTCTTCGGATCCACACCTGCATAGATGAGATTCGTGATGTAGGTATGTCTCAGCATATGCGGTGACACGTAAAAATCAATGTCGCAGTGAATGCTGTGATTGTTGCGGACAGGCTCCCCTTTTTTATGCTGGATTGTCGTCCTGATTGCCTGGCCATTGACGTATTTGTAACATCTTCTTTCCAGGGTCGATCTCACTTTTACGTAATTCCAGATCCGGGTGTACTGCGAATAAGATATTGGACCATCTCCTTCCTTCGGTGTAATGACATAATTACCCTTTCCAAGTTCTTTTTCCTTCTGCAGAGCTTTCTGCAATATTTTCGGTATCGGGATATCTCTCCTGGCAGCTTTGGATTTCAGCTTTTCTGTTACTTCCGGACGGTTGTGGACTGAGCGCCACGCCCGCCGCACAGAAATATACGGCGTTTCTGCATCCAGAAATACACAATCCCATTGCAGCCCTAGGATCTCTTCCCGGCGAAGCCCTGCATACAGACCAATCAGGATAAAAAGGTAGACCGGCGTTTCTTTGATTGAAGCAAGTAGTGTCTTCACCTGCTCATCTGTCAGAGCCTGTCTCGGCTTCACCGGAACGCCGCCTCTTGCCGGCAGCTCCTCAGAAGAATCATAGTCAATGAATCCGCTTCTCAATGCTGACTTGAAAATTTGTTTGATCAGCATATTTACATGATCATAAGTCTTCGATGACATCTGTGAGATTGGCACCATCGCAACTCTCAGATCATCCAACCGGACATCTGACATATACATATCGCCAAGCGGTGTGACTATGTAATTTTTAATCGCATTCTGATAGCCTTTCATCGTTGCATAAGACAACCTGGGCGACTGCATTTCCAGCCATTTTTCACTGTATTCTCTGACTGTCGGATTTTCTCTTCGGAACAATTCATCCTCGATTTCATCCCGGAGCTCTTTCTCCTTCTTATATAGTTCTTCAGGCGTACTTGCATAAAGTGGGCGAACCTTTCCGTTGATATCCTTTATTCTTGTCCGATAGTATGAATGTCCATGAATTACATGCGTCCCATAATTAGGAACACTCCTTTTTCTCTCAACTCTCTCTGCCATTGCTGATCACACTCCTTTCGCTCTGGCTTTTTCCAACAATTTCTTTGTATCAGAACAAACCGGATCGCTTAAGGATGTCGATTCAGGGCATAAAGAAAGAGCGAAGGAATCAATTTCCCCCTCGCCCTTCTTTCTAATATATTAGTAGGAATCAATCCTCGTCTTCCCACTCGTCAAATGCATCCTGAAGCTGATTGATGACCTGATCCGGTTGGTGATACTTGACCTTGGCATAGATATCCATCGTTATCTTGCTGCGGGAATGTCCTGCCAAATACTGCACTGTCTTCGGATCCACACCTGCATGGATGAGATTCGTGATATACGTATGACGCAGCTGATGTGCTGTCACCTTGAAATCCAGACTGTAAACTACATGTCCGTTATGTCCAGCCTTCTCTCCCAGTTTTGCCTCAAACGTATGCTTTACCCGGACGCCATTTTCATACTTGAAGTAATGCTTTTCACCGGCTGTTCTTGTATCGATATATTTCCAAAGCAATTTAAACTGCCCATAAGTAAGCGGGTCACCTTTATCGTTAGCAATCACAAAGTCCGAAGTCGAATGCTCCTTCACTTTCGAAAGACATTCAAACAGACAATCCGGAAGCGGAATATTTCTGCGTGAAGAAGTGGTCTTCAATTCATCCGTGATCACCGGATGATTATTTTCCGTATGCCATGCACGCTGCACGGACAAATACGGTGCATCCGCATCCAGGAAAACACAGTCCCATTGAAGCGCCAGAATCTCTTCTCTCCGCAGACCCGCATATAAGCCCAGCATAACAAATGTATACGTTGTCTCTCGATCCTTTACGGCACTCAGAAGCTTTTCGCACTGTTCATCGGTCAGCGGAATCCTTTCTTTCTGCGGAACTCCTCCGCCTTTTGCCGTCAGATAAAGTGTTGGATTCTTATCAATGATTTTGCTGTGATAAGCCGACTGGAAGATCTGCTTACACAGAACAACAACCGATTTATAAACCGAAGCCGACTTATCTGAAACAGAAACCATGGCAAGCTGAATATCATCCAGTGTCACATCCGTCATCTTTTTGTCTCCAAGCTGAGAGATGATATGTCTGCGCACCTTGGACTGATAATCAATCAGCGTTGTCGGACGAACCTGCACTGACTGCATGATCAGCCATTTCTCACAATACTCTTTTACGGTTGGTGATTTCTTCCCGAGCAGAATGGAATCAATGTGATCCAATGCAGCCTGTTCTTTCTCATACAGAACCTCGCGGCTTTTTCCATACAGGGCAACCTTTTTGCCCTCCGCCGTTTCCACATACGTCCGATAATAAGTGTCTCCATGAATCGTTACTGTTTTATATCTCGGAAGACGTCTTCGATTTACTGTCATTTTTCAAATACCTCCTGACCTGTAGAATGATCCTTAAAGCCGTTCTATCAGAACCACCGCAGAAGCACCACGATGTCGATTTCTAAGAACGGCCTGTTCTCCGAAATCTTCTATTTGTCAGTCTGGTATTGACCGGATCCGCCTTACGTGTTGCACGTTCCGTGTAATCACGCAGCGCTTTTTCCGTAAAATAAACGCATCCGTTTTCGACATACTGAATGAATGCGATCTTTCCACTCATCCTTTCATAATCCAGCTTTGATACGCTGATGC
The DNA here is from genome assembly GCA_002394235.1 of Eubacterium sp. UBA4343. Taxonomy (GTDB): domain Bacteria; phylum Bacillota; class Clostridia; order Lachnospirales; family Lachnospiraceae; genus Bilifractor. The sequence continues at coordinate 3,568 of DGTF01000065.1, read as the reverse complement.
CGAGAATCTTTGCGGCATCTTTTCTCTTGATCAGTGCTTCCACAAATGCGTCACCTCCTCTCCACGCTGCTAACGGGCCTTATAATGTCTTGTCCGGCTTTCATCTAAGTAATAACCAAGCTGCCTCCTCACGGCTTCATCGATGCCACGCATCTGTCCCCGGCTTACCTTTCCCAGGTACCGAAGGATACAGCTCTTGTCGTAAGTGCCAACCTGCTCGCATAATGCCATTGACGGTCGAAGCAGTCCTTTTGCCGACCGCAGAGAATAATGTGTCGGCAGTTTGTTTTTCTTCATAAACTTCGAGGTCAGCGGCACGATGGTAATTGTCGGCGAATAGTAATTTCCGACATCATTCTGCAGAACCACAACGGGCCGGACACCTCCCTGCTGTGATCCTGTCGGTTTACCGAGATCGGCAAGATAGATATCGCCTCTCCGGTAAATCCAGCCTTTTCTCATCATGCTTCCTCCAATCCCATAAGCTCTGTTATGGATAAAACATTGCAGATGAGTTTTCGCCCATCTGCAACGCTTTCTTCTGATATGGGTCTTCCTGTATTTTTCCTGTACCCCGGAAGTCTGGGATTTCACATCGGCGGCAGCCTGCTTCGCTGCTCCATTGGAGTCTCACCATCCCGCCTGCATTATGACCGGACCGCGAATTACGGAAGTATCATTGTCCCTTCCTGCAATCATCGCCAATACAAGCAGCATGCTTGATTTTTTCTGCAGTATGTATCCGCTTGCGTCCCGATGGACATCATCGCGTACTGCAGGCTCCCGCAGGAAGTAATGTACCGAGTGAAAGGTATTCAGTTTTCAAAGATCCCTGTTCAGAACCGGTAGGGACCGGTTCTGATTAAAGGATATCTTCATATGTAAAACTCCTCGAGATCGTACAAAGGTTGAAAATAGACCATGAAACGGTACATTGATTACATCCGATTTGTGATTGTCAAAAGTTCCTGAATCACATGCAGAAGTTCCTCCTTCGTGTTACTATCGGATGCCTTTTTCCCAAGGATCAGGTAATCAAGGCTGACATCGAAAAATTCCGCCATATCAATGAGCAGATCGATCGAATAGCTTCTGGCTCCGCGTTCCGCCTGACTGATATGGCTGTAACTGCAATGCAGCTTCTCCGCCAATTTTTCCAAAGTTAAACCGCGACGTTCTCTTAAAAACCGAACCCGGTTTCCGATCTCAATTGCATTAAAATTCATAAAAAACCACTCCTGTTCGTAAGATTTGCAAATCGCGATTGCAAGTAAAGCCTTACGTCACAGGAGTGGTGTTGCCGGTTACATATGCGGTTATATTCCGGTCGCATCTACAAGTCGTGTTTCAAAGCAGTTGCATTACCGGTTGTATTTCGGTTGCGTTACTTTTCGGTATACGGTTTTATAAATTCATATTTTTTTGAAAGATCATTTTTGAGTTTTTTACGTGACTGAGGCTCGAGAATTTGGAGTGCAGAAGAATATTCCCTTCTTGCCAAATCCAGCATTCCCCGTTCGATCATGGAAACAATCAGCCAGTAATACAGGCGTCCATTCTTACTATGATGCTTAAGGGCAGACACGGCATATTCATGAATGGCAGTATAATCCTGACGTTCATCCAGAAGTCTGAATAGTTCTTCGATTGCCTGAAAGAAATGATCACTGTAGGAGAAGGTCACTGGCATCAGCCAATGTTCCATAGAAGCTGGCGGATAGACATCATTTTTATAGAGATTCACTGCCTTTTCCAGAAGTCGGATCTTGTCATTTTTATTGGATGAATTCTTTGCCAGCTTATAGATTTCATCAAAGAAGTCGGTATCGACTTTAATGTTCAAGTTACTATTCAGCCGATACCCTGAAGGTTCGGTTACAATCAGTTGCTCCCCGCCGAACAGGTCTTCATACGTCTGGCGGAACCGGAAGATGTAATGCTTGATCTGCCTGCTGAAAGACTCATAATCATCGTAATCCGGGTACATTGCTTCTGCGATCTCCCGTGGAGAATGTGCATGATTGCGATGAATACACAGATACACAATAATCGGAGCGATCTGCATCTTGTTGATCTCATCACTTCTGATTGCGCCATACGCAGTGAAGATCTCCAATCCGCCAAACAGATTGATACAGACATCTTTATTGCTCTCGATGCCGGAAGCCAGAATCTGGTGCCTGGTATTTTCGATGAGACGATAATCATGGAATTCACAGGAAGCGATATATGCAGAGAGTTTCAGAAGATCCAGGTTATCGACAAATTTCTTCGGATTGCGGACAACGATGAATCCAGTTGCACCTTTGTAATAAGGTGCGGCAATAACAGATTTTGTATTCAGCCTTTTATAGCTCTCTGACTCTTCCGGCGTAACGGTATCGACAAGAGGAATGTTCAATGTCCGTTCTTCCGTCAGGGCATTCGCCCATGTCGGATACTCGGAAACATTTTCAAATTCATAAAACCTTGTCGGTGTCATCCCTTTTGTCCTGGCGTTATACCACCAGTAAGGTGCCCATACGCCGATATCCTGCTGAATATCAAGAACACCGCTCCAGTCACCATCGTAATATTCACAGGTTAGACGGAGCACCTTCATAATGATATCTTTAGGGACCAGGTCCCGCCGGAATTCTTTTTCCAGCCTGACCATCATTTGTTCCAGTTCGATGGCAGCCTTGACCTGTTCATCACTGAATATGTCAGGGTCTGCGGAAGAATTAAAACTATTCTTCAGCATAGTATTCGCCCCCTCTGATATTTCCCAAGAAAAGAAAACAATCGCAGGCCTATCAGTCTGATGCGTCTGACAATCCTGCGATTTTTCGGGTTCTTTTTCTGTGTAAATGGTAACAGGATTTTCCTCCGCACCATTGTTTTTAGTCCTTGATCGGTGACTTCAATATTGCATCAATGACGTTACAGATCGTAAGCTTCTGGGTTTTATTGCATTTCTCCAGCTTCTTCGAGATCTCGGAATCCAAAGCATATTCAGCTTCCAATTTCGGGTCATCAATGTAAAAGTAATCAAGTCCCTTTCCCAATTCGCGGCCGATCCGTAAGAGCAATTCTCTTGAAATACCAGAGTGTCCATTTTCGATCCGACTGAGATACTTCGGATCCATATTTACGAGCTCAGCTAAAGCTTTCTGCTTTAATCCTTTATCAAGACGAGCCTCACGGATACGGCGGCCAACAGCAGCATTGGTAATTTGTTTATCAGCTTCAGAAACGCTCTGCATAACCAACCACTCCTTTCCTCTTGTCTCCACTTTCATTCTAAAAAAGTGGACATTTCGTGGGAACTTGTGAATTGTCCACTGTTCGCACGACTCGTCCACCTTTTGTAGGAAACTTATTTAGGAAGGTTAGCTAATTATTGATTGCAAGATCTGAATTGCTGATATATGTTCATTTCATTTGTTGCTTTCTTATTGAAGAATCCGGAGCCCGTTGAGCACCCTGTCCGGTGCAACTGAGCCACCATTCCGTTATTAACTGAGCCACCATTCCGGCGATAACTGAGCCACTTTTGTTTGAGACTCCTACAATGATGACAAACGCA
>DGTF01000064.1:20405-37884 GCA_002394235.1 Eubacterium sp. UBA4343 | reverse complement strand
AACAGTGAGCCGCAGCCGAATGCGAAGTATTCGTGTGCGGCGAGCGTCGCGATAGCGAGATAAAACTCGCGCAGCGTGTTTTATCTCGTTTAAGATGTGCCTGATCATGAAAAAACGGCAGAGGCGTGTTATATTCATCGGAGTTTTAGCAATTCTGCCCTGCTGATCACGTGTAAATGGCAGGGATGGGATTACACGGTTGTTCTGTTATCTCCGGTTATCCCCGGATCTCCGGATTTTGCGTGTTCGGAGATTGACAAGCGTTTGTTAGAAGTTTATCATATTAAAGTGTCTTTCATACGAGAGACTGCATACTAGAATTTTACCAGGAGGATATCAAAATGAGCAGAGTTTATAATTTTTCGGCCGGACCGGCTGTTCTTCCGGAGGAGGTTCTGAAGGAAGCACAGGAAGAGATGATGGACTACCGCGGCTGCGGAATGTCGGTCATGGAGATGAGTCACCGATCTAAAATGTTCGATGATATTATCAATGAAGCCGAGCAGGATTTCCGCGAGCTTGTCGGAGTTCCGGACAATTATAAGATTCTGTTCTTACAGGGCGGCGGAAGTCTTCAGTTTGCGCAGATTCCGATGAATCTCATGAAGAACCGTGTCGCTGACTACATCATCACCGGAAACTGGGCGAAGAAGGCATACCAGGAGGCTCAGATCTATGGCAAGGCAAATGCGGTTGCTTCCTCCGAGGATCAGAATTACACCTATATCCCGGACTGCTCCGACCTTCCCATCGATGATGACGCGGATTATGTATACATCTGCGAAAACAATACCATTTACGGAACAGAGTACAAGAAGCTTCCGAACACGAAGGGCAAACTCCTTGTGGCGGATGTTTCCTCCAATTTCCTGTCACGCCCGATCGATGTTGAGAAATACGGTCTCTTCTTCGGCGGCGTTCAGAAGAATGTCGGACCTGCGGGAATGGTTATTACCGTAATCCGCGATGACCTGATCACGGACAGCTGTCTGCCGGGTACGCCGACGATGATGAAATATAAGACGCAGGCGGACAAGAATTCTCTGTACAACACGCCGAACTGCTGGTGCATCTACATCTGCGGAAAGGTCTTCAAGTGGCTGAAGAAAAACGGCGGACTTGAGGCGATGAACGAGCGCAATGAAAAGAAGGCAAAACTCCTCTATGATTATCTCGATCAGTCAAAGCTGTTCAAGGGCACAGTTCGGAAAGAGGACCGTTCTCTGATGAACGTTCCGTTTGTAACCGGAGATAAAGATCTGGATGCAAAATTTGTCGCCGAGGCGAAGGAGGCCGGACTGGAGAACCTGAAGGGCCATCGTACTGTCGGCGGAATGCGCGCTTCCATTTACAATGCGATGCCATACGCGGGTGTTGAGGCTCTCGTGAAATTCATGGGTGAGTTTGAGAAGGAGAATCTGAAATAATGTACCAGTACAATTGTTTGAACAATATTTCGAAAGTCGGTCTTCAGCGATTCAGCGACCAGTACAGGGAGACAGACCGGTTCGAGGACGCGGATGCCGTTCTGGTCAGAAGCGCAAAAATGCATGATATGGAGTTTGGAGGCAAGCTTCTGGCAATCGCCCGCGCGGGTGCCGGCGTCAACAACATTCCGCTTGAGAAATGCGCAGAGAAGGGAATTGTTGTGTTCAACACTCCCGGAGCCAACGCGAATGCCGTAAAGGAACTGGTCATTGCGTCAATGCTTCTGGCATCCCGTGATATTATCGGCGGCATCGAGTGGGTAAGAGCAAATCACGAGGATGAAAATATCGGCAAGGACGCGGAGAAAGCCAAAAAGCAGTTCGCCGGAACCGAGATCAGCGGGAAGAAGCTGGGAATCATCGGACTTGGCGCGATCGGGCAGCTCGTAGCGAATGCGGCGACACACCTCGGGATGGATGTCTACGGCTATGATCCTTTCCTGTCGGTCGATGCCGCATGGAACCTTTCCAGAACGATACGTCACATTCAGGATGTCAATGAGATCTACAAGGAATGCGATTTCATCACCGTTCATGTACCGGCGACTGACAGCACCAGAGGCATGATCAGCCGTGAGGCAATCGAGATGATGAAGCCGGGTGTTGTAGTCATGAACTACGCGCGTGATATTCTGGTGGACGAGGATGCGATGGTCGATGCCCTGAAAAGCGGCAAGGTCAGAAGATACATGACGGATTTTGCCAATGACAAGATCATCAATGCGCCGAACACCATTATTACCCCTCATCTCGGAGCTTCCACTGAGGAAGCTGAGGACAACTGCGCGGAGATGGCGGTTAAGGAGCTCAGAGATTTCATTGAGAACGGAAATATCAGCCATTCTGTGAATTATCCGAACATGAACAATGGCATTCTGCGTGATGCGGCGCGTCTGTGCATCTGCCACAGAAATGTGAAGGACATGATCCGAAGATTTACAAGAATCCTCTCGGATGAGGGATTTAATATTGCGAACATGGCGAACAAGAGCCGCGGTGATTTCGCTTACACGGTCATCGATCTTGAGTCGCCGGTAAATGAACAGGTGATGACGAAGATTGAGGCTACCGATGGTGTGCTGAAGGCAAGAGTCATAACGAGATAACTGGCACGAAAAGGATGAAACCCCGGAAAGAAATTTCCGGGGTTTCTGCGCTTATGAGCGAACGTATTCAGGAAAGAGATATGCTTGTGAGCGAACGTATTCAGGAAATGGGAATATTTGCAGCGGGAGCTGTTTACAGGAGGAGTAAGAATGGCAGTAATCAGACCGTTCCGGGCATTGACACCGGTGAAAGAGAAGGCAGCACTTGTGGCGGCTCTGCCCTATGATGTATATAACCGGGAGGAGGCAAGAGAGGTTGTGGAGAAGAACCCGCTGTCTTTTCTCGCGATAGACCGCGCAGAGACGCAGTTCCCGGAGGAACAGGACATCTATGCGCCCTGTGTCTATGCGAAGGCATCTTCCATGCTTCGCGAGTGGCAGGAAAAAGGTATTTTTGAAGAGGACAGCAGACCCTGCTTCTATATCTGGGAGCTGATCATGAACGGAAGGAGTCAGAAGGGACTGGTCGCGTGTTCTTCGGTAGACGATTATCTGAACAATGTGATTCGAAAGCACGAGAACACCAGAAAGGACAAGGAAAAGGACCGCTTTGATCATATCGATGCGTGCAGCGCGCAGACGGGACCGATTTTTCTTGCCTACCGGTCCCATCCGGAGATCAAAAGGCTGATTGCGCAGGAGAGCATGAAGGCGCCGGTACTGGATTTCGTCGCCGAGGACGGTGTGATTCACAGGGTGTGGAGAATCGACAATGACGATCAGATCGCGGCGCTGACGAAAGCGTTTGCAGCACTTGATCACACTTATATCGCCGACGGACATCATAGAGCGGCTTCTGCTGTTTCTGTATCACTGAAGAGACGAAAGGAGCATCCGGGTTATACCGGAAGAGAGGAGTTCAATTATTTCCTTTCCGTGCTGTTCCCGGATGATGAACTTCAGATCATGGACTATAACCGGGTGCTGAAGGATTTGAACGGATATGAGCCGGATGAGATTCTGGAGAAGATGGATCAGGTTTTCCGGATCGCAGAGGCGCCGGAATCTCCGTACCGGCCTGCCAAGAAGGGTGAGATGGGTTTGTACCTGGAGGGAAAATGGTACCGCCTGCAGACACGGAAACATCTTCTGAAGACAGATCCGATCGGCTGTCTGGATGTGGAGTATCTGCAGAGGGAAGCTCTGGGACCGATCTGGAATATACAGGACCCGAGAACGGATGCGAGAATTGATTTTGTCGGAGGAATCCGGGGGCTCAGAGAGCTGGAGCGAAGATGTCATGAAGATTGTGAGGCAGCTTTTGCCCTGTATCCGACCTCAATCAGCGAGCTATTTGCTGTGGCGGACGCGGGGCTTCTGATGCCGCCAAAATCCACCTGGTTCGAGCCGAAGCTCAGAAGCGGGCTGTTCATACATAAGATTGAAAAGTGATCCGGAAAAAGAAATCAAAAACTGCCGCATAATACAGACACCGGAAGAGGGCATCTGTTTTATGCGGCAGTTTCTTGCAATCAGTTGCTCATGGATTACCAGAGCTTCCGGTAGAGCTCAATGACTTCAGGCTTAAGCGGCTGTCTCGGATTGGTTTCCGTGCAGGAGTCGTTCAGGGCAGCCTCGGCCATACTGTCGAGATGTGCCTCATATTCTTCCTTTGAAATATCCAGGATCTCGGAGAGATGCTGAGGAATTCCCATGCTCTCCGACATGTATCTCATGTAATTGCACAGAGAGTGAATGGTCATGACCGGGTTGAAGCTGGAAAGACCGAGCATCGTGGCGATGTTGCAGTAACGTTCCACGACGGGATCATCAGACAGATCCCTGTTCTTTGTGAGGTTGGATACACCGGCATTGTATTCCGTGACGATCGGAAGCAGCATGGCATTGGCACGTCCGTGCGGAATATGAAAATGCGCGCCGAGCTGATGCGCCATTCCGTGGTTCAGGCCGAGAGAGGCAGAGTTAAAGGCAAGTCCCGCCAGCGTCGCGGCCGTGTGCATCTTCTCCCGGGCGTGGGTGTCATTATTGTCCGAATAGGAGCGGAAGAGGTACTGACCTACGATCTCAACGGCTTTTTCTGCAAGCGCGCCGGAAAAGTCATTGTGCTTTGTGCTGACATAGGCTTCGACCGCGTGGGTGAGCACATCCATCCCGGTGTCCGCCGTTACGGATGCGGGCACGCTCCGCACCAGAACCGCGTCGAGAATCGCCTCGTCCGGAGACATATCCTCTGAGACAAGTGGAATTTTTCTCTGATGATCCGGATCGCTGATGACGGCAAAAGAGGTTACCTCGCTTCCGGTGCCGCTCGTCGTCGGAATACAGATCAGGCGGATGTGTGTTCCGCCATTCATGCTCTCCGACATTTTGCGGATGGACTTGGAGAGGTCCATGGCTGATCCTCCGCCGACGCCCACGATCGTATCACAGCCGGATTCCAGGTAGGCTCTGACGCCGGCAACGACTTTAGAGATGGGAGGATCCGGAACGACCTCGGTAAATACTTCATATGCAATGCCGCCCTTCGACAGAGGCTTTACGATGTTGCGGATCGCGTCGCTCTTAACGATGAAGGGGTCGGTTACGATAAAGACCTTCTGACTGTCGATCTGGCTCAGGCGGTCGAGTGATTTCTCGCCAAAATAGATATCCGTGAGAATATGGAAATGTTCCATGCTGCTGTCCTTTCTTTTTCTGAACCAACATGCCCCGCAAGCGGAGCGTCACAAACGGTATAAGTCCCCGTGTCACATCGCTGGTTCACCGTTCCCATGCCGCTGACAGGTGACCTGCTTCGTTGGTCTGTCGCGGAGTTCGCCCCACCGTTTCACACAATTATGATAGCACGGAGAAATGAAATGTGCAAGCAAACCACAGCCTTACGTGATAAAATCATGACTGATTTTGTTGGATTACGAGGGAGAGGCGGAGGCTTTATGAGAAAACTGTGAATTCCGTGAATTCTGGCGCCGCAGGTTTGCAAATCCGTTCCAAAAAATGTAAAATATTCGGGTGTGCGGCGCAGTCTCGAAGTAGCTGTATCTGCATGTATTACACAGATATTTTTGACGGGAAAGCGGGTATTTATTCAGATGGAGATTCGATATCGGGGCCGTGAGTGGTCCGTCGGCTACAAAATATTCTGGGCGATTTACTGGATTTGCGTGTTCATTTTTCTGATGACGCAGCGCAGTGCTCTGATCGGCAGCGTAAAGATAGAGATGCGCTCCGGTGAAATCCTTTTTGCGGGATTGATCGCCGCCGTGGCGGCGTCCGCCCTGATCTGTACCTTCGTTCTGCATCCCTTGGACAGGGTGGATGAGAAAGGAAAGGAGGCAAGTCTCCAGATCTGGCCCTGGCATTTTGGAATCATGCTCGCCGTGGATGTCTGGTGCTTTTTTATCATCGAGTATATCAACAACACGGAGCTGGTCGCGATGGAATGGAAGTACAGACTTCTGAATATCGCGGGCATCCTGATCATGAACCTGATCGCATTCTTCTGGCTGAATTCGCTCAAGCGCTCTCTGATGCTGATCCTGTCTATCTGGTCGTTTATCAGCATTGCCTTTTATTTTGTCTATCTGTTCCGGGGAGAGCCTCTGCAGCTGATCGATTTCTTCTCGCTCTCGACGGCGGCGACGGTTTCCGGATCCTATACGTATACGCTGACGAGAGGGATTGTGCTTGATCTCGTGATGTACTTCTGTGTTCTGGGACTCCTGCTTCATATGCGGAACTATGTTCTGATCCGCAGAGGAATCATCGGGAAGATTCTTATGCGCGTCGGGATCGCGGTGTTCATGTTTGGCATGTATTTTTTCTATCTAAATGTGAACTGGAACGGAGGCCTTGGAATTCTGACGGATCTGTTCGCGCCGATCAAGACCTACACCGAGTATGGAACAACCGTCGGGTTTTTCTGTGTCGCGAAATATATGAGACTTAGTCCGCCGGAGGGCTATACCGTGAGCGGAACAGAGAAGATCGCGGAGGACTTTGTAAAGACGGAGAAGAACAGCGCGGAGGAGGAAACGGCCGGGGAAAGCGATGCTTCCGGGAACAGCTCGGATACCGCGAAGAGTTCGGATTCCGGGTCCGGGACAGAGGATGCTTCCACGGTAAAGCCGGTGAATATTATCGCGATCATGAATGAGTCTTGGGCGGATTACAGCTATATCGGAGATCTGAAGACGAATGAGCCTGTGATGCCGTTTTATGACTCATTGAAAGAGAATACAATAAAGGGACATACGCTGGTGTGCATCACCGGTGGCGGAACGGCAAAGACGGAGTACGAATTCCTGACCGGAAATTCTGTGAAGAGATTTCCGGCTATGGTTCCGTATGTGAGCTATTTCACGCATGATCAGTACTCGATTGTTTCTACCCTGGAGGCACAGGGATATAAAACGGCGGCCATGCATCCGTACAAGGGAAGCAACTGGAATCGTGAGACCGCGTATCGTCTCCTGGGATTTGACCGGTTTTACACGCAGGATGATTTTACCGATGAGGACGATGTGGAATATGTTCACAGCCACATCAGCGATATGTCGAATTACAAGAAGATCATCCAGGTAGTCAACGAGGAAAATAAGGCGGGAAATCCGTTCTTCCTTTTTGATATCACCATGCAGAACCACGGCGGGTATACGACAGACGATGTCGATGAAACCATTACCGTTGACGGGTATGAGAATGATGTCGTGAGCCGGTTCCTCTCACTGGAAAAACTGAGCGACGACGCACTGGAGTATCTGATCGACTATTTCAAGGACTATGATGAGCCTACGCTGATTGTTATGTTTGGTGATCATTATCCGACCATGCCGGATTCGTTTACGGAATATGTGTCCGGTGAGAATTATAACTCTCTTGATCTTGAACAGCAGGAGCACTATTATGCGACACCTTTCCTGATCTGGGCGAATTATGATATCCCGGAGGAACAGAATGTGGTGACAAGCACGAACTACCTTAGTACCCTGCTTCTGGGACAGACCGGTCTGAAGATGACAGACTACAATTATTATTTGAAAGATCTTATGACCAGAATACCGGCGCTGAATCACATGGGCTATGAGGATGCAGACGGAAACTGGCATACCTGGTCCGGCGGAAGTGAGAAGGATCTGATGGATGAGTGGCAGTACGAGTGCCTGCAGTACAATGAGCTGGCGGAGAAACGGAACCGGCTTGACTGGTTCTTTTCACTGACCAGCGATTCATAAGACAGGATAGCCAGCGATTCGTAAGACAGGATAGCCAGCGATTCGTAAGACAGGATTGACTTGTGAAAAGGAACGGAATACGTTATGATGTGTAGCGACTGACGCTGGGTATAACAGTCCAATAGAAAGGAATTTGATATGATAGCTGCGAACAACGTAACACTGAGAGTGGGGAAGAAGGCTCTTTTCGAGAACGTAAACATCAAGTTTACGGAAGGCAACTGTTATGGGGTAATCGGCGCTAACGGTGCCGGAAAATCGACATTTCTGAAGATTCTCTCCGGTCAGCTGGAGCCGACGAACGGGGACGTCACGATTACGCCGGGACAGAGGCTTTCTTTCCTGGAGCAGGATCACTTTAAGTATGACGATCAGCCGGTTCTCGATACGGTCATCCAGGGAAACGGAAGACTTTATGAGATCATGAAGGAGAAGGACGCGCTATACGCGAAGCCGGATTTCACGGATGAAGACGGCATCAAGGCCAGTGAGCTTGAGGCGGAGTTTGCCGAGATGAACGGATGGGACGCGGAGACAGACGCAGAGCAGCTGCTGAACGGACTCGGAATCGAGACGGATCTCCATTACGCGCAGATGGGAACGCTGGACGGCCCGCAGAAGGTAAAGGTGCTTCTGGCGCGCGCCCTTTTCGGGAACCCGGATATTCTGCTTCTCGATGAGCCGACGAACCATCTGGATCTGGACGCTATCGACTGGCTGGAGGAGTTCCTGATCAATTTCGAGAATACCGTCATCGTTGTGTCTCATGACCGGTATTTCCTGAATAAGGTCTGCACAAACATCGCGGATATCGATTACGGCAAGATTCAGCTCTATGCCGGAAACTACGATTTCTGGTTCGAGTCCAGCAACCTCCTGCTGCAGCAGAAGAAGGAAGCGAACAAGAAAAAGGAAGAGAAGATCAAGGAGCTGCAGGAATTTATTTCCCGATTTGCGGCGAATGCCTCGAAATCGAAGCAGGCGACTTCCCGTAAGAAGGCGCTGGAGAAGATTCAGCTGGACGACATCAAGCCATCCAGCCGGAAATATCCCTATATTGATTTCCGTCCGAACCGAGAGATCGGGAATGAGGTTCTGGAGGTTCACAACATCAGCAAGACCATCGACGGTGTGAAGGTACTGGACGATGTCTCGTTCACGCTCAGAAGAGAAGATAAGGTCGCTTTTGTCGGCTCCAACGAGCAGGCCGCGACGGAGCTGTTCAAGATCATTGCCGGTGAAGATGAGGCGGACGAGGGATATTATAAGTGGGGCGTAACCACGTCACAGGCATTTTTCCCGAAGGACTATACGGAGGAATTCGACTCCGATCTGACGATCGCGGAGTGGCTGACCCAGTATTCGGAGATCAAGGACGCAACCTATGTGCGCGGATTCCTCGGAAGAATGCTCTTCGCCGGAGATGACGGTGTCAAGAAGGTAAGGGTTCTGTCCGGAGGCGAGAAGGTCAGATGCCTTCTGTCGAAGATGATGATTTCGGGCGCGAATGTGCTCGTTCTGGATCAGCCGACCAACCATCTGGATATGGAGTCGATTCAGGCGCTGAATAACGGTCTGATCAAGTTCCCGGGTGTGCTGCTGTTTACCTGTCACGACCATCAGTTTGTGCAGACGACGGCAAACCGCATCATGGAATTCCGGCATGACGGGACGCTGATCGATAAGGTGACAACGTATGATGAGTATCTGGCAGCGGATGCGGACGCGAGAAAGCGCTCGGTATATACGCTGACAGAGGAAGATAACTGATTCTCATGGCGTGAATTGCACAGCTCTGATTTACGCGAACAGTGAGCCGCAGCCGAATGCGAAGTATTCGTGTGCGGCGAGCGTCGCGATAGCGAGATAAAACTCGCACAGCGTGTTTTATCTCGTTGACAGTTCTGATTGATAGATTTTGCAGAAAGAGTTAATGAGAAAAAGGCGTTGTGAGTTAAAAAGATTCTTCGCAGAAGATGATAGAAGAATGATAGAAAGAGGTGGAGGAGATGGAGAATAACAACCACCCGGTCCTGGTCATTATGGCAGCGGGTATGGGCAGCCGGTACGGCGGCTTGAAGCAGATGGACCCTATGGATGAGAGGGGACATCTGATCATTGATTATTCAATTTATGATGCGGTACAGGCTGGTTTCCGGGAAATTATTTTCGTCATCAAGGAGGAAAATAAGCAAATTTTCCAGGAGAGAATCGGAGACCGGATCAGCAGCAGGGTGAAGGTCAGCTATGCCTTCCAGAGACTGAACGATCTGCCGGCGGGTTATCAGGTGCCGGAGGGGCGTGTGAAACCCTGGGGGACGGGACACGCCGTTCTGTCATGCTTTTTTGCGGTTCACGGATCTCCGTTCGCGGTGATCAACGCGGATGACTATTACGGGAGAGACGCGTTTCGTAAGATGTATGATTACCTGGCGCACAACGGCGATGATACGAAGTACCGCTACGCGATGGTCGGATATCAGCTGAAGAATACCGTGACAGAAAACGGATATGTCTCCCGCGGAATCTGTGAGGTGAATGACCGGGAGGAGCTCGTGGGGATTCACGAGCGCACACGGATCGAGAAGCATCCGACCGGCATCGAGTACACCGAGGATGACGGGAAGACCTGGACACCCCTTGCGGATGACACGGTGGTTTCCATGAATATGTGGGGCTTCAACTACAGCATCATGAATGAGCTCCTCGCGCGTTTCCCGGCGTTCCTTGACCGGATATTGAAGGAGAATCCGCTGAAGGGAGAGTATTTCCTTCCCTCGGTTGTCGCGGATCTTCTTGCCGAAGACAAGGCGGCGGTGAAGGTAATGACGACGCCGGACAAGTGGTACGGTGTGACCTATAAGGAGGATAAGCCGGTGGTGACCGCCGCGCTGAAGAAGATGACGGAGGATGGAATATACCCGCCGGAGCTTCTGGACGGCGGCGCGCATTGTTGAAACAGCTATCCGTTCGCGATACAATAGAACTGTCCGAAGTGCTGACGCACGTCGGGCAGCTCTTGTTTTTTTACGCGAACAGTGAGCCGCAGCCGAATGCGAAGTATTCGTGTGCGGCGAGCGTCGCGATAGCGAGATAAAACTCGCGCAGCGTGTTTTATCTCGTTTGAACAATTCCAGAGTGATCATATTCTGAAAAAAATTTTCCGGAGGACCACAGATTGTTTACGAAGATGAAAAACTCGTCGATTGGCTTCCTTGCCGTCTTTTTCCTTATGCTTGCGGCGGCGGGCGCGCTCCTTGGCAGCAGCTTTTTTCCGTTTTTCAGGTGGTATCTGCTGCTTCTGATCATCGGGGCCGGATTTTTTCCGCTGACCAGAATTCTGTTCGCGGCATTTCGTGACGGTGGATGGCTGTTCTCCAGGGTGATCGGGCTCGCGGCGGGCGGATATGCGGTCTGGGTTCTCGGGCTTGCGGATATTCTCCGGTTTACCGGCCGCAGGGCGCTGGTTGTCACGCTGATCTTTATCGGCGTGTGCTGGGTACTGTTCATGCTGAAGCCTGTGAAGAAAAAGATGGACATTAATCTGATCATTGCGGAGGAGGTGCTGTTCTTCGGACTCTTCGTGTTCTGGGCTTATCTCATCGGCTTCCGGCCGCAGGCAAGCGGAACGGAGAAATTCATGGATTACGGCTTTATGGCCGCAATGTATCGAAGCACGTCTCTGCCTGCGAAAGACATCTGGTACGGAACAGATGCCATCAACTATTATTACGGCGGGCAGTATTTCGGTGTCTATCTGGGAAAAATGTGCGGCGTCGGCGTTTCTTATGCCTACAATATTTATCGCGCGATGATCGCCGCCCTCGGATTTGCGCTTCCGTTCTCCATCGTGCGCCAGATGGTGTTTGACCGCATGGAGGATCGTCCGCATGCCGGAGCGTGGGCTGCGGCAGGAGGTCTGATCGGCGGAGCGGCGGTTTCACTTGCCGGAAACGGCCACTATGTGATATACGGAATTTTCGGGAAGCTGCTCGGACTCCCGATGCCGGATGGCAGGGATTATTACTGGTTTGCCGACTCAACGCGCTACATCGGATACAATCCGGTGAATACCGCTGACCGGACCATTCACGAGTTTCCCTCCTACTCATTCGTTCTCGGAGACGTTCACGCGCACATGTGCAACATCATTTTTGTGCTGACGGTGGTGGCGCTCCTCTATGCCTGGATCTGCACCGGACGGGAGAACTGCACCGGACGGGCCGGACGGGAGAACTGTACTGGACGGGAGAGAAGATATCTCCCGGACGCGAGATTTCTATCGGCAGCAGCCCTGATCGGCATGTTCCAGTGGACGAATTTCTGGGATTATGTCATATATTTTACCGTTGCCTTTTTCTGCATAATCTTCCGCGCTCTGAACAGCAGCTGCCGGAGCCGGAAGAAAAGGACTGTGTCGGTCGTGTATCACACCGCAGTGCTGGCAGTGTTATCAACGGTGACCTCGCTTCCCTTCCATCTTCAGTTCCAGTCGCCGGTTTCCGGCGTGGCGTTCTGCCGGACCCATACGCCGCTGTATCAGCTGCTGATTCTGTGGGGATTCCCCTTTGTGGTCTTCCTTCTGCTGATTGTCACTGTAGTCGGGAATTACAGGAAAAAAATGCCGGGTGCGATCAGTGGAGGCAGGAACGGAAGAGAAGGGGCCGCGGAGGACGCCGGTGAAAAAACCGGGTATTTTCGAACAACGCCGCTGCCGGATCATTTCGCGCTGATTCTCGGACTGTGTGCCTTCGGTCTTGTGCTCGTGCCGGAAATCGTGTATGTCAGGGACATCTACGAGTCCAGCGGATATCCGAGGTCCAATACGATGTTCAAGATGACCTATCAGGCGTTTATCCTCTACGGGATGATGATGGCGTATGCCGTCATCTGTTTTCTGGCTTCCAGACAGAGGCTGCGCCGGATTGCAGGAATTGCCGCGGCTGTGTTTTTCGGACTGACGCTTGGGTACTTCCCTGTATCGGTGCGTCAGTTTACCGGAAATCTTTTCCATTATGATAATTATCAGGGTCTGGATGCCACATCATTTCTGGAGAGCGCCTATCCGGCTGACGCGGGAGCAATCCGGTGGCTGAATGAGAACGTTCCGGGGCAGCCGGTCGTCCTGGAAGCGGACGGAGACAGCTATAGCACCGCGTGCCGGGTATCGGCGATGACCGGACTTCCGACCGTGCTCGGCTGGTATGTCCATGAATGGCTGTGGCGGAGCGATCCGGAGGACCTGAATCAGAGGTCCGCGGATATCAAGACGATTTATACCTCAGATGACGCAGAAGAGGTCCGGAGCCTGATTGAAAAGTATGGAGTCTCTTATATTTTCGTGGGAAGCGAGGAATACGCGAAGTACGAAACCGTGAATACGGAGGGAATCGCAGAGCTTGGCGAGGTCGTATACAGCAGCAATGGTACATTTATCGTGAAAACAGCTGAGGGATAAGAATGGATCTGTTCGATTACATGAAGGAAAAAAACATGGAGAAGGAAGCGCCTCTGGCATCCCGGATGAGGCCGGAACGGCTGGACGAGGTGGTGGGTCAGGAACATATCATCGGGAAGGGAAAGCTTCTCTACCGCGCCATCATGGCGGACAAGCTGAGCTCGCTGATTTTATACGGACCGCCCGGAACGGGAAAAACAACACTTGCCCATGTCATTGCGAATACGACGAGCGCGGAGTTTGTGCAGCTGAATGCGACCGCGTCCGGGAAGAAAGATATGGAAGACGCGATACGGGCGGCACAGGATCGCCGGGGAATGTACGGCAGAAAGACGATTCTGTTCATCGATGAGATTCACCGGTTCAACAAGGGGCAGCAGGACTACCTTCTTCCGTATGTAGAGGACGGCACGGTTATTCTGATCGGCGCCACGACGGAGAATCCCTATTTTGAGGTGAATTCTGCCCTGATCTCAAGGTCTGTGGTCTTTGAGCTGAAGCCGCTGTCGACGGAGAACATTCGCGAGCTTCTGAACAGAGCGGTGACCGATCCGGTCAAAGGAATGGGCAGTTATCATGCCGTTCTGGAGCCGGACGCCTGTGAGTTCCTCGCGGACATTGCGGGCGGTGACGCCAGAGAGGCGCTGAATGCGATAGAACTGGGAATTCTGACGACTGAGCCGTCGCCGGAGGACGGGAAAATCCACATCGATCTGGAGACTGCCTCGCAGTGCATTCAGAAGAGAGTGGTTCGCTATGACAAGGCGGGAGACCAGCATTACGACACGATATCTGCCTTTATTAAAAGCATGAGGGGATCGGATCCGGACGCTGCCGTTTACTATCTGGCAAAAATGCTCTACGCGGGGGAGGATGTAAAATTCATCGCGAGAAGAATCATGATCTGCGCATCGGAGGATGTCGGCAATGCGGACCCCATGGCCATGGTAGTGGCTGCGTCTGCGGCGCAGGAGGTGGAACGTGTGGGGATGCCGGAATCCCAGCTCATCCTCGCCCAGGCTGCAATCTATGTGGCGGGGGCGCCGAAAAGCAATGCCTGCACAGAGGCGGTTTTCGAGGCGATGGAATCGGTGCGGAAGAAGCAGACAACGGTGCCCGTTCATCTGCAGGACGCACACTACAAAAGCCATGAGCAGCTCGGCCATGGCATCGGTTACAAATATGCGCACGATTATCCGAACCACTATGTAGAACAGCAATACCTGCCGGACGAGATAAAGGATGCGGTATTCTATCATCCGACCGGAAACGGTTATGAAGAGAAGATCAGACAGTATTTTGAAAAAATCGGCCGTGAGAAAAATCTGAAGTAAACGGGGACTCCGGATTTCCCTCCATATCGGCGTCACATGAGAATCTTCATGATGATCGCCGGTGTCACATGAGAATCCTGATGATGATCGCCGGTTCCCATGAGAATCCCCATGATGATCGCCGGTGTCCCATGAGAATCCTAATGATGGACGTCGGGGCTACATAAGAATCTTCATGATCGCCGCGTAGGTTTCCTGGCTCTTCTTCTTCCAGTTTTCCGACAGGGTACGCGCGGCCTCCTCGGTGGGAACCGTGAACTTCAGCTCGATGAGCGTCTGTTTTCCTTCCTTGACCATACAGTTCACGGTATAGTCCTGGTTGGAATTGCGGAAATAATCGGCAAGAGTCGATGATTCGTTGCGCATCTCATAGGAGTGCAGAACCAGATAATTGGCGATCTCCCGGCGGATTTCCGGCGGGATTTCATTTCCGAAGTATTCCAGCGTCTGCTTTCCCTGATCGGTCATGCGGTAATAGGTCGTGTGATTGGTGGTCTCGATTTCGAGGAGACCGGTATCAATCATTTCGGACAGGACCTCCTGAAGATGAAAATAGGAGGTATATTTGCGGCTCAGGATCAGATCGGAGATCTGGGCGTTGGTGAGCGGAAAGGTGACCTTTCCGAGCATAAACAGTATGATAAGTTTATACAGTGATGTACCGGATTCCAGCATATGAAAATCTCCTGACTTTCTTCGGAATTAAAATTTTATAGGCTGCAGCTTCGGGGTATAAAAGCCCGGGATTTTAAAGTCTCGGGATTTTAAAGCATGAAGCAAGAACTTTTTTGGACTCGGATCTCTCTGTGATATCCGGAGAATATCATAGGAGGATGCTGCCGGACCGCTTTCATCTCATTCCGGGATTCAGCGGGACGCTGGCATCACAGGTGTGCGTGTCTGCCGGGCCAGACGATGCGTCCGACAGGCAGAATCATGAGTCTGTCATGAAGTATAACATATTGGCTTTTGTCCGGCAAATATCTGCTTGTTTTTTTCGGACAGTATTAGTATGATAAGCATTGACGTAATGACAGGGTATCTGACGGTGAGACAGCCGGAAAGGGACTGGCAGAGTGAATCGGTCGGAAAGGGCCGGGAAAATAAACCAGTCGGTAAAGCGCTGACAGATAGATTGATATAAGGAGAAATGAATTATGGCAAAGAAACCAACTGTTCTGATGATCCTCGATGGCTACGGTGAGAATCCGGTTTGCGAGCACAACGCGATCTGTGAGGCGAGAACACCGGTGATGGATCAGTTAAAGAGCCAGTGCCCGTATGTTCAGGGACAGGCAAGCGGCCACTATGTAGGACTTCCGGATGGACAGATGGGAAATTCCGAGGTCGGACATATGAATATGGGCGCCGGCCGTATTGTGTATCAGGATCTGACCCGGATCACAAAGGCAATTGATGACGGCGATTTCTTCCGGAACGAAGAGCTTCTGCTGGCGATCAACAACGCGAAGAAGAACAACGGAGATCTTCATCTCTGGGGACTTCTTTCCGATGGCGGTGTGCACAGCCATATTACACATCTGTATGCGCTCCTTGAGCTGTGCAAGAAAGAAAATTTTGACAGAGTTTATGTGCATTGTTTCCTGGACGGACGTGACACGCCGCCGACCTCGGGAATCGAATATATTCGTCAGCTCATGGACAAGATGAAAGAGATCGGAGTCGGAAGGATCGGTGTCATCTCCGGACGTTACTATGCGATGGACCGTGATACGAACTGGGATCGCGTGGAGAAGGCATATGACGCTCTGACAAAGGGAGAAGGCGTCGATGGCGGTACGGACCCGCTTCGCGCGATGCAGGATTCCTATGACAAGGAGATCACGGACGAGTTTGTGATTCCAACGGTCATGAAGAACGAAGACGGAACTCCTGTTGCAACGGTAAAGGAAGGGGACAGTGTGATCTTCTTCAACTTCCGTCCTGATCGCGCGAGAGAGCTCACAAGAGCCTTCTGCGACCCGGATTTCAAGGGGTTCGGGAGAAAGAGAATTGAGAATCTTACCTTTGTGTGCTTCAAGGATTATGATGAGACCATCCCGAACAAGTACATTGCTTTTAAGAACGAGAAACTCACAAATACGTTCGGGGAATGGCTCGCGAAGAAGGGAATGAAGCAGGCGAGAATCGCTGAGACCGAGAAATACGCGCATGTCACCTTCTTCTTTAACGGAGGCGTTGAGGAGCCGAATGAGGGAGAGGACCGTTTCCTGATCCCTTCTCCGAAGGTAGCTACCTACGACCTTCAGCCGGAGATGAGCGCGCCGAAGGTATGCGACAAGCTCTGTGAGGCTATCCGCTCTCAGAAGTACGATGTTATTATCATCAATTTCGCGAACCCGGATATGGTAGGTCATACAGGAGTCGAGGCTGCCGCGATTAAGGCGATCGAAGCGGTAGATGAGTGCGTCGGAAGAGCGGTAGAGGCTCTGAAGGAGGTCGACGGACAGATGTTCATCACCGCAGACCACGGAAATGCAGAGCTGATGGTGGATCCCGCTACAGGAGAGCCGTGGACTGCTCATACCACAAATCCGGTTCCGTTCCTGCTTGTGAACTGTGATCCTGCCTACACCCTCAGAGAAGGCGGAGCGCTCTGTGACATTGTTCCGACGCTGATCGAGCTGATGGGAATGGAGAAGCCGGCGGAGATGACCGGCAAGTCTCTTCTTGTCAGAAAATAAAGAGTTTGTATGTGGCGCTGTATACTCCATACGGTAAACCGGGCGTCATCATAAGTATAAAGTCAGATGGAAAGACAGCGTGGTCTTTACCCCGAGAGGGGCGGATCGCGCTGTCTGTTTTTACGCGAACAGTGAGCCGCAGCCGAATGCGAAGTATTCGTGTGCGGCGAGCGTCGCGATAGCGAGATAAAACT
>DGTF01000064.1:12640-20343 GCA_002394235.1 Eubacterium sp. UBA4343 | reverse complement strand
GCGCAGCGTGTTTTATCTCGTTATCGTTCGAATTCGGATGATGCTGCGTATTTCTTCCTATTCGGATTATGGCGCGTTTGTATTTGGATTCGGATTATTGTGTACTCGTGTATTTTTGTGAGCACCGGGGAGCTGCCAATGCACAGGAAGGAACAACAGGGTGTATATTTGGCAATATTTGTGAGCGCCGGACAGCGTGAGGTGAGTCTTGACTACAGAAACCGCAGAGGCTATAATCTTGAACGTTCAGAGATCATCCCTGCGGTGAGATGAACAGATAACAATGCACCGCGTGAAAGTGCGGATGAACGTGCTGAGTATGGCATTGATGAAAGCGCAGCATATAAAAGCACTATATATAAAAGCACTGCAGCGTGAGCTATGTTATAAAGGAAGGAAATAAACAGGGATTTTTTAAGGAAGAGAGGAAGAAGAAATGATGAAAAAAGCAATGGCTCTTTTACTGACTGCCGGCATGGCACTGTCGCTGGCAGCATGCGGTTCTGCGTCAGGCAGTTCTTCAGAGGCGGCGTCGGCTTCCGCATCATCAGCAGAAAGTGCAGCCGAGGCGGCAGCATCTGTGAGCGCCTCTTCGTACGGCGACATCAAGACCGTCACCTCCGGAGAGCTTCATATGGCGACAAATGCTGCGTTCCCGCCTTATGAGACGACGGATGATAATGGCGGCTATACCGGTATCGACGTAGATATCGCTACAGAGATCGCAAAAGAGCTTGGCCTGAAGCTGGTTGTCGATGATATGGATTTCACCTCTGTCATCACATCGGTTCAGTCCGGCAAGGAAGATATTGCAATGGCGGGAATCACGGTTAGTGAAGAGAGAAAGAAGAACGTGGATTTCACCGACAGCTATGCGAAGGGTGTTCAGTCCATTATCGTTCCGGAGGATTCCGATATCAAATCGGTTGATGATCTTTCCAATGACAAGATGATCGGATGCCAGGAGGGAACCACCGGTTATATCTATGCTTCTGATACACCGGAACACGGAGGCTTCGGTGAGGACCATGTCGTTGCGTATACGAACGGAGCCATGGCGATTCAGGCTCTGCTCGGTGGGAAAATCGATGCCGTGATCATCGATAATGAGCCGGCGAAGGCGTTTGTAGCGAAGAACAAGGGACTGAAGCTTCTGGATACCGACTATGTGAGCGAGGATTACGCCATCGGAGTCAGCAAGAAGAATCCTGCGCTTCGCGACGCCATCAACAGCATTCTGAAGAAGCTGATCGCAGACGGAACCGTACAGTCCATTATCGACAAGTACATCAACACAGATTCGTCCTCTGAGGCGGTAAGCTCTTCGTCCGCTTCCGTGAGCACGAGCTCAGCATCCACCGCCGGCTGATGGCGGTGATTTCGGGGTTGTCCGGATGGAAGGATTGACAGACGGGCTTACAGAATTGAATTATTGGCGGGATGGGCTTGCACCATCCCGTTTTTTTTAGTAATATATGAATAATTATGCATGTCTCTGTGTTGCATGATGAATTTCAAGTCGGGAGGAAAAAGCAGTGGCAGAATTTTGGGCCGGTGTGCGCGACAATTTCTATCAGAGCTTTGTGGCGGCTGACAGATGGAAACGTTATCTGGATGGATTGAGGGTTTCCTTTATTGTGACGCTTGGCGCGCTGGCGATCGGTATCGTACTCGGGATCCTGGTCGCGGTTGTGCGTACCATGCACGATCAGCAGAAAATCGGAAAGGTCAGCGGAGGACTGAAAGTCCTGAACATTATCTGTGAGGTATACACGACAGTGATTCGCGGAACCCCGATGATGGTTCAGCTTCTGATTATGGGATTTGTTATTTTTGCGGCGAGCCGGAACCTTGTGGGAGTTGCCATCCTTGCTCTTGGCATCAACTCGGGAGCCTATGTATCTGAGATCATCCGGAGCGGTATTATGTCCATCGATCCGGGGCAGATGGAAGCGGGACGGTCACTGGGAATGGGCTATACCACGGTAATGAAGGACATCATCATCCCGCAGGCGGTCAAGAATATTCTCCCTGCGCTCGGCAATGAGCTGATCACACTGTTTAAGGATACATCCCTGGTAACGGTCATTGGACTTACGGATTTGACGAAGGTTGCGATGCAGATCCAGGCGAAGACCTATCAGGCCTTTATGCCCTTCATCGGAATTGCCATCATGTACCTGGTGGTTGTCATGATTCTCACCTGGCTTCTGGGAATCCTTGAGAGGAGGATGCGTAAAAGTGACAGACGCTAAAGCACTGATCCAGGTCGAGCACCTGGTCAAAAAATTCGGTGACAATACGGTTTTAAATGATATTTCGGATCATATCTCGGAGGGCGAGAAGGTCGTGATCATCGGTCCGTCCGGATCGGGAAAATCCACTTTTCTGCGATGCCTGAATCTTCTGGAGATTCCGACGTCCGGAAGAATTATCTTTGACGGAACGGACATCACGTCGGACAAGACGGATATCAACCAGATGCGTCAGCAGATGGGAATGGTATTCCAGCATTTTAATCTCTTTCCGAACAAAACCGTCAGGAGAAACATCACCCTCGCTCCGGTGCGTACGGGACACATGAATCAGGCTGAGGCGGATGCCGAGGCAGAGAAGCTGCTTGAACGGGTCGGACTTCTGGATAAGGCGGATGCCTATCCTTCCAGTCTGTCAGGCGGACAGAAGCAGCGAATTGCGATTGTGCGGGCACTCGCCATGCACCCGAAGGTGATGCTTTTCGATGAGCCGACATCTGCTCTTGATCCGGAAATGGTAGGAGAGGTTCTGAATGTAATGAAGGAACTGGCAGATGACGGAATGACGATGGCAGTGGTTACGCATGAGATGGGCTTCGCCCGAGAGGTGGCGGACCGCGTCATGTTCGTTGCGGACGGCATCATCATGGAACAGGGAACCCCGGATGAGATCTTCAATCATCCGAAGGCGGGAAGGCTGCAGGATTTTCTCTCAAAGGTTCTGTGAAAAGACTCGACAGATACATGTGCGACAGAGGCAGCAGGCGCGCGGCACAGGTGCACGCTGCGGCAGAGACAGAGAATAAACGCGCGGCACAGATGCATACTGAGGCAGACAAACAGGGAGAAGACGCATGAAGTTTGTGGTACAGAGAGTTACAGAGGCAAAGGTTCAGGTGGACGGCAGAACAACCGGTGAGATCGGGAAGGGATTTCTGGTGCTGATCGGCGTCGGCGAGAGCGACACGGAGGAAATTGCCGACAGATATCTGAAGAAGCTGATCGGGCTGCGCATTTTTGAGGACAGTCAGGGCAAGACGAACCTTTCCCTTCAGGACGTCGGAGGAGAACTGCTTCTGGTATCCCAGTTTACGCTGTACGCGAACTGCAGAAAGGGAAACCGGCCGAGCTTCCTGGAAGCCGGAAACCCGGATAAGGCAAATGCGCTCTACGAGTACATCATACGGAAGGCCAGAGAGCAGGTACCGGTGGTGCAGACGGGTATTTTCGGTGCGGATATGAAGGTCTCGCTGGTGAACGACGGCCCGTTTACGATCATTCTGGAGGATCTTTAGAGAAAGATACCGCGGAAATGCGCGGAATTCATGAAATTAGCGGGTTGAATTTCCTGGAGGGGTATGCTAATATCATATTCGTGAGTTTTTGGGTTAGAAACAGGAGGGTTTGTTTTGGTTATTCTTCGCACTGTATTGACAGTTCTGTTTGCAATAGATTCCGTAGCGCTGATCATTGTCGTACTCATGCAGCAGGGCAAGGACAGAGGTCTTGGCGCGATCGCCGGTATGGCAACGACCTCTGATACGTACTGGAGCAAGAACAAGGGCCGTTCGAAGGAGGGCAATCTGATCCGTCTGACAAGGATCATGGCGATTGTCTTTGTCGGACTTGCGGTTGTTCTGAATATGAGCTTCTGATGAATAAGACATGGTTGGGCTGTTGCAGATGATTGCAGCAGCCTTTCTTTGTTTTTGAGATGATGAGATCTGGCGGTTGAATTTATATATTTTAAAAGGAAAATGATGAAAAAATACAGAAACATAAAAAATTCCGAGGACAGAGGAAGAGAAAAAACATACAGCCGCCGCGCGGGCAGAAGACAGGCTGCAGGAAAGAAGGAGCGGAAGGTACTTGCCGATCTGATCGGATCAAAGAATTACAAGCCGATGCGCGCGAAGGATATCGCGTTTCTTCTGGACGTACCGAAGGCAAAGGTCAAGGATATGATGGAGGCGCTTGACACTCTGGTTCTGGAACATAAGATCCGGAAGGACAAGGAGGGACGCTATGAAATAGTCAGGCCCGGAGATCCGGCAGAAAAAATCGGGTCCGGGGAGTCTGCTTTTCTTGCGGGCCATAGGGAGTCAGATTTCCGCCATAATGATCTTTCGGATAATGAGAGCTCCGGTTTCCGCCGCAGTGATCTTACGGACGGTAAGAGCTCCGGTTTCCGCCGCGGCGATCTGGCCGGCCATAAGGGCGTTGATTCTCGCCGTGGTGATCGTCGATCCCGTGACAGGGGCCGCAGTGGTTCTGAGGCGGTCGGAAACTCGCGCAGCGAAAGGGTTATTACCGCGGAGATCCGGAACGCTATCCGTAAGCTGGATCCGGATGATCCGGCGACAGCGCTCACGGAGGTGGTGCTGGAATATGGAGTTCCCGCTGAATTTCCGCAGAAGGTTCTGGAGCAGGCAGCCAGATTTCCCGCCTGCCCGGGTCCGGGGGACATCGCAGGCCGTCTCGATCTGAGGAGTCGGCAGATCATTACGATCGACGGAGATGATTCCCGGGATTTTGATGACGCGGTTTCGCTCGAGCGGGACGGGTCGGGGTATATCCTGGGTGTGCACATCGCGGATGTCACAAATTATGTGGCCGCCGGCAGTGCGCTGGACAAGGAAGCACTGAGGAGAGGAACCTCTGTCTATCTCGCGGACCGTGTGATTCCGATGCTGCCCGAAAGGCTTTCCAACGGGGTCTGCTCTCTGAACGAGGGCGAGGACAGACTTACGCTGTCCTGCATCGTGAAAATGGACAGGCAGGGAAATATCCGCGGCAGCAGGATTGCGGAAAGCGTGATCTGCAGCTCACATCGCATGACCTATTCCGAGGTGGACCGGATTTTTACAGAAAATCCGGCAGAGCTCAGGGAAAAATACGCGGATGTTCTACCGATGCTTTTTGATATGCGTGACCTGGCGGCAAAACTTGAGCAGAAGCGCCACGATCGCGGCATGATTGATTTCGAATTTCCGGAGACAAAAATCCGGCTCGACCGGATGGGACACCCGGTGGAGATCCGTCCGTCTTATCCGACAACTGCGACAAAGCTGATCGAACAGTTCATGCTGACCGCGAACGAGGTGGTCGCGAAAACGTATTTTGACAAGCAGGTGCCGTTTTTGTACCGGACGCACGAAAGCCCGGATGAGGATAAAATTGAGGATACGCTGAAGCTGGTGCGCTCCATGGGGATCCCTGCGGAAAAGGCGGGGCATCACATCACGCCCTCTGAAGTGCAGAAGATCATCAACCGTGCAGAGGGGACGCCCCGGGAATCGCTTGTCAGCTCCATGCTTCTGAGATCCATGCAGCAGGCCAGATACACGCCGAAAAACGGCGGCCATTTCGGTCTTGCCTCACAGTACTACTGCCACTTCACATCGCCGATCCGGCGATACCCGGACCTTCAGATCCACCGGATTATCAAGGATGATCTTCACGGGAATCTGACCGGAAGAAAACTGTCGTATTACAACCGGATCATGCAGGATGTCGCTTGGAAATCCTCCGCGCTTGAGCGGCGGTCCGTTGAGGTAGAACGGGAGATCAATAAAATCGAGATGGCAAGATTCATGGGCGGACATCTCGGAGAGGTGACGGAAGCACAGGTAACCGGTGTCACCGGATGGGGAATCTACGTACAGCGTCCGGACACAATTGAGGGGCTGGTGCATGTGTCAACGCTGAAGGGCGATTACTATATCTTCGATGAGAGCGCCATGACGCTGACCGGGAAAAACAGCGGAAGGATATTTGAAATCGGGCAGAAGCTCCGGGTAAAAGCAGTCCGGGCAGATGCAAGGCTCCGCCAGATAGATTTTGTCCTTGCGGAAGATGATGACGAGGGAGAGAACGGAAATGGCAAAGGAAAAGGGAACGAAGCTGATTGCGAATAACAAAAAAGCTTACCATGATTATTTCATCGATGAAAAGTATGAGTGCGGCATTGAGCTGCACGGCACAGAGGTAAAATCCTGCCGCATGGGAAAGTGCTCCATCAAAGAATCCTACGTAGGAATCAAGGACGGAGAGATTTTTATCTACGGAATGCATATCAGCCCTTATGAAAAGGGTAATATTTTTAACCGCGATCCGCTCCGCGTCAAGAAGCTTCTCATGCACAAAAATGAGATTCTGAAACTTCAGCAGAAATCAGCCCAGAAGGGCTTCACCATTGTTCCGCTGCAGGTCTATTTCAGAAATTCCAGAATCAAGGTCGAGATCGGACTTGCGCGAGGCAAGAAGCTCTATGACAAGCGGGCGGATATCGCGAAGAAGGACATGCGCCGCGAGACGGAGCGCGAGTTCAAGATCCGGAATCTGTGACAGATCCGGACACATCAGATATTTTTCGGGAAAATTATAGCGGAACACCCCGGCCGCGGACGTAGCGCCAAAGTTGGCGCTGCAGCAGGCTGTCCGCGCGAAAAGGACACATCAGAACGACCCGATTACAGGCGGGGCTGACGGTCAGGAAGATGTCTTCCGGATAATTGTCCGGAACATGAGAAAAACGTACAGGCCGGCGGTGATCCATGCTGCCTGATGGGTCCAGCAGATGGTTGTAAATCCAAGAATCCGGAGCGTCCCAAGCGCAAAAACAAGAAACAGAAACGATTCCCGGCTGTTTCCTACTGCGCGGAGAAGCGATGACTGCATATTATAGAAGAATGTAAAAGGCAGGCCGAGAAAAATTACGAGCAGATACTGATCCGCGTCATGGCAGATGCCTTCCGGCGTGTGCAGAACCTGGATGATCTGCGGGCACAGAATGGCCGTAACCGTCGTAAGTACAGCGGCACAGAGAAATGAAAAAGTCAGATCGTGCGCCGTTGATGATTCTATCATGGATAGCCGTGCTGTCAAGATACCTTATACTATTTGCAGGATAAATCTCAATTGCAAAACTAAATTCCACCCCCGAGATGGAATTTAGTTTTGCGATTGAGAAAACGCTGTCTGCCAGGCGGACCCGTTGACATCGGCAATAAGCTGTGGTATCTTAAAAAATACTGAATCATATACCAGAGGGACGCTTTCCGTGTCGGAAGGCGGTTCCGTTATTAGCTGTATGATTATTATACGGGCTAGTACTGGTTTCGACGGGGATTTTGAAGTTCGGGAAGCCATCCGTGGAAGCCGTGACCACGTAAAAACATGACAATTAAATTTAAACGCTGATAACGATAGTTACGCGCTTGCTGCTTAATTAAAGCAGCTGTCGGACAGAAGGGTTCCCGTGCCTTTCTGTTCCGGCATTATCCAAGACGGGGAACTGTCATGCCAAAGCTTTGAGGTATGGCGGATTTTATGAAGCTACTGAAACCGTAAGCCTGTCAGGCGGCATACGGCAGAGGGAATGTCAATAGACTGACTGTGATGGAAGAAGCCGGACAGAGAGGTTTTCGGACGCGGGTTCGATTCCCG
>DGTF01000064.1:12376-12596 GCA_002394235.1 Eubacterium sp. UBA4343 | reverse complement strand
GCGGGTTCGATTCCCGCCTGGTCCACTTGAAAAAATCCCGGAGATCCTTTAATTACAAGGGTTTCCGGGATTTTTTGTTTCTGTTTGTTTGCAAATTGTTAGATCATTATGGGCTTTATTCTTTCGTCTGCTCCGTACGAAAGAGCTTCGCATATTCTTGAAGAGCTTCGCATTTTCTTTAGAGAATTTGCGGAGCTGTTTTTTTTACGCGAACAGTGAG
>DGTF01000064.1:7244-12270 GCA_002394235.1 Eubacterium sp. UBA4343 | reverse complement strand
AGCGAGATAAAACTCGCGCAGCGTGTTTTATCTCGTTTACCTGTGTTCATTTCATAACGCTGCGCTGGCCGTATCCATTTTACTACGCTGCACTGGCCGTGTACATTTTACTGCGCTGTCAGAATCACGGTCAGAAAACAAAATGTACCAGGAGCATATAGCAGATGGTTCCGCCTGCCATAGGGAGAATCATTCCTCTCTTCCAGACAAAGAGCGCTATGACTACAGCGATGGATATGAGCTCCGGGAGCCCGTGGCGCGCGCCGGCGAAATTCACATTCCGCAGGCAGTAGATGACCAGAAGGCCGAAGACGGCAGGCGCCAGCACCTTGCCGAGGTAGTTGATGACCCGGGGGATTTTTTTCCCTTCCGGGAACAGGATATATGGAAGAAACCGGGTCAGGACGGTGCCGAGAACGGCAGCTCCGATGGTTATGAACTGCTGGTATAGCGGCATTTCAGTCATGGCGTTCCTCCTTCGTGACTATTCCTGTCTTTGCTGTGTCTGTACTTGTGCCTGCTGTGACTATTCCTGTCTTTACTGTGTCTTTGCTTGTGTCTGATGCTTCTATACTTGTCGTTGCTGTGTCTGTGCCTGTGTCTGTACGTGTCGCTGTTTTTTGCAGTTCAGCAGGAGCACCGGACGGATCCAGAAATCTGCGGAAGCTCATGAGAAGTGCCAGTATGAGCATCATGGCGGGAATGATGAAATGATCCGCGCCAAAGATGATCAGGGACACCACGGAGCCGAGAATGCCGATCAGCTCGGGAATATGATCCTTTATCAGGGTTTTCATACGCGTGCCGTCCTTCATCCACTGATTCATCAGAATCACAACAAACATGGCAGTCATGACAAAATCAAGACCTTCGACATCAAAGGTAATGAGACCTCCCAGAAGGCCTCCCAGAGTCGTCCCAAGTGTCCAGTACATCTGATCCAGAAATGAAATCCAGAAATAGAAGCTGCCGCGGTCTATGCCTTCCGGAGCAGGAGTGGTATAGATGACGGAAAAGGTTTCATCGCTGGTGGTGTAAATGAGATAAAACTTTTTCCAGCCGACGTTCCGGTAAGTTTTGAGAAGGGAGATTCCGTAGAACAGGTGGCGGGCACCGACCATGATTGCCGTGACAAAGACGGACAGGGGATGGAAGGCAGATAGAAGCATGGAGACCAGAAGGAACTCCATAGACCCGGTATAGACAATCAGCGCCGTCAGAGTCGGATACCACCAGGGAAAGCCAGATGTCCGCATGAGAATGCCGTAGGTGATCCCGAGAAAGATATAGCCCGCCATTACCGGTATGGTATGAGGAAAAGCGGAACGGATAGCGCTGTGAGAATTTTTGATGTCGTTCATAAGGACTGCTCCGAAAACAAGAAGAATGTAATGAATGAAGGATAAATACCGGACAAAACAAAGAACAACAGCGGTCCGGGCTCTGTCCGCGCCACAGAATACTTAAAGGTGACCTCGCGAAATCCCGTACGCTCACAGTTCATGGGCGGGCTCTGTCCGCGCTACAGAATACTTAAAGCGGGCTGGTGTTGGACAGCCATGCTTTTCTCGTAATTCGCGTAATTCAGTATACAGGATTCCATAAAAAATGCAAACGACCGGATCCGTGGCAATGGGGCGGAACTCCGGCCCGTGGGAAGATTCAGGTATTGATAGGACCGCCGGATTCCGTTATGCTATAACTGATTATCGGTAATGACTGGGAGTGTGCCGGCTGATTTTGAAGGAAAGAACATTGATGCAGGCCGGAATCCCGGAGGCTGTTTTGAATATCATGCCGCGGCATTCTTGCGGCTTTGGCTGTGTGAGACTTCACACGGATGGGGAGAAAGAAGATGGATGACGTACTTTTTATTGTTGTGCCGGCGTACAATGAGTCAGAAAATATCAGACAGCTGGTCAGTGACTGGTACCCGGTTGTAGAGAGACACAGCGCGGGGCAAAAATCACGACTGGTGGTCGTAAATGACGGGAGTCGGGACGATACCTATGAGATTCTGCAGGAGCTTTCCGCGGACCTGCCTCTTCTGCAGCCTCTGACGAAGCCGAACGGCGGACATGGATCGGCTGTTTTATTTGCGTACAGGTACGCGGTTAATCAGAAAGCGGATTATATCTTCCAGACGGATTCGGACAGGCAGACAGATCCTGCAGAATTCGAAGCATTCTGGGAGCAGCGGGAATCTTTCGATGCCATCTTCGGGAACCGCACAAAGCGCGGAGACGGGAAAAACCGGGCATTTGTTGAGAAGGTGCTCTGCCGGATTCTGAAGCATTATTTCAGGGTGTCTGTTCCGGATTCGAATGCGCCGTTCCGTCTTATGAGAAGAGCTTATCTTGAGGAATTTCTTCCGATGATGCCTGAGAACTACAATCTTCCGAATGTTATGCTGACAACCTTTGGCGTCTGCTTTCACAAAAGGGTGATGTTCATTCCGATTACGTTCAAAGCGCGTCAGGGAGGAAAGAATTCCATAAACGTAAAGAAAATAATAAAGATCGGCTGGCAGGCGCGGAAGGACTTCAGAATGTTCCGGAAATATACAG
Organism: Eubacterium sp. UBA4343; assembly: GCA_002394235.1. Classification (GTDB taxonomy): domain Bacteria; phylum Bacillota; class Clostridia; order Lachnospirales; family Lachnospiraceae; genus Bilifractor. Next base: position 9,703 of record DGTF01000064.1, on the reverse strand, counting down.
GCTGAATGGAGACAATCATTTGCTCTGCGACTTATCACAGTTTTTACACAATGTCTCCCTATAATAAAATCGGATGTGTACTATAAGCACAGAACAGCTGATCAGAAGCAGGTGTTTGTTTCAAAAAAGAATGACATGCATTGCGGGCACCGGTTGTGTTATATTTGATCAGATAATAAGTGGCGGAATAATGCGCTGCATTGCATGAGAAGGTCATCCCTGAATTGCATCAGATAAGGAGAAATGGGATATGGATAAACTAAAGGTAATGGTAGTTGATGATGAAGCGAGGATGAGAAAGCTGGTCAGAGATTTCCTTGTAAAAGATAATTTTAATGTCATTGAGGCTGCAGACGGGGAAGAGGCTCTGAGCAAATTTTATGAGGATAAGGATATTGCGCTGATCCTGCTGGATGTCATGATGCCGAAGATGGACGGATGGCAGGTCTGCCGCGAGATCAGGAAGGAATCAAAGGTACCGATCATCATGCTGACAGCGAGAGGCGATGAGAGAGACGAGCTTCTGGGCTTTGATCTCGGGGTTGACGAGTATATCTCCAAGCCCTTCAGCCCGAAGATTCTGGTGGCGAGGGTCGAGGCGATCCTCCGCAGAACGAATAAGATGAACCAGAACGATATTCTGGAGGCGGGCGGAATCGAGATCAACAAATCTGCCCACCAGGCTTCTGTGAACGGACAGCCCATCGAGCTGAGCTTCAAGGAATTTGAGCTGCTCACATATTTTCTCGAGAATCAGGGAATTGCGCTGTCCCGGGAGAAGATTCTGAACAATGTGTGGAACTATGATTATTTCGGCGACGCGCGGACGATTGATACGCATGTGAAGAAGCTGAGGAGCAAGATGGGGAGCAAGGGCAACTATATTAAGACCATCTGGGGAATGGGATACAAGTTTGAAGTGGATAACGAATAAATGAAGAAATCACTGAGGAAGAGGATCGCCCTGACTTTTATCCTGATCATGGCTATGTTCATAGCGATGATCGGTGTGTTCGAGTATTTTTTTGTTGACGGCTATTATATGCGCGTCAAGATGAATAAGCTGGTGGACAGCTACAACATGGCGAATGAGGCGGACAGCGACACCATGCCGGAATCCTTTAATAAATTCGCCAATATCAACAATCTGACGTACGGAATCACCGACGCGAATATTTCGCGTGTTCTGGATACCAATTCAAGGAATTCCTCGACCATGTCGGGACGCCTTTTCGGCGTGATCATGGGGAAGGAAGAGGGGAATTACGCGAAGGTAAAGGAGACAGAGAAGTATTCGGTCATCCGGATTCAGGACCGTTTTGCCGGCATTGAGTATCTGGAGCTGTATGGAACGCTGGAAAACGGCGACTACTATCTGGTGCTGACTCCGGCGCAGAGCATCGCCGAGGCCGCGCAGATCTCTGTCCGCTATTATCTGTACCTTGGCTTCCTGGCAATTGTCATCGGCGCGATCAGCATCTGGTTTGTCACAAAGCGGATTGTAGAGCCGATCCTGGAGTTGAACAGCCTGTCCAAGCGAATGGCGGATCTTGATTTTGACGCACATTATACCAGCGGCGGAGAAGATGAGATCGGAGAGCTGGGGAAAAACTTCAACGTGATGTCGGATAAACTCGAGACAGCGGTCAGCGATCTGAAGAGCGCAAATGCCAGACTGGAGAGAGATATCGCGGAAAAAATTCAGATCGATGAGATGCGGAAGGAATTCCTGGGAAATGTGTCCCATGAACTGAAGACGCCGATCGCGCTGATTCAGGGATATGCGGAAGGACTGAAGGATAATGTCAATGACGATCCGGAGAGCCGGGATTTCTACTGCGATGTCATCATCGACGAATCCAAGAAGATGAACCATATGGTGCGCCAGCTTCTGACACTGAACCAGCTGGAGAACGGCAATGACCAGCTCAGCATGGAGCGGTTTGAGCTCGTCGAGCTGATAAACGGAGCCGTGGCGCATGAGAAGCTGATGATCGAGCAGAAGAAGGCGCGGATTATCCTGAACGCGAAGGCTCCGATTTATGTCTGGGGTGATGAGTTCAAGATCGAGGAAGTGATTACCAACTATCTGACCAACGCGCTGAATCATCTGGAGGGTGACGACAGAATAGAAATCTCCTGCACCGAGAAGGACGGGATCGTTACAACCACGGTGTTCAACAGCGGGAAGCCGATACCTGAGGAGTCGCTCGACAAAATTTGGGAGAAGTTCTATAAGGTGGATAAGGCAAGAACCAGAGCCTACGGCGGCAGCGGAATAGGTCTGTCCATCGTGAAGGCGATCATGGATGCGCATCAGCAGAAATGCTGGGCCACCAACTACAAGAATGGCGTGGCCTTCTCCTTCACGCTGGAAAGCAAAGTTGAGATTTGAAGAAAAAACATCGCCGCATCGTTCTCCGGAACGGTGCGGCTTTAATTTACGCGAACAGTGAGCC
>DGTF01000064.1:0-7155 GCA_002394235.1 Eubacterium sp. UBA4343 | reverse complement strand
GCGATAGCGAGATAAAACTCGCGCAACGTGTTTTATCTCGTTATCATTCCGGATTGCCCTCTTCGCTCAGGCGGTATTCCTTGTATTTCTGCAGAAAACCATCCGGGTGTTCGAAATCCGTGTGCATCAGCCTTGCGGTGATGTTTGAGGCCAGCTGACTGCGCGTACAGCCGCCTCCGATTGAAGCGTAAGGCACAGGCGTTTTTTCCGGGAAAATCGAGGTTGTGAGGTTTAGACCGATGCCGATGCATACCTCCTGAAGTTTTCCGGATTCCAGATCAGTGCTGGTCGCTTCACAGAGGATCCCGCCTATCTTGTGAGATCCGTCATAGAGATCATTTACCTTGCGGATCTGAAGAGACCGGCCGGTCAGTTCCCTCACGGCTTCGACAGCCGCGACAGCGGCGGCGCGGCTTACCAGCTGAAACTTCGTCAGAATGAGGTTCAAAGGGAGAAGAAGCGTCATATAGAGCCCGGTAGAAGCCGGAGAGTAGAAGCCGGATCCGTTGTGTCCGCGTCCCTGTGTCTGCCGTTCACCGATGATAAGGGCGGCGCCTGAAAAGCCATCTGCGATCATGCGCTGCGCCTCCAGATTCGTGGAATCGATTTCCCGGAAGAGACAGATCCTGATACGGCAGGAACCATCCGCGAGAAACATGTCATCCGGAAGCTCGGAACGGATGCTGTCCTCGGAAACAATGTCAGAGGATTCCCTCAGATAATAGCCTCTCTTCCGGTCAGAGAGGATGGGGTATCCTTCGCTTTTTAATGAATTGACGGCCTTCCAGATGGCATTTCTGGAGACACCGTACCGGTCCGCAAGATCCTGCCCGGAAACCGGTACTCCTATATTCTGCTGCAGCTCTCTCAGAATCTGTTCTTTTACTTTTATCATTGTGCATTCCTCACCGAATCCTATTATATCACAGGCAGAAAACAATACGGTTAGAAAACAACATGGAAAAAGTCTGGGATTTTTGCTATAATATACTCATAATTGATGACGAATGGGTGAATTTTTTTCAGCAGCTAAAGGTAAAGCACATATAGAAAAGAGGCAAAAAATGTATCAGAAAGGTGACTATGTAGTTTATGGATCAAATGGACCATGCCTCGTAATGGATGTGACTCGGCTACACATGCCGGGCTGCGACAGAAAACGTAAGTATTACGTTTTACGACCGGTTAATTCAGACAAGAGTACGATTTATTCCCCGGTAGACAATGATAAGGTGGCGATGCGTGAAATACTGGATCGCCAGTCCGCGGAGGCAATCATCGATGAAATCCCCGAGATCGAATTCCTCGAGGTTGAGAGTGAAAAGTTCCGCGAAGAACAGTACAAGGATATTATCCGCAACAACAATGTCAGAGACTGTATCAGCATGATCAAGACATTGTTTGTAAAGCGGAAGAAGAGACTGGAGCAGGGCAGGAAATTCACGACGGTGGATGAGAAGTATCTCAGAGAAGCAGAAGCGATTGTCTGCAGTGAATTTTCCATTGCTCTGGGGAAGGACGCGGATGCGGTCGATCAGCTTCTCCAAAACAGATTCAAGCTTGTGAAAGAGAAGCCGAAGGCATAGGCGCGGGTCTTACATCAGAATTGGATGAGTCACGGCGGTTCATGGCGGCAGACCGTGATACAAAGCGTGACAAAGAACAAGATACGATCGTGATAAAGAACAGAAGCCTGGGGACGGCCGGTCGCCGATTACCCTGCGGCTTCTTTTTTGTATGAGCTTTCGTAGTTGTGTTCTGGGGCTGTGTTATATTGCTGTATTTCAGGGCGGTGTTCCACGGATGTGTTCTGTGGTTGTGCCTCCTGCACGGTTCGTGGCTGATCTGCTTTACATTTTTCCAGAGCTGGAATATCATGAAAAAGAACTCTGTATGCAATCTGCGGCAGGAGTATTGCTGAGAAGAATTCTGTATGCAGTTCGCGGCAGAATTGTCGCTGAGAAGAATGCTGAATATACAGAGGAAGATGAAGGAGAAAGATTTAAATGAAAAATTCCTATCGTTTTTTTGAAAATCGGGATTGCCAGTACTTTCCGTGTCATAAGGGGCTTGAGAACTTCAACTGCATGTTCTGCTACTGTCCCTTCTATCTCAGTGAGAAATGTCCGGGGAATCCTGCCTTTGTCAGCCGCGGGAACAATGAAATCATCAAGGACTGCACCGACTGCAATTTCCCTCACCGTCCGGAGAGCTACGATGTAATCATCCGGTGGATCATGCATGAGAATAAGCACCGGACATTCAGTGAGGAGATCAGAAAAAAAGCAGTTCTTTCAAGAAAAGCGGATGCATCAGCAACAGACACGTCAAGAGAAGATACATCAAGAGCAGATACATCCGGACAAGAACACTCGAAGGGATACTGAGATACTTGTTCACGCCGCAGGCGGATTTCTGTAAAATTTTCAGATGAAATAAATACAGATGATTCAGATATGGAAAACAGATCGACATGAAAGAAAGAAAAATCCTCAAGAACAAAGCATATCTTTACCTGACAGAATTTTTCGCGGGCATGGCTGTCATGGCCGTGGAGCTTGGAGCTAGCCGTCTTCTGGCTCCTTATTTTTCGTCCTCACAGATCGTCTGGACCATCATCATTTCCACGATCATGATCGCAATGGCTCTGGGCAATATCTACGGGGGCAGAAGCGCTGACAAAAATCCGGATCCTGACAGGCTTTATCGCCGGCTGCTGATCGCCGCGGTATGGACGGCAGCCATACCGGTACTTGGCAAATACACTATTCTTCTGATCACAGGCATTCTGATCGTCACGATCAGCAGCAATCTTCTGATTGCTGCGGGCTTTCTCGCGTGTATGGTCATTTTCGTATTTCCCTGCTTTCTGCTCGGTACTGTGACGCCGTCTCTTACCAAATATGCGGTCCGGAGTCTGGATGACAGCGGAAGCACCGTGGGAAGGCTCGGCGCCGCGAATACCGTGGGCAGCATCATCGGCACCTTCACGCCAACCTTCATCACAATTCCGACGCTTGGAACCTCGGTGACATTCCTGATTTTCTCGGGTATTCTTCTGGCACTTGCCATGATCTATTTCATCAGCGCCAATACCGGAAAAATCCGTTGTCTGGTATCGGTGATCTTGTTTGTGGTGTGCAGTGTCTTCGGCCATTCCGGACATTTTGCGTTCTGGAACAATTCTCTGGCTTACGAAGGCGAATCCATCTACAACTATCTGCAGGTTCAGGAGGACAAGGATACCGTAATCCTCTCAACCAACGTCCTTTTCGGCATTCAGTCGATCAGCAGAAAGGACGGCTCGCTGACCGGAATGTATTACGATTATGCAATGGCTGCGCCTGTGATGGCACAGTCGGACGCGGGCGATGCCTGCGATATTCTGATCCTTGGAAACGGATCAGGGACTTACGCAAAGGAGTGCGCAAATTACTTCCCGGACGCGAAGATTCAGGGAGTGGAGATCGATCAGAAAATCACAGATCTTGCCGACAGGTATTTTGACATGCCGGATTCCGTAAAGGTCGCTACCTACGACGGGCGGGCGTATCTGGAGGCGGACCGGCACACCTATGATGTAATCATGGTGGACGCCTACCAGGATATTTCAGTGCCTTTTCAGATGTCGTCCGTGGAATTTTTCAACATGGTAAAGGAACATTTGAAACCGAACGGAGTGATGGTCGTGAACATGAATATGCGTGCATCGGGCGAAAAATCCATCAACAGCTATCTTTCGGACACAATTTCCACGGTATTTCCTTCTGTGTATACGGTCGATGTGAAGGGATACACAAACCGTGAGCTTTTTGCACTGAATGAGGATCTGGATGCGGATACCCTCAATGATCGTCTGGACAGGATTGGAGATCCGGATCTGAAGGCGCTGCTGAAAAAGGTTTGCGGAAATCTCAGACAATACCGGAGTGGAGACCTTCTGCTCACCGACGATAAGGCACCGGTGGAGCTCCTGAGCATGCGGGCTATCGATCAGATTATCAATGATGAGCTTGCGTACTATAAAAAGCTCTTCAGAGAAAAGGGTATTCAGGGGGTACTGAATGAGTTATGAGAATATAAGGATTGGTGAAGAAGTTGGACAAGAAAACGGTGTTTCTGGACATTGACGGAACGCTTACAAATTTTCGGGGAGAGCTTCCGGAATCGGCGGAATATGCCCTCCGGGAGGCAGCAGAGCGTGGACATGATATGGTGATCTGCTCGGGAAGGACATACGCGCAGATTTACGCGTGGATCCGGGAGGGAGATCTGTTTCAAGGTATTGTCAGCGGTGCGGGAACCGTGGTACGCAGCCGGGGAGAGGTCGTTTTCCGCAGGTATGTGGAACATGAGAAAACGAGCATGCTTCTGGACTATCTGGATGAGATCGGAAGTCTTTATTTTCTCCAGGGAGATTCCGGGATTTATTGTCCGCGGGACAGAAGGGAAGAGGTCCTGCAGCTGTTCGGCGGAACGGAGGAGACCCTGGAAGAAAAATCAAGGCTGCTCGGCAGAATTACCTTTACCGATGCGCCGAAGGATAGCCCCGAGGTGAATAAATTCGTTTTCTACGGTGCGGGTCGGCCGATCCGGCAGATGCAGGAGGACCTCGGCAAATATTTCACTGTTGTGGAGACGAGCTTCAAGCTCGGAGATACGGTGGACGGCGAAATCACGATGAACGGATATGACAAGGCCTTCGGCATGCAGCGGTATCTTGACGCGAACGGGGGCCGGAGAGAAGATACCATCGCTTTCGGTGACGGACCGAACGATTTTGAGATGCTGGATTATGCGCATGTGGGAGTGGCGATGGGAAACGCTCTGCCTGCGCTCAAAAAGACGGCGGATCTCGTCACAGATCCGGTAGATGAAGACGGACTGATGCATGCCTTTCAGAAACTGGGGCTGATCTTATGATGAAAGCGTAAAGGGCACCGGGACGGGTTATTATATGATGGAAATGTAGAGGGCGCTGGGATTGATTGTATAAGAAGTTGAGACCATCGGGTGCGATCTGGTGATGCCTGTTATGTGATTGATGCGAGGAGGTAATTGTGATGGAGAGCAGCGGACAGGAAAAAAGAGAATTTGTTCAGGAAAACAGCAAAGCGGATAGTATAAGAGATACTCTTCAGAGGGAAGTGCTGAAGATGGCGGAGGATGCCGGGTTTTCGCACATGGCGCTGGCGGACAGAACAACCTGGCATACCATGAAGGAAGTGCGTGACATGTGCGCGGCGGATAAATGCAATGCATATGGACATAGCTGGACCTGCCCGCCTGCCTGCGGGACGATTGAAGAGTGTCAGGCGAGGATGATGGAGTATGATTGGGGCGTTCTGGTTCAGACAACACAGATGCTGGAAGATTCCATGGATTATGAGGGTATGATGGAGGGAGAGAAGACCCAGAAGGAACGTTTCTCGGATTTTCTTCAGAGGCTGAGAGAGAAGAATGTTGACGTGCTGGCGCTGTCTAGCGGAGGATGCAGAATCTGCCGCAAATGCTCGTATCCGGATTCTCCATGCCGCTTCCCGGAGAAAGCGCATTCATCCATGGAGGCCTATGGCCTTCTGGTGAGCCAGGTGTGCAAGGACAACAACCTTGGTTATTACTATGGGAAGGATACGGTAACCTACACGGGGCTGATGCTGGTGAAGGAGCATTCGGGTTCTGCGAAGTAACCGGGCTCTCCCGGGCAAACAGTACGGCAGCGTGGTGGTTAATCCCATAATCGCGTGCAGAGGCAGTGTCCTTACGACGAAGAATATTTACGAGTAAGTCGTCAAAGAGGACTTTCTGTATACGATCTCCGGCAAAGGATGCTCATCATGCCCGCAGCGGCACGTGTCCGGGGATTGCCGGAATCCCCGGGCATGCAGGATCAGGAATCGCTTTGGGAGTCGGAGGCATGTCCGGAGCTGATCCGTATACCATTGACTTCAACGTTGTCGGTAACCGGAATCAGAATATATTCGATGCCGTCGATCATCCGGGTCTCGATCAAATCTGCTCTGGAGGAATCAATGGAGATCTTCACATCATCGGATTTCACCTCGAACTTGCCGGGAGTAGCGATGTTGGAGGCTAGGATGTGCTTATCCCCGGACGGATCGTCATCGTAGGTTTCCTCGAAATGTTCGATCTGCTCCTGCTCGGCTCCGCAGCTCTCAAGGAAGTGACGGATTTCGTTCTTGTCGAGAGGCGTCGGCTCCGGATCGTCTTTTTTTCCCTCCAGAAGCGCATTCAGATTCCGGTGTACCGTTTTTGCCACCTCAAAATCACAGTGATCGCTGAAGGTGTCCTCAATGATCTGATCAAAGGTTTCTTTCTGGTCACCGGCCGTCATCGGAAGACTGCACCCGAGGATATCGTCCGGAATCTCGGGATGTAGAAGCTCTGCGTTTTTTGAATAGTAGAGGATGGAGTGGATGTCGGTGTTGCGGTCATTAAAGGCAGGGAAGAGGAAGCCTGTCTCGGGCATCTGAACCATCCAGTCCTGTGTCTTGTCGATGAAGGAATTCGTGGGAGCATCGAACACCAGGCCGGGCTTTGACAGAGACACCGGGCAGATGCTGCACATGATAAAGGAATATACGTAGTCCGAGGCATCGAACATCTCTTCATGATCTGTTCCGTGACCTGGAACATCGTAATTTCCGTGGATCAGAAGGATGAGATAGTTCTCTGCGTAGAGATAGGAGCTGATGATTTTGTCGTAAAAGGCGGAGATCAGCTCGTCATCCTCCAGCCGGCTGTCTCTGAGAGCCAACAGGTCCTTCTGATGGCCGCCCTCCGCCTCTTCACTGAGCGGAAATTCGAGGTTCAGAAGATTTTTCCCGACCTGTCCCGAGAGAGTCTTTTTGAAGATATCGGTATATTTGTGGATCTCTTCCTCGGGAAGAGAGAGAAAGGCCTCCTTCATCTCCGAGATCTTATTCTTGTGACCGTCCACATAGCAGCCGCAGATCCGGTCAACCCGGCAGTCGTCGGGCTTAAATAATTTTCTGATTTCAAGTACTTCTTTTTTATTCATATAAAACCTCCTGTTAACTGTAACAAGTATAACTGATTCGATTTGCGAAAAAAAGTCGAAAAATGAGTCGAAAAAAGTCTTTCTTCAATTCGTGAATTGAAAAAGCAAATTCC
>DGTF01000027.1:50286-61330 GCA_002394235.1 Eubacterium sp. UBA4343 | reverse complement strand
CGCGCAGCGTGTTTTATCTCGTTGATCTCACACCCTGTCAGATCTGTGTACTTTCGTTCTCTATCGTATCTGATTGGTCTGTCTGTTCTGAAAAACTGTTCTATCTCATTTATCTGATCTGAGAATCTATTACATCTCCTCTGTCTGATCTGAGAATCTGTTACATCTCCTCTGTCTGATCAAAGAATCTGCTGCGTCTCATACAATCAGAAGATGCCGTTCATTCACATGATGTCCAAACTCGGGCATATATACCATGTTTTCCTGATCCGGATCCAGATTGGCCTGTATGATCGGTGGCATATAAGAAGAGGTAAAGCAGAAGCCATACTTCAGATCGTGATAGCCCTGTGCAAGGCCCCCTTCCTTTTTCACCTTCAGTACTGCCGGCTTTGTCACCGACCAGTGCACCTGATAATTTGTCCGCATCTCCTCATTTGTATACTCTTCTCCATTGATCACCCAAGTGATACGATCCTTTTCGATCTTCTCGCCATCGATAAATAATGTACCCGGCCGGATCTGAGAGAGAAAAATTCCTCTGTAATACGGAAGCCGAACCTTAAACTGAAAACCTGTCGTCTTACCTTCTGCATCTTTAATATTTCTGAATCCAACGGACTGAATTACCTGCTTTTCCATCTCTACACCTCCTTAGTCTCCGAGAAGATTTTTCAGCATGATGTGCTGTTTTCTCAGTGTCTGTCCAACCTCATATCCATCTTCGTATTTATCAGCGCCTTCATATTCGCTCAGAAGATATCCGTCATATCCATTTTCGGTCATCACCTTGATGATCTCCGGATACGGAATCGTTGTCTCCTCAAAATCATCGCTCATATGAATAAACTTTGCATGGCAGCAGTAGATATATGGGAGCAGCGGAATAATATCCTCCGGTTTGTTCGGCGTGTAATTTGGATCCCTCCATTCTCCCTCACCAAATGTAGTGCGGAATACCGAGAAATCAATATTGAGTCCGAAGTTCTTTGTTCCCGTCTCCTTGATGAAATCTACAAAATCCGTCACAAGCTTTCCCTTCAGATTCGATGGATTATGTATCTCCGGGCACATTTTTATATTCAGTTCCTCTGCCAGAGGAAGTGCTCCCTTGATAATTTCCCTCCAGTTCAGAACAGGCTCCAGAAGATCATTGATTACCGGCATCTTGGTACGCATTACCGTAAAACCAAGGCGGTGTGCCAGACGGATGTCACGCTTGAGCATTTCCACGGCTTCTTCTGTGGTAAGATCTCTGTCTCCAAGGACATGCGAATCAATCCAGTTTCCATACTCAACCGGAACGATTTCGTACTTATCGCAAAGCCGGAACCAGTTCTCCACCCACTCATCCGTCGGATAGGGATAATTCTCAATATGTGTATTTGCCAGAATTTCGATACCATGCGCACCCATGTCATGCACATCCTCGAAGCAATCCTCCAGTGTCTTTGTGAGACCGAATTCCGCCGAATAGCTGTATAGTGCCACTCCACGTTTTGGCCCTTTTTTGTTGTATGTATACATAATTGTCCTCCTTCATCCACGTGATTATATCTATAATAATACTATATGCATTGATAATATTTCAGTTTCTGCCCCGCAAGCGGGGCAGCCTGATTTCTGAATCCCTCAGAAAAAAGTCACACTGCTAATGAATCATCTGAAAAGACCGGTCTTTCTCGCTGATGTTTTCCTGCGCATCAGCTTTTATGGTTACAGTTTACCTGAATCATTGCCTGTAAGCTTTCCTTATCCTTACATTTTTCATGCATTTACTTGCATCAGAAAGGCGTCAAAAAAAGGCCGTGCAAGAAATGATCATCATCTCTTGCGCGGCCTTTTATCGGCAAACCGTATCTCAGTTTTTTCTTCTTCGATAGATATGCATCAGAACAACCTCCTGAGCATCCAGTTCTACCGTAATTTTCAGAGTACCCTCCGTGTCCGTACTCCCTCTTTCCAGTTCAATCTCCGGGACGCTGACTGCCTGAAGATATTTGATTTCCTCTCTCGTCAGATCACTCTCAAAGCCAAGATGCTTCCACTTGTCCAGGAGACTGCCGCTTCTTGTATTCAGGCGGCGGTTTTTGATCGCATATACTCCAGACGGATCCATGTGCAGCAGGTTCAGTTGAATCTTCAGAGGTTTCTCATCCTCAAAACGAATCTTCCGAACCTTATCCAGATCCACCTGTTCATCTCCCGGGATCATTCCCTTTCGAAACCATGAAAAATGATGGAACAGGATAATCAGCTCATTTTTCTCATTTCTGGTGATGATGTAATTCTTACCTCGTGAAAGAAACTGCGGACCCAGGTCGTTTAAGAAAGCAAGCGCAAAGAAAGCCGGCTTTCGGATCGTATCTTTTGTGAGCAGTCCGACACCTCCGTTAATCACCCTGTTTGTATCAAAATAACTGCTGACCCAATCCGTTCCTCCCATGACACACAGCAAGTCCGTTTTGCCCCACAAATCGATAACCCCCGCTGCGAGATACGCGGAACGAAAGCAGGAATCATTGAGAAAATTGCGATTCGCGATCGTGTTATTCCATTCCGTAATATAAAGCTTCCGGTCACCGATTCCGCAATCCTGCATCATCTGCCGTATCCGGAGTACCTGCTCCACTTCCATATCCGGGTTCGCGGTCAGATAAGGCGCACCTCCCTTATTCTCATAAGGGAAAAGAAGAAATGACGCGAAATCGGGAACGCAATGATTCTCCACGCATTTTCTGTAAAATTCAGTATTAAACGCGATATCATTGTCAATGACTGAGGATGTCCCGCCAATCTCAGCCTCCGGTATCGATGCCTTGACAAGCCGGTACATGGTTTCCCATGCCTGAAAAAAATCATAATGCGAGTCCTGATACAGAGCAGAATTTCCCTGATGAAAACTATCATAGGAAAGCTCAAAGATCCACCTCGAAACCTCCTGCTGGTCATATCGGTTTACAATATTTTCTATAAAAGAGGACAGAATATCCTCCCAGATCTCTCTCGATTCAAAAAGAATATATTCCTCATTATAATAGACCGTTTCTCCGCCGGTTCGGATAGCGGTATCCGGTCTTCTGCCAAAATCCAGAAACGGACGCAGATGATTCTTTACCAGAAAATCAAGGGCTTGATTGATAATATCAAAATTATACTGTCCAAGACTTTTTCCGTCAGACACCTGTGTCTTTACCGAGAAAATATTCCACAGCCGTATGATCGAAAAGTGAAGATGTTCCTGAAGATGCAGAACATGAAACTGGATATTAGCATTTGTCATGCTGTACAGGGATCCTATGTTGACAGCCTTATCCCATACCCGTTCATACTCTTCCGGAATCACCTCCGTCTGGTCCAACGAAATATGGCACTTCCGTTCCCCGCTGCTCTCCTGATATCCCTTTTCCAGAAGCTTCTGCCGGATTTCCTGTTCTTCCTCTATCTGATGCTTTTCATCTTTTCTGGCATTCTCTCTGTTTCTGTCACGATATTCCGAAGGTGACATATGCATGATCTTTCGAAAAGCCCTGCTGAAGGATGCAGAATTGGAAAAGCCGCAGTTCATGGCAATCTGCGTCAGATTCTGGTCCGAATAATTCAGCAGTCTCAGAGACGACCTCACCCGCAGCTGCATGACATAATCCGCAAAATAGACACCCGTTTTTTTCCTGAATATTCTCGACAGGGTAGACGCTGAAACATACATCTGCTCTGCAAGCGCGGACAGGTTAACCTCCTCATTGATGTGGCTGATGATATACTGCATCATCTGCTGCATCCTTACATCTGACTCTCCTTCCTTCAGATCGTCACTGCTCTGGCGGACAGAATAGTTCTCAATCAGATGATCCAGCAGCTTAAGCAGAAGGCTTGCCTTCCGGGCATCTGTCTGGTGTCTGCGGTAAGTATAATCAGCCGTAAGGTCAATAAGAATCTCACGAATGTCCTGGTAGGAATGAAGGGTGTCATTGACCGAATCCGCGTACATGCTCAGTGTTCTGCCTCCCATGATCTGTGCGGTAAGAGAAGCAGAGTAGGAAGCCACACCATACAGCGCGCTGTGCGCATGATCCATTACATATTCTGTGCCGGGATTTATCAGCAGAATATCATCCCGGCACATGTGAATTTCCTCTCCATAATACCGTACCGTCATTTCCCCATCCAGGAGAAACAGAATCAGCAGATCTGTCTGAAGATCCTCCTCTCCCTCCCGGGCTTTCCGTACAGTATAATCAAGATAGTTCAATTGATCTTATTCTCCATATCCGTCGGGATTTTTCACCTGCCAGTTCCAGGAATCCCGGCACATATCCTCAATGTTCTTCTCGGCTGTCCATCCGAGAATTTCCTTTGCCTTTGTCGGATCCGAATAACAGGTCGCGATATCTCCGGGACGTCTCGGATCAATGACATACGGGATTTCCTTGCCGCAGGCCTTGGAAAACGCTTTGATGATGTCGAGAACAGAATACCCCACACCGGTACCAAGATTGAAGATCTGAACATCATCAAGCTTCTGGAATCCTTCGATAGCCTTCACATGTCCCTTCGCCAGATCTACGACATGGATATAATCACGAACGCCGGTACCATCCGGTGTATCGTAATCGTTGCCGAAGACATGAACCTTCTCAAGCTTTCCCGAAGCGACCTGAGCGACATAGGGCAGAAGGTTGTTCGGAATTCCCTTCGGATCCTCTCCGATAAGACCGCTTTCGTGTGCGCCGATCGGATTGAAATAACGAAGCAGCATGATCTTCCAGCTGTGATCCGCCTTCCAGATATCGGTCAGGATTCTCTCCTGCATGGCTTTCGTCTCTCCGTACGGATTCGTCGTAGTACCGAGCGGGCACTTTTCAGTGATCGGAATTTCGGCCGGGTCTCCGTACACCGTGGCGGAGGATGAGAAAACAAACTGTTTGCAGCCGTGATTTCTCATAACATCGGTAAGCGTAAGCGTACTCAGCAGATTGTTTGTATAATATTCAATCGGTTTTCTCGTGGACTCTCCGACCGCCTTGTAACCGGCAAAATGAATCACCGCATCAATCTTCTCGGCGTCAAACAGAGCATCCAGTGCCTTGCGGTCACATACGTCAATCTTGTAGAACTTTGGTCTTTTTCCGGTGATTGTCTCGATCCGGTCCACCACAAGTTCCTTTGAATTGTAAAGATTGTCTGCAATCACCACATCATAGCCTGCGTTCAGAAGCTCCACACAGGTATGACTTCCGATAAATCCGGTTCCGCCTGTAACTAAAATCTGCATTGCTTTCTCCTTCCTGTCATCCTGAAGATGATGCATGACGCAACCCGCCCGCGGGTCACGCGATCTCCTGATTCTGTCTCATTTTCATTCTTCGAAGTCTGTTTCTTCGAAATCTGTATCCCGCACTTTGTCTGTGCTGCGCGGTCACCATCCTGTGCTGTCTCAATTCTGTGTTCTTTCTGCAGCGGGCAATCTCTGCCCTGCGCGGTTCCTCTGCTGCGGCGTCTCAAAACGGTGCTTTCCCTCTGCAACGGCATCTCTATGCTCTGACGCTTCCGAGCCACGCTGCTCCTGAATTCAGCACATCTCCGACGGGCCGTCTCCGATGGATACAATATAGAAGGACGGTACAAGACCGGTTCTGTCCGTATAATTTCTGCCGACCTGATCGACAAATGTATCAATGGCATCATCCTTCACAATATTAACCGTACATCCGCCGAATCCGCCTCCTGTCATCCGGGCGCCAATCACCCCCGGAATCTTCCAGGCTTCTTCCGCCAGCACGTCCAGCTCTCTGCAGGAAACCTCGAAATCATCCCGGAGAGAGACATGAGATGCATTCATCAGCTTTCCGAAAGCCTGAATGTCTCCCTGATTGAGCTTTTCCACCGCCTCCGTGGTGCGGGCGTCTTCATAGACCGCGTGTTTCGCACGTTTCCTGCACACAGGATCCGCAATCGCGCTGCTCAGCTCTTCAAACTCTGCGGGCTTGAGCTCACAAAGTGCCTTGAGTTCCGGACGAACCTTCTGCAGATCCTCCAGCGCCGTTTCACACTCCCAGCGGCGGTCGTTGTACGCGGAATTTGCCAGCTCATGCGGCTTATTCGTATTCACAATCACAAGCTTCGCATCGCCGATCGGAAGGGGCGCGTACTGATATTCCAGCGTCGCCGCATTCAGGAAAATAGCCATATCCTTCCGTCCCATAGCGGAAGCGAACTGATCCATGATCCCGCAGTTCATTCCGACAAAGCGATTCTCGGCGATCTGCCCGAGCTTTGCGTTTCGGATCTGATCCTCCTCAAAACCGTAAAGCCGCATCAGTGCCTCCCCGGTAAGGACCTCAAGAGACGCGCTTGAGGAGAGCCCGGACTTCGGCGGAATGGTCCCGCTGCATACGAAGTCAAATCCTGTCGGTATATCCATACCCGCCTGACGGTAAGCCCACACGACGCCCTTGGCATAGTTCGTCCATCCATCTTCCTTTTTGTAGGTGAGATCGTCCAGATCCGCCTCAATCACGCCGTCCTCTGCGAGGTTCACGGAATAAAACCTCAGCTTCCGGTCATCTCTCTTCCGGACAGCCGCATAGGTGCCGAGAGTGAGCGCGCACGGAAATACATGCCCGCCATTATAATCGATATGCTCCCCAATCAGGTTCACACGCCCCGGCGCAAAAAATATCCGTTCTCCGCTTCCGCCGAACTTTTCTTCAAATGTTTTTCTCAATTCTTCGATTACTTTCTGATCTGTCATACTTATCTTCCCCTGTATAATCCATAGCTTGTACAGTAAACCTCATACGTTAAGTCGTGCCACAACCTGTATAAGTCCCCGCGTCACTGTCTCTATTGTGCACCATTCCCCGGAACAGTACAATAGCTTTTCGTACTATCCATATGTAATTTTGTTGCAGAAAAGTTTTGTCCGGCATATACTGAACTCAGCCGTCGCGGTAGCTGCATTGCAGTGCCAGCCAGCTCCCGCAGAGACCTGCGGTCAGTCTGAACGGAACGCATCAGAATCTGATACATTTTAACATATATTCGATGATTTTCCAAAAAGAGGTACGGAAGAAATGAGCGAGCTTCCCATGGGATTCAAACAGAGCAACAAGGTATCGGAAAAGCAGAACATGATTTCTCTGTCCGTCTACAACGTCGGCAGACAGAAGTGCACACCCGGGTATAAATGGGGCCCCGGTGTCCGGGATCATTTTCTGATCCACTACATCAGCTCCGGTTCCGGGACGTACACCGCCGCCGGTCATACCTTCCACCTTCATTCCGGAGATATGTTCCTGGCTATGCCGGAGACGGAGATTTTCTATCAGGCAGATGAACGGGATCCCTGGACTTATGAATGGGTTGGCTTTGCCGGTACAGATGCTGCCGCTCTCGTGAGCAGAACAGATTTTTCCAGCAATCAGCTCGTCCTTCGCCAACTTCCATACGGAGTTGATGTGCAAAAGCACCTCCGGCGGATTGACGAAGCCTTCGGGAATACATTCTGTGACGCGGTGCGAATGACCGGGGAGCTCTACCTGCTGCTCGGAATTCTGATCTCCAACGCGACACGTCAAGTACGTCTTCCCGGAACCGCAGAAGACAATGTCTCCCGCGCCATCGAATATATTGCCTCACGTTATTCCTACTCCCTTACCATCAGCGACATTGCATCCTATGTAGGCGTCAGCCGGAGTACTCTGTTCCGGGAATTCCGGGAGGGCATGAACATCTCTCCAAAGGAATACCTCGACCGCTACCGCATCCGGCGCGCCTGTCTTCTGCTGAAAGACACCAATCTTACGATCGCTTCTGTTGCGGCGTCCGTCGGTTACGACAATGGGCTTTATTTTTCGAAGGCATTCCGTCATATGACAGGAATGACGCCCTCCGATTTCAGAAATCAGAGGGCGCCAGCGCATGGTTCCGGCTGAACGCCGGAACCGGATTCTAATTACATCTCATTCATTCGATTCCCACGAATTCGTATCCGGCATCCTTGACAGCTTTCCGGATCTCATCCTCAGGCACTTCCCGGCTGAGCTTCAGAATGGCCTGTTTCTTCTCATGGGACGCCTCCGCGCTTTCCACACCGTCAAGTGCCTCAAGTGCCTTCTTTACATGCATTTCACAGTGATTGCACATCATTCCATCAATTTTTACAGTTTCTGTCATCCTTTTGTCCTCCTTATTCATTTCATTGGTATCATTCTTATCTTCAGCTGCATTGCAGCAGAGATTCGTACCGGCAGCCGCAGCCATCCCTGCCGCTGACGTTCCGGCAGGTTCTCCCGTATGTGCCTCGGGCAGCGCTCTCTTCTTCATCGCTCTGTCGCGGGATGCGTTATGCACCTTGAACAGATTCAGCCGGAGCGCATTCATGCATACCGTGAAGCTTGAGAGAGACATGGCAGCCGCTCCCCACATCGGGTTCATCTCAATGCCCGGGTAGAGTCCCGCCGCCATGGGAATCAGCAGCGCGTTATAAGCAAACGCCCAGAAGAGGTTTTCATGTATATTGCGAAGAGTCGCGCGGCTCAGACGGACCGCAGCGGATACATCGGTCAGACGGGAATTCATCAGCACAATATCTGCCGAATCGATAGCGACGTCCGTGCCTGCTCCGATCGCGATTCCCGTATCTGCTCTTGTGAGCGCCGGTGCATCATTGATGCCGTCTCCGACCATTGCCACCTTGCCGCGCTTCTGGAGCTCGCGGATCACAGCCTCCTTGCCGTCCGGGAGAACGCCCGCAATCACACGGTCCACGCCCGCCTGCGCGCCGATCGACTTTGCGGTCGCTTCATTATCTCCGGTAAGCATAACAACCTCAATGCCCATATTCCGGAGTTCCTGCACGGCCTGTGCGGAATCCGCCTTAATGATGTCCGCTACGGCAATAATCCCGAGAAGCTTCCCCTCCCGTTCAAAATAAAGCGGGGTCTTTCCATTCTTCGCAAGTGATCCTGCCTTTTCCAGCAGGTCCGCCGGGATCGGCGCAAGCGTGGAGATAAAGCTTCCGGAACCTCCGTGAAAAACTTTACCGTCAATACGGCCAGTCAGACCACTGCCCGTCAGTGCAGCAAAATCTGTCACTTCAGCCGCCTGCAGTCCCTCCTTCTCTCCCTCGGCCACAATTGCTCTCGCGAGAGGATGCTCACTCTTCTGCTCGAGCGCGTAAGCCACGCTCATCAGCTCATTCTTACCGACTCCGTCAGCAGGGATGATATCGGTAACCGCAGGTTTGCCTTCGGTGATGGTTCCAGTCTTGTCAAGAGCCACAATCTGTACTCTTCCCGCGTTCTCAAGGGCCTCTGAGGTCTTGAACAGTACTCCGTTTCTCGCGCCCATCCCGTTTCCGACCATGATCGCCACAGGAGTGGCAAGTCCAAGTGCGCAGGGGCAGGAAATGACGAGAACACTGATGGCCCGCTCAAGGGCAAATGCCGGTGTCTGTCCGAGAAGCAGCCAGATCACCATCACGGCAATGGCGATCAGAATAACCGCCGGCACAAAAATTCCGGAAACTCTGTCAGCAATTCTGGCAATCGGAGCCTTCGTCGACGCAGCGTCGCTGACCATCTGAATGATCTGTGAGAACGTGGTGTCCTCTCCGATCCTTGTCGTCCTCGCACGGATGTATCCGGAGCGGTTGATCGTTGCGGCGCTGACCGGATCATCTACTCCCTTATCAACCGGAACGGACTCGCCGGTAAGCGCAGATTCATCAACAGCCGTTGTCCCTTCGATGATCACGCCGTCAACCGGAATGGATTCGCCGGGTTTCACAACAAAAATGTCCCCGGGATGCACCTCATCAATCGATATCTCGACCTGCTGTCCGTCTCTCTCCACGACTGCCGTCTTCGGAGCCATCTTCATCAGATTTTTCAGAGCATCTGTTGTTCTTCCCTTGGAGAGAGACTCCAGTGTCTTCCCCACGGTGATCAGTGCCGGTATCATCGCCGCCGACTCAAAATACAGCTGGTTATGATACAGCGGCATCAGGTCCATGTTCGATGTGCCGGTTGTCAGCAGATACGTCATCCGGAACAGGATAAATAGGGACCACCCGAACGATACACCGGAGCCCAGAGCCACCAGTGTATCCATATTGGGAGAGCCGTGAAAAAGCGACTTGAAGCCGGAGATAAAAAATGCCCGGTTGATGATCATCACCACGATCGTAAGCAGCATCTGAAGAATCGCAAGACCGATGTGGTTATGTACCAGAAATTCCGGTACCGGCCAGTTCCACATATTGTGCCCCATTGTGATATACATCAGCGCGATCAGAAATCCGACAGACAGAATCAGCCGCCGGACAAGCTTCGGCGTCTCGCGGTCCTTCAGCGCGTCCTCCGGCGCCGCGAGGCCCGACATCTTTCTCTCGCCGGCCGCGCTCCCCTTGACGCTGGCTCCGTAGCCGGCCTTTTCGACCGCGCGGATAATCTCGCCCGGAGAAGCGCTGCCCTCCACGCCCATGGAATTCGTNNGCTTCGGCGTCTCGCGGTCCTTCAGTGCGTCCTCCTCTGCCGCAAGCTTTGCGGCAGAACTCTGCTTCTGAGCGGCAGCATTCTTCGGCTCGGCACCGTATCCGGCATCCTCCACCGCTTTTATGATTTCAGCCGGTCCGGCTGTACCGTCAACAGCCATCGAATTGGTCAGAAGAGAAACCGATACCGATTTCACTCCCGGAACCTTTGAAACTGCTTTTTCCACATGGGCCTGGCATGAAGCACATGTCATACCTGTTACAATATACTGATCCATTGTGACTTTGACCTTCTTTCCTCATGTTAAATCCTTCGATTTCCGCAATTCTTACTCAAAATGCATCCATCTCTGTATTCGTTTCTCAAAATACTTCCATTTCCGCATTTCACGCCCGAAACGCTTTCCTTTCCGTATTCCACTTATTTCATAAGCTTCTGAAGCACACTGCACAGCTCATCAATCGTCTCATCATTGCCCTGACGGATATCATTTGCCACGCAGCCGCGGATATGACAGCCGAGAAGCACCTTGTTGAAGCTGTTCA
>DGTF01000027.1:49763-50163 GCA_002394235.1 Eubacterium sp. UBA4343 | reverse complement strand
TCTTTTCAATGCCGCGGATCTGCCCCTCTACCCTTTTCAGACGGGTCAGCAAAGCCTTCTGCTCCTCCGGCGTCCTCGCCTTGTGCTTCCCCGATCCGCATCCGCAGGTCTTTTCTCCCGCCAGTACTGCTTCTTCGAGCGTTTCAGGGTCCTTGTCCGCCTGCCAGTCTTCACCGTCCGAAGCATGATCCGAACAACATGCAGGTATCTTTGTTTTCTTCTCTTCTAAATCTTTCATAACCGCCTCCCGTAATACCCCGGCCGGGTATCTCATCTGCCATTAGAATATACCCTTACGGGGTATATGTCAACCATATTTTTTCATTGGTGACTTGCAACATAGTTTATCCTTTGTAACTGGCAATCATCTGAAATATACTTCGCATTCGGCTGCGGCTCA
>DGTF01000027.1:13492-49710 GCA_002394235.1 Eubacterium sp. UBA4343 | reverse complement strand
TGCGGCTCACTGTTCGTGTAAAAAAGGCTGCCGCACTTTCGTGCAGCAGCCTGCTTTTTCATTTTCTTTTGCGGTTTTTCATCTGAATCAGGACGCCCAGGATGACCATCAGAAGAATTCCTGCAGCATCTGCTGCAGCGGCAGCCCGATAATCAAAGACTTCCCCTGTGAGCGAGAGATCTCCGCTCTCCGCCTCTGTAATCGTCCGAACCTCCCGTCCATTTTCATCGGTCCAGAATCCGAATGACGTCAGGAATGGCATTGCCGGATTTTTCAGCCGGAGCGGCAGATCCTCCACGGTGTACATCTCCGGAAGCCCTGCGGTACTGTATACCCCCGGAGTGTACCGGATATGATAGATGACGGGTTCGGCACTCATGGTGATTTCCACATCATGATCCGGCATCCGGAAGTCGGTGACGCCCGCCTCTTTGCCCGACAGCGCATCCGGCAGATCTCCTGTTATTTTCAGATCCTTGTATCCCCTCTCCTCTGATGCCAGGAGACTGACCTCATCCCCAAACGTGCAGCGGGTCGAAAAGCTGCGTTCCCTCCCGCCGGTTTTTTGGCTTTCCGGAACCGGCTTCCCGGTGAGACTGACTCCCTTTCCGGCGTGAATCGTCAGCTTGTACGACAGCGGAGTATAAGTGAACTCAAATTTTGCAGCACCGTCTGCGGAAATGACGCCGGTCTGCGCATCGGGAGTCTTGTATCCGTCTTTTGCCGGCGCATTCACCGTTACCTTTTCCCCGGTCGTACCATATCTCGTCTCCACATGATCCGCTTCGCTCCCGCAGTGAAAAATCACCTGATACGGTGTGTGATCCGATGCCTTCCACGATGCCGTAAGGGTGATATTCTCAGACGGCATCTCTGTCTGATCCGTCACCCTGCTTCCGTTCAGACACCAGCCGTCAAAAACATATCCCTTTTTTTCAGGTACCGGCAGATCTGTCAGGGATTCTCCCTCCCGGATTTTCTTCTCCTGCACAGCGCAGGAGCCGCCCGCTGCGTCAAAGATGACCCTATATTCTCTCTTTTGCGCCTCCGACACCGCATTCCGGATATAATCGTGAATGGCCCGATAGGTGCCGCCGTCATAATGAATTCCATCCACTGTGGCGTAGCCTCCCGACAAGAGGAAACTGTAGGAATCGATCCAGGTAACCTTGTCACTCAGCGCGTTCCTCAGCGTATCATTGAACGGCGCGCAGGTCCCATCATTGGAATAAACCGATGAGGAGGTCTCCGCTCCTCCGTTCTGATGACCGACCGGATTCACCGAATCAAAGAACACGCGGTTGCCGTCCCTGCTCCAGCTGTCTGCATTCGCATTCACATATTCCACATAACGGTTCGCACTGCTCACGGGGGATCCCATATCATTGCAGCCCATAAGAATGACAAGATCTGTATTCCCCTGTTCCATCCATGGCTCTGCCTCTGCCATGCCTGTTCCGGCAAACCAGTCAAAGCCCATGGCTACACGTCCGATATAAACCTCATTTCCCAGAGATGCGTTAATGTCCTCGCTGTAGCCGGACCCGGAAAGCGTGATGTACATGCCGACCGTTCTGGAATCGCCTACAAAGACAATTCTTCGGTTCTCATCTGCCGCCCCCGCAGACGCGCCATCCGTTTTAACCGTACGCACTGTCCCGGTATTTTCCGCTCCGGCAGCAGGAAGTGCAGGAAACAGGAACATGGCAGCAAAGACGCAAAAAAGCACGCCGGCAAACCGCAGATGCGGACCAGATTGTCCGTGACCGGACCCGTCATTTGAGTGTTGTCCGAATGTATGATCCCTCATCAGTCCCTTGTCTCCATGACGATCAGAATTCCTTCCCTGCACTCGATAATACCCTCATCTGCGACAATCTCATTGCTTGTCGTAAGCCCTCCGTCGCCCTGGATGATGTCCGCATCCTTCAGCGGATATCGGAATCCTGTGAGGCTGACCCCGTGAGCCTCTCCGCGAAACGGATAGACCGAGACATACTTTCCGTACTGCTCCGATTTTGGGATCACGATTTTCCGTCCCACCGGCATGGAGATCCGGTTCGTTCCATCGATGATACTGCCCTCAATCCCTTGTGCATAGAGCTTATACAGGTCAAACACACTGCTGAAGACATGATCCAGCCTCGAACCCGTAGCCCCGAAAAAGCAGACGGCATCCGCGCCGACGGATACAGCCTTCTCGAGAGCAATGTCGGTATCTGTCATATCCTTTTCCGGACGGTATTCATCGATCGGGACACCTGCCCTACGGAATGCGGCAAGCTCCGGGGAAGCATCCGCTCTCTCCTTCGATGACAGTGCCGTTCCTCCCGCAGAAAGGCTGTCAAAGTCTCCCACGATATAATCCGGTGTGATCTGATTCTGATAGCAGAACCGTACACCACGGTCCGCCGCGATGCAGATCTCCGGTTTTTCCTTATCCAGATAATTCAGGGCAGCCCTTTTATCGATGCTGCCCCCGGAAAAAACTATCACTTTCCGCATGATTTTCTTCTTACCTCTTGCTCGTTCTTGTCCCCGCGTATTGTTCCGCTCTCATCTATCCCTGCCATATCACTGCAGGATTATTCCTGCTTCTTACCTTAAAAATTTATACCCGCAAGCCTCCTGCGTCCGGTGCGTGTTTCAGTCCGTGACTCAACTTCCTGATATCTCCTTCTCATGAATCCGTTTCATCAGATCGGATGTATTTTTCGCGATATCGCCGCGGAAAACAGCCGAGCCGGCCACAATCACAGACGCGCCGGCGTCCAGAACGGTATCAATCGTGGACGCATTGATGCCGCCGTCAACCTCAATGGGAAGATCCTGATACCCGGCCTCATCCAGCTTCCGCCGCAGATCACGGATCTTCGCCGTCATTGACGGTATATATTTCTGTCCGCCGTATCCCGGATTCACGGTCATGATCAGAACCATATCCACCTTATCCAGCACATAATCAAGCACCTGCAGCGGTGTCGCCGGATTCAGAGCAATCCCGGCCTTCATTCCGCTCTCATGGATATGCTGAAGCGTCCGGTCCTGGTGCGCACAGGCCTCTGCGTGAACGGTAAACATATCCGCGCCCGCCTTCGCGTAATCGTCCACAAACCGGTCCGGCTCGGTCACCATCAGGTGAACATCAAAGAACATTTTCGAAACAGGCCGGACTGAACGGATCACGACATCACCGAAGGAAACCGGCGGCACAAACTGACCGTCCATCACGTCAATGTGAAGCCATGGTGCTCCGGCGTCTTCCAGGATGCGTACCTGTTCGCCGAGTTTCGAAAAATCCGCAGATAAAATAGAGGGGCTAAGTCGGTAAATTCTAGTCATGTCAGTATCTCCTTTTCTTCATCTCACGCAGTTCTTCATAAAACCTGCAGTAATTGTCATATCTCTCCTGAAAAATTTTTCCATTCTCCACCGCTTCCCGGACACCGCAGTCCGGCTCACGTATATGAGAGCATCCCTGAAAACGGCAGTTCGGCTCAAATTGTGCAAATTCCGGGAAATACTTCTGGAGCTCCTCCGGTTCCATCTCCGGAAGATCCAGCGAGGTAAATCCGGGTGTGTCACAGAAGTAGGTGTCCTCCCCCAGAGCAATGAGCTGCGAATGCCGGGTGGTATTTTTTCCTCTTCCGAGCTTCCGGCTGAGTTCCCCGGTCTCCATATGGACCTCACTCTGCATAAGATTGGTGAGCGTTGATTTTCCGGCGCCTGACGGGCCAGCCACAACGGTCGTCCTCCCCTTCAGACGGCGGATCACCTCCTCCGTCCCCTCCTGCCTCTCCGCGCTGATCAGAAGGACCTCATACCCGCAGGATACATAGATATCCCGCCAGTGAGACGCTTCCCTGCTGTCCGCAATGTCCTTCTTGTTGAAGCAGATGAGTACCGGAATATGCTGCCTCTCCATCGAGATCAGAAACCGGTCCAGCAGCCCGGATTCCGGATCCGGACTTTTCAGGGCAAAAAAAACCAGGGCCTGGTCCACACCCGCCACCGCGGGACGGATCAGCGAATTCTTACGCGGAAGGATCCTCACTACATTTGCCGTCCGCTTCGTCTCATCAAGCACCTCGATCTCCACCCGGTCCCCGACCAGCGGCTTCATCTTCTCTTTTCGAAATATTCCCTTCGCCTTGCATTCGTATTCGCCTTTTTCGGTTTCTACATAATAGAAACCGGCGATTCCTTTAATGATTCTCCCTGTCATTCCTCACATCCTGCCGATTCTCTGATTACCGGAAACAGAAAAAGGCTGTACACCGCCCGGGATCTCTCCCGGTCAGCGCATCAGCCTGTATCTTTTTCCTGTCTGTCAGCTCTCCTCCTGGAAGGTTACATTCGGATACTTCGCGATCAGCGTACCATCCTCGTACACATTGATCACACCGGTCTCACCGGATGTGCTCTCGATCGGAGTACTGTACGTTCCTCCATTCCATGGGTCCGAGCCCTCGTAAATAGTTGTGGTCTGGTCACCCTGTACCAGCTCGAGCTTAACGGTTCCGCCATTGTATCCGGACGGCTGGGACAGCGGGCTGTAGCACACATACTTCTTCGCGGAAGTGCTACTGGTGCTGCTCAGCTTGTTGATCGTCAGTGTCACACTCGATCCTGCGTCCACAGATGTGCCGACATCCGGGCTCACGGCAAGAACAACACCGTCCGCCTGTGTCTTATCCTCAGATTCCTTTTCCTTGTAAGAAAGCCCCATGGAATCCAGTGTGGATTCCGCATCTTCCTTCGACCATCCGACAACAGAAGGAACCTGAACCTTGTTCGAGTCGTCCTCTCCCTTGCTGACGGTAAGCGTCACGGTGCTTCCCGCAGCGACACTGGTTCCCTCTGCGGGATCACATGAGATGACATAGCCCACATCGACGGAATCACTGTAGTCGAGAGAAACCTCTACCTGAAGGCCCACTCCAGTCAGCAGATCCGTTGCCTGCTGCTGTGTAGCTCCGGTAATGCCGCTCGGTACCGTGACATCCGCCTTTCCTGTGCTGACCGTGACATTAATCGTTGTTCCGGGGTCAACCTTCGTACCCGCCTCAATCGACTGGTCCATGATCTGACCCTCGGAGTAATCCTCCGATGTCTGCTCATCGGTCTCACTCACGCCGATTCCAAGCTTATTTGTCGCCTGCTGCGCTTCCTCCAGTGTCATACCGAGAAGCTTCGGAACCTCCACCTGAGAATCCGAGGACGAAGAGGAGCTCTCCTCTGACGTACTCGCTGAGGTTGCCGCCGCGGAACTGCTGCTCTTGGAGGAAGATCCTCCGAAATGGAATACCCCTGCCATATTGCCGATGACAAGAATCAGAATCACGATAATGATCGCGCCGACGATAAATCCGCCGATCGTGATTGCCTTCTCCAGCTTCGTGCTTCCGGCATCCTCCTCATCGTCATCATCGTCATCATCGTTATAATGATCCAGGTATTTCTTGCGGCGCTCATATCTGTCGTCGTCATCATCATCGTCGTCATCGCCGCGAAGCGTTCCATTGTTCATTCCGCGCCGTATCTCATTCATTTCATGGTCGGTCATCTTCACAGTCGCCGCATGAGAAGCCAGAGGCGCAATCTGAACAAAATTGCCCTGAGGGTCGATCAGCGAACGCTTCAGGTCATCGATCAGCTCTCCGACATTCTGATAGCGGCGCTCCGGATTCTTCTGTGTACACTTCAGAATGATCTGCTCCAGGGAATACGGAAGATCCGGCGTGTATATTGACGGCGGAACAATCTCCTCCTGCAGATGCTTGATCGCAATCGCAACCGTTGTATCCCCATCAAACGGAACCCTTCCGGTGACCATCTCATACATCGTGATGCCAAGCGAATAGATATCACTCTTGGCGTCGGAGTAACCTCCGCGGACCTGCTCCGGAGAGCTGTAGTGCACCGATCCCATTACATTCGCCGTGATGGTATTTGAATTAATTGCCTTAGCAATACCGAAATCGGAAAGCTTCACCTTCCCGTCGGTTGAAATCATAATATTCTGAGGCTTCACATCCCTGTGGACGATTCCCACATTATGGGCAGCCTCCAGACCCAGAGAAACCTGAATCGCGATACTGGTTGCTTCCTTTACGCTCAGCTTCCCCTTCTTTGCGATGTAATTCTTGAGCGTGATCCCCTCGATCAGCTCCATGACGATATACTGAAGGCCCCTGTCCTCACCGACATCATAGACATTTACAACATTCGGATGAGAAAGCTTGGCTGCCGCCTGAGCCTCCTTCTGGAATTTCGCTACAAAACTGCTGTCCTCACGGAACTCCGCCTTCATGACTTTGACCGCGACGAGACGATTCAGTTTTCTGTCCTGAGCCTTATAAACATCCGCCATACCGCCATATCCGATTCTGGATATGATCTCGTAGCGCTCGCCCAGTATAACTCCCTCTTTTAACATAACACTCTCACCTCGTTTGCTCTGTTCATGCCTCTACCACAATGACAGCGATATTGTCCCGTCCGCCATTTGCGTTAGCCTCATCAACCAGAACCTGCGCCTTATCTTCTTCTGTATCTTCACCCTTCAAAATTTCGAAGATTCTCTGATCTTCGACCATATTGGATAAGCCGTCCGAACACATCAGGATCTGGTCCCCCGTCTCCAGCTTTACATCGAAGAAGTCGATCTTGACATCCTCATTGGTTCCGACCGCTCTTGTAATTATATTCTTGTCCGGATGATTTCTGCCCTCCTCCGGTGTCAGTTCTCCAAGGCGGACCATTTCAGCAATCAGCGAATGATCCTGTGTGATCTGTGTCATGGAATCGCTTCCCGCCAGATAAAGCCTGGAGTCTCCGACATTTGCGATGTACGCGTATCCACCGACGACAGTGCATACCACCATTGTCGTTCCCATGCCAGCCATAGACGGATCATTCCTTGACTGGGAAAAAACCTCACGGTTTGCCGCCTCAATCGCATTCCTCATGACCTTTACAGGATTGAAATTCTTGTCCTTGCGAACGGTCTCGACCAGCACCGACACCCCATATCGTGATGCAAAGTCGCCGGCATTATGTCCGCCCATTCCATCCGCAACCACAAAAAGATTCGGCAGATTGCCCACCGACTCCTCTGAGGTAAAGATAAAATCCTGATTCATATGTCTTTTCTGGCCGATATCGGTTGCAGAAAATACCTTCATGCCTAATTCTCCTGGTTACTGTCAATATAACTTTTGCGTAATTGTCCACAGGCGCCGTCGATATCAGCGCCCATTTCCCTTCTTATAGTAACATTAATCCCGTAATTTTCAAGTTTATTTTGAAAATTCAAAACCGCCTGACGGCCGGAACGGGCGAAATGGCGCTCTTTTACCGGGTTGACCGGGATGAGATTCACATGACAATTGAGGCCTGTAAGCAGACCTGCCAGCTCTGCGGCATCCTCCTCCGAATCGTTCTGCCCTTTCGCAAGCGCGTACTCAAATGTCAGCCTGCGTCCTGTTTCCGCAAAATAAAAACGGCAGGCGTCCATCAGCTCCCTTATGCTGTACTTGTTCGCGACCGGCATCAGCTTCCTTCTCTTCTCATCGTTCGGAGCATGAAGGGAAATCGCGAGAGTGATCTGAAGATCCTCCTTCGCCAGCTGACGGATTCTCGGAACGATTCCGCAGGTCGACACCGTGATATTCCGCTGGCTGATATTCAGCCCCTCCTCTGCGCTTGCGAGACGTACAAAGCGAACCACGCTGTCATAATTCTCCATGGGCTCTCCGCTTCCCATAATGACGACATTGGAAACCCTTTCCCCGGTAATCCTCTGGATCTGATAGACCTGCTCGAGCATTTCCGATGCTGTAAGCGAACGCACCAGACCGTCCAGGGTGGATGCGCAGAAACGGCAGCCCATCCTGCATCCAACCTGGGAAGAAATGCAGACGGAATTTCCGTGATGATATTTCATCCAGACGCTCTCGATCACATTCCCGTCATTTAATGCAAACAGATACTTTCTCGTTCCGTCAATCGCTGATACCTGCTCCCGGACCGCTCTAAGTCTCGTCAGCGGATACTCCTGTCCCAGTTTCTCACGGAGCTTCAGAGAAAGGCTTGTCATCTCGTCATAGCTCTCCACCCGCTTCTGATGCATCCAGGAAAAAAGCTGCGCCGCCCGGAACTTTTTCTCCCCGAGGCTCTGCATGCACTCCTCCAGTTCCCCCGGAAGCATTGATTTAATATCTGTCACGCCCTGCAATTTTTCCTCACTGCTGATCATTTAAATCCTCCCGACCCTTCTTCTTCTCCTGCTTCCGGCTTCCCTCCAGTTTGCGGAACCTCGCGAAGAAGAATCCATCGCAGTGATGAATGCCCGGAAGCAGCTGCACGAAACCCCTTTCTGCCGTTTTTCTCAAGCTCTCGTCTGCGAGCAGCTCGTCCGGCAGAATATCCGTAAGTCCGACGCTCTCCAGCGGAAAGCTGTCCAGAAGCCATCTTACATTGTCCTCGTTCTCGGTCCTGGCGATGGTGCAGGTGCTGAACAGCAGAATTCCTCCCGGACGCACATACGACACAGCGTTTGTCAGAATTTTTCTCTGAAGAGCAGCGATCTCCATTTCCTTCTTATGAGAAGCACGGTATTTGATATCCGGTTTCTTGCCGATGACACCGTAGCCGGAGCAGGGCACATCCGCGATGACCACATCGGCTGTCCCGAAGCGCCCCGGAAGCGGAATGGAGGCATCCTGCACCTCAATTTCATTATTTTTCACCTGACAGCGATCCACATTCTCCCGTATGAGAGCTGCCTTCGCTTCCGTGAGATCACCGGAGATCACCTTCCCCGTGCCTTCCATCAGATCGGCCGCGAGCAGGCTTTTCCCTCCCGGAGCTGCACAGAGATCGAAAACCAGATCCCCCGGACGGATCCCTGCGCAGCGGACCGCAAGCTGTGAGCTCACATCCTGCATGAGAAAACCGCCATCTTCAAATGGTAAAAGCTCCGCGGGATTTCCCGCATTCTTGAGATACCAGGCATCCGGCACATAAGGGGCCTTCTCCAGCTCCACCCCCTCTGTCTTCAGTTCTCTCACGACATCTTCTGCCCCGGCATATAATCCGTCTTCCTTCCGTTTCCGGACACGGATGGTTACCTCGTTCTGCTCAAGAAATCCGCGGCAGATGTCCTCCGTTTTTTCAATGCCGAACGCATTGATCCAGTCTGACACCAGCAGCTCCGGCATCGAATACCGCACTGACAGACACCGGACCGGCTCTTCCATCGGGGGATAAACGATCCTCTCCGGATGCCTCGAAATATTTCGCAGCACCCCGTTCACGAATCCCTTCAGACCGAAAAATCCCTTTCTTCCCGCAAGACGTACACTCTCGTTTACCGCAGCGGAATCCGGCACCGAATCCATGAACTGCAACTGATACACGCCCATCCGCAGGATCTCCCGGATCACCGGCTTCATGCGCTCTGTCTTTGTTTTTGAAAAGAGATTCAGAATATAATCAAGACGGATCTGATATTCCAGCGTTCCCTCCGTCAGACGAAGATAAAAGGCACGCTCCTGATCCGACAGCCACCCGTAGCGCTGCAGAACGTCCCGGATGACGAAATGGCTCTGCCGGCCATCCTCCCGGATGGCGAGCAGAGTCTCAAGCGCCAGTTCTCTGATATTGATTCTCTCAGTCACGTCTCCGGCTTCCTCCTGACAAAATGATCATCCTCAGCAGATACAAAAGGGACGCGCATACTGCGGCAACATAGGTCATCGCAGCCGCGATGAGAACCTTTCTCGTATCGGAGAGTTCCCGTCCCTCTTCCATTCCCATCGTTTTCAGCTTCTGCATGGCCCGGTGAGACGCGTTGAATTCTACCGGAAGCGTCACAAGCTGGAACAGCAGTGCAAGGCAGAACAAAAGGATGCCAATCTCCGTCAGAATACCGGACTGGAATACAAGGCCGATGAAGAACAGGATCCACGAAAAACGCGAGCCGAAATCAGCAGCCGGAACAAGTGCCGATCGGATACGCAGCGGTGCGTAGTCTCTCGCATCCTGAATCGCATGACCGCATTCATGTGCGGCGACGCCAAGCGCCGCTACCGATGTACTGCCATAAATCGATTCCGACAGATTCACCGTTTTCGACCTCGGATCATAATGATCCGTCAAACTTCCTCTGACGCGGCGCACCTGAACTCCGTAAATACCCTCGCTTTCAAGAATTCTCTGCGCCACTTCCGCCCCTGTCATGCCATATGAACTTCGAACCCTGCTGTATTTCCGGAACGTGCTTTGCATGGACGTCTGAACAATCAGCGAGAGTACAAACGCAAGAATGACAAGAATATAAGTCCAGTCAAAATACAATCCGTATCCGCCGTAGTACATAGGAGAGCCTCCTCTCTTGATGCGAATGAATCCCGGCTGTCCTCCGGGAATCGTCTCATAAATAGGAATCCCGGCTGTCCTCCGGGAATCGTCTCGCAAATAGGAATCCCGGCAATTTTCCGGGAACCGTCTGTATCTGTATGAAACCCGGTAATTCCCCGGGAAAAATATGTCTCTGTATTATACCCGTTTATTCCCGGAAAATCTGTGTTTATAAAAGCCCGGATATTCCCGGAAAATCCGTGTTTATAAAAGTCCGGTTATTCCCGAAAAATCTGCGTTTATAACACCCTGTTATTCCCCAAGAACGGTCCCCGTCTTCACACTGTGTCCGCGCAGAAAATCCGAAGCCTTCATGCGCTTCTTTCCTTCCAGCTGAAGTTCCGCGATCCGCAGTGCATTTTCACCGGTCTGAACGAGCAGGCCGCTCTCATCCGCGGCAAGTACCGTGCCGGGCTTTTCCCCGGATTCTCCTGTTTCAACCCGGCTCTTCCAGATTTTCAGCCCTTTTCCCTGCAGGGAGGTGTACGCGGCTGGCCAGGGATTCATTCCTCTGATGAAACATTCCAGCTTCCTGGCAGGAAGCGACCAGTCAATCCTTCCGTCCGCCTTACTGATCATACGTGCGTATGCGGTCGGGCTTTCCGCCGGCTGTTTCACCGGATGAAGGTCACCCTTCTCCAGCTTCGCAAGCGTTTCCACCAGAAGCTCCGCGCCTGCCTTCGCGAGTTTGTCAAACAGCGAGCCTCCTGTCTCCTCTTTCGAGATCGCCACCTCGACCGATGCCAGCATGTCACCGGTATCCAGTCCCTCGTTCATCTGCATAATCGTTACTCCGGACTTTTCTTCGCCGTCGATGACCGCCCACTGAATCGGCGCCGCTCCACGGTATTTAGGAAGCAGAGACGCGTGTACATTCAGACATCCGTATTTCGGCAGTTCCAGGATCTCCTTTGGAATAATCTTTCCGTATGCTGCCACCACGATGACATCCGGTGCAAGCTGCTTCAGCGTCTCCAGAAACTCCGGATTGTTCCGCAGCTTCCGCGGCTGGAATACCGCCAATCCCCGCTTCAGAGCAGCTGCCTTGACGGCGGTAGGCTTCAGCTCCTGTTTCCTTCCCACCGGCTTGTCCGTCTGGGTGACAACACCCGCTATTTCATAGCCCGCATCCGCGATCGCATTCAGTGTACCGACCGCAAAATCCGGCGTGCCCATAAATACAACTCTCATAAATCACCTCATCACTTTCTGTCTGCGTCATACACAGCGCAGATTGCAATTTTTCAATCCGCCGGCAGCCGGATTAAAGCTCATCCTCCGGCGCTTCCTCTTCATCCTCTTCATCCTCTCCCTGATCCACCGGGTGAATCGGCTCGAGTGCGCGAGATGGATACATGATACCATCGAGATGATCAAACTCGTGACAGCAGGCGCGGGCAAGGAGGCCGTCAGCCTCCAGCTCAAACGGCTCCATATTGATGTCGAGCGCCCTTACCTTTACATGTTCGGGTCTCGTAACAAGCGCGCACATCCCGGGAATGCTCAGGCATCCCTCCTCACCGGTCTGCTCACCGGACTGCTCGATGATCTCCGGATTGATGAACACGTAGGGATGCTCACCGTCCACATCGATGACACACAGCCGTCGCAGCACCCCGACCTGCGGCCCGGCAAGGCCGACGCCGTACGCGTGATACATCGTCTCAAACATATCCTGAATCAGAATCTTTGTCCTGAGATTCATCTTCTCAACCGGTCTGCATTTCTTTGTGAGAATCGGATCTCCCTCTTCTCTGATCTTTCTGATACCCATAATCTATTTCTCCTTCATATATATAAATCTGCTGTGCTCCCGCTTCCCGCCGGCAGCCAGCTCATACATAGAAGCCAGCCCGGCTCCTGCCTCCCGACGGTGCGCAGTCAACGTATGATTGCCGGAAAACCTGGTCAGATGCCCTGCGCCTACGCATTCAGATCATACTGAAACATCATCCGGTTAAAGCCTGAATTGATTTCAATGAACTTCTCCGCCAGTCTTCTGAGCCGGATAATCCGCTCCTCATCCGGTTCCTTTACGTAAAGCACCTGCCGGTAAATGTCCTGTATCTTCCGGATATTCTCGGGAGCAGGTCCGATAATCACCGTATCCCTGCTCTGATTGCGAATCAGATACCTCTTGAGGTGCCCCATCGCGACAACGAGTCTTTGCTCGTCCGCACAGGACCCGTGAATCGCCAGAAGATTGCATGCCGGCGGATAATGCATCATCTCCCTCGCAAGCATTTCTTCGTCATAGAACGCATCGTAGTCCTGCTTCGCCGCTGCCCGAATGCTGTAGTGATCCGGATGGTAGGTCTGGATATAAGCCTCTCCCGGAAGATCGCCTCTTCCGGCGCGTCCCACCGCCTGTACCAGAAGCTGGTACGTCCGCTCCGCCGCTCTGTAATCACTGACAAACAGCGAGAGATCGGCTGCCAGAACGCCCACCAGAGTAACCCTTGGAAAATCATGTCCTTTCACGATCATCTGGGTTCCGACCAGAATATCCGCCTCGCCAGAGGCAAAGGAGCGCAGAATTCTGGCATAGCCGTCCTTTTTTCTGGTGGTATCCGCATCCATACGAATGATACCCGCCTCCGGGAAAAAACGGTGAAGCTCCGCCTCGACCTTCTCTGTTCCTGCCCGAAAGCCTCCGATATACGGGGATCCGCACGAAGGGCACCGGCTCACCTGGTCGATTTCATAGCCGCAATAATGGCACACCAGCTTGCCGTTTGTGTGAAATGTCAGGGAGACATCACAGTGCGGACATTTGATCACCTCTCCGCAGGATCTGCAGGAAATAAAACCGGAATATCCTCGCCGGTTCAGGAACAGAATCGTCTGTTCCTTCCTCGCAAGTCGCTCACTGATCGCCTTTCGGAGAGCTTCACTCAGTATGGAGCGGTTTCCGTGCCTGAGTTCCTCTCTCATGTCTTCCACATGGACCGCAGGCAGATCAGCATTTCCGTAACGGCTTTCCAGAAGAAAGCCGGCGTAACGGCCCTCTCTGCACCGGAAGACGGAATCAACCGAAGGAGTCGCGGATCCGAATACCACATGGGCGTTCTCGATCCTCGCTCTCTCCAGCGCGGTCTCTCTTGCGTCATACCTCGGCGCATTCTCGCTGCGGTAAGAAGACTCCTGCTCTTCATCGATGATTATCAGGCCAAGCTTCGGGAACGGAGTAAAAAGGGCAGACCTCGGACCGATCACGATCTGCGCCTCCCCCTTCTTCAACCGTTCGAACTGGTCATACCGTTCCCCTTTTGACATCTTCGAATTCAGAATCGTAACGGCATCCCCGAAACGGCTGCGAAACCTCTTCACATTCTGCCAGGAAAGCGCGATCTCCGGAATAAGCAGAATCACCTGCCTTCCCTCTTTCAGCACTTTCTCCATCAGATCCATATAGACAAGGGTCTTTCCGCTCCCGGTCACTCCCCGGATCAGACATGGGCGGTTCGCGCCCTCCCACTCTCTGACAATACCGCTGCACACCCGGCTCTGCTCCGGTGTCAGAATACAGGGTTCTTCCTTCTCCTCCGGTTCCTGCAGATCATCCGGAGTTCTCGTAAGATCCGCGCTTCTCACGGAAATCACGCCCTCACGTTCCAGGCTTCTCAGACTCTCCGGTGTGATCTTCAGCGTTCCTGTCACATAGCTCTTCTCAAGCTCGTTTGTCTTCAGCAGCGCCGTCAGCAGCCGGACCTTTGCCGCGTAATGGCGTCTTGTATACTGTTCCAGAAGAAGTCTCGTTTTCTTCTCCGGCCACACCAGCGAAACCTCTTCCCGCACCGCGTGCTTTTCCTTCTCACGCACCGGAAGAACCGTCTTCAGGGCATTGTTCAGACTGGAGCCGTACGTCGTTTTCATCCAGAGCGCCAGCTCAATAAGCTTTGACTCAATCGTAACCCGGTTATCCGGCACTTCAAGGATCGGCTTGATCCGATCCTTTGCGATCCTCGATTCAGTTCCGATATTGAGCACATATCCCTCCGCCGACCGCTTTCCGTTTCCGAAGGGAATCCTCACGACGCACCCGACCCGGACCTTATTCTCAAGCTCCGAAGGAATCCGGTACTGGTAGGAACGATCCATGCTCGCCTGTGTGACATCCACGATCACATCCGCGTATCTTTCCTTCTCTAAACTCACCTGCTGCTCCCCTTGATCAAACGTCTCAGCCCTGATGAATAGTATACTCTCTGTCCCTGATCTCTCCGCCTGCCTTCAGCGTTTCCGCATCTCTGTCCAGAATCTCCCGTATGATGACGCGTTCGTCCATGGGATATTTTTTCCCCTTGATGATCTGGTAGTCCTCATGGCCCTTACCCGCGAGGACGATGATATCTCCGGGTTCTCCGTGATGAATCGCCCACGCAATTGCCTCCCGGCGGTCAATGATCGTCACGTACCGGCCATCTGTCTTACGGATACCGGTCACGATATTGTCGATGATCGCCTGCGGCTCCTCATTTCGCGGATTATCCGACGTAATAATCGTCAGATCCGCCATTCTGCCGGAAACCTCTCCCATGGAAAATCTTCTCTCGGGATCGCGGTTTCCGCCGCATCCGAACAGACAGATCAGTCTCGACGGATGATATTCACGCAATGTCGAAAGCAGGCTTTCCAGCGCCATCGCATTATGCGCATAATCGATCATGACGGTAAAATTGTCAGATACATGTACCATCTCCACCCTGCCCTTCACTTTCGCATGGGTCAGAGCGTCCATGATTGCGTCAGGTGTCACGCCAAAATGATGGCAGACGGCGATAGCCGCCAGAGAATTATACACGGAAAACTTGCCGGGAATATCGATTTCCACCGGAATATTGACGATTCCGCTCGCCTCATAGCGTATTCCCAGTCTTCCTCTCTTGCTGAGCATCATGGCATTGGACGCTCTGAGCGAGGCATTGCTGTCAAATCCGTAAGTCTCCAGCTTCTCGCAGGTATTGCCCTCGACGATCTGCTCATAATGGCGGTCATCGCGGTTGACGATACCGATCCGGCACTGCCGGAGTAGCTTTTTCTTGCACTCCATGTAGTCCTCAAAGCTTTTGTGCTCATTCGGGCCGATATGATCCGGCGCGATATTGGTAAAAATACCGAAGTCAAAATAGATTCCCGCCACACGGTCCAGCATCAGCGCCTGAGACGACACTTCCATCACCACACTGTCAAACCCGGACTCAACCATCTCCGAGAAATACTCATTGATCAGATATGATTCCGGTGTTGTATTCTCCGAAGGAATCACACGCTTTCCGGTGATGCTCTCAATCGTTCCGATCAGGCCGCACTTGTGGCCGGCCGCGTTCAGAATCGACTGAATCATGTAACTGGTGGTCGTCTTCCCCTTCGTTCCCGTGATACCGATCGTCGTCAGCTTCTTCGCCGGATGATCAAACCACTCCGCGGAAATCAAGGCCAGTGCATACCGGGAATTCTCGACCCGGATCACCGTCACAGAAGACGGAACTTCAACCGCGTCCTCCGCCACAATCGCGCACGCGCCCTTCTGTGCAGCAACCGACGCATACTTATGACCGTCAGATACTGCACCCTTGATGCAGACAAACAGGAAATTCTCCTCCACCTTCCGGGAATCATAAGCAACCCCCATAATTTCTCTGTCTTCACTGCCCTGAATCACCTCATATTTCAGTCCAGCCAGCAGCTGTCTCAGATTCTTTTCCATTCTTCACTCTCCTTATATTAAACCAGCAATATCCGCGTGATGTTCCGGATATTTACCGCAACGAGATAAAACACGCTGCGCGAGTTTTATCTCGCTATCGCGACGCTCGCCGCACACGAATACTTCGCATTCGGCTGCGGCTCACTGTTCGCGTAAATAAAAAACACTTTTCATCTCACACCGGCAGGATTGCGAAAGTGCGGGGCACGAAGCAATCCGCAGCTTACACCATATGTGGCGTCCTTGCAAAGCATCCCGGTTTATGTGAAGGACACAAAAACTCAAAATAAAGAATACCATATTGCGTCCGATACGTAAAGAAGCACCGGCGGAATTCCGTTTCATCAGAAAAATCCTGCCGGTGCTTCTTTAAATGAGGGGGAGATAGTGAGTGGTTAATCAACTATCTGTGTCTCATCATACGGAGCAGATGTGTACAATCTGTGATCGTCTTCATAAAAAAGTATAAACTCCGCTCTCTATTTTTTTAAGCAAAGAACCGCCTGATATCCCCATTGCCAACGCAGGGGGCAGTACGATTGGTAATGTAACCGATGCATTGCCCGAATACTTGATATCCCCATTGCCAGCGCAGGGGGCCGTACGGCGGCATCTGATAAACCGTATCATTGCGACTGATCTCCGCCGGAAAACGCATGATTCACAACCACGATTCCAACGCTGACCAGCACAAGGGCCAGCAGACCGCGGAGGCTGAATGCCTGATTCGACTCTCCGAGAAGAACCGCTGACAGCAAGACACCGATGACCGGGTTGAAAAAGCCGAAGACCGCGATCCGGCTAACCGGATTAGCGGCAAGGAGCATGCTCCATATCGTATACGCAGCCGCAGATATGAAAGCCATATACAGAAGCAGCAGTATTCCCGCCGGATGAACCCTCAGTCTGCCTCCCGCAAAAAATCCGCCAGCCGCAAGTACAACGCCGCCAAAAAGGAACTGATAGCCGGACATCGTGACCGGATTCTCTCTCCGGGCACATCTTTTAATATAAGAAGAAGAAAACGCGGCCAGGATGGTTGAAATCAGGATGAAGCCTTCTCCGGCGAAGGTGAACCCGAGCCTCGCTCCGCCTCCCGACGGAAGCTGAATCAGCAGAACCCCTGCGAACCCAGCCACACATCCCAGTATCTTATTCCAGGTGAGATGCTCCGTCCGGAAAATCAGCGCGGCAATCAGGATCGTAAAGAAGGTATTCGCCCCCTCAATGATAGACGAACTCACTCCCGTTGAATGGGCGAGTCCGATGTAAAAGAAGAAATACTGGCCGATGGTCTGCATCAGAGAGAGGCCCATCACCGGCACGATCATCTCCTTTTTCGGACGCAGCGGTTTCTTCTGCTGCAGGCTTCCGGTCAGGAGAACCATCAGCCCCGCAATGGCAAACCGTACTCCGGCAAAAAAAATCTGCCCCGCGGTGTCCGAGGCGGCAATGTCAAACATCCGGTAGCCGATTTTTATACACGGAAAAGCACTTCCCCACAAAAAGCAGCTGATAAATGCCAGGAGGATAATTGCCGGAACCGATGTCAGATCCAGTTTTTTCTTTGTGTCACTAACCCTCATTCTGTTGTCTTTCCTTCCTCTTTGTCTCAGTTATCCTCATTTTGTCTTCTCTTCCTCTTTTTATGGCAGTTATTCTCATTCTATCTTTCCTTCCTCTTTTTCTCCGCTTCCATCTCTGTCCGGCATATCCTCACCGACCGGAAACTCGCGGAAGAAGATCCCCATCACCAGAAAGGAGACTGCCGGGGCTGTAAAAGCAAGCACATAGATCAGCCTTCCCGCCATGATTCCCGCAAATGCTCCCGCGATGCCAAGGCCAATTCCAACTGGGAGGAACAAGAGACTCAGCCGCCGCAGCTGCTGCGCGCGGGTCAGGTGATCCTTTTTTCTCTTTCCGGACTTTTTTTCTTTCCTGTTCCTCTGCATGGCTTACCTCCTGATCCATAAAGGCACAAAAAAGACATTCCCATCGCGGTATAATAAACCGTCGGACAGGACTGTCTGCTGCATATCATCTTCTGTTTGTTACGATTCCCGGATATACTTAAGGTCACATCTCTTAGATTTTCTTAAGTTCGTATTTCTCCGGTATTCTTAAGCTCTCATCCTTCTACAATCAGGAATCTGCCGTCACCGATATTGAACACCTCCGCCTCTTCGAGCGGATCTCCCTCAAGATCAATGCCCTCCTCCTCAAAATACTGGCGAACCTCATCCCTGGAATCTACAACAACCGCGCAGACATCCTCCAGGAAGTACTCCGCCTCTTCCTCTGAAGAAGCTACCGGTTCCGGGAATAATCTGTCCTGATTTTCAAGAAAGCATTTCAACACTGCCTCATCATAATCCTGCATAGTAAACCCCCATGCCCCACAAGCGGGGCGCCACAGACTGTATCAGCTACGGATTGCTCCGTGCTTTGCGTTCCTGCAATCCTACATGTGACCGACTTTGTCGGTCTGTCGCGGCGTTCGCCTCACTGCTTCACCCCTTGAGTGAGCGGATGTGGCTCACTGACCGCGCATATTCACGTTTTCGCCGTGTTTCACACGGCTTCACACTCATCCCTCTACCAGGTATGAACGGGATAAATTCCGTAACCTATCAGGGCCGGATACAACACGTAATTTATAATACAAACGTATCGAATCAGACTCCTCATGTCAAGATTATTTCTGCCTTTTTATGGAAAAAATGCAGTTTTTTTCAGACAGAATGCGTGATCCAGAGGGCCGCTTCCCTTTCCAAGATCAAGCATGGCAGAAAGCGCGCCCGTCAGATAGTCCTTCGCCTTCTGCACCGCGTCATACATCGTGCTGCCTTTTGCAAGATTTGATGCGATCGCGCTCGACAGCGTGCAGCCGGTTCCATGGCTGTTCGGATTTTCAATCCGATTTCCGCTGAACCAGTAAATCTCACCCTGATCAATCAGAAGGTCATCCGCGTTCCCCGCGATATGTCCTCCCTTCACCAGCACAGAGCAATGATAGCGGCTGTTGATCTTCCTCCCGGCACGGACCATATCTTCCCTGTTTTCAATGGAAATGCCCGAAAGGATCTGCGCCTCCGGAATATTCGGTGTGACAAGGGAAGAAACGGGAAGCAATTCCTCTGTCATTGCCTTTACCGAATTCTCGTTCGCCAGAAGAGACCCGGTGCTTGCTGCCATGACCGGATCTACGACCACATTTCGCGCCCCGTAATACCGGAGCCTGTCACTGATGACATGCAGCAGCGCGGCCGACGGAACCATTCCGATCTTCACGGCATCCGGAAAGATATCTTCAAAAACCGCATCGATTTGTTCTTTCAGGAATTCAGGAGCTGCCTCTTGAACCGCTCTCACCCCGGTGGTATTCTGTGCCGTCATCGCCGTGATCACACTCATGGCATAAACACCGTTTATCGTCATCGTCT
Source organism: Eubacterium sp. UBA4343 (assembly GCA_002394235.1). GTDB lineage: Bacteria > Bacillota > Clostridia > Lachnospirales > Lachnospiraceae > Bilifractor. The sequence goes on along the minus strand of DGTF01000027.1, from coordinate 30,132 downwards.
TCAGATCCGCCTGAATGCCGGCACCCCCGCTGCAGTCACTTCCCGCAATCGATAAAGCTGTTTTTCGTTTCATATGCTCAACCTCCACTTTGATTCGCTGTTTCTCCGCCAATGTCAGCCATCTCTTCGTCTTCCCCAGACTATCCAGAGAACCCCCAGACTATCCGCAGATCCCCTTATCGTAATGATCTCTGCATTATGCTATAATAGCAGTGGTTATACGTATCCGGACCATACCGCAGCAAACGGTCATGCTGGCTTAACTCCGGCATACCGAGACACATTCTGTGTATACTGTGTAAAACAAGGAGGTTACCATCATGGAATTGAAGAAGGCAATGAACAACAGAAAATCAATCCGCTCCTATAACGGAAAACCCATTACCGACGCTCAGCTTGCATCTATACTTACAGCTGCGTATGAATCACCAATCGGAATGGGGAAATATGACAGCATCCACCTCACCATCGTGACAAACAAAGGGCTTCTGGACGCCATCGACAAGGCGGGCGCAAAATTCTTCGGGAATCCGTCCATGCACCCGCTCTACGGCGCACCGATGCTGATCGTCGTTTCCTCCAGCGATCAGGGCAATGTGGCAAGTGCCAACGTAGCCATGATTATCGAGAACATGTCCCTTGCCGCTGTAGAGGAGGGCGTTGGTCACTGCGATATCTACGGTGCCACCTACGCACTCTCCCAGGATCCGGCGATCGTCGCGAAGCTGAACCTGCCGGAAGGCTTCACTCCCACCGGTTCTATTATCCTCGGTCAGACCGATGCCGGATATTCCGACCGTGAAATTCCGGAGAAGCATAAGTTCTCCTGCAACACTGTCGACTGAAGCCTGCTGCCGGAAGAGAATCAAAGTCCGTTTACGTCTTTCGCAGTTTCCGCGCCCGCAAGATTCCGGATCCACGAATAGGTTGATACCTTGTGCGTCACGGTAAAGCATTTCAGGATCTGATCCATGTTCAGCCAGAGCACCATTGCCCAGAACGGCCAGCCGAGCACGAAACAGCCGACCAGGCCCATCGGAATCACGACAATCCAGCTGTATACAATATCGCTGATCATGGAATAACGGGTATCCCCGCCGGCGCGGATGATTCCCATCTGCTCCGGCATCTGGAAAGACATGCCGATCGCAATGAAGGCCTGTATCGTCATCTGCGTCAGCGCATAGGAATATGCCGTATCGGTCAGCTTATACAGAGACAGTACCGGGTACCGGAGCGCCAGAAGAATCACGCACGATGTGCAGCCGACCACCAGGAAAATTGCCTGGAGCGAATGCACCATCTGTCTGAGCTTTCTGAGTTTCCCGCTTCCAACGGTTTTGCCCACATGCACGCCGGCGGCAGATGAAGCGCCGACCGGTATCATCTTGACATACTGAAAAAAGGTTCCGGCAACTCCGGAGGCTGCCAGCGCATCACTGGAGAGATGACCGAAGATCACGGTCTGAATCGCCACCGCGCTGGCAAACACAATGGCGGAAACCACACACGGAAGTGCCACCTTCAGATAATTTTTCAGAATATCTCCGTTCACCAGCATCATCTTCCGGAGATCCAGACGAAGCGGGACGTTCCGGCTGAACCGGCAATAGAACACAAGCACCACAAGCCCCGTCAGATTCGCGATCAGCGTACCGATCGCCGCGCCATGAATTCCCATCTCCGGGAAGCCGAATTTTCCATAGATCAGGCATTGACATACTCCCACGGCTGAAGCCGTGGGATTCTTTAGATTCTCTTAACATCACCACAGTCGTATAGGAGGGATATAGTTAAGTCTTTCAAGATTTATCGTCTATAGGATTTCAATACCTGTGTACTTACTTTCCAGACGAAAGTTTTATGTCTGAACCTTTTTTATTTCTGTTTAGAATCCAAAACACTGTTTCATAGATATATTGTTTTCTTTCATTTTTTCGATCAGTTGGTCTTGTAGCTTTACAAATCGATCAAATTCATAGATGCATTTTTTCTGGTCCGGCTTGTTTAATTTCTGGTTACTGTTTCTCAAAAGAAAAGCACTATACAAGTCTCTTTGTACCTTATGACCGGCGATTATTTTTTCTCTCACAGACAAGTCCGTTTTTATGTACTGATCTTTCGCATGGTCGTACTGGCTGGCTTTATATTCTTTCGTACTTACTTTCGATACATTACCGCCGTAAAGTTTTGCCTTTTGTTCCAGAATCGTGACAAAACTTGCCGGTGCTCTGTCAGTTATCGACTTACCAAAACGTTTCCTGCGCTTATATTTATGAATCTTCTTTGCAGAACCATCCTTTTGCCTGATTTCAGATACCTGATCCCTGCGTTCTGTCGTTTTTTTCTTTCTTTGCAGACCTGTGAAAGACATATCCTCGACAATAAAACAGACAGATTCGTGCAAAAGTCTGTTGATCGTTTCTTCATGTGACTGTTTGACATAAGCTGCTTTTTGTCGATACAAAGATTTCAACCGATTCTGATTCTTTCGGTAGGCTTTGGAAAATTTCCACTTTTCATGATTGGCCGGCTCGATCGTGCCGTCTGCCCGATATTTATTCGGATTTAAGATCCGTTTGGAACGATCCATGCGTCTTAATAAACGCTCAATCTTCTGATTGTATTCCCTGCATTTGGGGGCAAGTTCTTGTAATGTGACCGACCGGGAAGATACACAGGCTACGGTAGAAGTTCCGATATCAATACCGGCAACATCATCTCTTCCTACGGCTTTTATTTTATGCGGGGCATCGCCTTTCAGATACACAACAACATAATAGTGCCAGCCATTTGGAAACATCTTTCGTGCCATTTCGCAATAGGAGATTTCCGAATCCAAGGCTTCCAGAAGATAATCTTGATCTTTTGGAAGTTTACATTTGATATTCAGCCCAAGCCATTGAATGGAACAAGACTCTTTTTGAAATTTTGCGCCATTGGTATTCGTCTTTCCACAGATCGTATGAAAATCTCTGTATTTTTTGAAATGAAGTTCTTTCCCGTTTCCATAGAGGACTGCTTCGACGCCCTTCCAGACACGGGTGGCTTCTTTTTGTATCTGCTGTGAGGAAAGACATTTCCGAAACTGTTTTCCGCAGACTTTGATGTATGACTGAAAAGCATACTCAGACAAACTGTGAGTCCGAATGATTTCTGCCATTTGCCTGGAGATCAGTTTTCGCCTTGTCTTTTCCTCTATTGAGAGAGTATCCTTTTTCAGGAGCTTCTTATATTCTGCTTTTAGAGATTGATATTCGGCATCATATGACAGTCTTTTCAGACGTTTTTGGGCATGCTTGACGATTACGTTATGGATATGGCTAATGGCATGAAAACGCTTTTCTATGACCGTTTCGTCGTATCTGGTTGTGGCTAACAGTAATCTTACGGTGTGCATCTAATCCCTCGTCTTTTGCGTGTGGATGTACCATTCTATAGTTTCAGAACTTACATTTCCGGCTGTGCTTACAAAATAAGAACGTGTCCATAAGGACGGCATTTTTGCTAACTGGGGAAATTCCTCCCTCAGTTGATGGGAAGTCGCTCCTTTGATCTGTTTTACCACATCAGGAATGCTCTGCTGGGGATATACGCTAACAAACATATGAACGTGGTCAATGTGACATTCCATTGCAAGAATATCGATATGATGTTTTTGACATTCCGCAGAAGTTAATGCCTTGAAACGTTCTTCTATGCCTGGAATATTAAAGATCTTTCGACGGTATCTTGGACAGAACACCAAGTGATAGTGAATCAAGGATACGGTTGTTTTGGTGTGTTTATATTCATTCTTCATGTGTATATAATAGAATATTTTGTACACATATTCAATCAAAACAATTTTCGCTTTGACGCTATCATCCCACGGTTGAAACCGTGGGCTTTCTCGCTAAATTATTTGTAATTGATTCCCGCATTGATCACAAGCTCCAGGCAGGAAAGCAGAAAAGCAATCCTTACAACCTGAACGCTGCGCAGCGTTGACAGGATCAGATTTGTCACAATAAAGATCAGATACGTGTACCGGATGATCGACAGATAAGAGACTCCCATCCGGATGATATCCGGATCATCGGTAAAGATACCAACCATACGGTCCGGCGCGACGAACGCAGCTGCCGTCAGAGCCGCTCCCGCAAGTATCCCGCACAGCATCGCCGTGCCGGAGATTCTCTGAATCATCTCCGTGTCTTTTTTTCCCCAGTACTGGCTGGAAAGAATGACAATTCCCTCGCCAAGTCCCATAACTGTAAACTGCTGCAAAATGTACTGAATCTGATTGCAGGCAGCAGCGGCGGACAGCGCTGTCTGACTGTAACCGCCAAGCATGATGTTGTCAGCCACATTTACCGAATAGGTAATGATATTCTGGAAGACGAGAAGCGCCATCATGACAAAAAAAGATTTGTAAAACTCTCTGCTGTGCAGAAAGAAACCCGTATCCTTCTTCTCACTGCTCAGCGCCGATCCGCCTTCACCTCTCATGATTCCTCCACACCCCGTCAATCACATCAAATCCTGTCATTTTTGTCCTCCAGCCTTTCCAATTAACCTCTCATCTTCTTTATGTCATCACACTGATAATCAATGCGATCGCCCCGACAATCAGGATAATCGCGAACATAAACAGACCAAATCCGAATACTGTTGCCGCAAGTCCCGCCAGAACCAGCCAGCCGAAAATGCCCAGAACTCCGCCAAGGATCTTCCCGACAGCATGCAAGATAATGCCTGTCAGCTTAAAAAGTCCGATCACGATCAATATCAGCAGCAAAAGACCAAACATTTTTTCTACACCTCCCTGCTCCAGGAGAGCACACGATCCCGCATTCCTTCGATATCAAGCACTCCATACGCAAATCCCTTCCGGACCAGTTCTTCCGGAACGTATTCGTCATATTTTTCAAAAACCGGAACCTCCTTCGGATATACCAGCTCTAGCGGGTCGATATCTTTCCCGGCCTCCTCAGATACGATCCGGTAAAACTCCGTCTCGTCCGTTTTCATGGTAAACTGCATGTAATACGGTCTGGACGCATTCAGCCCTTTCAGCCCCAGCCGCCCTGCGCACCGGATTTTCAGGAAACGCTCCAGCGCAAGAAACGCGTAGCTTCCGAGCCAGGGAAAAAGCGCCCACATGTTTCCTCCGAGATGGACCAGCGGATGCTCCGCCATCCCGGATTTCCGGGATGTCTCTCTGGCATCGGAAAGTCTTCCCACGGCGTGACGCATGAGATATGGATATGATTTTTCCTCACAGAGCACCCCGTACATCCGTTCCAGAATGCGGGTGTGTATATCTCCGGCCACATCACCGAAATAGGCGGGGATATTTCCCTTGACGAGCGTACAGTACACCTCTCTGCGCTTATGATCCACTTCCTCCACCACCCACACGCGGCCGGCGATGGCAATTTTGTCCCCTGCAGGCGGTGGTTTCACGATGGTTCCGATCTGCTCGGATCCGGAGCGCACGGTGTATTCGATGTTTTCCTGAAAGACGGCGTAAAATTTGTAGTTGTTGACAATCCTCTCGCCCGCTATTCCCACAATCAGCCCTCCGTTTTCGGTCCGGTTGATATGGTCGATCTCCAGCAGATGCCGCAGAAGCACACGGTAATCGTCAGCCGTGATCCGATGAAAGGCCGAGAGTGTCAGCACACGCGACGCAAGCTCTCCGGGCGTCATCTCTCCGCAGGACGCAAGTGTGCTCATGGTCTGATGGTACAGCAGGCTGAACGGGAGCCGGCCCGTGCGGGGCGGTTCGACAAACCGTTCCTCAAGATACAGCTGAACCAGGGCAATCCCCTGTATCAGATACCACGGGATCATCTCCGGCAGCATGGCTCTGGGTTCCGGGTGATCCTCACGCATCACGAACCACATCTCTGAAGGATTGCCCCTTCTGCCTGTCCTTCCCATTCTCTGGAGGAAACCGGACACCGTGAACGGCGCATCGATCTGAAAGGCGCGCTCCAGTTTTCCGATATCGATGCCGAGCTCGAGTGTTGCCGTGGCGCACACCGACATCAGGGAATCCTCCTTCATCTCCTCTTCCGCACTCTCCCGATAAGATGCCGACAGGTTTCCGTGATGAATCAGAAAACGGTCAGGCTCGTGCACCGCCTCGCAGTACTGCCTCAGATGCTGACAGACCGCCTCACATTCCTCACGCGAATTTGTGAAAATCAGGCATTTCTTTCCCCGGGTGTGTTCAAAAATATACCCGATTCCGGGATCAGCCGCCTTCGGCGCGGTATCGGTTGCTTCTTCTACAGCGCCATTCGGCGCGGCATCAGCTGCCTCTTCCATAGCCGGAGCTTTCGGCCCGGCACCGGCTGCCTCTTCCATTGTCGAAGCCTTCGGTCCGGCACCGGCTGTTATTCCGGCAGCCGGTAGCTTCTCCGGAATCGTTTTCCCCTCATCCGCCTGCGGAGCGGTGTTAAAAAAATGCTCCATCGAGAGATGCCAGACCTCTTTCGCGCCCTCGAATTCCGGAATGATGCAGCCTCTTCCGCTGCCGGCAGACAGGAATTTCCCCGCTTCCTCCGGATTCCCGATAGTGGCGGACAGCCCGATTCTCCTCGGATTGCAGCCTGCCAGTCTGCAGAGCCGTTCGATCAGGCAGAAGGTCTGCAGTCCCCGGTCCGCCCGCAGAAGCGAATGAATCTCATCAATCACGATGAATCGCAGATCTCCGAACAGGGAAGGAATCTCCATATGTTTATTGATCATCAGCGACTCCAGAGATTCGGGTGTGATCTGCAGAATACCCGAGGGCTTCTTCAGAAGCCTTCGCTTCCCCGACTGTGCCGCGTCTCCGTGCCATCGGGTGACAGCAATCCCGGCTTCTTCACACAGTTCATTCAGCCGCCCGAACTGATCGTTGATCAATGCCTTCAGCGGAGCGATGTACAGAACGCCTACGCTCCGGGATGGTTCCTCATCCAGAAGAGACAGGACGGGAAAGAAAGCCGCTTCGGTTTTACCCGAGGCAGTCGGCGCAGTCAGAAGAACATTCTGGTCAGAGCCGAAGATTGCTTCTCCCGCCGCGTTCTGAACGCCCCGAAGCGTCTGCCAGCCGGAGCGGTAAATATAATCCTGTATAAATGGTGCATACCTTTCGAATACATTCATTCCCTGCTCTCTTTCAGATCGTAAAGGTCGCGTAGCTGCTGTCTGTCTGATCCGATACAGCTTCCGACTTCGTGTACGTAAATGCGTCCGATGCAAGCATCTTCTCCATGTCGAGGGACGGATTCTGATACAGCAGATCAAGCAGCTCGATAAAATCACGGATCACTTCTCTGGGCGTGATGTTCTGATCCGCTCCGATCCGTCCATACTCAAGCTTGATGAAATCGCCAAGCTCTTCCGTCGTAACTCTTCTCTCGTACTGATACAATCCGGCATGCATGTCAGACAATTTTTCACACAGGACCAGCATTTCCTCCGGAGTCAGAGGATCAAGCCGGATGACCGGCGCGAGGAGATCTCTCGCCCCCGGCCTCGAAAATTTCCCCTCCGCAAGTCTGGATCGAAGCGCCTCGTAGCTGTACACCCCGCGGCGCCTGTCTTCCACCGCCTGCGGTGTCGCTCCCATGATAATGCCAAGGTATTTTGCCTTCCCCTGCAGGGTGTCATTATACATGGTGAGCATCTTCTCATAGTTGTACTGCCGGGTGATGGCATTCGGGATCTTATACAGATTCACCAGCTCATCGATCATGATCATCATCCCCGAGTAGCCCGCCAGGCGAAAAAAAACAGCAAACAGCTTCAGATAATCGTACCAGTCATCGTCCGTGATAATGATATTTACGCCGAGCTCCTCTTTCGCCTCGCGTTTCAGCGCGTATTCGCCCCGAAACCAGCGGACAACCTTTCCCTTTGTCTCGTCATCCCCATCAATGTAAGCATGGTAATAGCGCGACAGAAGGGAAGCAAACTCAAATCCGTGCACCAGCTCGCTGATCAGCGAGGTCACAGCGACGATTTTCCGGTCTACCGCCTCCGTGAGCAGAGGATCGCCCGGCATCCGTCCCGTCTCCCCTGAGGCATCCGCCTGCACCGCACTGATCCACCGATCCAGAACCAGTGTAAGTGCCCCTCCCTCCGGCTTTGTCTTCGTGGAGAGATTTCCAATCAGTTCCCGATACGTCGCAAGGCCCTGTCCACGCGTTCCCTGAAGACGGCGCTCCGGCGAAAGATCCGCATCCGCCACGATAAAGCCGCGGTCCATCACATAATTCCGGATCGTCTGAATCAGAAAGCTCTTGCCGGATCCGTACCTTCCGACGATGAACCGGAAGGATGCGCCTCCCTCTGAGATAATGTCTACATCATGTAAAAGCGCCTCAATCTCGTTCTTTCTGCCGACTGCGATATAGGGCAGTCCGATCCTCGGAACCACACCGCCCTTCAGCGAATTCAGAACCGTCTGCGCGATTCTCTTCGGTACTTTTCTGCGCTCATCACTCATAAGCTGATCTCCCCTAACGCCTGAATTATATCCTCTCTGTAATCCTCAACGACGCAGATCTCATCCCCGTCGCATTCGACGACACTATCGCCGATTTCATCGAAAAACGCCTCGTTGATCGCATCCGCGATAACAGCAGGCATCAGATGATTTTCTCTTACCACATCGTTCACGGGCTTCCCGTCCAGAAGCATGAGCAAAATCCGGCGGTACAGGCTGTCCGCACCGGTTTTCGGTTTTACTCCCGCATCTCCATCCGCTTCACCCGACGACGGCCGATCCTTCTTCACGACGGCCTCTGTATCCACATCACTCGACGATGGCCGCATTTTCTTGACGGCAGGCTCTATGTCTGCCAGATACAACGATGGTCGGATCTTGTTCACAACTACCTCTGTATCTGCCTCAGCCGACGACAGATCCATCTTCACAGCGGAATCCATCTCCTGTCCGCCCGTGCTCTCCGGCTCCCGGCTTTCCTCTATCTCTTCATCGGTCAGAAGGCTGTCCCGCGTGATCGCGGCATCCTCCCGGATCTGCTTCAGACCGGAATAATCTATTTCAATCACGGGCATCGCTGCTCTTTGCTCTTCCGCCTCCATCTCCCGAAGCGCAGCTTCAATGTAAGGAACCGCCCATTGCTCGTCCTTTCTTTCCCGAAGATAATGTCCCGTTCTCAGCTCTCTGCGTAAAATCCTGTCCGAGGCGCGAAGCAGGGAACGGAACCAGTCCAGATGCAATCCAAGACCGCCGTACCGCTCCTCCTGCCACTTCCCGTCCCGCAGATGAAATGTTCTGCATTCATCCAGCTTGAAATCCATGTCCGGAAGTTCCCTTTCCTCCCAGTATACTGCATTTGAGAGCGGATGCCACGGATAACATTTCCGTGTGCCGAAACACACCGTAAAAATATCCCTCCCGTTATCCTCAAAATGTTCAGAGAGATATCTCCAGATTCCGGCGAGAAGTTGAATACCCTTCCTTCTATTGCGGGTCAGAACGGCGGATTTTTCAATCGTTTGTCCTGTGAAGCGGCTCATTGCATGAAAAATCTCCTCATCCGCATGATTCTCCGGGTTTTTCAGGATCACAAGAGAATGATCAAAATCCAGAGCTTCCGGATTTGCGTATGAGCGGACCCTCTCTGCCGGCAGGCCATGAAGCACCGCATATTCAAACATCCACCGGCGGATGTTTTTCCGCATCCCCGGATCACTGATGCCGGCATCTACATAGTTTTTCTCAAATGTCTCCATCTTCTGAAGCACATCGTCAACCGATGACGCACCGATGCCGCACAGAAGCTCGTACAGGTACATATATGCCAGCGACGTGGAGATCGGGCGGTATTCTCCGTTTCGTATTCCTGTTCTCCAGGTAAAGTAGCCGCGCAGCTGACGGATATTCAGATCGTGATAGGTCGTGAAATAACGTCTGAAATCTCCCTGCCAGGGAAAATCATCCTCATACTTTTCCATAAATTTTCCCTGCCTGCAGAACATCCTGGCACGGTGTTCGGGCGAACCGTCCCCGAACTCATACAGACGGATCATCTCCAGAATCTGTCCGGGTACATCAGAGGAGTACCCGTTCCGTTCCGCTGAATGACTTTCTTCCACCGAAGAACCCCGGCCTGCTAATGGGCTTTCCTCCGCTTCCGCACCCGATTTTGCTTCTGCATTGCACCTGGCTGCTCTTTCCTTGCGCGGGAACTGCCCGGAAATGCTGCCCGCAAATGGAAGCGGTGTATCCCGGTATACTTCTTCTCTTTTATTTTTTCCCTTCCCTGTGTTGTCCACCACAATACTGGCAGTCAATTCCGACCTCTCCATGACATTTTCTTCACCAAATCCACAATCAGATACTTTTTCCAATTTCAAGATCCAGAAACCGTTCCGTTACAATCTCTAAATCCGGAATCCGTTTCTGTTACAATCTCTAATTACAGAATCCATTTCTATCACAATCCCAAAATCCGAAACACGATTCTTGTTCAATCACAAAATCCGGTTCTGTTATATTCTCAATTATTATATCAGCTGCAATGGAAAAGAACAAATTTTCGATTATTGCGGGATCTGTTTTGACTTTGTGTGGTATTGTATAGGAGACGAGCAGACACTTAAAAGCTAATGAAAAAAGGAAGTTCAAACGAATATGTGTACGCGGTTTTTTATCGAACCCTCTGAAGAAATGAATCCATACACGGAGGCAGCGGGCAGCACGGCACTTCTGCGCAGAATGACCGATCGGCTCGGAAAAGAATTCAGAACATCTGGAGAAATCCGTCCGACCGATATTGCCGCCGTAATTGCGCCCTCCGCTTCCGCAGAAAAAGCTGTGTTTCCGATGATATGGGGATATCATATCCCCGGTGTGAAAGGGCCTGTTGTAAATGCCAGAATCGAATCTGCGAAGGAGAAGGTCTCGTTCTCCTCTGACTGGAGACGGCATCGCTGCGTCATTCCCGCATCCTGTTATTTCGAATGGGAGCATATCCGGACGTCCGGCGGACGGGTGCAAACCGGTGGAAAGTACGCAATCCGTCCCGAAGCATCCGATCTGACCTACCTTGCCGGGCTGTACCACATGGAAGAGACGAGCGGCCTGACATATCCGGTCTTCACCGTTCTCACAAGAGAACCGACCCCGGAGCTCGCGCATATTCACAACCGCATGCCCGTCATCCTTCCTCGAGACGCAATCGGGGACTGGATTTGCCCGGACTCAGATCCGGAGAAAATCGCCGCGGAAATGCTGGACGATATGATGATCACTCCTGTTTCCCGCCATACCCCGGTTCGTCCGGACTGATTCCATCTGAACCGGATCATTATGCGATTACCAGCGTTCCATCACAACCGGTTCGTTATGCGATTACCCGCGTTCCATCCGGACCGGTTCGTCTATCTGGCTTACCCTATATTGCTTACACGAATTAAAAGATCACCGGCATGCCTCCTGCCCCTGACAACGCAGTTCCCTTTATACTCATCCATCACATAACAAAGCCTGGTTCCGAAACGTACTGTAGACTGCAGTCCGTCCTGCCCTTTTCCCTCTGTGGAAAGGTTTGTGACAATGATCCGGAAGGCTTCGTTTTTTGCCGGAAAAACAGTCGGGAAATTCAGGATGATGCTTCGATCCTTTATCTTGCCAGCCTGAATTGTTTTATCCGCAATGACGTCCTCCGGGCGATAAGCGGCGGAATTCGCCTCTTCTCCGGAATCACCGGAGACCACGACGATCCGGTACTTGTCCTTCGTATTGCCCCTGCCTGCGGTTCTTGCCCGGATCAAGATGGTATTAAATGATCCCGAGGGATAGAAGCTCTGCGTCAGCGTCTGACCTTCCGGGACACTGACCCAGTCGGCCAGAGCCGTACTGTCACACACAATGGAAGGTACATCAAAAACGCCTGATTCCGCTGTGATGACGTACTTCTGAAACAGCCCGAGCCCGGTAACGGCAAGCAGAAGAACGAGTACAAGCCGACGTACGATTTCCGCGGAAGACGGCGCATCCTGATATTTCCCCTCATATACGCGGCACGCTTTTTCCCAGGCGGGCAGGCTGACCAGAATCAAATAGGGCAGGAAGGGATAGCTGTAAACCGGCTTTCCTTCCCAGAATGTATAAAAGACAAAACCCCCGAGCAGGGTGATGACGCATACCTGGAAGATAAAATTGCCGGCACATCCCGATTCTCTCCCGGAACAAAGCCAGACCAGAATTCCGGCAAGAGCCATAAAAAGCATCACCATACGATATGCCTGGCAACACAGAGAAAGAATTCCGGCACCCGGCCCGTTCAGGAGCCGATACAGCCATGGAAGGCTGTTCTCGGATCCCATGCTGCGGCTGAGATATTCCGCGGTTCCATCCGACCATGTCAGCCCTGTTTTTTCCAGATAGTGCTTCACATTGCCAGCCAGACCACGCTCCTTCAGAATCTGCCGGACTGCTGCAATATCCGCTTCCCTGTTCTCCTTCTCAGTGTACATGCGCCGGTTATAATTCATATCTTCCGAATTCACCCGTCCGGTCTCCGAAGCGCCAAGCATCAGCCAGTATACGGTCGGAAACTGTGTGTCTGTCACCGGATCCAGACTTAGGGAAGCGCTGCGGATCGCAGAAGATGTCACCGCCATCAGAAGAATCACGCAGACGGCAGGGATACCCTTTCTGGCAAGATTCCGCAATTTCCGGCTCTTTCCCATTGTATAGGAAGATGATTCTTTTAAAAGCTTCTGCACGCCTGCGCATACGCCGCACAGAACGAGAGCGATTACCGGGAACGCGGCCGTCGGACGAAAATAATATGCGGTCACAGCCGTCAGTCCGATCACCAGAAACTCCACAAAATGCAGTGTTCCGCTGTCCTTCCCCTTCAGAAACGCCGCAGCCATCCACAGGCTCAGCATCATCAGCGGCATGCTGAGCGTACAGGTATAGGGCCAGCATATCAGAAGAATATTCAGCGGATTGAAAACGCTCAGCACAAATACCTTCAGTGCTGCCTTCGGCCCCCTCAGAAGAAAAACCGTCCGCCAGGTCATGAGAATGCCAAGATCGACGGCAGCCACATTCAGCACCGCAAACACCGTGCGATACGCATGAATATGCAGCAACATACAGACCCTGAAGACCTGAACGCAGAAAATCAGGTAAAGATCATTATTTCCATATTTGGCAAAATACGTGGATTTTGTATAATCAACGATCTGGTGAACGCCCCGCGCGATAGCAAGCGCCTGATCCTGAACCTCAAAGGCATCCGTATTCTGAATGGTATGCAGCCCGAACGCAATGAAAAGCTGCATCACCAGAAATACACCGCCGAGAATCAGAAACATCAGCAGCCTTTTCCTATGACCCGCACGATCAATCCAGGCAAATGCCAGGAAGACGAATCCCACAAACAGAAGAATCAGCGCAATCAGAAAGACACGGATCTCAACAGAAGACCAGGTCTCCGGAAAGCGCTGCATGATTCCCTCTACCGCCATATCCGGAAGTCCCTTTCCGAACCCCGTGATGAGTGAAAAAAATAGTGCAAATCCCAGCATGCATGCGGTGATGCCTGAGAGCACGAAAGAAAACATACGTCCCAGAAATTTCATCATTATCAAGCCTCTTCATAAATGGAAGTCTACGCAATTTATACTGGCACATTGCACTATTTTGTCAAGTGAAATTTATGCGATTTTACAATTAAAAATTCAAAATTTTAATAATCCATTAAATCAGGTCTCTATTGATTTTATTCTTCCTTCGAGTAACAATTCCGGCTGAAAGAGGACTTTTTTCTTCTCGGTATTCTGCGATTTAATCTCATTAATCAGATATTCTGCAGCCTTTTTCCCCATATCAATTCCGCCCAGTCGAATAGTTCCTATCTTCGGTCGGATCAAACCAGCTAACATGGTTCCATCACAACCAACCACAGAAATATCATCCGGTATCTGCAGTCCTCTCTCAAGGATTATCTTGCATGCCCCGATTGCCATTAAGTCATTTCCAGCCATAACCGCAGAAAAATCTGGCTTTCCGCCTTTATGCATACATGCATCGAGAATCTTCCGCATGCAATCCTGTCCAGATTCCATCTTATAATTGCCTGTCATGATCAGAGAATTATCTGCACTCAGTCCATTCCGTTTCAGTCCATTTTGAAATCCTTCCAGTCTCCGGATCGCATTCGTAGCAGTTGGCGGGCCACTGATATAAGCTATACGTCTATGTCCACATCTGTACAGATAATCCACTACCTGTTCCTCGGCTTCCAGGTTTGCGAAAGGAATTCTCGGTACATCTTTGAGTTCCTCACCATACCTTTCCACCGTAACAATCGGGAATCCTCTTTTATGAAGATCTACGATAGTCGTATTATCATCTTCACCATTGTTTTGCACAAAGATCAGAGGAGGTCCGTGGGATGCAGATCCGTTTGAACGGTCGATGTGTCAATCACAACAAAACCGTCAAGCAGACGATGAAACTGCTCCGGTGAAATCTCAGCAAGCTCTTTGGTATTTCGAGGCCACTTGAAGCTGCCGACTTCCAAGTAAGACCGCTGGTATTACACGCATGAATGATGTCAAGCCACTGACTGCGTCGAACATTGGAAGTGATCTTGTCCATTAATACCCAGCCTCCTTTGGGCAAGTCAAAAAAATCTTAAATTTATTCGACTTGATTATCTCAAAAATTAGCCGAGTTCAACAGGTACTGATGATTAACCGCTTACAAAAGCTAAAGAAGCTTATGGAAATTCGATAATGACAGAAGATTCTACAAGGGGTATAATTGTCAGGTACAGTCACTTGATATAATAATCAACAAGATCATCTGTATGGTTTTCTTGCATATATGGCGCTGCACAAAAAGCATATGTATGTGGATAACATCTGTATATGGACAGCATCTGCATATGGATAATAGCTGTATGTTTACCGCACCTGTATATGAATAGCATCTATATATCGATGACATATGTATTTTGGTATAAGGAGAATTTTAGATGGCACAGGCAGATCAGGAGAAAGTAATCGTCATTGATTTTGGCGGTCAGTACAATCAGCTTGTCGCGCGGCGGGTGCGTGAGAGCAATGTGTACTGTGAGATTTATTCCTACCGGACGCCTCTGGACCAGATCAAGGCAATGAACCCGAAGGGTATCATTCTTACCGGCGGTCCGAACAGCGTATATGAGAAGGGTGCGGCTACGGCATCGAAGGAACTGTTTGAGATGGGAATTCCGATTCTCGGCCTCTGTTACGGAGCACAGCTCATGATGTATGTTCTGGGCGGCGACGTGCAGAAAGCGCCCGAGCGGGAATACGGGAAAACCGGACTTATCATCGACCGGCCGGATTCCCCTGTATTTGCAGGGGTTCCGGAGAAGAGCATTGTCTGGATGAGTCACAATGACTACATCACAAGAATCGCCGAAGGCTTTGAAGTGATCGCGCATACCGCGAACTGTCCGTACGCTGCTGTTCAGAACACCTCGAAAAAGCTCTACGCTTTTCAGTATCATCCGGAGGTGCTCCACAGCCAGTTCGGAAAAGAGATGCTTCGCAATTTCGTATGGAACGTATGCGGCTGCAAAGGCACCTGGAAAATGGATGACTTCGCGGAGAAGACGATCCGAGAGCTTCGTGAAAAGATCGGAGACGGAAAGGTTCTTTGCGGACTGTCCGGCGGAGTCGATTCCTCTGTGGCTGCTGTTCTGCTGTCGAAAGCAATCGGCAGGAATCTTACCTGCGTGTTCGTGGATCACGGACTGCTCCGTAAGGATGAGGGAGATCTGGTATCGAAGGTCTTCGGCCCTGACGGCCCCTATGATCTGAACTTTGTACGCGTGAATGCCGGAGATCGCTTCTTTGCTGATCTCAAGGGCGTGACAGAGCCGGAGAGAAAGCGTAAGATCATCGGAGAAGATTTCATCCGTGTCTTTGAGGCGGAAGCAAAAAAGATCGGAAAGGTCGATTACCTTGTCCAGGGAACCATCTATCCGGATGTTGTGGAATCCGGTCTGGGCGGTGAATCTGCTACGATCAAATCTCATCACAATGTCGGCGGTCTTCCGGAGTATGTCGATTTCAAGGAGATCGTTGAACCGCTCCGCGACCTCTTCAAGGATGAGGTCCGGAAGGTCGGCTTACATCTTGGAATCCCGGAGGAACTGGTTATGAGACAGCCCTTCCCCGGACCGGGATTAGGTATTCGTATCATCGGAGAAGTAACACCTGAGAAGGTACAGATTGTTCAGGAGGCCGACGCGATTTATCGCGAGGAGATGGACAAGGCCGGAATGAATAAGGTCGCAAGCCAGTACTTCGCCGCTCTGACCAATATGAGATCGGTCGGTGTCATGGGGGATGAGCGGACCTACGATTATGCTATTGCCCTTCGCGCAGTA
The DNA here is from genome assembly GCA_002394235.1 of Eubacterium sp. UBA4343. Lineage (GTDB taxonomy): Bacteria > Bacillota > Clostridia > Lachnospirales > Lachnospiraceae > Bilifractor. The sequence continues at coordinate 13,717 of DGTF01000027.1, read as the reverse complement.
AGCACCGTTGATTTCATGACCGCCGACGCCGTGGAAATTCCGTATGAGGTATTGAAAAAAGTAACGAACCGGATCGTAAATGAAGTGAATCACGTCAACAGAGTATTCTATGACATCACCTCAAAGCCGCCGGGGACCATCGAATTTGAATAACGGAACGAGATAAAACACGCTGCGCGAGTTTTATCTCGCTATCGCGACGCTCGCCGCACACGAATACTTCGC
>DGTF01000027.1:13151-13423 GCA_002394235.1 Eubacterium sp. UBA4343 | reverse complement strand
TGGCTCACTGTTCGCGTAAATAAATCCCGGGAAGCCTTTCATTTACTGGCTTCCCGGGATTTTCTGTTCTGTACGCCTGACGCATATATTAAGGGGCTGCCGCACTACTCACGTAGTGCAGCAGCCCCTGCTTTTGGACGCTATGAGTCTCTGCGTATCGCAGAGACCCGGTTTGATTCAATTAAAAGTCTGTGAAGGACCGGATTACTTTGCCTGCTTGATGGCAGCCTGTGCTGCTGCAAGACGCGCAATCGGAACACGGAACGGTGAGC
>DGTF01000027.1:12807-13084 GCA_002394235.1 Eubacterium sp. UBA4343 | reverse complement strand
AGGATACATAGTCGAGACCGATCTCGTTGCAGAACTCAACGGAAGACGGATCTCCGCCATGCTCGCCGCAGATACCGATCGGAAGCTTCGGGTTGGTCTCACGGCCAAGCTTTACAGCCATCTTCATCAGTTTGCCGACGCCATCCTGATCCAGTTTTGCGAACGGATCGTTCTCAAGGATCTTATTGTCATAATAAGACTCAAGGAACTTACCTGCATCATCACGGGAGAAGCCGAATGTCATCTGTGTCAGATCGTTTGTACCGAAGCAGAAGAA
>DGTF01000027.1:10856-12759 GCA_002394235.1 Eubacterium sp. UBA4343 | reverse complement strand
CGAAGCAGAAGAACTCAGCTTCCTTTGCGATCTCATCAGCAGTAAGAGCGGCTCTCGGAATCTCGATCATGGTGCCGACTTTGTACTTCATATCAGATCCTGCTGCCTTGATCTCAGCATCAGCAGTCTCAACGATGATGTCCTTGACGAACTTCATCTCTTTTACGATTCCAACAAGCGGAACCTCGATCTCCGGCTCAATGGTCCAGTCTTTGTGTGCGTTCTGAACCTTGATGGCAGCGCGGATAACAGCCTTTGTCTGCATAACTGCGATTTCCGGATAGGTGATCGGCAGACGGCATCCACGGTGTCCCATCATCGGGTTCGCCTCAACCAGTCCTGCGATTACAGCCTTAACCTGATCTACAGTCTTGCCTGTGTCATCTGCAACCTTCTTGATGTCCTCTTCTGTCTTCGGAACGAACTCATGAAGCGGCGGATCCAGGAAACGAATAGTAACCGGGTCTCCCTCCATAGCCTCGAAGAGCTGCTCGAAGTCGCCCTGCTGAAGCGGAAGAATCTTGTCAAGAGCTTTCTCACGATCCTCTTTGTTGTCAGCGACGATCATCTCACGGATAGCATCAATTCTGTTGCCTGCGAAGAACATATGCTCTGTACGGCACAGACCGATTCCCTCAGCGCCAAGCTCACGAGCTTTCTTTGCGTCAGTCGGGGTATCAGCATTTGTACGAACCTTCATGGTTCTGAACTCATCAGCCCAGGACATCAGCTTTGCGAAATCCTCATCCTCAACTGCGCCTTCCTGAACCTCAAGAGCGCCGTCATAGATGTTTCCGGTGGAACCGTCGAAGGAAATCACATCTCCCTCATGATAGGTCTTTCCGCCAAGTGTAAAGGACTTTCCGTCCTCAGCGAAGGAGATATCAGAGCATCCTGCTACACAGCATGCGCCCATGCCACGCGCTACTACTGCTGCATGGGAGGTCATTCCGCCACGAGCAGTCAGAATACCCTGAGCAGCCTTCATTCCCTCGATATCCTCAGGAGAGGTCTCAAGACGAACCAGAACGACCTTCTCGCCGTCCTTTGCAGCGTTCTTTGCTTCCTCAGCGGTGAAGACAATCTTACCGCAGGCAGCACCCGGAGCAGCCGGAAGTCCCTTGCCGATCTGTGTCGCGTTCTTTACAACGGACTTGGAGAAGGAACCGTGAAGCAGGGTATCCAGGTTACGCGGATCAACGTCAAGAACAGCTTTCTTCTTGTCGATCTTGCCCTCAGCAACAAGGTCGCAGGCAATCTTCAGAGCTGCCTTTGCGGTTCTCTTGCCGTTACGGCACTGCAGCATATAAAGCTTTCCATCCTCGATAGTGAACTCCATGTCCTGCATATCTCTGTAGTGATCTTCCAGCTTGTTGGAGATGGCGATCAGCTCGTCGTAGATCTTCGGCAGCTTTACCTTGATCTCGTCGATCTTCATAGGTGTACGTGCACCGGAAACGACATCCTCGCCCTGAGCATTCATCAGAACCTCAGCGTAGAATGCGTTCTCACCGGTTGCAGGATCACGGGAGAATGCAACACCGGATCCGGAAGTCGGTCCCATGTTACCGAATGCCATCATCTGTACGTTAACAGCGGTTCCCCAGGAATACGGGATATCGTTGTCACGACGGTATACGTTTGCACGCGGGTTGTCCCAGGAACGGAATACAGCCTTTACAGCCTCAACCAGCTGCTCTTTTGCGTCTGTCGGGAAGTCCTTGCCGATCTTCTCGTTGTAAAGCACCTTGTACTGCTTTACAAGATCCTGCAGATCCTCTGTGGTCAGATCTACATCGTCCTTAACTCCCTTCTCAGCTTTCTTCTTGTCGATGAGCTTCTCAAAGAGGCTCTTCGGAACTTCCATAACTACATCAGAGAACATCTGGATGAATCTTCTGTA
>DGTF01000027.1:0-10707 GCA_002394235.1 Eubacterium sp. UBA4343 | reverse complement strand
GTGTCCATCATACCCGGCATAGATGCGCGAGCTCCGGAACGAACGGATACAAGCAGCGGATTCTCGATATCGCCGAACTTCTTGCCGGTGATCTCTTCCATCTTGCCCATGTACTCTCTGATCTGTCCGAGGATCTCATCATTGATCTGACGGCCGTCCTCATAGTACTGGGTACAAGCTTCTGTAGTAATGGTAAATCCCTGCGGAACCGGAAGTCCCAGATTTGTCATCTCAGCAAGGTTAGCGCCTTTACCACCGAGCAGCTCACGCATGTCTTTATTGCCTTCGCTGAACAGGTAGACCCATTTTCTAGCCATTTACTTATTTCCTCCTAAAATATTGATGATAATGTAACCTTATGCCCACTTGCGGGGCATTACTTAACGAATATATTTTACATGGCAAACAGCAGGTAGTCAAGGTTGAAAACCCGCTCCTGCCCGTTTGCCCGTCTTTGATTTTCCACGGCTTGCGCAGAGGATATTACTTGCTGTAATTAACGATATCGCCGAAATCAGGTTTCAGGGAAGCGCCGCCGACGAGTCCTCCATCGATGTCCTCTTTTGCGAAAAGCTCCGCTGCATTTGCCGGCTTTACAGAACCGCCGTAAAGGATACGGATTTCGTCAGCGACATCTGCTCCGTAAAGCTCACGGATCAGATCACGGATGCCCTTGCAGACTTCCTCTGCCTGATCGGATGTAGCTGTCTTTCCGGTTCCGATTGCCCAGATCGGCTCATATGCGATGATTGCCGTCTTTGCCTGATCTGCAGTCAGATCCTGGAATCCGACCTTAACCTGCTGACGGATCCAGTCCATGGTAATGCCTTGCTCTCTCTGTGTCAGAGACTCGCCGCAGCACATAACCGGAATCAGATTGTGCTCGAAGGCCTTCTTCATCTTCTTGTTGACATCCTCGGATGTCTCACCGAAATAGTCTCTTCTCTCGGAATGTCCGAGAATCACATATTTTGCGCCAGCGTCCACAAGCATTGCCGGAGAAATTTCTCCGGTGTATGCGCCGCTCTCCTCGAAATACATGTTCTCTGCGCCGATCTGGATGTTGGAGCCTGCAGCTGCCTCTACTGCCGCCGGGATGTCAATCGCCGGTACGCAGAGCAGAACATCTACGCTGTCAGAAGCGCATGTCTTTCTCATCTCCGCGATAAGTGCCTTTGTCTCGGAAGGTGTCTTGTTCATCTTCCAGTTGCCTGCTGCCAGAATTCTTCTTGCCATTGTAGTGGCCTCCTTGTATGAAAATATGTATTTTTCTATTTGCATTCTGTCGTAAACCGTGTAAGCTGCGGATTGCTTCGCGCTCTCGCAATCCCACAAGTATGAATACTTACTTGTCGTTTGCCGCTGCTACGCCCGGAAGCTCCTTGCCCTCGAGGAACTCAAGAGAAGCACCGCCGCCGGTAGAGATGTGGCTCATCTTGTCGCCGTATCCGAGCTGGTTGACTGCTGCCGCCGAATCGCCGCCGCCGATGATTGTGGTGGCATCTGTCTCGGCAAGCGCTGCTGCAACTGCCTTTGTTCCTGCCGCAAGGATCGGATTCTCGAATACGCCCATCGGTCCGTTCCATACAACGGTCTTAGCGGACTTCACCGCATCGCTGTACAGAGCGATGGTCTTCGGTCCGATATCAGCGCCCTCTTTGTCTGCCGGGATCTTGTCCGCGTCAACAACCTCTGTGTCAATCGGCGCGTCGATCGGATCCGGGAACTCGCTGATTACTACAGTATCAATTGGAAGCAGGAGCTTCTTGCCAAGCTTCTCTGCCTTGTCCATCATCTCCTTGCAGTAGTCGATCTTTGTCTCGTCAAGAAGAGATTTTCCAACCTCATACCCCTTTGCCTTCAGGAAGGTGTAAGCCATTCCGCCGCCGATGATCAGGGTATCACATTTCTCCAGCAGGTTGTTGATAACGTTCAGCTTGTCCGCTACCTTTGCTCCGCCGAGGATTGCCACGAACGGACGAACCGGATTTTCAACCGCATTGCCGAGGAAGGCGATCTCCTTCTCCATCAGATATCCTACCACACAGGTGTCAATGTACTTTGTGACGCCTACGTTGGAGCAGTGTGCGCGGTGTGCGGTTCCGAACGCGTCGTTTACGAATACATCCGCGAGAGAAGCAAGATCCTTGGAGAATGCATCCTCGTTCTTCGTCTCTTCCTTGCGGAAACGTGTATTCTCAAGGAGAATCACATCTCCGTCCTTCATCTCGTTTACAGCCGCTCTGACCTTGTCGTCAACGACAACCGGGCTCGGAACGAATTTGACTTCCTGGCCGAGAAGCTCAGACAGACGTGCAGCTACCGGAGCAAGTGTCTTTGTCTTTTTGTCTTCCTCTGTCTTTACCTTTCCAAGGTGAGAGCAGAGAATGATCTTTCCGCCGTCAGCGATCAGCTTCTTGATGGTGGGAAGTGCTGCTACCAGACGGTTCTCGTCTGTGATCTTTCCGTCCTTCAGAGGTACGTTGAAGTCGCAGCGAACCAGGACTCTCTTGCCTTTTACGTTGATGTCATCAACTGTTTTCTTGTTTAATGCCATGATTTTTCTCCTTTTATCTAGATGTTTCTGCGTTGCCGGACACCGGATATGCATATTACAGATAAGCGTATCGCACGGTCATGCATATTATATCGCGCGGATTGTTCCTCGCGGCGTTCCGGTTCCGCGAAAAAGTAAACGGGCCCGGTCCTTTATAGACCGGACCCGTTCAGGTCTTACGCATATAGCATACGAAATCCTCTGTGAGGATATTTCATATGATTCAATCGCGTCAGATTCTGTCAATTCAATTACTTGTTCAGAAGAGAACCGAAGTATTTGATTGTACGAACCATCTGGCTTGTGTAAGAATTCTCGTTATCATACCAGGAAACAACCTGTACCAGAGTCTTGCCGTTGCCCATCGGAAGAACCTTTGTCTGGGTAGCGTCAAAGATGGATCCTGCAGTGCTGTTGATGATATCGGAAGAAACGATCTCATCGGTGTTGTATGCGAAGGACTCAGTCTCCTCTTTCTTCATCTGAGCGTTAACCTGATCAGCGGTAACCTCAGCGTTAACTACAGCGTCAAGGATTGTGGTGGAACCGGTAGCTACCGGAACACGCTGTGCAGCGCCGTTCAGCTTGCCGTTCAGCTCCGGAAGAACGCTTCCGATAGCCTTTGCTGCGCCTGAGGATGCCGGAACGATGTTCTGAGCGCCAGCTCTGGATCTGCGAAGGTTGCCCTTTCTCTGCGGTCCGTCAAGGATCATCTGATCACCGGTGTAAGCATGAACGGTGGTCATGAATCCGGACTCGATCGGAGCGAGGTCATTCAGAGCCTTAGCCATAGGAGCGAGGCAGTTGGTTGTGCAGGATGCAGCGGAGATGATCTGGTCATCTGCTGTGATTGTCTTGTGGTTTACGTTGTAAACGATAGTCTTCAGGTCATTTCCTGCCGGTGCGGAGATAACTACATGCTTTGCACCTGCATTGATGTGTGCCATGGATTTCTCTTTGGATGTGTAGAATCCAGTGCACTCCAGAACTACGTCGATATCAAGCTCTTTCCAAGGAAGATCTGCAGCGTTCTTCTCGGCATAGATGGTGATCTTCTTGCCGTTTACGATGATTGCGTTGTCTGCTGCTTCTACGGTTCCGTTGTAACGGCCATGTGTCGTGTCATATTTCAGAAGGTATGCGAGCATCTCCGGGCTTGTAAGATCGTTGATCGCAACTACCTCATATCCCTCTGCCTGGAACATCTGACGGAATGCAAGACGGCCAATACGTCCAAAACCATTAATCGCAACTCTTACTGCCATAATTAAATTTCCTCCTAAAAAATGTTGTTTGTTATGTTTAAAGTTTAACAACCTCGGATATATAATAACGAATGTACCTCTAAAATTCAAGTACTTTTGCCTGTCTGCTGCCGAATTTGTTCGGATTCATCATTATTTCCCGATGATGCCCCCTCCCGCAACATATCCGTCCCGATAATAGACCAGCGCCTGTCCGGGTGTCACGGCCCGAACCGGTTCATCGAACGTGCAGGTAATCTCGTCCTCGCCCGTTCTTTTCACGAGGCATCCGGTTCCCCTGTGATTGTACCGGATTTTTGCCAGGAAATGTTCCTCTTCACCAATAGGAAGGTCCTCGATCCCCATGAAGGTCAGATGATCTGCCTTCAGCGTATCCGTGAAAACATCACTTCCTGTGCCGATGACGACCTCATTCGTCTCCGGGCGGATTTCTGTCACGAATACTCTTTCGCCCATCGGAAGATCCAGGCCTCTCCGCTGGCCGATGGTGTAGTGAGTAATTCCGCGGTGACGCCCCAGCACTCTTCCGTCCTTCGTGACAAAATTACCCTCCGGCATCTTCCTTCCGGTATCTCTTTCGATAAAGGCGGCATAGTCCCCGTCCGGCACAAAGCAGATTTCCTGACTGTCGTGCTTATGGGCAACCGGAAGGCCGGCACGCTCCGCGATTTTCCGCACCTCAGGCTTGCTGTAATCACCGATCGGCATGAGGGTTCGCGACAGTTGCTCCTGCGTAAGCCCGTAAAGCGCGTACGTCTGATCCTTCGCGGCGGTAACAGAATTCGCGATCGCGTACCTGCCGTTGTCCAGATGGCGGATTCTGGCATAGTGACCGGTTGCTATAAAGTCCGCCCCGATCTCCAGACTGCGTTTCAGAAGCGATTCCCATTTCACGTAACGATTACAGGCGATGCATGGATTCGGTGTTCTCCCCGCGAGATATTCCGCGGTAAAATAATTGATCACCTTTTCCTGGAATATATCCCTGAAATTCATGACATAATACGGTATGTCCAGAACCTCTGCCACTCTTCTTGCGTCCTCAACAGCGCTGATGCCGCAGCACCCGCCCTCTGCCTGCATCTGGCACTCATTTTCCTCCTGCCAGATCTGCATTGTGACTCCGATTACATTGTATCCCTCTTCCTTCAGCAGATATGCCGCGGTGGATGAATCTACGCCGCCCGACATACCGACTACTACTGTTTTTCTATTGCTCATTTTCTTCCTGTCTCCGTCTCCGCCTGCAGCGTTCCGTTCCGGTACGCCTCATACCTTGGCGACATACCGCGCAGCCTCTCAACAATTTCCCGTATTGCCTCAACGGTAGTGTCGAGTTCTTCCTTCGTTGTCTCCGCGGACAGCGTCAGCCGCAAAGCGCCGTGCGCGAGGCTGTCAGAGAGCCCGATGGCCTTCAGTACATGAGACGGACTCAGTGAACCGGAGGAACAGGCGGACCCGCTGGACGCGCAGATCTGTCTCATATCAAGCATGATCAGCAGCGATTCTCCCTCTACAAATTCAAAGCTGAAATTCACATTGTTCGGAAGCCGTCCCGCCGAAGTTCGTGTATCTCCGTCCGGTGCCGATTCCGGATCCGGGCCGTTCAGCTTCACGTTCGGTATCTCCTCCCGGATTCTGCGAATCAGATAATCCCTGAGTTGGATTTCCTTCTCCATCTTCTGAACAAGATTCTCCTCCGCTTTTTTCGCCGCCGCTCCGAGTCCCACAATGCCCGGCACATTTTCTGTCCCGGCCCTCCGGTTATGCTCCTGCGCGCCGCCGTGCAGGAAGGACCGGATTCCGACTCCCTTCCGGATATACAGGAAACCGGCTCCCTTCGGGCCGTTAAATTTATGTGCGCTGGCGCTCAGCATGTCGATGTTCAGTTCATCCGCATTCAGCGGAATCTGTCCGAATGCCTGTACCGCGTCGGTATGGAAAAGCACGCCGTGCCGCCGGGCGATTTCACCGATTTCACGTATCGGCTCAATGGTTCCGATCTCATTGTTGGCCGTCATGACGGAGATCAGAATCGTATCGGGTCGGATCGATTTCTCCAGTTCACGAGGATCCACCATCCCGTCGGGGCCCACATCCAGCCTGGTAACCTCTGCTCCCCGCTCTCTCTCCAGATACTCACAGGTATTCAGGATTGCGGGATGCTCGATCTTCGTCGTGATGATGTGTCTTCCCTTGTCCTTATATGCCTCAAACGCTGCCTTCAGCGCCCAGTTGTCTGCCTCACTTCCACAGGATGTAAAATAGATCTCATCCGCTCTGCACCCCAGTACATGAGCTGTTCTTTCTCTCGCTTCAGTCACTGCTGCCCGGCTTTTCTGCGCGATCCCGTAAATCCCGGAGGGATTCCCGTAATCCTCGGAAAAAAATGGCAGCATCTCCTCCACTACCTCAGGATCTGTCCTCGTTGTCGCAGCATTGTCCAGATATATCATATCAAAGCCCCCGATTCTGAATCTCGCGTATGATCCGTGCGTTGATTTCGTCGCCGTCCCGAGCGGCTGAATTGCCCTTATTTTCCTTCTGCGCCGTCTGCAGCTTGTGGCTTTTCTTAATCTGTGTCGACTGCTGCCTGTGGCTTTCCTCTGCCTGCGCCGTCTGCAGCTTATGGCTTTCCTCTGCCTGCGCCGTCTGCAGCTTATGGCTTTCCTCTACCAGCTCAGACAGCCATACGGAATCGACCGCCTGTGCTATGGCGTCATTGATCCTCTTCCATACAAACTTGGATACGCACGCATTTGCGCTGTCGCAGTCACTTCCCTCAATTGCCGGGCATTCCACCGCGTCAAGACTTCCCTCAAGGCACCGCAGGATGTCGCCGACCGAGATCTCGGATGCCCTCTTTGCCAGCCGGTACCCGCCGCCCGCTCCGCGGACACTCAGGACGAGCCCGCCTTTTTTCAACATACGAATCAGCTGTTCCAGATAACTTTCGGATATGTTCTGTCTCTGAGCGATGCTCTGTGTGGAGACCGCGCCCTCATCCTCGTGGGCCGCAAGATCGATCAACGCACGCAGTCCGTAACGCCCTCTCGTCGATAATTTCATATATAAATCACCAAACCCTGTCTGATACTATTTTCATATACAGGCCCATGCCCCGCAGGCTGGGCTCCGCGAATATAAAAGCCTACTAAAACACTACAGTTTTTTGTCCTTAGAATAGCATTGCCTGCGCCCTGCGTCAAGCCGCGGATCATTCCTCGATAACATCCCTGAGCATTCCCCTGTAACAGCATCGGTAACAGCACCGCGCGGCAGACTCCTCCGTATCAGCAGCAGTGAATCATATTCTCCCGCATGAAAAGCAATGGTTCAGATTTGTTCGACATCACAGCCGGCTTGATGTATTATGTTTTTGTTTTAAGTTGCTTCTCATGGATAATTTCTATTTTCTTTTGTAGATAATTTCTGTGAGGCCAGTTTTTTATGCTGGTTTTCATTGTAACGGCAGCTCTCTGCCGGCGAAAGGAAGACACTATGAGCTTTACATTTATGGAAAACCTTCCCACTCCAGAGGAACTTAAGGAACGGGTTCCGGTATCTGCGAATCTGAAGAAGATCAAGGCAGCCCGGGACGATGAAATCCGCAGAATCTTCACCGGAGAATCTGATAAATTTCTCCTGATCATCGGTCCCTGCTCAGCAGACAGCGAAGATTCTGTTCTGGAATATACCGAGCGCCTGGCAAAGATTCAGGACAAGGTTGCAGACCGTCTGCTTCTGATCCCCAGAATTTATACCAATAAACCCAGAACCACCGGCATGGGTTATAAAGGCATCATGCACCAGCCGGATCCGGAGGGCAAACCGGATCTTGAAGCCGGTCTGATCGCTGTCCGCAACATTCACATCCACTCCATGGAGCAGACCGGTCTGACTGCTGCCGATGAAATGCTCTACCCCGCGAACTGGTCCTACGTGGATGATATTCTCTCGTATGTTGCGATCGGCGCAAGGTCCGTAGAAAACCAGCAGCATCGTCTGACAGCCTCCGGCATTGAAATCCCCGTCGGAATGAAGAACCCTACCAGCGGCGACATGTCAGTCATGATCAACTCCTGCATCGCGGCACAGCACGGACATACCTTTATCTTCAGAAGCTCCGAATGCAAGACGGACGGCAATCCCCTGGCGCACTGCGTTCTCCGCGGCGCGACAAATAAACACGGTGAGTCCGTTCCGAATTATCATTTCGAGGACCTTGAACTTCTTCTCAGGCTCTATAACGAAACGACTCTGGCGAACCCCGCAGTGATCGTAGACACGAACCACTCAAATTCCGGTAAAAAATACGACCAGCAGCCCAGAATCACAAGGGAGGTTCTGAACAGCAGAAAGTATGATCCACGTGTGCGCGAGCTCGTGAAGGGCCTGATGATTGAAAGCTATCTCGAACCCGGATGTCAGCCAATCGGATCAGATAAACACGTCTACGGAAAATCGATCACCGATCCCTGCCTCGGCTGGGATGAAACCGAAAGACTGATCTACGAAGTCGCAGCTTTATGCTAAATCTGACGTGAGCGGATATACCCGGATTCTCTGAGGTCAATTGGCCTTGTGCGTGTTTTATCTCGCTATCGCGACGCTCGCCGCACACGAATACTTCGCATTCGGCTGCGGCTCACTGTTCGCGTAAGAAAACAGGGAGGGAGGAACCGCTGATGTAGTTCCTTCCTCCCTGTTTTTTCCCCGATACTTAAAAATTAATTTTGAAATCTCCCGGGATCATTTCTCTATTTCTTTCAGAAGCTCTCCTCAGGGATCCTCTGCAGATCATTATCTGCTGTTTCCTCTGACCCGTATACTCTAGCCGATGATTCTGGAATAGATCTGTGTCGTTGAAATATCGGCATGTCCGAGCATCTGCTGGACCCTTTTCAGATCCGTTCCTTTCTGGAGCTGGTGCGCCGCAAAGGAATGACGCATCGTGTGCGGTGTGATATCCTTTTCAATTCCTGCCCCGGACGCATAGCTCTTCAGAACTTTCCAGAATCCCTGCCGGCTCATCGGCGTGCCGGAGCAATTGCAGAACAGGTACTCGCTTTCCTTTCCTTTCAGCAGCTCCATACGGGCGGAATCCAGATACTCCTCGACAATAATCCTCGTTCCCTGCTCCAGCGGTATTCTTCTCTCTCTGTCATGATCACTGCATGTGAGGTAACCGAATTCCAGGTCCACATCCCCCATCTTCAGGTGAACCAGCTCGCTCACACGCATCCCGGTCGTATAAAGAAGCTGAAGCATAGCTCTGTCGCGCATTCCTTTCGCCGTTCTGCGGTCCGGAAGCGCAAGCAGACGGTCAACCTCATCAACAGTCAGTATCTCCGGCGCCTTCTTCTCCACCTTCGGCGGTTTCAGATTCTCCGTCGGATCCTTCTGGATTCTCCGGCTTCGCACCAGGTACTGAAAAAAGGAGCGAAGCGAAGCAATGCTTCGCGATACTGTGGCGGCTGATTTGTGATTTTCCTCCAGATAGAGCAGGTAGGAATGCAGGTTCACCTCTGTCACCAGACAGAAATCACAGATCTCGTTTTCCGAGAAGTAATCCGCCGCTTTCTTCAAGTCTCGTTCGTAAGAGATCTCTGTATTATAGGAGGTCTCTCTCTCATTGTGCAGATACGAAATATATTCCTCTATCGCACTTTCCTGAATTGCATTTATCATAATACTTCAACCTTCTGTTTTAAAATATTATAAAAGCAATTCACCCTTCAAAATAAATCAATTATACGCAAAAATATTTTTAAATGCAAACACGGAAAACCGCTGAAGCAGGCATAAAAACAGCTTTTCCTGTGCCCTCGCACCAGATGTACGCACGCTGTTTTGTTATGTCTACCATATCTTGTGCCACATTATTTTTTCACAAAAATTTAATTATTTTCTTGTGCGAAAACTACATAGCACATCCGACGCGGACTTCCTCTCACATATGATTTGCCGAAACATCTGTGCTTATACTCGCCGGCCTCAGTATGCCCGCCGTCGCTCCGCACGTGCCCTTATTCTGTACGATTTTTATCCGCCTGCTCTGATTCGGTGTCCTTCTGTTCCGCCTGCTCTGATTCGGCATGCTCCGGCGCTGCTGCGCCCGCTTCGATCCTCTCCGGATCTTCCTTCACGGTCACAGATTCCGAATTCTCTATATTGCGGTCATTTTCCTCCGTCCCGGATCCGTCGTCTGATTTTTCCGCTTCCTTTAACAGGCTTTTCACCGACCAAAGTCCGATCCAGATTCCGACAGCAATAAACACAATTCCGAAGATCACAAAAAGGATCTGGCGGCCTTCGGTCACCCCCTTCATCACATCACCGATTACCTTCACACCGAGATAGATCAGGTACGCGGCAGCCGCGATCCGTATCCCGTCCTTAAATTTCGAGCCCCTGCTCATATCCATGGATAAACACCTCCGATTAATTCTAAATCATTTTATGCTGCATCGCTATTACAATGCACGGTAAGCCACCATGCTCAGCGGGATGGGCGCAAACGGTATAAGCCGCGCGTCACTTCGCCGCTTCGACACTTCAACGCCTCGCCGCTTCTAAGCTTTATATCCCTGTTGTTAACATTGTAAAACGTTTCGTTCTTTTTTGCCACCTTTAAACGAGATAAAACACGCTGTGCGAGTTTTATCTCGCTATCGCGACGCTCGCCGCACACGAATACTTCGAATTCGGCTGCGGCTCACTGTTCGCGTAAATTATATGCGTCTCCGACATCCGGCAGGTACGAGGTCAGAAATGAGTTTTCAGATTGCAATTGACGGCCCCGCCGGAGCGGGGAAAAGCACCATAGCCAGGAGAGTTTCCGAAGCGCTTGGCTTTATTTACGTTGACACCGGAGCCATGTAC
>DGTF01000043.1:54179-54445 GCA_002394235.1 Eubacterium sp. UBA4343 | reverse complement strand
ATGGATGCCGAAGGATCTGAAGGATCAGGTTGCGGATGCTGTCAATAAGACCGCGAAGGAACTGTACGGAATCGACAATTTCTGTGATATGATCGCGGATGAAACCGTTACGACCGATCCTGAGGAGCTGGTTGCATGGCTGACTGAGAAGGGACATCCGGCACTCAGCATGGATCCGATGATGTAATTCGTTGATGAGGCTGGTCGGAAAAGGCGTTTATGGGGACGCCTTTTCCGGCAGGCTTTTTTACGCGAACAGTGAGCCG
>DGTF01000043.1:42896-54092 GCA_002394235.1 Eubacterium sp. UBA4343 | reverse complement strand
GAGATAAAACTCGCGCAGCGTGTTTAATCTCGTTGTGGTATTTCACCTGTCAGGATGGAATATTGATGATTTTTTTGGTATGATAGAAGGGTAACAATTCCGGCATCGCAGAAGCTGCCTGTGTATTTTTGCTGACAGATAACCTGGCGGAGCCGGCAGAAGTTTAAGATTGTTATACTATTTTTACTCGCTTAGGAGGAACAAGAGAAATGCCGTTTAACCGTAAAGCACACAAATTCAATGCCTCTATTAATGAGGTTGAAATCGGAACAGGCGACAAGGCGATCAAGCTCGGAGGGGAGAATACATTTCCTTTCTACAGCTTTGACGGGTCGCTCGGCTCCGGCCCGAAGATCGGCGTTGAGATCACAGATCTTGGTCTTGACGGAGAGCCGGATGGCGTAAAGGCTTATTACGCGGGATGCAATACCATCGGCGAAATCGCCAAGAAGGCAGCACAGATGCCCGGCGGAGATTTTGTCGTACTTCGTTTGGCTGGCGGAGATCCGAACGGAGCAAACAAATCAGTGGATGATCTGGTAGCGGTTGCAAAGGAAGTTGCCGATGCCATCGACACTCCGCTGGTTGTGGAAGGCTGCAAGAACGTTGAGAAGGATGCGGATCTTCTCGCGAAGGTTGCGGGAGCCCTTCAGGGAAAGAATATTCTGGTAATGTCAGCGAAGGAAGAGAACTACAAGGCAATCGGCGCAGCTGCGGGCCTTGCTTACGGTCAGAAGGTCGGAGCAGAATCCGCGGTTGATATCAACCTTGCAAAACAGCTGAACGTAGTAATGACGCAGCTCGGCGTTCCGGCATCCAGTATCGTGATGAATACCGGTTCCGCAGCGGTCGGATACGGCTTTGATTACACGATTTCCACATTTGACCGTGTACGTGCGGCGGCACTCGGACAGGATGACAAGATGCTTCAGATGCCGATCATCACACCGGTTGCTTCCGAGACATGGGCAGTGAAGGAATCTACGGCTGCAGAGGAAGATGCTGATGAAGGATGGGGACCGGTTGAGGCTCGCGGAATTTCCATGGAGGTTCAGACCGCGACAGCCTGCCTTGTTTCCGGTTCTGATGCTGTAATTTTGAAACATCCGGAATCTGTTAAAACAATTTCCAGGTTAATCAAGGAATTAGTCTAAGAGAGCAGAGGAGGATAAAGAATTATGGCATTAAGTGGTATTCAGATTTTCAAACTGACCCCGAAGAAAAACTGTAAGGAATGCGGATGCCCGACATGTATGGCATTCTCCATGAAGGTAGCGCAGGGCGCAAAGCAGATCAGTGAGTGCCCGCATATGTCTGCTGAGGCTCTGGAGCAGCTCTCTGAGGCAACTGCTCCGCCGATGAAGACGATTAAGGTAGGAGCGGGAGACAGCGAGCATACGCTCGGCGGAGAGACGGTTCTGTACAGACATGAGAAGACCTTCGTAAATAAGACTGTTTACGCGGCAAGCATCTGCACCTGCATGGATGACGCGGAGATCGATGCAAAGCTCGCACAGGTTCCTTCTGTAGACTACGACCGTATCAACGAGCGTATGTATACAGAGATGATCAATGTAAACTTCGGTAAGGATACGACACCGGAAAGATTCGCTGAGGTGGCAAAGAAGGCTGCAGCGGTTCGCCCGGTTATCCTTTCCGTAAAGGATGAGGCAGCGGCAAAGGCTGCAATGGATGCGGTTAAGGATACCAAGCCTGTGCTTGACGGAGCGGACGCTTCCAACTACGAGGCATTCAACAAGCTTGCGACCGATGCCGGTGTTGTGCTTGGCGTCGGTGGTACTAGTATCGACGAGCTGTATGATACGGTTCAGAAGCTTGAGAAGCTTGGCAATAAGAACCTGATTCTCGATGTGACAATGGATTCCATCAAGGCTACGTTTGAGGCTGCTGTAATCATCAGACGTGCGGCACTGGCAGACGGAGACCGCAGCTTCGGATATCCGTCCATTGTAAAGGTCAACAAGCTGACCGATGACAGAGAGCTTCAGCAGTCCCTCGTTGCGCTGTTCACACTGAAATACGGCTCCATCGTCGTTGTGGACACCATGGATTATGCTATGGCCCTTCCGCTCTACGGACTGCGTCAGAACCTGTTCACGGATCCGCAGAAGCCGATGAAGGTCGCACCGGGAATCTATCCGATCAACGGAGCAGATGAGAACTCTGTATGCCTTACCACCGTTGATTTCGCTCTTACGTACTTCCTTGTATCCGGTGAGCTGGAGAGATCCGGAGTACCCTGCAATCTGATTATTTCCGATGCCGGCGGACTTTCCGTACTGACATCCTGGGCTGCAGGAAAGCTCTCCGCGACCTCCATCTCCAAGTATATTCAGGAGAACGTTGAGGGCAAGATCAAGAACCGTACCCTTATCATTCCTGGTAAGGTAGCTGTTCTGAAGGGAGATCTTGAGAACAAGCTTCCGGGCTGGAAGATTGTAGTGGCTCCTCTTGAGGCAGTTCAGCTTGTGAAGTTCCTGAAGGATATGAAAGCAAACGGAGAGATCTGATCTCTTCGGGCAGGACGGACAGCAGTTATGCTGCCCGTCCCGCGGCAAAATCTATATAAAAGTATAAAGGAGACAAAAACATGGCAAAATTCGTTACAATCGGTGAACGTATCCATTGCATTTCCCCGGCAATCCGCAGAGCTATGGACAACAAGGAGCCGGAGGCTATTCTGAAGCGTGCAAAGGAGCAGATTGACGCAGGCGCTACTTATCTTGACGTTAATATCGGACCTGCTGAGAGCAACGGACCGGAGCTTATGAAATGGGCGGTTGAGCTTATTCAGAGCAATTTTGACAACGTTCCGCTTGCGCTGGATACCTCCAACAAGGCAGCGATTGAAGCGGGAATTTCCGTTTACAACCGTTCCAAGGGCAAACCGATCGTGAACTCCGCAGACGCAGGAGACCGCATGAGCAACATCGACCTCGCTGCGGCAAATGATGCAATTGTTATCGCGCTTTGCTCCAACGGACCGATTGCTGCCGATAACGATGAGCGTATGATGCATTGCCAGAATATGCTTGAGCACGGCATGGAGCACGGCATGGAAGCTGAGGACCTCTGGTTTGATCCGCTGTTCGTCGTTGTAAAGGGAATGCAGGACAAGCAGATGGAGGTTCTGGAGTGCATCAAGATGTTCTCCGATATGGGACTGAATTCTACCGGCGGTCTTTCCAACAACTCCAACGGAATGCCGAAGAACATCCGCCCGATCATGGATTCCGCACTTGTTGCCATGGCAATGATGCAGGGTCTTACCTCTGCAATCGTGAATCCGTGCGATCAGAGACTGATGGAGACAATCAAGTCCTGCGATGTATTCAAAGGCAACACACTGTATGCAGATTCCTATCTGGAGCTGTAATCACAGAGGATGGAAAAACAGGCTCCGGGAAGAATTCTTCCCGGAGTCTGTTGCTGTATAAGGCTGTCGTCAAGCGGAAAGCTTTTGCGCATGTGAAGCATGGTAAGAAGTCCGGAACGGAAACAACGATGAATTTTACACAGGATAAAAGTCTCTCTGCATGCGAAGCATGCTCGGAAAACAGCATACATATTATGGTGTCCTGCTTGCGGGGCAAGTGGTGACACGGGGCTGATACAGCCGGATAACCGGTGTGATAACCGCCGGATCCGTTACCGGAGAGAGAACAGTAGAAGGTGGGGGTAAGGTATGTACAAGATTACATTTGTAACAGAGGAAGGCAGCCGGACGGAAGCCTTTGCAAATGACGGCGAAACGATTCTGTCTGTAGCGCAGAAGAGTAATGTCGCGATTGATGCACCCTGTTCCGGGAATGCTTCGTGCGGAAAATGCCGGGTAAAGATTGTATCAGGAGAAGTGGAGTCCAGGCAGACACGGCACATCACGGATGAGGACTACGCGGCAGGATGGAGACTGGCCTGCGCCAGCAAGGTGATCGGGGATGTAACGGTTGAAGTTCCGGATATTGCTTCCGCCTATAAGAGCAGAATGCGGGTGGCGGATCTGAGTTCTCCTGCCGAGTTGAAAATTTTCCGGGATGCAACGGATCAGGTAAAGAAGGCGGGGATTGAGTACCGGAATAATATGGATGTTATCGAGATCCGGATGGATGCCCCAACGCTGGATGATACCAGACCGGACAATGAGAGGGTTGTGGATGCAATCGAGAAGAAAACCGGGATCGGGAAGGTGCGGCTTCCTTATTCCGTCATGAGGAAAATGGCACATGTCCTTCGGGTGAGCGATTTTCATGTGAAATGTGTCGTCCGGACGACCGGGAAAGATGTGTTTGTATATGACATGCTTCCGGCCTCCGTTGATGTTGTGATCGGCGGACTCGCGGTAGATATCGGTACCACTACCGTTTCAGCGGTGCTGCTGAATATGAAAACCGGAGAAATTCTCGGAAAGGCGTCCTCGGGCAATGGGCAGATCCGTTATGGAGCCGACGTCATCAACCGGATCATTGAGTCTCAGAAACCAGGGGGTGGTAAAAGGCTTCAGGACGCGGTGATTAAGGAAACGATCAATCCGCTGATTCAGGAAATCTGCCGGGCGGCAAAATTTCCGAAGAGCCACATCTACCGAATGGCTGTCGCGGGAAATACGACGATGAACCATCTTCTGTTCGGCGTCGATGCGGATCCGATCCGAAAGGAGCCGTATATTCCCACTTTCTTCAAGACAAATTCACTGTTCGCCTCGGATATCGGGATTGATATTCACCCGGATGCGCACATCATTCTGGCTCCGAATATCGGGAGCTATGTAGGAGGCGACATTACAGCAGGGGCCTTTATCAGCATGATCTGGAACCGCCCGGAGATGTCGCTGTTCATTGATCTTGGAACGAACGGAGAGCTGGTGCTGGGAAATTCCGATTTTCTTGTGAGCTGCGCATGTTCAGCAGGACCCGCGTTTGAGGGAGGCGATATCAGCTGCGGTATGCGCGCGACCGACGGCGCGATCGACGCGATCACGATCGACAAGGAGACGATGGAGCCGACGCTCAGCATCATTGGAGATAAGGGGCAGAAGCCGGTCGGCCTGTGCGGATCAGGGCTGATTGACACTATCGCTGAGCTGTATATCAACGGGATTATCAATCCGAAGGGAAAGTTTGTCCGTGAGGGGGAGAGAATCCGCCACGACAAATACGGAATGGGAAGCTATGTCATTGCATATGAGAAGGATGCAGACAGCGTTAAGGACATCGAAATCACAGAGGTTGACATCGACAACTTCATCCGTGCGAAGGGAGCCATTTTTTCTGCAATCCGCACGATGCTCAGGCAGCTGGAGCTTCCTGTCGAAGTTATCGATGATGTATATGTGGCAGGCGGAATCGGCAGTGGCATAAACATGAAAAATGCGGTCACTATCGGAATGTTTCCGGACATACCTCTTGAGAAATTCCATTACATTGGCAATTCCTCTCTGACGGGTGCGTACAGCATGCTGCTGTCCGGAGATGCTGAACGAAAGGTGTATGAGATTGCGCGCAGCATGACTTATATGGAACTTTCCACAGTGAATACGTATATGGATGAATTCGTCGCATGCTGTTTCCTGCCGCACACGGACAGCACGCTGTTCCCGTCTGTAAAGCTCAGGTGACGGCAGAGATCTTTAATTGAGCAAATTGTACAAATAATTTCAAAAAGATTCCGCAAAGATCACGGACGGCCTGATTGTTATTTATTTCACACAAATATTGGTTAGACTGAACAAAAAACAGGAGATTGAGTCAAAAAGATATGATTCAATCTCCTGTTTTTTGTAGGAGTTTGCACAATTTTTGAGGATAATTATTTGCGCCAGAACGAGAAAATGACAGTAAATAAAAGATATAAAAGCATACATGATTGAATTATATTAAATATAATTAGAAATAACAGAATAATATTAAAAAAAGAAGTAGATGACTATTGTAAACTGTGCTACAATAATTACCGGTACAGTATAGTATATGAGATGCTGTCTTAAAGGAGGATATTTTAGTATGGGCTACAAATCAGACATTGAGATTGCTCAGGAATGCGTAATGGATCCGATCTCGAAGGTTGCTGAAGCAGCGGGTATCGACGAGGAGTATCTGGAGTACTACGGAAAGTATAAGGCGAAGATCTCCGACAAATTAATGGACAAACTGGATAAGCCGGACGGAAAGCTGGTTCTTGTCACCGCAATCAATCCGACTCCGGCAGGCGAGGGTAAGACAACGACTTCTATCGGTTTGATTGATGCCCTTTCCAGATTAGGCAAGCATCCGGTAGGTGCGATTCGTGAGCCTTCGATGGGACCTGTATTCGGCGTCAAGGGCGGAGCCGCAGGCGGCGGCTATGCTCAGGTTGTGCCGATGGAGGACATTAATCTTCATTTTACCGGCGACATGCATGCCATCGGAGCTGCGAACAACCTTCTTGCGGCAATGGTAGACAATTCCATTCAGCAGGGCAATCCGTTCAATATTGATCCCAGAAAGGTGATCTGGAGACGCTGCGTAGATATGAACGATCGTCAGCTCAGAAACGTAATCGATGGTCTTGGAACCAGACTTGACGGTGTTCCGCGTTCTGACGGATTTGATATCACGGTTGCTTCCGAGGTTATGGCTACCTTCTGTCTTGCAAAGGATCTGATGGATCTGAAGCAGAGACTGTCAAAGCTTATCGTCGGCTACACCTACGGCAAGGCTTCAGAGGAGAGGCCGGTTACAGCCGGAGATCTTGGCGCTGCAGGAGCGATGACTGCCCTTCTGAAGGATGCTATCAAGCCGAACCTTGTTCAGACACTGGAGCATACGCCGGTTCTGGTTCATGGAGGCCCGTTCGCCAATATCGCGCACGGCTGCAACTCCGTTATCGCTACACGCACAGCTCTGAAGCTCGGTGATTACTGTGTGACAGAGGCCGGATTCGGCGCGGATCTAGGAGCGGAGAAGTTCTTGGATATCAAGTGCCGTTTTGCAGGTCTTAAGCCTAACGCGGTTGTAATTGTTGCTACTGTTCGCGCTCTGAAGTACAATGGCGGTGTCGCAAAGGCAGATCTGAACAATGAGAATCTGGAAGCTTTGGAAAAGGGCCTTCCGAATCTGCTCAAGCACGTAAGCAATATCAAGAACGTATATCATCTTCCCTGCGTTGTTGCGATCAATGCGTTCCCGACCGATACAAAGGCAGAGCTTGATCTTGTTGAGGAGAAGTGCAAGGAGCTCGGTGTAAATGTCTGCCTGTCCGAGGTGTGGGCAAAGGGCGGCGAAGGCGGTCTTGATCTTGCAAAAGAGGTAGTGCGTCTCTGCGAGCAGGACAATTCCACATTCACCTACAGCTATGAGCTTGAGGGAACCTCAATCGAGGATAAGCTGAATGCCATTGTTCAGAAGGTATACGGCGGAGATCATGTTGAATTCACAGCGAATGCGAAAAAGCAGCTGAAGAAGCTGGAAGATGCAGGATACAGCAATGTTCCGATCTGTGTGGCGAAGACACAGTACAGTCTCACGGATGATCCGACCAGACTCGGCGCTCCGAGCGGTTTCGTCGTAACTGTCCGTAATCTGAAGATTTCGGCGGGAGCAGGCTTTATTGTAGCGCTTACCGGTGAAATCAGCACAATGCCGGGACTTCCGAAGCATCCGGCGGCAATGGATATCGATGTGGACGAGAACGGCAAGATCACAGGCCTGTTCTGAGATGCCCTCCTGTGTCCGGCAGATCCGGTTAAGTCTATAAGGATAGTACATTCTTGTACAGGGTGAAATAATTAGTGTGCCTGCGGTTTTCTTGCTGTTCAACGGCAGTTGCCGCGGGCACATTCTGTATCTGCGCGGGCGGAAAACCGCAGCCGGGGCAAAGAGGATCAGAGGTCGGGATAATGTTACGAAATCCGCGGAGTGTACCTTATCTCGTCAGCTAAAAGATAAACGTCCAATACATTGTGCCATGAGCTGTATTAATCTATAAAATCTATAATGAAGGTCCGGATTTATATGCGCTGCGGATTCCCGTCCGGTGATCTGTCTGCGTTTCCGGAGAATGAATAAAGGATTGCGCACGTCGTGATCCATGGCTTCAGAATCAGAAAAGGAGGCAGACTATTCAGTGAGTGATGAAAAAGTAATGAATCAGAAGGATTCAGCGGGACAGACTTACAGATTCACAGATCTTTCCTGCGAAGAGTTTACGGAAAAGCTTTCCTCGAAGGCTCCTGTACCCGGCGGCGGCGGAGCTTCAGCTCTTGTAGGCGCCCTTGGGGCGGCGCTCTGCAACATGGTGGGGAATCTCACGGTTGGCAAGAAGAAATACAAGGATGTTGAGGCGGAGATTCTGGATCTGATGGAAAAGGTCACGAAACTTCAGCAGGAGCTGCTCGAGTGCGTGGAGGAGGATGCAAAGGCGTTTGCTCCGCTGGCAGCCGCATACGGACTTCCTCACGCGACACCGGAAGAACAGGCACATAAGGCAGAGGTTCTTGAGGAATGTCTGAAGGGCGCATGCAGCGCGCCGATGCAGATCATGCACAAGATCTGTCGCGTGATCTCTATGATCCGTGTCTTCCAGACGAAGGGATCGGTTCTTGCGGTAAGTGATGCGGGAGTTGCGGCGGCTCTCTGCAGCGCGGCTCTCCGGGGAGCGAGTCTGAATGTGTACATCAACACGGGATCCATGAAGGACCGGGAGTACGCGGAGATGCTGAACAGAGATTGTGATGAGATGCTGGATATCTATTGCTCCCTGGCGGATCAGATCTATCAGGAAGTATTTCAGAAGCTGAATCCGTGACAGGGTTCTCTGTATTGACAGAACTCTCAAATTTGTGGAGAAGAAGAGACGAGAGTGACCTTTCAAACGGGTGGAAATGCCGAGCTTTGGGAGAAAATACGAATCAATATTATTTAGATATAGAAAGAGGGATTGACAGAAATGGCAAAACAGTTATTGGGCAAGGAAGTAAATGCGGATCTGAACCAGCAGATCATTGACCGGGTCAATGCGCTGAAGGAAAAGGGCGTCGTTCCCACCCTCGGAATCATTCGTGTAGGCGAAAAGGACGCGGATCTGTCATATGAGCGCGGCGCAACCAAGCGATGTGAAAAGCTCGGTGTTGAATACAAAAAATTTGTATTTCCCGAGAACGTTTCTCAGGAAGAGCTGATGGGTGCCATCGATCAGGTAAATAAGGACAGCTCGATTCATGGAGTCTTGATTTTCCGTCCGCTGCCGAAGACGTTGGATGAGAAGGCGGTCATTGCGGCTCTCGATCCGGAGAAGGATATCGATGGAATCACAGACGGATCCATGGTTGGCGTCTATACCGGTCAGAAAAAGGGTTTTCCTCCCTGCACAGCACAGGCGGTAATGGAGATTCTCAGACATTATCAGGTGGATCTGAAGGGAAAGAAGGCTGTCGTCATCGGAAGAAGCCTGGTTATCGGAAAGCCGGCTGCAATGATGCTGCTGAAGCAGAACGCGACAGTTACTATCTGTCACACCAAGACGAAGGATATGGCAGCCGAGGCAAGAGAGGCGGACGTTCTTGTGGTCGCGGCGGGACACCGCGATGTGGTTGATGACACTTTTGTGAGACCGGGACAGATTGTAATTGATGTGGGAATCAACGTGAATGACGAGGGGAAGCTCTGTGGAGATGTTTCCTACGACAAGGTGGAGCCGATTGTTGATGCGATCACACCGGTGCCGGGAGGCGTTGGAAGCGTAACGACATCTGTTCTTGTAAGCCATGTTGTTGAGGCGGCTGAAAGGAGTCTTGAGAAATGAGTGCATTCGATGAGAAATTCGGGGAATTGAAGAATTCCGCGAAAGAGCTCGGAAGCAGAATCGGGAAGGGTGCGCAGGATCTGGGGAGCGCTGCTTCCACCAAGGCAAAGTTAGAGATGGAGAAGGCAAAACTCAAGGATATCTATGCGGAGCTGGGCTCACTTTATTACAGAGAAAATAAGGATACACCGCCCTTTGAATACTCGGATCTGTTCGAGAGAATTGAGAAGGGAGAACAGGCTGTCGCCGATTATGAGCAGATCATCGATAAGAACCTTAAAAATTTGAAAAAACCGGAACAGTCCTGAGCGGTGGCGGTATTCCGTAACGAAGGATCAGGCATACGCCGGAGAGATGATTTATGCGATTGCTCCTGGTTAGAAGATGCTTTTTGCGATTGAAAAACAGAGAACAATCATATATAATCTAATTAGATGAAGCGATCAGCAAATTCACCACTGGTCATATGAAGTGGTTAGCAGATATGTCAAACGAAGTGGTCAGCAGATATAACGTTTATCTGCAGGATTGCGAGAACGCAGAGCACGGAGCAATCTGAAGCCTGTACAGAGTGTGGTAGAATGGATCGCATTTCAGTTTAATGAATAACACGAAATGTTGAAATGAATTTTCCTGGGGTGTTCGATCCCCTGTCTATTATGAACCTACATTTACTTTAAAACGGGATTCCTATATCAAGGTACGGCTGTCAGGCCTCCGTTTGCAGAGGAAGGCAAAAGTACGTTTGCGGTTGCCCACCTGGAATTTATTTCTAGGAGTCAAATGGCAGGAACGGCATTTCGGGTCGGAGGAGAGTGTATGCTCTCCTCCCTTTTTTTACGCGAACAGTGAGCCGCAGCCGAATGCGAAGTATTCGTGTGCGGCGAGCGTCGCGATAGCGAGATCTGCAAGTTCGGCGCTTCCGTTGGCATGACCGGGCGATCGTATGCTCCCCCTTTTTTGCGAGAGCTGAAAGAGAAAATAAATCCACCACATACATTTTATGCCGTTTTTCTTGACACTGTTAGGGGAAGAAGCTAGAATAACAGGCAGTGAAAAGCGTTGAAGACGTATGTATGGGTATATTGACCCACAGAGAGGAAGGATCGCTGGCTGAAAGTTCTTCCGGGCTCCGGTATATTCAGAGTTTCGCGTCGGAGCTTCTTTTCTGAACGTCGGAGTTTTTCCGGCCGGTAGGATCAGACGTGTCTGCACGTTACAGCAGCTATGAGTGTCCGTTTTTTCTGTGTGGAGAACAGCCTGCGGCAGCAGGGAAAATCATGCGGGAGAATCGGGAATCAGGGTGGTACCGCGAGAGTTTTGCCTCGTCCCTAGACAGGGATGGGGCTTTTTTTACGCGAACAGTGAGCCGTAGCCGAATGCGAAGTATTCGTGTGC
>DGTF01000043.1:36034-42805 GCA_002394235.1 Eubacterium sp. UBA4343 | reverse complement strand
GCGCAGCGTGTTTTATCTCGTTGCGCTTCTGTTTTCAGCTGAAGGGCCGGCAACAGACGGAAATGACATTTTTGCCGGAAGGCCGGTCCTTAACGGGAATGCAGCTTTCGGCGTGAATCCCGTTGACAGGAATGGTGCCGGCGGCACTTCCAATGATGCGGGGGAGTTACCGGTAAGACAGCGATGGGGCCCTGCCCGGGCGGTGAATCAGAGAGCACCGTTGAAGTATCATGTAAAGATCAAAAAAGATCAAAGATGAAAGAGGAAAAACAATGAGTGATGTAAGCATGAAGGAAAAACTGGAAGCGATTGTCGGAAAGACATTGGAGAGCCTTCGGGAAGCTCACACTCCGGATGCGTTGAACGAGATCCGTGTCAATGTACTTGGAAAAAAGGGCGAGCTGAAGAATCTGATGAAAGCCATGAAGGATGTGGCGCCGGAAGATCGTCCGAGGGTCGGGCAGCTTGTCAATGAGGCGAGAGATACAATTTCAGAGAAGCTGGATGAGGCAAGACAGAAGATTGAACTGGAGCAGATGAATCTGCGTATGAAGCAGGAGACCATCGATGTGACGCTTCCTGCGAAGAAGGCTGAGGTCGGCCATCGTCATCCAAACACAATCGCGCTCGAGGAGATGGAGAGAATCTTTGTCGGAATGGGATATGAGGTCGTTGAAGGACCGGAAGTTGAGTACGATGAGTATAATTTCACAAAGCTGAATATTCCGGCGAACCATCCGGCAAAGGACGAGCAGGATACCTTCTACATCACAAAGGACATCGTGCTGCGTACGCAGACGTCTCCGGTTCAGGCCAGGAGAATGGAGCAGGGGAATCTGCCGATCCGTATGATCTCACCGGGACGGGTATTCCGTGCGGACGAGGTAGATGCTACTCATTCTCCTTCCTTCCATCAGGTGGAGGGTCTTGTCATCGACAAAAATATTACATTCTCAGATCTCAAGGGCACACTGGAAGAGTTCGCAAAGGAAATCTTCGGACCGGACACGAAGACAAAATTCCGTCCGCATCACTTCCCGTTTACAGAACCGAGTGCAGAGATGGATGTCAGCTGCTTCAAGTGTGGTGGAAAGGGATGCCGTTTCTGCAAGGGCGAAGGATGGATTGAAATCCTTGGATGTGGAATGGTTCATCCGCATGTACTGGAAATGTGCGGCATTGATCCGGAACAGTACACGGGCTTTGCGTTCGGAGTTGGACTTGAGCGTATCGCACTTCTGAAGTATGAAATTGATGACATGCGCCTTCTGTACGAGAACGATGCGCGGTTCCTGAAGCAGTTCTGATTATCCGGAGAGATAGAAACGGAACATGGATGCGCCGGGTTCAGAGAAATAAAAGACTGAGGCATGGATAAAGCCGCAGGCGAGGATAAAGCCGCAGGTGAGAATAAAGCACAGGCGAAGACAAAACCCTGATCAGATATAGGAGAGAAAGAATGAATACATCTTATTCATGGATAAAAAAATACGTACCGGATCTTGATGTCACCCCGCAGGAATATTTTGACGGGATGACGCTTTCCGGAACAAAATGTGAGACCTACGAGGTACTGGATAAAAATCTGAAAAATATTGTGGTCGGACAGATCCGATCGATCGAGAAGCATCCGGATGCTGACCATCTGGTGATCTGCCAGGTGGATATCGGAACCGGGACGATACAGATCGTGACCGGCGCGCCCAATGCGCACGAGGGCATGCTTACCCCGGTTGTTCTTCCCGGAGGCAAGGTGGCCGGCGGACATGACGGAGGTGCACTTCCCGAGGAAGGCATCGAGATCAAGGACGGTATGCTCCGCGGAGTTCCATCGCACGGAATGATGTGCTCGATTGAGGAGCTTGGAAGTTCGAGAGAATTCTATCCCGAGGCGCCGGAGAACGGAATCTATGAGTTTTCAGAGGATGACGGGGTGAAGCCCGGCGATGACGCGATTGCAGCGCTCGGGCTTCACGATGTGAACTTCGAATATGAAATTACCTCGAACCGTGTGGACTGCTACAGCGTGATTGGTATCGCGAGGGAAGCAGCAGCTACCTTCCATCAGAAATTTTACCCGCCGGTGATCAGGGAGACGGGCAACAACGAGGATGTCGATGACTATATCAGGGTAACCGTTGAGGACCAGACTCTATGCCCGCGCTATACGGCAAGAGTCGTGAAAAACATTCATCTGGCACCGTCGCCGAAGTGGATGCAGAGATGTCTCGCTTCAAATGGCATCCGTCCCATCAATAATGTCGTGGATATCACGAACTATGTGATGGAGGAATACGGGCAGCCGATGCACGCTTACGATCTCGATACGATTGCCGGAAAGCATATCATCGTGAGACGGGCAGATGATGGGGAGAAATTCACCACTCTGGACGGAAAAGAATACACGCTGGATTCCTCGATTCTGACGATCCGTGACGATGAGAAGGCGGTAGGCCTGGCCGGAATCATGGGAGGTGAAAATTCCATGATTACGGACAATGTACACACTATGCTTTTTGAAGCAGCCTGCTTTGACGGTACTAATATCCGTCTTTCCTCCAAAAAGATCGGAAATCAGACGGATGCATCCAGAAAATTTGACAAGGGTCTCGATCCGAATACTGCCCTTGAAGCGATGAACCGCGCCTGCATGCTCATCGAAGAGTTCGGGGCAGGAGAGGTAGTCGGCGGAGCCATTGATATTTACCCGGTTAAACGAGAAGAGTCGAGAGTTACGTTTGAGCCTGACAAAATCAACCGACTTCTGGGCACGAACCTTTCAGCGGAGGAGCAGCTGAAGTATCTTGCCTCTGTGGAACTCAGATATGATAAGAAGACGAATGAGATCGTGGCTCCGACCTTCCGGCAGGATATCCACAGGACCTGTGATATTGCGGAGGAAGTTGCGAGATTCTTCGGCTATAATAATATTCCGACGACACTTCCGACTGGAGAGGCGACCACCGGGAGACTGTCGTTCAAGAACAGGGTTGAGGCGAAGGCAAGAGACGTGGCAGAGTACTGCGGATTTTCTCAGGGGATGTGCTACTCCTTCGAGAGTCCGAAGGCCTTCGACAAGCTTTTGTTCCCGGAAGATGATCCGGTCAGAAAGGCTATTGCGATTTCCAACCCGCTTGGTGAGGATTTTTCGATCATGCGGACTACTTCTCTGAACGGCATGCTGACATCCCTTGCGACCAACTACAACCGCCGCAACAAGGACGTCCGTCTCTATGAACTCGGAAATATATATATTCCGAAAGAACTGCCTCTGAC
This sequence comes from Eubacterium sp. UBA4343, assembly GCA_002394235.1. GTDB lineage: Bacteria > Bacillota > Clostridia > Lachnospirales > Lachnospiraceae > Bilifractor. The sequence continues at coordinate 39,529 of DGTF01000043.1, read as the reverse complement.
AGAGCTTCCGGATGAGAGAATGCAGTTTACTCTGGGCTTTTACGGCAAGGGCGACTTCTACGATATGAAAGGTGTGGCAGAGGAATTTCTCGGACAGATCGGCATGCATGACAGGGTAGAATACGATGCGAAAGCCGGAAAACCGTTCCTTCACCCCGGACGCCAGGCACTGATCCGATATGACGGAAATATTATCGGGTATCTCGGCGAAGTTCATCCGATGGTACTGAAAAACTACGGAATCGGTGAGCGCGCATATGTGGCTGTACTTGATATGCCGGAGATCCTTCCGTTCGCTTCCTTCGATCGTAAGTTTGAGGGGATTGCGAAATTCCCCGCGGTAACCCGTGATATCTCCATGGTAGTTCCGAAAGAAATCGAAGCGGCAGTTATTGAGAAAATGATCCGACAGAGGGGCGGAAAGATCCTGGAGGATCTGAAGCTGTTCGATATCTATGAGGGAGAACAGGTTGAGGCAGGGCATAAATCCATGGCTTATTCGCTGACATTCCGTTCCAGAGAAAAGACGCTGGAGGAGTCGGATATCGCGGCGGCAATGAAGAAGATTCTGAACGGACTGTCAGGTCTCGGCATCGAACTCCGGCAGTAATGTAAGAGGAGAGGTAAAGGTGAAAATATACGCAATCCGGCATGGCGAAACATCCTGGAACAAAGAAAGACGGCTGCAGGGGCAAAAGGGCAGTGATTTGGACAGCGAGGGAGTATTGCTCGCAGAGATGACGGCGGAAGCACTTCGGGAAGTGAAATTTGATCTCTGCTACACAAGTCCTCTGGTTCGTGCCCGCCATACTGCAGAGATCATTCTCGCGGACCGCAAGGTTCCGGTGATTCCGGAGCCGAGAATTGAGGAAATCGGATTTGGAGTCTGGGAGGGATTGTGCTGTGATGCGGATCACCCGGAGAGAATGCAGATTCCACTGGATGAGTATATCCGGTTTCAGGAGGATCCGCTTCATTATATTCCGCCAGCAGGCGGGGAACGGATACAGGATGTCCTGGAGAGAACGCACAATTTTTATGAGGAGCTGATTCACAACCCCGATCTGCAGGATAAAACCATACTGGTATCCTCACATGGCTGCGCCGTCCGTGCTTTTCTGAACAATGTATACGATAACAAAGAGGATTTCTGGCACGGAGGTGTGCCGATGAACTGCTCCGTCAGCATTATTGACGTGGAAAACGGAGTGGGAAGGCTGGAGGCATCGGATCAGGTATTTTATCCGAAAAAATACTATCACAGTTTTTACAAGCATCCGTCAGATGCCGGTGATCAGAAGGAGAAAAAGAAACATGCCGATGAAAACAAGTGATTTCTATTATGACCTGCCGCAGGAGCTGATTGCGCAGGACCCGCTGGAGGACAGAAGTTCCTCCAGACTGATGTGCCTGAACAGAGAGACGGGAGAGGTGCGGCACGAACACTTCACACAGGTGATAGACCATCTGACAGATAGGGACTGCCTGGTCATCAATGATACAAAGGTCATTCCTGCCCGTCTTTACGGGACCAAGAAGGATACTGGCGCGGTGATCGAGGTTCTGCTTCTGACACGGAAAAAGGATAACATATGGGAGACGCTGGTAAAGCCCGGAAGGAAATGCAAGGTTGGAACGGAACTTGTTTTTGGACACGAAGGAATCCTGACAGGCACCGTCGTTGATGTGACGGAAGACGGAAACCGGTTTATTCAGTTTCATTATGAGGGAATTTTCGAGGAAATTCTGGATAAGCTCGGAGAGATGCCTCTTCCGCCGTACATCAAACACAAACTGAAGGACCGCACCAGATATAATACCGTCTATGCGAAGAATGACGGATCGGCAGCAGCGCCGACGGCAGGGCTGCATTTTACAAAGGAACTGCTTCAGCAGATCCGGGACAAGGGCGTGAAGATTGCGCATGTGACGCTTCATGTCGGACTGGGCACCTTCCGTCCGGTAAAGGTGGAGGATGTCACGAAGCATCAGATGCATTCCGAGATGTATATTGTAGAGCCGGATCAGGCAAAAATCATCAATGATACGAAGGCAGCAGGAGGCCGGGTGATCTGTGTGGGCACAACCAGCTGCCGCACATTGGAATCCGCGACAGATGAGAATGGAATCCTTCAGCCGGGCAGTGCATGGACCAGCATCTTTATCTATCCGGGCTATCAGTTCAAGATCATGGATGGACTGATCACGAATTTTCACCTCCCGGAATCCACATTGATCATGCTGGTGTCCGCGTTTGCGGGGAAGGATAATATTATGAATGCGTACCGCATCGCTGTGCAGGAAAAATATCGCTTCTTCAGCTTCGGGGATGCGATGCTTATAGAATAACAGCAAAATCTCATTATTTGCGGTTTGCGGCCGCCTGTGGCCGTAAACACGATTAAGGGCGGCTGTTCTGCTTATGCAGAACAGCCGCCCGAGCTTATACAGTGACCGCAGCGATGCCCATGGCACCTTTTCCGCCGTGGCAGGAAATGGTGCAGCCGGTCATGACGTATTCAGTATTTTGAAATCCGTTCTCGACAGCGATTTCCTTCATACGATCCAGAACATCCTGAGCCAGTCCCTTTCCATACATCAGATACAGGGTATCCTTGCGGCAGTCATAACGGCTGAGAAAATCCCGATAAAACTTATCAACAATCCTGCGCATGGATCCACGGTATTTCCTGGTTGCGATCAGGTGACCGGTGCTGTCAATCTCGATCAGCGGTTTCAGATTGAGGATGTTGGCGGCAATGTAGGAGGCATTGGATACTCTTCCGCCGGCTCGCAGATATGCGAGTGTCGCCGGGATGAACTGGCACTCGATATGATCTGAGATGGAGCGGAGTTCATCCGCGAAGGCACTGTAATCCGTGATCTGTTCCCCGCGTTCCCGGATCAGACGGTATGCTTCTGAAATGTAAGCGGTGCAGCCTCCGGATACAGACTTTGTATCAATCAGATAGACATCCTGAAAACCCTCGTCATCAATGGCAAGCCGGGCGTGGTCATATGTGCTTGATGCGGCGGCAGAGTAGGCAAAATGATAAATCACACATCCGGGATGTTCTTCCTGCAGCCTGTGGAAAAAGTCGATATATTCACCCTCGTTTACCGCGGATGTTGTCGGAATTCTTCCGGTTTCGTCAAAATAGTCAAATACGCGGTCAATCGGAAAATGACCGTCGTCAAATGACTCGCCGTTCATAATGACATGCATTGGAACAACATGAATCTGATATTTTTGTACAAGTGATTCCGGAAGATCCGATCCACTTTCTGTTGATATGAGAATCTCTCTCATATATTTTCTCCTGTCCAGCGCCATGAATTTGGGTTGTTGCAGACGCTTAAACTCAGTATATCCTTTTTCGAAAGAAATGAACAGTGCAAAGCGAGAATTTTCGCTGTCTCATCTTTTCACTGCCTCCGTCAGGACGCTCCGTTCTTAAGCTGTCCGGGGAGCAGGCTGCTCCGGTGAGGCCGGTA
>DGTF01000043.1:25718-35893 GCA_002394235.1 Eubacterium sp. UBA4343 | reverse complement strand
CGGTCGGGCAGGCTGCTCCGGTGAGAGGTGACCCGGGGAGGCGGCCCTTCAGGTCTGACTCTGCAAACCGTGATCTGCAGCCAGCGCGCAATTTTTTTACAGAAGCGGATATAAAGGGAAAATGGAGGAGGCGAAGAAACAGAAAGACAATAGCGGAGAAAGAAAATAGCAGGAAAATAATTTACATCTGTCACAAAAATGGTAAAATACAGATAGGTTGTTAAAAAAATATCATAAAGCGCGGTCCCTGAAAATGGAAACGGAAAGGCGTATGGAAGAGGAGGAATGAGCTGATGAATTACGATGAAAAGTACAAGGAGAAACTGGTAACCGCCGAGAAGGCAGCTTCGGTGATTAAAAGCGGCGACTGGGTTGATTACGGATGGTGTGTAGGAACGAATGTTGCGGTTGATAAAGCTCTGGCAAAGAGAATGCCTGAGCTTCATGACGTGAACATCCGCGGCGGCGTTCTCTGTCATGCTCCGGCTATCTTCGGAATTGAAAATCCGGCGGAACATTTTATCTGGAACAGCTGGCATATGAATCCGGTGGAGAGACATTCGGTATCCAAGGGGTTCTGCTTTTATACGCCGCTTCGTTATTCTGAGCTGCCGCGCCTCTACAGAGAGAGCACGATGCCGTTGAATGTGGCAATTTTTCAGGTATCGCCGATGGACAAACACGGCTACTTCAATTTCGGCCCCTGCGCGAGTCAGATGAGCGCTGTTGTGGAGACGGCAGATATCGTAATCGCAGAGGTGAACAAAAACATGCCGGTATGTCTCGGAACCCGGGATAATTACGTGCACATTGACCAGATCGATATGATCGTTGAGGGAGATGATCCTGCGATTGACGAGGTGCCGGCAGGGGGAGAAGCCAGTGATGTGGATAAGGCGGTCGCGGAGCTTGTAGTTCCGGAAATCTCGGACGGCGCCTGCCTGCAGCTGGGGATCGGCGGAATGCCGAACGCGATCGGCAAAATGATTGCGGAAAGTGACCTGAAGGATCTGGGTATTCACACGGAGATGTACGTGGATTCCTTTGTGGATATGGCAGAGGCGGGCAAAATTAACGGGTCAAAGAAGAACATTGACCGGGGGCTTCAGGTGTATGCTTTCGGTGCCGGCACCAGAAGGATGTACGATTATCTCGACGGAAATCCGGAATGTATGGCTGCCTCTGTCGGATATGTCAACGACATCGATACCATCGGCGCGATTGACAATTTTATCTCTATTAATAACGCTGTGGACATTGATCTTTACGGACAGGTTAACGCCGAGAGCGCAGGGATCAAGAATATTTCGGGAGCCGGCGGACAGCTCGACTTTGTACTTGGAGCGTATAAATCCAGGGGCGGAAAGAGCTTTATCTGCCTGTCGTCCGCGTACAAGGACAAAAAGACCGGGGAGATCAAGAGCCGGATCCGTCCGACGCTGACCCCGGGAAGCGTGGTTACGGATACGCGCGCGAACACGATGTATATCGTGACCGAATATGGAAAGGTCTGCCTGAAGGGGCTCTCCATGTGGCAGAGAGCGGAACAGCTGATCAATATCGCACATCCGAAGGTACGGGATGAACTGATCCGTGAGGCGGAGAAAATGAACATCTGGAGACGGTCCAATAAGAGATGACATGCGGCGGTGATGTCAAGGAAAAAACTATACAAGATTGCGATCCAAATTTAGCAAGTTTTTTTCAAAATAAAGATTGATAAATATTTGACAAAAAGGCGGAATAGGGGTATGATGATTACATCGTTAAGAAATAAACGAGCATTGTTCCGGCGGTCTGAATCAGAAGACTCGGTACAGCGTTCCGGCTTTTTCCTGACGGTGATTCATGAGGATATACATATTTCACGTACTATAATATTTATTTTTTAAGGAGGCTTTAATATGGCTGAGAAAATTGTTATTGCTGGCGCCTGCCGTACTGCGATCGGTAAGATGGGTGGAGAACTTAGCACAGTTCCGGTTGCTGATCTCGGAACAATTGTTATCAAAGAGGCTCTGAAGCGCTCCGGAGTACCGGCGGATAAGGTAGACATGGTATACATGGGATGTGTACTTCAGGCAGGACAGGGACAGAACGTTGCCCGTCAGGCATCTGTAAATGCGGGAATTCCGGTTGAGGTTCCGGCAATGACTCTTAATATTCTCTGCGGTTCCGGACTTGCAGCTGTCAACATGGCAGCAGACATGATCCGTGCGGGAGAGGCGGAAATCGTTGTTGCAGGCGGCATGGAGAGCATGTCCAAAGCTCCGTACCTTCTGCAGAACGGACGTTATGGATACAGAATGGGCGATGGAGCACTGATTGATTCCATGACGCATGACGCTCTTACCGATGCATTCAACAATTATCATATGGGAATCACAGCTGAGAATGTTGCCGAGAAATACGGCCTGACCAGAGAAGAGCTCGACGAGTTCTCCGCAAAATCTCAGCAGAAAGCCTGCAAGGCAATTGAAGAGGGCAAGTTCAAGGATGAGATCGTTCCGGTAGAGGTAAAGGGACGTAAGGGCAAGGTTACCATCGTTGATACCGATGAGGGACCGCGTCCGGGAACAACAGCAGAAGGACTTGCAAAGCTTCGCCCCGCTTTCAAGAAGGACGGAATTGTAACCGCAGGTAATGCTTCCGGAATCAATGACGGTGCGGCAGCAGTTGTAGTGATGACAGAATCCAAGGCAAAAGAGCTCGGTGTAAAGCCGATGGCTTCCTGGATCGCAGGCGCGCTCGGCGGCGTTGATCCGGCTATCATGGGCGTAGGACCGATCGTAGCTACCAGAAATCTGCTGAAGAAGACCGGAATGACCGTTGCGGACTTCGATCTGTACGAGGCAAATGAGGCATTTGCTACACAGTCTCTCGCAGTTGCCAAGGAACTCGGATTTGATCCGGAGAAGCTGAATGTAAACGGAGGAGCAATCGCTCTTGGACATCCGGTAGGATGCTCCGGAACAAGAATTCTTGTTACCCTGCTCTATGAGATGCAGAAGAGAAAAGCGAACAAAGGTCTTGCAACTCTTTGCATCGGCGGCGGCATGGGCTGCGCTACCGCGGTAGAGAGATACGAGGAGTAAACGGAAACTTATCAGGAGCTGAAACGGAGCTGTTTTTTCCTGCACAGGGAGAGCCGTTTCCGGCTCCTGAATCATATTGGATAAGAAAGGGTTTCTATCATGGCATATGTTACATATGAAACCGAAGGCGCGGTAGCAATTGCCACTATTGACCGCCCGAAGGCTCTGAATGCATTAAACAGCGAAGTTCTTGACGATCTGGAGAAGGTGATTGAGGGCATTGATCTTGATACCATCCGTTGCCTCATCATCACCGGTGCCGGCGATAAATCCTTCGTAGCCGGTGCGGATATCGGAGAGATGAGCACCCTGACAGCTGCCGAGGGAGAGGCTTTCGGCAAGAAGGGAAATGACCTGTTCCGCAAAATTGAGACGCTCCCGATTCCTGTCATTGCCGCGGTTAACGGATTTGCTCTGGGCGGCGGCAACGAGATCGCAATGAGCTGTGATTTCCGCATCTGCTCTGAGAATGCCGTATTCGGACAGCCGGAAGCCGGCCTTGGAATTACGCCGGGCTTTGGAGGCACACAGAGACTTGCTCGTCTGGTAGGACCGGGAATGGCAAAGCAGCTGATCTACACCGCAAGAAATATCAAGGCGGATGAGGCGTTCCGCATTGGTCTTGTCAACCAGGTGGTGCCGCAGGAAGAGCTGATGCCAACGGTGAAAAAAATTGCTTCCATTATCGCGGGCAACGCGCCGATCGCGGTAAGAGCATGCAAGAAAGCGGTCAACGAGGGCCTTCAGGAGAATATCGATGATGCACTTGTGATCGAGGAGAAGCTCTTCGGTTCCTGCTTCAATTCCGAGGATCAGAAGGAGGGAATGGCAAATTTCCTCCGCAAAAAGGATGATCCGAAGAAGGTAAAACACGTGGCATTCCAGAACAAGTAATCGTATAATACAGTACAGGTGTCCGGCACCGGTTTTTTCGCGTTCCGGAAGCCGGACACCAGATACTGTTTCCATCACTATAGAATATCTATGCAGGAGGTACAGCAATGAAAGTTGGTATTATTGGCGCCGGCACAATGGGTTCCGGTATTGCACAGGCATTTGCACAGTGCGGCGAAGTGGAGAAGGTTTATCTCTGTGATATCAAGCAGGAGTTCGCTGACGGCGGCTTCGCGAAGATCAAGAAGGGCCTCGATAAGAGAATGGCGCGGGGAAAGATTGACCAGGCAACTGTTGATGGAATCCTTGGCAAGATCGAAACCGGACTGAACACAATCTGCACAGATGCTGATCTGATCGTAGAGGCTGCTCTTGAGAATATGGAAATCAAGAAAAACTGCTTCAAGGATCTTCAGGAGAACGTCGTAAAGAACCCGAACTGCATCTACGCGTCCAATACCTCTTCTCTGTCGATTACAGAGATTGGATCCGGACTTGCAAAACCGGTCATCGGAATGCATTTCTTCAATCCGGCACCGGTTATGAAGCTGGTAGAGGTTATTGCCGGAATCAACACTCCTGCTGAGATCGTTTCCCGGGTCAAGGAGATTGCGGTTAAGCTCGGCAAGACTCCGGTAGAGGTTAACGAGGCGGCCGGCTTCGTTGTAAACCGTATCCTTGTGCCGATGATCAATGAAGGAATCTGTGTATACGCTGCAGGCGTTTCTGATATTGAAGGCATTGATACCGCTATGAAGCTCGGATGCAACCATCCGATGGGACCGCTTGAGCTGGGAGATTATATCGGACTTGATATTGTACTTGCCATCATGGATGTCATTTACAAAGAGACCGGTGATTCCAAGTACCGCGCATGCCCGCTCCTTCGCAAGATGGTTCGCGGCAAACAGCTCGGAGTCAAGACCGGAATCGGATTCTATGATTACTCCAATGGCGGAAAGGTTCCGACCGACAAGAAGTAATCAAATCATAAAGCATACATTTTCCGGCGGCGGAGCACTGCGTCCGTTTGCCGGATAAACACGTGTCCTTTCAGGACACCTTCGAAAAAATATCCGGCTCCGGTTTTCGGCGCTGCATCAAGCGGCTGTACAGGTTTACATACAGACTTACATGACGCTGGTTCAAGCGCACGGTTGCCTGTTTTGCTTTCCGGAAGAGATTAGAATAACATTTGGAGGTTAGACATGGATTTCACGTTAGATAAAAAACATGAAATGGCGAGATCTCTTTTCAGAGATTTCGCGCAGAATGAAGTAAAGCCTCTTGCGCAGGAGATCGATGAGGAAGAGAGATTTCCGCGCGAGACATTTGACAAGCTCGCAAAATACGGCTTTATGGGAATTACCGCTCCCAGAGAGTACGGCGGACAGGGCTGCGATGAGCTGACGTATGTACTCTGTCTGGAGGAGATCGCAAAGGTCTGCGGAACGACTGCGGTTGCTCTTTCTGCTCATACTTCTCTGTGCATCGACCCGATCATGACCTTCGGTACCGAGGAGCAGAAGAAGAAATATATTCCGAAGCTCGCAAAAGGTGAGTGGCTCGGTGCCTTCGGTCTGACCGAGCCCGGCGCCGGAACAGATGCGCAGGGACAGCAGACAAAGGCGGTTCTTGACGGAGATGAGTGGGTACTGAACGGCTCCAAGTGCTTCATTACAAACGGCAAGGAAGCGGATGTCTACATTATCATCGCGGTAACGGGAACCGTTGAGAAACGCGGCAGAAAGCAGAAAGAAATCTCCGCATTCATCGTGGAAAAGGGAACACCGGGCTTTACCTTCGGAACGAAGGAGAAGAAGATGGGTATCCGCGGATCCGCGACCTATGAGCTGATTTTCCAGGACTGCCGTATTCCGAAGGAGAACATCCTCGGCGCGAAGGGCAAGGGCTTCGGAATTGCCATGCACACGCTGGACGGCGGACGTATCGGAATTGCGACACAGGCTCTCGGCCTCGCGGAGGGCGCGCTGGATCTTACCGTAGCCTACACGAAGGAGAGAAAGCAGTTCGGACGTTCGATCGCACAGTTCCAGAACACACAGTTCCAGCTCGCAAATCTGAAGACAACCTGTGACGCTGCTCAGCTTCTGGTATATAAGGCTGCCTGCGCGAAGGACGCTGCCGGTTTCTCACCGGCATCCACTTACAGCGTAGAGGCTGCAGAGGCAAAGCTGTTTGCCGCAAAGGCCGCGATGGATGTCACGACAGAATGTGTACAGCTCCACGGCGGTTATGGTTATATCAGAGAGTATGACGTAGAGCGTATGATGCGTGACGCGAAGATCACGGAGATCTATGAAGGAACCGCAGAAGTTATGCGTATGGTTATATCTGCGAACTTACTGAAATGACAGGAGGAATATACCGTGAAGATAATTGTTTGTATTAAACAGGTACCGGATACAGCAGGCGGTGTCAAATTCAAACCGGATGGTACCCTGGATCGTGCGGCTATGCTTGCCATCATGAATCCGGATGACAAAGCCGGACTGGAGGCGGCACTGAGGATCAAGGACGAGACCGGAGCAGAGGTAACAGTTCTCACCATGGGACTTCCGAAGGCGGCTGATGTTCTTCGCGAGGCGATCGCGATGGGCGCGGACAAGGGCGTTCTTCTGACCGACCGGAAGCTCGGCGGAGCAGATACCTGGGCGACTTCCTCGACGCTTGCGGCCGGAATCCGCAAGATCGGAGAGTACGATCTGATTATCACCGGACGTCAGGCGATCGACGGCGATACCGCGCAGGTTGGACCGCAGATCGCGGAGCATCTCGGCATTCCGGTGATCTCCTATGCACAGGCAATCAAGGTGAACGAGGCAGAGAAGACCGTAGAGGTTGAGCGTCAGTTCGACGACAGATATCATGTGCTGAAAGCAAAGATGCCCTGCCTGATCACAGCTCTTTCCGAGCTGAATCCTCCGCGCTATATGACCCCTGCCGGAATCTGGGATGCGGTTGACGCGGAAATCACCACCTATAACCGTGATGATCTGACGACACTGAAGGATGAAGACTGCGGTCTCGCTGGTTCTCCGACAAAGATCGCGAAGGCTTCCGACAAGGTACGCAAGGGAGCAGGCACTATGTTCAAGGATCTTGATCCGGATGCCGGTGCTGCTGTCATCTGCGAAGAACTGACAAAGAGACATTATATTTAATGAAGGCGGTGAGTAGAATGAGTTTAGAAGATTACAAGGGTGTATATATCTTTGCACAGCAGGTAGATAATCACATTGACAACATTGCCTTCGAGCTGCTCGGAAAGGCGAGAGACCTGGCAAAACCTCTGAACACACAGGTTACCGCAGTTCTGATCGGATACCAGGTTGGGGGCCTTGCAGACGAGCTGGCCGAGTACGGCGCGGACAGAGTCATCGTCGTGGATGACCCGGAGCTGAAGGAGTACCGCACGGAGCCTTACGCGCACGCGCTGGCATCTGTTATCGAGAAGTATAAGCCGGAGATCATGCTGGTGGGCGCAACCGCAATCGGCCGTGACCTCGGACCCACGGTTTCGGCACGTGTTCATACAGGACTTACCGCGGACTGCACCTCCCTCGATATCGGAGATTTCCCGCTTCAGCCGAAGCCGAATCAGGAGCAGAAGCACAATCAGCTGCTCATGACCCGTCCGGCATTCGGAGGCAACACCATTGCCACCATCGCATGCCCGGATAACAGACCGCAGATGTCAACCGTACGTCCCGGCGTCATGGAGAAGATCGCGCCGATCAAGGGCGCAAAGGCTGAGGTCATTAACTACAATCCGGGATTCACTCCGGATGACCGTTATGTCACAATCGAGAAGGTCGTGAAGAAGGTCAGCGAGACGGTAGATATCCAGAAGGCAAAGATTCTGGTATCCGGCGGCCGCGGTGTCGGAAGTCCGGAGAATTTCCAGATTCTCAGAGATCTGGCGGATGTTCTCGGCGGAGAGGTATCCTGCTCCCGTGCGGTAGTTGATAACGGATGGGCGCCGAAGGATCTTCAGGTCGGACAGACCGGAAAGACCGTTCGTCCGAACATTTATTTCGCAATCGGTATTTCCGGAGCCATCCAGCACGTAGCAGGCATGGAGGAGTCTGATCTGATCATTGCGATCAACAAGGACGAGTCTGCACCGATCTTTGACGTGGCGGACATCGGAATCGTCGGAGATTTGAACAAGATCGTTCCGAAACTCACGGCGGATATCAAGGCTGAGATTGCAAAGAAGGCCTGAATAACGAGATAAAACACGCTGCGCGAGTTTTATCTCGCTATCGCGACGCTCGCCGCACACGAATACTTCGCATTCGGCTGCGGCTCACTGTTCGCGTAAATAAAAACTAAAAACTGAAAAGGCAGGACTTTCACGGTGGTGTGAAAGCCCTGCCTTTTCATGTACATGAGCAGACGGACGTAAAACAGAGAGGCAGTTATACAGAGGCGCAGTTAAACAGAGACAATTATAAACAACATTGACGGGCCGTCTCCTCTGAATCAGATTCCGGGAAGGCGGAAGCTGCAGAAAAAGAGAACTTTCACGCGATGAAATTCGTGTGAAAGCCCTCGTTTTTCATGTCAGAACAGGCCCTTGAGAGCAGGATAGAATTTACGGAACCGGTTATACTTCTCCTCGTATTTTTCCGTGAGAACCGGGTCTGGCTCGATTGTATCTGTGACATGTATGATGCGATCTGCCGCGTCCTCGACAGAAGCAAATTCACCACAGCCGACAGCCGCCAGCATGGCGCCGCCGAGAGAGGGGCCCTCCTGAATGGCAGGGACATCGAGTGTCAGATTCATGACGTTGGCGCAGATCTTCATCCAGAGTTTTGATTTTGAACCACCGCCGACAATTTTGGAGCGGGTTACATTGAGACCAAGACCTCTGGCAATTTCGAGAGAATCACGAAGACCGAAGGCAACGCCCTCCAAAACAGCCTGCGTCATTTCGGCACGCGTCGTATCCATGCGCATGCCGATAAAAGCTGCCTTGCAGGAGGGGTCATTGTGCGGGGAACGCTCGCCCATCAGATACGGAAGATAGAAGACATTGTTCTCCCCGAGCCGGGAGATCGATGCCTGCTCTCCGGAATAATCCTTTGTATTCAGAATCTCTTCATTCCACCATTTGTTGCAGGAGGCGGCACTGAGCATGCAGCCCATCAGGTGATAGTGACCGTCTGCGTGGCAGAAGGAGTGAAGCGCGTGGTTGGGAGTATCCACAAACGAGGAACTTGAAATAAAGAGCGTGCCGGAAGTTCCGAGCGAAAGGTTGCATCTCTCATTTCCGACGGTTCCGGTTCCGACGGCGGAAGCCGCATTGTCGCCTGCACCCGCGATGATCTTCACAGTGCGGGGGAAGCCCAGTTCCTCCGCAACGGAAGGCTTGAGTGTTCCGACCGGCTCATAGCTTTCATAGAGCTTTGGAAGCTGTGATTCTGTGATCCCGCAGATCTCAAGCATTTCCGGGGACCAGCGTCTGTTTTTCACATCGACGAGAAGCATCCCGGAGGCGTCGGAGAGGTCTGTGCAGAAGCTCCCGGAAAGCATATACGCGAGGTAATCCTTCGGAAGCATGATTTTGCATATTCTGCGGAAATTATCGGGCTCATTTTTGCGGACCCAGAGAATCTTGGGGGCAGTAAAGCCGGCGAAAGCGATATTTGCCGTCCAGGAGGCAATTTTATCCTCGCCGACGGTATGATTGAGATAGTCGGTTTCCTCCTGGGTGCGGCCGTCGTTCCACAAAATTGCGGGGCGGATAACCTGATCCTTGTCATCAAGGATGACGAGGCCGTGCATCTGGCCTCCAAAACTGATTCCGGCGATCTCACTTCTGTCAATATCTTTGGTCAGGATCTTCATGCCCTCCAGGGATTCTCTGTACCAGTCCGAAGGGTCCTGCTCTGACCATCCGGGGTGAGGAAAGTGGAGAGGATACTCGCGGCTGATGATGTTCCGGATCGTACCCGCGGAATCCATGAGAAGAAGCTTGACGGCAGATGTGCCGAGGTCAATGCCGATATAGTACATAGAGCTATTCCTCCTGTATGTATTTTTGTGACAAATTGTGGCGCCCTGCCTTTGGAGCAGGGCGCTAACTGGTAATTTACGCGAACAGTGAGCCGCAGCCGAATGCGAAGTATTCGTGTGCGGCGAGCGTCGCGATAG
>DGTF01000043.1:310-25663 GCA_002394235.1 Eubacterium sp. UBA4343 | reverse complement strand
AGATAAAACTCGCGCAGCGTGTTTTTTCTCGTTGTTAGGCAAAAGGATTTTCGTCCGCGTAGCGGTCTCCGGCGGGATGATTGTATCCGATCTCATCAACCGGGACACCGATGAATTTCAGGGTGTCGTAGAGAACCTTACCGTAGTGACCGAACATTACGGCGCCGTGGTGCGGGAAATTCTTCTCGATCAGCCAGTGACGATAGAAACGNNAAGCTACTGCACCATGATGCGGGAAACGCTTCTCAATGAGCACATGACGATAGAAACGGCCCATTTCCGGAATCGCGAAGACACCGATGGATCCGAACGATCTTGTCGCAACCGGAAGAACCTCGCCCTGCGCGACATAGGCGCGGAGCTTGTTGTCTGCGGTTGACTGCAGTCTGTAGAAGGTAATGTCGCCCGGAACGATATCGCCTTCGATTGTTCCATCGCACCACTCCTTCGGATGGGTATTCGCCATGATGGCCTGATAAGCCAGATGCGGGTTTGTGAGCTTGTTGGAGCAGGTGTTGCCGCAATGGAAGCCCATGAAGGTGTCGCTGAATTTCCAGTTGTATGCGAATTTGCCCTCGATGCTTTCCTTGTACATATCCTTCGGTACGGAGTTGTTGATGTCGAGCAGGGTGACCTCATCCTGGCTCAGGCAGAGACCGATGTACTCGGACAGTGTGCCGTAGATATCAACCTCGCAGCTTACCGGGATGCCCCTCTTCATGAGACGGCTGTTTACATAGCAGGGAACAAAGCGGAACATATCCTGGAACGCGGGCCAGCACTTTGTAGTGAGTGCGACATATTCCTTGCAGCCCTTGTGGCTTTCCGCCCAGTCGAGGAGGGTCAGCTCGTACTGCGCAAGCTTCGGGAGCATTGCCGGCCTGTTTGCGTCGGTGTATCCCATTTCGTTTGACATGTCCTCGATAACAGATGCGATTCTTTCATCATCCGCGTGCTTGGTATAGGACTCATAGAGGTCAAGCTCGGATTCTTCCTCGATCTCTACGTTCAGATTGTAGAGCTGCTTGATGGGGGCATTGCAGGCGAGGAAGTTGGACGGACGGGGGCCGAAGGAGATGATCTTCAGGTTGTTCAGTCCGATGGCAACTCTTGCGATTGGAAGGAATTCATGGATGCGGTCCGCCAGATCCTCGGCGTCGCCGACCGGCTCATCGGGGATGTAGGCCTTTACATTGCGCAGGGCCAGGTTGTAGCTCGCATTGAGCATTCCGCAGTATGCGTCGCCGCGGCCGCCCTTCAGATTGGTCTGAGTCTCTTCGGCGGCGGCACAGAACATCACCGGTCCGTCAAAATATTTTGCAAGCATCGTTTCGGAGATCTCCGGACCAAAATTGCCGAGGAAGATGCACAGGGCATTGCAGCCGGCGGCTTTTACATCTTTGAGCGCATTTACCATATCGGTTTCGCTCTCAATGATGGTGATCGGACATTCGTAAATATCTGCGGCGTTATATTTTGCGGCATAGGCATTCACCAGAGCTTTGCGCCGGTCAAGTGTGAGACTTGCCGGAAAACAGTCGCGGCTTACGCCGACAATGCCGATTTTAACAACTGGAATATTGTTCATTATAATATCCTCCTGAGAAATAAAAAATCTGTGAAGCTTTCCCGGGTATAAAAAATCTGTGATTCATTCCCGGGGGAGCGGCTGGTCAGTCTACCCGGAGATTTTCGCCTTCGAGACCGTTAAATGCACCTTCGATTCCGGCGTCCGGATGTGCGATGAGCCATTTGTTGACAGCGGTAATCAGTTTGTCTTCGCTGTCTCCCCCGTGAGCGGAGGTCAGCTCGGTATTCGTGCCCTTCGGGAGTACCACGACACAGCGGAACGGCTTGCCGTCAACGCTGCACGGCGCGTAATGAAGGGTGGTGGCGTAAACCTCGATCACTGTACCTGCCGGCACGAGGAACGCCTCAACCTTTGAGGTGTCATAGTGAAAATCATCTGTGATATCCTGCTGTTTTCCGAGAAGGAGAATGAGATCATTCTCCGCAATATTGATTTCGGATGAACGATGGTATTCCAGAGCGTTCAAAAAAACATTATACCCATTGCAGTATCCGATCTGGACCGGAAGCTCGCCATATACAATCTGGCGGACTTTCTCTCCAGCCGCGGTCTGCTCAAGCTTCGGATCCGATGCGACGTAGATGGTGTGATCCGTCGGGCAGTCAGTATCCTTTAAAGCCTCCATAATGCCGGAAACATCAAGGCCGCGTATGATACGGCCATATGGATGAAAGGATTCATCGTGGACATTATGTATTACCATTCTAAAAACCTCCCTTAATATCTGTGAAGTTTGTCCTGATATAGAAAACTTCTCTAGTCATCGCCTATCATTATAACAGATTGTGCCGGAAATACGATGCATTTTCTTGACAAAAGGTACAAAAAACACAACAAAAATCAGAACAAAAACAGAATAAAAACAGAACAAGGAAAAAGACAGAGATGTAGACGAAGATTCCGAACAGAAACAGAACTGCAAGATAGAACGAAAGATCGGGCGGCCTTCGGTTGTGGGAAGGCCGCCCGGTGTGTTGTGAAGCTTTCATTCAGGCAGAAGAAATTGGTATGAGGCAGACCGCAGATCGACGTAGCCTACGTCATTGCTGCAGAAGAGACTTCAGATCCCGGTAGAATTCCGGATAGGATATGTTCACGCATTCGGCGTCCCGGATCTCTGTTTCGCCATCGGCGGCGAGGGAGGCAATGGCAAAGGACATGGCGATGCGGTGATCGAGGTGGCTGTCGATGAGGGCACCGTGAAGCGGTTTTCCTCCATTGATTATCATACCGTCGTCGGTACCGGTGATGTCGACACCCATGCGGGAGAGATTTTCCACCATGAGGTCAAGACGGTTGGACTCCTTTACCTTCAGCTCACCTGCGTCTCGGATCACGGTTGTCCCCTCGGCTGTTGCAGCGAGGACAGCGATGATCGGGATCTCATCGATCAGAGTCGGAATCAGACTGCCTTCAATTACGGTGCCATGAAGCGGAGTGTACCGCACTTCGAGGTCTGCCGTGGATTCTCCGCCAGAAGCCGAAAGTCTGCGGTAGGTCACAGTTCCGCCCATGTCCTGAATAACGCGCAGAATACCGTCGCGGGTGGGATTTGTGCCCACGTGCCGCAGCAGAATCTCTGAGCCGGGGATCATGCAGGCGGCTGCCAGAAAATAGGCGGCGGAGGAGATGTCGCCGGGTACTTTTACAGATATTCCGGAGAGCTCATTTCCGGGATGAATGGTTGCCGCAAGACCGTCGGAGGACAAATCGGCGCCGAAATGACGAAGCATCAGTTCCGTGTGATTTCTGGAAAGAGCCGGCTCTATGACTGTTGTAGCAGAATCAGCGTAAAGCCCTGCAAGCAGAAGGCATGATTTTACCTGGGCGGATGCCACCGGAGAATGATAGGTAATGCCGTGAAGCGGCTGACCTATAATCTGAAGAGGTGCGCATCCGTTGTCACGTTCGCTGGTGATGCACGCGCCCATCTGAGTCAGTGGTTCGATGATCCGGTTCATGGGCCGCTTTTGTATGGAGGCGTCTCCGGTGAGCGTACAGGGAAAATCCTGTCCGGCAAGAATGCCGGAGATGAGGCGGGTCGTTGTTCCGGAATTGCCGCAATCGAGCACAGTGTCCGGAGCGTTGAGCCCGTGGAGCCCCTTCCCGTGTACGATGACATGATCCGGGTGTTCCGGATTGGTTTCGATATCAATCCCCATGCTGCGGAAGCAGCTGATGGTGGAGAGGCAGTCGGCGCCGGGCAGAAAATGGGAGATCTCAGTCGTCCCGTTTGCGAGACTGCCGAACATGACTGCCCGGTGAGAGATGGATTTATCCCCCGGAATATCCAACTGTCCGTGAAGCGGTTTATCTGTAGGATAAAATTTCATGACACGGTTCCTTCCTTCTGAAAGTTCTGCAGAATCGTTTGCATTGTATCTGAAAGCTCTGCAGAATCGTTTGCATTGTATCTGAAAGCTCTGCGGAATCATTTAGAGAGACGGCGGGAAGCAATCTTTTTTCAGACCTTGCGACGGACAAGATAGTTCCTTTTCCGCAGAACGTCATCTGCGTTGTTCCGGGCGTTTTCCTCATAAAATTCAATCCGGAGGACTCCGTCTTCAAATTCCCGGTTGTGAATGATGCCGATGTTCCGGATGCTGATCTGATTCATGGCGAGCAGCGTCGTAACGGTTGCGATTCCGCCGGGTTCGTCGTAGATATCCACGTACAGAAGATATTGTCTCGGAACCGATCCCCTCTTGATGTCGTCGATTGAATCCCGGTAATCCTTGGATGAGGAAAAAGTGCGGTACAGGCCGTCGGCATCAGCGGAATCGATCATGAAGCGGAAATTGGAGAGAAATTCCATATAGCGATCCAGAACCTTCAGGATATCTTTCCGGTTGGCGAGGCAGATCTGCTGCCACATGACCGGAGATGAGGAGGCTATTCTGGTGATGTCACGGAACCCGCCCGCTGCCACCAGCTTCATCTTTTCATCACGGGTATCAATGCTTTTTACCGTGTTCACCAGAGATGAGGCAACGATATGCTCGAGGTGGCTGACACCGGCAACGATGTAGTCATGCTCTTCGGCGGAGACTACGATCGGGAGAGAACGGATGGACCGGATCAGGTCCGAGTAACGCCGGACCTTTTCGGGGTCGGTTTCCCGGTTTGTCGTAATAAAATAGTACGCGTTTTCCAGCAGGTAATCCGTGGAGCTGGAGAAACCTGTTTTCTCTGTACCTGCCATCGGATGGCCGCCGATGAAATTCTCTGCCAGGCCGGTCCGTACCGCAGCGTCGGTCGTCTCGCCTTTAACGGAGCCCACGTCGGTCAGTATGCAGTCTTCCCGGATGATGGATCTGAGAAACGGAAAATAGGTGATATTGGTCTGTACAGGTGCGCACAAAAAAATAAAGTCACAGTTTCCAAACCGCGGGTCATTCTGGTCGAGAGCTTCGTCAATTGCGCCTGCTATCAAAGCCTGTTCGAGCGTGGAAGGGGTGTGGGAGTATGCGAGTATATGAAAATCCGGATGGAATTTTTTGATGGATCTGGCCAGGGAACCTCCAATCAGTCCGAGACCGATAAAGCCGATACAAGTCATAGGAGTTTTTCCTCACTGTAATATACATCAGCGCGTCAAAGCGCTAAAACAACTTATGTCAGTGTACTGGATAAACAGAGAAAAGTCAATGAAGGCAGATCAGACGATAATCATGTAAAAATAAGACATAAATGCGGCGTAATAACAGCACCGTCCCGGGATGCCGGCCGGAAATGTTGGATAAATGACACAAAAAGGTTGATAATATTGCAAGTTTTTAGTAAAATATATCCATAGCGCCGGGAAAGAGAGAAAGCGCTTTCAAGGCGACTCAAATGTATGGAGGTTAACATTATGGAGGTTTTCAGAACTGACAGGGTCAGAAACGTCGTAATACTCGGACACGGCGGAGCAGGCAAGACTACCCTTGTTGAGGGAATGGCATATCTTTCCGGCATCACCAGCCGTCTCGGAAGTGTTAACGACGGAAATACAATCAGTGATTACGATAAAGAAGAGATTAAGCGCAAGATTTCTATCAATACATCCATTGTTCCCGTTGTGTGGAACAAGTGCAAGGTAAATGTACTGGATACCCCCGGATATTTCGATTTTGTCGGCGAGGCTGAAGAAGCAGTTTCAGCTGCGGATGCGGCGGTAATCGTTGTTTCCGGAAAGGCCGGCGTTCAGGTAGGCACAGAGAAGGCATGGGATCTCTGTGAGAGATACAACCTTCCGAGAATGTTTTTTGTCACGGATATGGATATTGATGACGTATCCTATCGTGATGTTGTTCTGAAGCTTCAGGAGCTTTACGGCAAGAAAATCGCTCCTCTTCATATGCCGATCCGCAAGGACGGGAAGTTTATCGGCTATGTGAATATCGTGAAGAACAAGGGACGCAGATACATTAATAAGAATGAAAAAGAGGAAATCCCGGTACCGGATTACCTGAAGGATTACCTCTCTGAATATAGAGACGCGCTGCTGGAGTCAGTGGCGGAGACCAGTGAAGAGATGATGGACCGCTATTTCAACGGTGAGGAATTCTCCCCTGCGGAGATCGGCGCTGCACTGGCAATGAATGTCGGCTCCGGAGATATGGTTCCGGTCTGCATGGGATCTCCGATCAATCTGCAGGGCGTGAAGATTCTCCTTGATGATATCGTGGAATATTTCCCGGATCCATCCCGGAGAAAACGCGCGGGACTTGACCGCAGCAGCAATGATGTATTCAACGCGGACTATAATTTCACCGGTCCGAAGAGCGCAACGATCTGGAAGACGATCGCGGACCCGTTCCTCGGAAAGTATTCCGTGATCAAGGTCTGCTCCGGTGTATTGAAGTCAAATGACGTGCTCTACAATGTCACGCAGGATTCCGAGGAGAAGATCGGAAAGCTGTATGTCATGACCGGCAACAAGCCGGTGGAGGTACCGGAGCTTCATGCCGGTGATATTGGAGCGCTGGCAAAGCTCGGCGATGCAAAGACCGGCGATTCTCTGGCAACAAAGGATCATCCGGTTGACTTCGGTCCGGTGGCGGTGTCGAAGCCTTATACGGCAAAACGCTACAAACCGCTGAACAAGAATGATGTGGATAAGATTTCCCAGGGCCTTTCCAGACTTCAGCTGGAGGATCTGACAATGAAGGTTGTCAATGACTCGGCAAATCATCAGTCTCTGATCTATGGCATCGGTGAACAGCACATCGAAGTAATTGCGGCGAAGCTGAAGGAGAGATATAAGGTTGACATCGAGCTCTCTGAGCCGAAGATCGCTTTCCGCGAGACGATTCGCAAGAAATCTGACGTGGACTCCAAGTACAAGAAACAATCCGGCGGTCACGGTCAGTATGGACACGTGAAAATGCGCTTTGAGCCATCAGGGGATCTGAATACACCGTTTGTTTTTGAAGAGGAGGTTGTGGGAGGATCTGTTCCGAAGAACTACTTCCCTGCAGTTGAGAAAGGCCTGGCAGAATCGGTGATATCCGGACCGCTTGCGGCATATCCGGTAGTCGGTGTCAAAGCGATTCTTTATGATGGATCCTATCATCCGGTTGATTCCTCGGAGATGGCATTCAAGACCGCAACCATTATGGCGTTTAAGGATGGTTTTATGAAGGCGGATCCGGTATTGCTGGAGCCGATTGTAGATCTTAAGGTGATTGCGCCGGATGCGTTCACCGGCGATATAATGGGTGACCTGAATAAGCGACGTGGACGCGTCCTGGGAATGAATCCGGTCGGAAACGGGAAGACGGAGATCGAGGCGGAGGTACCGCAGCTCGAGCTGAGCGGATATTCCAATACGCTTCGTTCCATGACTGGAGGTGCCGGCGATTTCTCCTATGAGTTCGCGAGATATGAGCAGGCTCCGGCGGAGATCCAGAAAGCACAGGTTGAGGCGAGAGCAGGAAAGGTCACGAAGCTTGATGATTGACAGGACGGCTTTCCTCTGCTGAGAGTGCTCCTGTGAATGTGAATCTGCTGTCTGCTGCATCAGCTGGGAAGCTGTATGCGGCAGACAGCTTTTTTACGCGAACAGTGAGCCGCAGCCGAATGCGAAGTATTCGTGTGCGGCGAGCGTCGCGATAGCGAGATAAAACTCGCGCAGCGTGTTTTATCTCGTTATCTCGCCTGAGCAGGAAGAGAACCTATGGCCGCACCGGAAGCAAAGCCGGAGCGGCCAAGTTTCGTGCGCCGTGCTGCGGTTTCAGCGGCTGGGGGGAACATCAAAAAACACGAGGAACGTTTTGGCTCGCTTTCCGGATATCCTTTGTGTTATGATTATATGGATTAAGGATTACAAAAATGCACCACATGCGGAGCGGCAGGATCCATACAGGCTACCGCGAAGGCGGAGACATTGGTCAGGACGTCCGTATGGAAAGGAGACAGCAAAAATGGGGAATGATAAGGAATTTGAGGCTGGCAGTATGAGAGGGAATCCTCTGGGAACTGACATCAGTGCGGAGGAAGTGCGGGATCTGGCGGAGAAATTCATTTACTCCAGATATATTGTGGGTAAGGAACAGAACCAGAAATTTCTGCATAACCTGAAGATGCCGGAATACCTGGCACTGCATATCGTGCGGGAATATGTAAAGGATCTTCCCGAGGACAATCGGAAAATGTATCTGAATGTTCTGTCGGAGAAGCTGGAACTTCCGATAAACGAAACCTCCCATGTGGCTGAGGCACTGAAAAACCGCGGTTACGTGACCTGGACTTTTGATGGGAAGGGAACCGGAGGCACTTATCTCAATATTACCCAGCGCGGGCTTGATATGCTTGCGGATAATGAGAAGCGCGTGGACAAGTTTACGAAAAAGGTCGTTAATCGTTTCGGACTCGACCGGATGCTTCAGTTTATGGAAATGAGCTCGGAGCTCTCCCGGATCATGAAGGATGAGCGGGAGGAAACAGAGTCCGGAGAAAGCAGCGGTAAGGCATGATTTCTCCGTATAATTTCCGCAGACTGGAGAAAAAGTGGCAGGGCCTTTTGGGCCCCTCCGCTGATGCCCGGGACGAGATACCGGAGTATTATCAAAGAGAATACGGGCAGGACGCGATGCGCATGTATGTACTGTTCTCCGGAAAACTGCCCGGAAACAGTGAACGGGATGAAGCGTGCGCCGAGGGAATTCTTCGATATCTTCGCAGATACTGGAGAATCGCGGAGGCGATTCTGGAACGGTCGAATGAGTCAGAGTCAGCAGATGAAACAGAGGCTGGTGACAATTTCGACGCATGCAGCGTGAAAAAACTGCCGGGAGAAGCCCGTGAGCTGATATATACTGTGAATGAGAGAGTCAGCCGCTCTAAGTGGAATACAGCGGCAGCTTCGATGATGGAAGGCCTTAATCTGCTGCGTAAGGAGGAGCGTGGCCGGGGATTGATGAACCCTGTGGAAGAATTACTTTTTATGAAGAATTACATTCTTCTGTCTGCTCCGTTCACTCCTTACATTGCACAGGAGCTTTGGGAGAGGTACGGCGGGTGCGGATATCATCGCGGTGTGCCGGACATTTTGGAAGATGAAGACAGAAGAAGTGTCATGGAGGAACCCTGGCCGATTGCCGGGGATGCAGATAGGTCCGGTGATCCGGTTCGCCTTCCAGTCTGTATCGATGGAAGAAAAAGAACCGAGATACCGGCACTTTTTGGGTGGACCCGGGAACAGGCGGAAAGGGCAGCGGCCGCTGCCCTCGGGAGCAGGATGCCGTCAGATGTCAGGAGAATTGTCTATGTGCCGGGGCGCATTCTGAACCTTGTGACAAAGTAAACGGCCATACGATAAGTTGTGACACATACTGTATAAGCTATGGATTGCACCGTGCTTCGCACTCCCGCAATCCTCCAGTAAACCGTAGTGCTGTATACAGCGGCACACACGGTATAAAGCCAGCGGCTCCGTTGCCTCGTAACTCTCACAGCTGCCACATGAGAGCGGATTCGTCGGTCTGTCGCGGCGTTCAGGCATGCGGTTTTCTGTGTTTGCTCCTTATGCCCAAAAACTGCCCGCCTGACGACGGCTTTATACAGTAAACCTTTTCGCTTTTTTTGTTTGCAAAGTGAAATTTTGGTGTATAATATCAGCAGATTATCATTAGGAGGACAAATCAATGGCTACAAAAGATATTGACTGGGGAAGCCTGGACTTTAATTACAGAGAAACGGATTACAGCTATGTCTCCATGTACAGAGACGGAAAGTGGGATGAGGGCAGGCTGACGAAGGATCACACAGTTACGATGAGTGAGTGCGCGGGGGTTCTTCAGTATTCTCAGTCCTGCTTTGAAGGCCTCAAGGCATATAGAACGAAGGACAACAAGGTGGTATGCTTCCGCCCGGATATGAATGCGCAGCGTATGTATGATTCCTGCAAACGGCTGGAAATGCCGCCGTTCCCGGTTGATCGTTTTGTGAAGGCTGTTGAAGAGGTGGTAAAGGCGAACGTTGACTGGGTACCGCCATATGGCTCCGGCGCAACGCTCTATATCCGTCCTTATATGTTCGGATACAATGCGGTTATCGGAGTAAAGCCTGCTGAGGAGTATATGTTCCGTGTCCTCGTAACACCGGTTGGCCCGTATTTTAAGGGCGGAGCAAAGCCGGTTGTTGTGCGTATTCCTGACTTTGACCGCGCTGCGCCGCATGGAACCGGCGGAATTAAGGCCGGCCTGAACTATGCGATGAGTCTTCACCCGATTATGGAGGCGCACAGAGAGGGATTCAACGAGAATCTGTATCTGGATCCGGCGACCAGAACAAAGGTGGAAGAGACCGGCGGAGCAAATGTAATCTTTATCAAGGACAACGGGAAGACACTGGTAACGCCGAAGTCCGATTCGATTCTTCCGTCCATCACCCGCCGTTCCCTCTGCTATATCGCCGAGAATATGCTGGGCATGAAGGTGGAGCACAGACCGGTTATGTTCAGTGAAGTACCGGAATTTGAGGAGATGGGTCTTTGCGGAACCGCAGCCGTTATCAGCCCGGTAGGACAGATCAATGACCATGGCAGAATCATCAACATTCCGAGCGGCATGGAGAAGATGGGGCCGGTTCTCACAAAGCTTCGCAGCACACTGACAGGTATTCAGGACGGAGAGATCGAAGGACCGGAAGGCTGGGTTCATGAGATAGACGTTGACTGAAGAAAAGTGAATCCGTGACGTTCTTTTTACAGGTTAATTGAATTAACAGAAAATTGATGCTAATATGAGACTGTCGCATGATATGCATACAGTGAATCAGCGGACCGGCCGCAGGATGAACACGTACTGCGGACCGGGATAAGCAGAGAAGATTTTGATTCACGGGTAGGCTCAATGCGGTGGTCTCATTTTTTGTGAGTCCGGAAGAAAGACAGAAAGGCATCATAAGTGAATCAGAATAGTACACCGATTTTGGACGCAATTGAAAATTTCCGCAGCGAAAGGCCGGCATTTTTCCGTATTCCAGCGCATCGCTTTGAACGCGGAGCAGATCTGAGGGCTTTGGAGGTTCTCGGGGAAAGGGCGTTTATGAGCGACCTTACAGAGGCTGAGGGACTGGATGATCTGCATCAGCCGACGGGGCCGATCCGGGAGGCACAGGATCTGGCTGCGGAAATCTGGGGATCGGATCACTGCTGGTTTCTGGTGAATGGTACAACGTGTGGGAATGAAGCTATGATTCTCGCCTCTGTACAGCCCGGGGAAAAAATCCTGGTTCCGAGGAATGCGCATAAATCCGTGCTGATGGGCCTGATTCTGAGCGGAGCCGTTCCGGTATGGGTAAACACGGAGACAGTTCCCGGATGGAATATCTCCGGTGAGGTGAAACCAGAGGAGATTGAAAAAGCATTGGAGCGTGACAGCGAAATCCGGGCAGTCTTTGTGGTGAGCCCGACTTATTACGGGATCTGTTCCAATTTGCGGAGAATTGCGGACATCTGTCACCGGCATGGGATTCCTCTGCTTGTCGACGAGGCACATGGATCCCACCTGTATTTTTCGGATGAGATGCCGGAAGGAGCGATCCGGGCAGGGGCGGACGCAGCGGCACAGAGCATTCACAAGACATCCGGAAGTATGACGCAGAGTTCAATGCTTCAGTGGAAGAGCCGTTTTCTTTCACGCCAGAGACTGGATGAGTGCCTGAAGCTCGTGATGAGCACGAGCCCGAATTACCTTCTTATGGGTTCTCTGGACGGAGCACGCCATAACCTTGCGCTCCACGGCGGAGAATTGATGAGCAAATCGATGGCGATGGCAGACATTCTTCGTGAGGAGCTTGCGCGGATTCCTTACGTGGATGTACTGACGACAGATGTGTGTTATGAGATGTCCGGGGAAGAAAAAATTGCCCTTGCGACTGCAAAGTCAGCGGGAATTCCTGTGGAAGAGCTTCTCGGGAAGGGAAAAAAAGTGCCGGAACACCTGACGCTGGATCCGCTCCGGATCGTTTTTTCGGCAAGGAGAGCAGGAATCACAGGTTTTCGTCTGCAGAGACTGCTCTATGATAAGGGCAGAGTCAGCACGGAACTGGCAGATTTTGAGAACGTAGTGGCAGTCGTCACGTGGGGAAATAACGGCGACGATATCCGGCGGCTGATAGAGACACTGAAGAAGATCTTGAGGGAACAGACGGGCTGCGGCACAGAGGACATTCCGAGGGAAAGTGCGGAAGAAATCGGGAAGATCCCTGAGAATAATGGAAAAATGCCGGGCAATAACGGAAAAATTTCAGGGAATAACGGAAAGGCCACAGGAAAGGACGCGAGGATCACGGAGCTGGACAGCTTGTACGGCTTCTCCGACAGCTTGTCGGACGGAAGACGCGAGGACTATCTCAGGCATGCCGCATCTGTGCTTCCCCAGGCGGTAATGATACCGAGAGAAGCTTTTTACAGTGAGAAGATTCTGGTGAAATGGGAAGATGCGGTCGGCAGAGTTGCCGGGGAAAGCATCATCCCATATCCGCCGGGGATTCCGCTGATCTGCCCGGGTGAGGTGATCACCAGGGAGATTTTCGACATTGTCCAGCGGTACAGGGAAAACCGGCTGCCGATCCACGGACCTGCGGACCGTGATCTGGAAACCATGCGGGTTATCCGATATCGAACAAAGCTGGATATCACCTGAGGATGGCATGAAAGAAAGATATATAACCGGGAGGTATGCATGAAATTTATATCCTGGAACGTGAATGGGCTGCGAGCCTGTGTGGGAAAAGGATTTAGGGAGTATTTCGACAGCACCGGCGCGGATTTCTTCTGTATTCAGGAGAGCAAGCTTCAGGCCGGTCAGATTGATTTTGCGCTGGAGGGCTATTACTGCTACTGGAATTATGCCGAAAGAAAGGGATATTCCGGCACAGCGATTTTTGCAAAGCAGGAGGCGCAGAATGTCACTTACGGGATCGGAGTGGAGGAGCATGATCATGAGGGACGCGTGATCACTCTGGAATATGAGAAGTTCTATCTCGTGACCTGTTATACGCCAAATTCCCAGAGTGAACTGAAACGGCTGGATTATCGGATGCGCTGGGAGGATGATTTCCGCGCATATCTTCACACCCTCGCGGAGAAAAAACCGGTGATTGTGTGCGGGGATCTGAATGTGGCGCATGAAGAAATTGATATCAAAAATCCGAAAACGAACCGCAGAAATGCCGGATTTACCGATGAAGAGCGGGAAAAGATGACTGAGCTTCTGGATTCGGGGTTCACGGATTCCTACCGCTGGCTGCATCCTGATAAGATTGAGTACTCCTGGTGGTCGTACCGCTTCCGGGCGCGTGAGAAAAATGCGGGATGGAGAATCGATTATTTCCTGATCACCGATAATCTCAGGGATCATGTCAGCGATGCGGTTATCCACACCGACGTGATGGGATCGGACCATTGTCCGGTTGAGCTAGATCTTACGATATGATTTCAAGCCGGATGAGGTCGGATTCGGGGAAGCCGGCTATCTGACAACAGGTATGGGATGAAGCTGCGAAGCAGCGAAGTGACACGCAAGCGGCACGAAAGTGCGAATATGCGCGGGCGGGTGAGCCACATCTGCGCACACACAGTGTGAAGCGGTTTACCTGTCTGTGATCAGGGAAGAACCGGAGGAAGAGAATGGCAGAGAAGACAGAATTCAGGGTAACACCATCAGATCCGGAAAGACTTGGAGTGCACGGCATTACGACGAACGGAGTACGGAACGGAAACCTGTTCGCCTGTGTGATTCCGGAAGGGAAGCGGGCGGAGCTTCTGCTCTATCATACAGGGGAGATTGAGCCTTGTCAGGTGATTCCTCTCGAGGAAAAATACCGGATCGGCGACATCAGCGCGGTCTTTGTGGAGATGGAGAATGCAGGAGCGTATGAATACAATTATCGGGTAGAGGGAAAGATCGTTGCGGATCCCTATGCCAGATCTGTTCGCAGAATCACAAATCCGGTCAGCGGGGAGGAAGAGTACCGGTGTTCCATGAAGGTCTATTTCAAGGCAGGAAGCGAGCCCCTCAATATACCCTATGAGAATAGTATCTTCTACAAACTTCACGTGAGAGGCTTCACAAAGACCCGGCCGGCGGGCGTGAAGCATCCCGGAACATTTCTCGGTGTCACGGAGATGATCCCGTATCTGAAGGATATGGGGGTGACTTCGCTGATCCTCATGCCGTGCTATACCTTCGAAAATCAATCCAATGAGGAAAAATACTACTATCTGGATCAGCAGGTGCAGGTGAAGGAACCGGAGAATAGTGCGGACCCGGTTTTAAATTACTGGGGATACACAAAGGGATTATATTTCGCGCCGAAAAAGGCTTACTGCGCCACAGATAATCCGAACAAGGAGTTCGCGGAAATGGTGGATGCCCTCCATGAGGCTGGCCTGGAATGCATCCCGGAGTTCTATTTTCTTCCGGAAGCGGATGCAAGGCTTGTTACTGATGTGCTGCGCTACTGGCGCCTTCACTTCAAGGTGGACGGTTTCCATCTCGTCGGCGACGGGAGCTGGATTCACGCGGCCGTTACCGACCCCCTGCTTCGCAGAACGAAGCTGATTACCTCCGGCTATGATACCTCCGTGCTGTACGGAGGCAGAAAACCGGCTTTCCGGAACCTTGCGGCTATGAATCCGTCCTACGAGCAGGCGATGCGCCGGTTTCTGAAGGGCGATCCGGATGTCGGCACGGACGAAGCCGGCTGGTATCTCCGAAGAAACAGCGAGGACCAGGCGTTCATCAATTATTTCGCGGACCAGGACGGTTTTACAATGTATGACATGGTTTCATATGAGGAAAAACATAATGAAGCCAACGGTGAGCAGAATTACGACGGAACCGATTTCAATTTTACCTGGAACTGCGGTGAAGAAGGGCCGACAAGAAAGAACGCGGTTCGTGCGCTGAGACGGCAGCTGCTCAGGAATGCTTTTCTGATGCTGATGACCAGCCAGGGAGCACCGATGGTCTACGCAGGGGATGAGATGGAGAACAGCCAGGGAGGCAACAACAATGCCTGGTGCCAGGACAACCGCACGGGATGGGTTGCATGGAGCAGATCAAAATCAGCGAGAGAGATGCACGATTTTGTCAGAAAAGCCATTGCGTTCCGCAGGGAACATCCGGTTCTCCGATCCGCACGGGTGCTGCGGATGGCGGACTATAAGGGCTGCGGATTCCCGGATCTTTCGTTTCACAGCGAGGTGGCATGGATGAGCGCCTCCGGAAAGACGAAGACAGGATTCGGCGTCATGTACTGCGGGCAGTATGCGGAGAAGCCGGACGGAACAGCGGACGACACGATCTATATCGCATACAATATGTACTGGCTGACGCAGCGGTTCGCACTTCCGGATCTTCCGGAAGACTTCCGGTGGGTCATCCGCGCGGATACATCGCGTGAGCAGGCATTCCCGGAGGAAGGTACGGAGACGGAAATCGATTCAGACGAGAAGGCAGTGGAGGTATCTCCGAGAAGTATCGTGATCTTAGTGGCGGTGCGGAAATGAAGAAAAATTACGCGTGGCAGCATTTCAAGACAATTACACATCACAAGTGCCTGGTCCTTCATTATTGTTTCCGTATGGGGCTTTACTGGCAGGGAATTGTGCATGATCTGTCCAAGTATTCTCCTACGGAATTCCGTGAGGGGGCGAGATACTGGCAGGGAACCAGAAGCCCGAACAACGCGGAACGCGAGGCTACAGGAGTTTCCCTTGCCTGGCTTCACCATAAGGGGCGCAACAAGCACCATTTCGAATATTGGATTGACTATGGTATAAACTGTGATACAATCATCAAAGGCGTGCCGATTCCCCGCAAATATGTGGCGGAAATGGTCGCGGACCGTATCAGCGCATCCAGAGTATATCTGGGGGACGGCTATAATGACCGCGCTCCCTACGAGTACTGGAAGAGAGGCAGAGACAAGTTATGGTTTGCCGATGATTCTGTGAAGAATCAGCTTGATCTGCTGCTCGGGATGCTGGCAGAGAAGGGTGAAGACGTAACTGTTTCATATATAAGACACACATTTTTGAAGGGTGGACAACAGGAATGAAAAAAGTAGTGAAATTCGGTGGCAGTTCTCTCGCAAATGCTGAGCAGTTCAAGAAGGTCGGAGATATCATCCGGGCGGATGAGGGCAGACGCTATGTTGTCCCGTCGGCACCCGGCAGACGGTTCAGCAATGACACCAAGGTTACCGATATGCTGTATGACTGCTACCATCGCGCGGAGGAGGATCAGGATTTCTCCGATGCGCTTCAGAATATTCGCGATCGTTACGATGAGATCATTCACGGTCTGGGCCTGTCTCTCAATCTGGACAGCGAGTTCGAGACAATCGCCGAAAATTTCCGCAGCAAAATCGGAACCGATTACGCTGCGTCCAGGGGAGAGTATCTGAACGGAATCGTGATGGCGGAATACCTCGGGTATGAATTTGTCGATGCCGCAAGAGTAGTGGCCTTCGATGAAGAGGGAAAGTTTGACGCGGTAAGGACAGACAAGCAGATGGGTGCGGTGCTTGAGCCTCTTGAGCATGCGGTGATCCCGGGATTCTACGGCGCAAAACCGGATGGTACCGTTGAGACCTTCTCCCGGGGCGGATCTGACATCACCGGATCCCTTGTGGCAAAGGCAGTTCATGCGGATCTGTATGAAAACTGGACGGATGTATCCGGCTTCCTGATGGCTGATCCGAGAATCATCAAGGATCCGGTTACCATCAATACCATTACCTATCGTGAGATGCGCGAGCTTTCCTATATGGGAGCAACAGTTCTTCACGAGGATGCGGTATTCCCTCTCAGAAAGGAAGGAATACCGATCAATGTTCGAAATACAAACCGTCCGCAGGATCCGGGCACGATGGTTGTCGAGAACACCTGCAACAAGCCGAAATATACCATCACCGGTATCGGCGGCAAGAAGGGATTTGCTTCCATCACAATTGAGAAGGCGATGATGAACGCGGAAGTCGGATTCGGCCGCAAGGTGCTTGAAGTATTCGAGGACTGCGGGATGACGTTCGAGCATACACCTTCCGGTATTGACACCTTCTCTGTGTATGTCAACCAGAACGAATTCGAGAAGCATGAGCAGCAGGTTATCGCCGGACTTCACAGATCCGTTCATCCGGACATGATCGAGCTGGAATCCGATCTGGCGCTGATCGCAGTCGTGGGCAGAGGTATGAGAAGAACGAGAGGAACCGCGGGGCGAATTTTTGCTGCACTGGCTCATGCGCATGTCAATGTCAAGATGATCGACCAGGGATCCTCCGAGCTGAACATCATCATCGGTGTGGAAAACCGCGATTTTGAGACGGCGATCAAGGCGATTTACGATATCTTCGTTGTTTCACGGCTGTAATCGTCAGATTTCATAGCGATAAGGGATTTCTTTATGCTATAATATAAGTAGTTGCCGTACGAATTATTGGCGGCAGGGCCCGTAAACAGAAGAAGAACAAGGAGATCGTGCATGAAAAGACTATTGCTGAAGCTCAGCGGAGAAGCGCTTGCAGGAGACAGGAAGACTGGATTTGACGAGGAAGTTGTAACAGGTGTAGCAAAACAGGTTCGGAAACTGGTGGATGACGGCTTTCAGATCGGAATTGTTATCGGAGGCGGAAACTTCTGGCGAGGCCGCTCCAGCAAGAATATCGACCGCACGAAGGCGGATGAGATCGGTATGCTTGCGACGGTTATGAACTGCATCTATGTGTCCGAGATTTTCCGGTCACAGGGGATGATGACATCGGTTCTGACACCCTTTGAGATCGGCGGAATCACGAAGCTTTTCTCGAAGGATCGAAGCAATAAATATTTTGCGCACAACATGGTTGTATTCTACGGAGGAGGAACGGGCAGCCCGTATTTTTCGACAGATACCACCGCTGTTCTCCGGGCGATTGAAATCGATGCTGACGAACTGCTTCTGGCGAAGGCTGTGGACGGTGTCTATGACAGCGACCCGAAGAGCAATCCGAATGCAAGGAAGTACGATGAGGTTTCAATTCAGGAGGTCATCGACAAGCAGCTTCAGGTCGTGGATATGACCGCATCGATCCTGGCAAAGGAGAACAAGATGCCGATGGTGGTATTCGGCCTTGACGGGGAAGACAGCATCGTCAATGCTGCGCACGGAAAGATCACCGGGACAAGGGTGACCGTGTAAGAGACCAGGGAGGAATTTACAATGAATGAGAGAGTAAAGGCATACGATGCCAAAATGGAGAAGACACTCGCAAACCTTGCAAATGAGCTTGGCGCCATTCGTGCCGGCCGTGCGAATCCCCATGTCCTGGATCGTATCACGGTTGAATATTACGGCGCTCCGACACCACTGAATCAGGTGGCGAATATTCAGGTTCCGGAGGCCAGAATCATACAGATTCAGCCGTGGGAATCTTCGATGATCAAACCGATCATCAAGGCAATCCAGACGTCCGATCTTGGCATTAATCCGAATACGGACGGTAAAGTGATCCGCCTGATTTTCCCGGAGCTGACAGAGGAGAGACGTAAGGAGCTCACAAAGGAGACAAAGAAGAAGGGCGAGGAAGCCAAGGTGGCTGTCCGCAACATCCGCCGGGATGGCAATGAGGCTTTCAAGAAACTGGAGAAATCCGAGGATCTGTCCGAGGACCTCATCGCGGAGCTTCAGGATGACCTTCAGAAGGCGACCGATAAGAAAATCAAAGAGATCGACAAGGCTGTGGAAGAGAAGTCCAAAGAGCTGATGAAAGTCTGATCGGCACAGACGGCTTCGTGAAACAGAAATGAGGGGGAGCTGACGTACGAAATGCTTGTTGTATAATTTGCCGCAGAGGTTTTGCTCCGGGGCATTGTGCAAAAAAGTGTTTCGCGCGGCAGCTTCTTTCTATGCTTGCTGCTAATTGCTGCAGCTGGAGGAAGAAATGAAAGAAGAAGACCGGCTTGAGGGCCTGAAGGTCCCGAACCATATTGCGATTATTCTGGACGGCAACGGAAGATGGGCAAAGCGCAGAGGAATGCCGCGCAGCTACGGCCATATCGTCGGCTGCAATAACCTGGAGAAGATGTGTGATGAGATCTGCGAAATGGGGGTAAAGTATCTCACGGTCTATGCGTTTTCCACCGAAAACTGGAAACGGTCGGCGGATGAGGTGAAGGTGCTGATGAATCTTTTTCGGAAGTATCTGAGGCGTGTCGAGATGAAAGCGCACAAGAACCGGATGAAAGTGCGGATCATCGGTGATCCTTCCGCACTTGCACCGGATCTCCAGGAAGAGATCCGCGAGGTTGAGGAGGCATCTGCAGATTACGATCAAATGTATTTTCAGATTGCCCTGAATTACGGTGGGAGAGATGAGATCGAACGCGCGGTTACAAGGATTGCGGAGGATGCCAGAAACGGGAAGCTTCCGGAGGGCCGGGTGACCGGAGAGATCTTTGAGAGATACCTGGATACAGCTGGAATACCAGATCCGGACCTCCTGATTCGTACAAGCGGCGAGCAGAGAATCTCGAACTTTTTACTGTGGCAGCTGGCATATACGGAATTCTATTTTACCGATGTGACATGGCCTGATTTTCATAAGCAGGATCTGATTGAGGCGATCGAAAAGTATAACGGGCGGGACCGTAGATTCGGAAACGCAAAGTAAGGACAGCAGGGAGGAAATACTAATGTTTTATATTCTCGGCCTTGTCGGGGTACTTGTGATGCTTGTCGTTCAGTATCTGACAAGAAAGACGACAAATTCTTTTCTCACAAGACTGGTCAGCGGTGTGATCCTGGTTCTGATCGCACTGATGGGGATCAATGCCGGAGGGTGGGTGCTCTTTCTCATCTCTCTCGCTCTGGCTCTGATCGGCACGTTTGAGCTGTACCGCGCCCTCGGTATTCACAGGGGCGGCAGAACCATCGATATGCTTGAACTGTTCGGATATATTTCAGTGATTCTCTACTATGTGAGCCTCGTCTATATGTGGGGCAGTTATCAGGTGTTCGCGATCATCTGCAGCCTGGTCATCGTGATGTTCGTCTATGTATTCTCTTATCCGAAGTACAATGCCCGTCAGATTATGGAGACGTATTTCGGGGTGATTTATGTGGGCGTCATGCTTTCCTTCGTCTACCAGACCCGTTGCCTTGAGGGAGGACAGTTTATTGTCTGGCTTATTTTCCTGTGCTCATGGGGATGCGATACCTGCGCCTACTGCGCGGGGAGACTCTTCGGCAAACATAAGATGGCGCCGGTGCTCAGCCCGAAGAAGACCATCGAGGGAGCGATCGGGGGAGTCGCCGGAGCAACGATTCTCGGCATGATCTATGCGCTTCTCACGCAGGGGCCGGTAATGGAATACATGATCATCTGTCTCATCGGGGCGCTGATCTCGATGGTCGGTGACCTCTCGGCATCTGCAATCAAGAGAAATGCCGATATCAAGGATTACGGGAAGCTCATTCCCGGTCACGGCGGAGTTCTGGACCGCTTTGACAGTGTGATCTTTACCGCACCGATCATCTATTTTCTGGCTGTGACGCTGGTGAAGTGAACATAGTTCGGACGAAAGCACCGGTGAGGTGAGCATAGTTCGGGCGAAAGCACCGGTGAGGTGAGCATAGTTCGGGCGGAAGCGCCGGTGAAGTGTGCATCATCCTGGTGGTGACGCCGGTGAAGCGAGCAGAAGCACGGCAGAAAGGAGCTGGCAGGAATGAAAAAAATAGCCATACTGGGTTCGACTGGATCAATCGGGACCCAGACGCTGGATGTTGTGAGGAACAATGGGGATATCCGCGTGGTTGGAATTTCCGCGGGACACAATGTTGATAAGGCAGAAGAGCAGATTCGGGAATTTCATCCGGAGATTGCGGTTATCTACGATGGGCAGGCGGCGGAGGATCTCAGAATCAGAGTCCGGGACACGGATACAAGAGTGCTGTCGGGCATGGACGGACTTCTGGAGCTGGCTGTGATGCCGGATGCGGACATTCTGGTCACTGCCATTGTAGGAATGATCGGGATCCGTCCGACACTGGCTGCCATTGAGGCCGGAAAAGATATTGCCCTTGCCAATAAGGAAACCCTGGTGACAGCGGGGCATCTGATCATTCCGTTGGCGCGGGAGAAGGGTGTGCGGATTCTTCCGGTTGACAGTGAGCACAGCGCGATTTTCCAATGCCTGCATGGTGAAGACAGAAGGCAGGTTCACAAGCTCCTCATCACAGCTTCCGGAGGACCCTTCCGGGGTAAAAAAACAGCAGAGCTTTCGAACATCCGGCCGGAAGATGCCTTGAAGCATCCGACGTGGTCAATGGGAAGAAAAATTACCATTGATTCCGCAACACTGGTCAATAAAGGTCTTGAGGTCATGGAGGCCCGATGGCTGTTCGATGTGCCGCTGGAAAGAATTCAGGTCGTTGTCCAGCCACAGAGCATCATTCACTCTATGGTAGAATTTGAAGACGGGGCGGTTATGGCGCAGCTCGGTTCTCCGGATATGCGGCTGCCAATTCAATATGCGCTCTATTATCCGGAACGAAGATATCTTCCGGGAGAGCGGCTTGATTTCACAAAGCTGCGCTCCATCGAAATCGATGAGCCCGATATGGAAACCTTCCGGGGTCTGCCGCTTGCAATTCAGGCGGCGAAAGAAGGCGGCTCAATGCCGACGGTCTTCAATGCCGCAAACGAGGAGGCCGTGGCTCTGTTTCTGGATCACAAAATCGGTTTTCTGGATATCTACCGCATTATCGAGGGGGCAATGAACAGACACAGAACGATTGAGAATCCGGATCTCGGACAGATCCTCAGTATTGAGGCAGAGACCAGGAGGCGGATCTCAGAAGAATGGAACAAATAATATAGGGGAAACGTATTGAAATATATCATCGGAATCCTGGTGCTGGGACTTGTCGTCCTTTTTCATGAGTTCGGCCATTTTATCCTGGCTCGGAAAAATCACATCGTTGTTGAAGAATTTGCCATCGGCATGGGACCGAAGATTTTGTCGTTCAAAAGCAAAAAGAGCGGAACAGTCTTTGCGTGGCGTCTTCTTCCCTTCGGGGGATCCTGCGCGATGCTGAATGAAGATGAAGGGGAGGAAATCCCCGGCAGCTTCATCGGCGCGCCGGTGTGGAGGAGAGCACTTGTAGTCGCGGCAGGACCCGTCTTCAATTTTATTCTGGCATTTCTGCTGTCTCTTGTGATTGTCGGTGCGACGGGAGCGGATCCGGCGGTAGTCGCAGAGGTTCCATCCGGCACGCCGGAGGCAGAGGCGGGCCTTAGCACGGGGGATGAAATTGTATCGTACAATGGAGAGTGGATCGTAAATTCCAGAGACTTCTACATGGACCTTCTGATGAAGGAGATTCCGACAGATAAGGTTACGCTTGTCGTAAGGCGGGACGGAAAGAACGTCCGGATCAGCTATCAACCGTCATCGCAGACGAGATATCTGCTTGGAATTCACTGGCAGGAGGCGGAAGACGGAAGCGGCCTTCAGCTGACCATGGTGAATAAGGGAACAGCTGCCCGGAAGGCAGGCCTTGAAATGGGCGATATTGTAACTGCGCTGAACGGGACAAAGGTCCGCAGCACGGAAGATATCAGTGATTATCTGGAGGAGCATCCTCTGGACGGATCTCCCGTGAAGATCACCTATGAGAGGAACGGAAAAGAAAGAACTGTGACGGTAACTCCGGAAAAGACTGTTACGGCCACGTTGAATTTTTCCTATCAGTCGATCCGTGTAAAGCAGGGATTCTTCGGAGTGATCCGATATTCCTTTTACGAGGTGATCTTCTGGATCAAGATGGCTTGGAAGTCGCTGGCAGGGATGCTGAATGGGACCTTCGGTATCAATGACATGTCCGGACCGGTGGGAATCGTCAAAACGGTAGGGGACACTTACAGCGCGGCAGCAGCAGAGGTATCGCCGGCGGCAGCTCTCCTCACGCTCCTGAGCGTGATGTCCATGATATCCGTTTCGCTTGGATTCATGAACCTGATACCACTTCCGGCTCTTGACGGAGGAAGACTTCTTCTGATGCTTGTTGAAGGCATACGAAGGAAGCCGGTCAACCGCAAGATCGAGGAAAATATCAATTTCTATGGTCTGATGGCGTTGCTGGCATTTATAGCGTATATTACGGTGCACGACATCATGAAACTAATCTGAGACAGACGGAGCGAATGACGGCCGTGCCGTGCATCGCTATACGCGCAGGAGTGTGCGGCGCCCGTCGTGCTGTGGTCTGCTGTAAGGGCGGGAGAATGAATTGCCGCACAGCCGGCGGCTTTGTCGGTTCACAGAGGAAAGGGAATAAAAATGATTTCATCAATTACGGCAATGGATGTGCGGGTACTGGTATTCTTCCGGGATCACCTGCGCTTTTCGTGGATGACACCGATTATGCAGGGAATCAGCGCCTTCGGTTTTTTCGGCTGGTTCATTCTGACGATTCTTCTGCTGGTATTTCGGAAGACAAGGGATGCGGGTAAGGTGGCCGCGGTTTCACTCGTGATCGAGGCAATTGTTGTCAATCTGATGATGAAGCTGATCTTTGCGCGTATAAGACCCTTTAATGCCTTCGACTTTTTGATGCCGATCGGAAAACTGCCGACGGACTACTCCTTCCCGTCAGGACACACGGCGAACAGCTTTGCCGTAGCGCTTTCGGCAGTACACATGCTGCCACGGAAAGAGGGGATACCCCTGGTGATCCTCGCGTCGCTTGTCGCGTACTCAAGGATGTATCTTGGGGTTCATTACCCGTCTGACGTGATCGGCGGTTTTCTGGTAGCGCTGGTGATCAGCCAGGCAGTGTGGTATTTTATGGTAAAGAGACCGGTGAGAATGGAATCCAAGGCCACAGAGTCCGAACAGACTGTTGATTAAACGGTGAGGCGGCAGCTTTTCTCGCCGGACTGCTGTTATGCTGAGAGGGTCAGATGGAGGGTGCGAGAAAAACTAAAATTTTTCTCATAAATTTCAAGAAAACTGTTGACAAATCCGGGTACAGGTGCTACTATAATATTCGTTGTCGGCGAGAACAACGGCGACAGCAAAATGAATAGATGCGGAAGTGTCGGAACTGGCAGACGAGCAAGACTAAGGATCTTGTGGTAGCAATACCGTGTGGGTTCAAGTCCCATCTTCCGCAGATCAAAACCGCCTGATTTTATCAGGCGGTTTTTTCATGCCCTGAAATGCCCGAAAAGCCGCGAAAATGGGCCTGAAAAAGAGGCTTTAGATGGCGTTTTACAGAGGGTGATATCGTATCTGAAAATTACATGCTGTTTTTCCTCTAATTCGTGCTTTCTGCGTCAGTACCATACGCATCTTACCGGCTGGGTGGAGATGAATTCGCTGTTCTTGTAACAGGCGATTACACGGAGGACGGATATCGGGACATCATTCGGGGCATCAAAGCCTTTTTAGAGGCGCCGGTTGTTGTGGGAAGTCATGTGATTTATGTCAGTATTAGTGCGGGATATGCGCTTTCTTCCAGAGATGGAAACGATCCGGAGAAGCTAAGGTCAATTGCGGATCAGTGGATGTATCGGGAGAAGCAGAAGTATCACAGAATGAAGGAGATAGAGAATAATGATGGGACTAAGCAAGCTTATTGAGTACTTTAAAACCAGTGATACCATTGGCGAAAATCAGGAGGCTATAGAGACTATGCGTTACTATAGCCGCGAATCCCAGAAGCTGACCATGGAATTAAATACCAGTTTTCATGAGCCGGAAGAAATCGCGGAGCTCTTCTCCAAAATTATCGGAAAACCGGTAGGAGAGGGATTTGGGCTGTTTCCTCCTTTTTATACGGATTTTGGAAAGAATATTACAGTAGGAAAAAACGTCTTCATCAATTCTGATTGTAAATTTCAGGATCAGGGCGGAATTTTTATTGACGATGATGCCCTGATCGGGCCAGGAGTTGTGCTTGCAACACTGGACCATGATTTCAACCCGGAAAAAAGACATCAGATGCATCCCGCATCTATCCATATCGGAAAAAGAGTCTGGATTGGTGCAAATGCAGTGATTACCAGGGGAGTAACCATTGGAGATAATTCTGTTGTAGCAGCGGGTGCGGTTGTAGTGCGTGATGTACCTGAAAACACGGTTGTTGGGGGCGTACCTGCCCGCATGCTCAAAAGTATTACCTGAGAATTCTCCGGTACGCCTGTAGACATTGTGTAAGACATTGCGTTACGTACCCATCGTAGCCAACGCAGTAGTGGTTGAAGCAGGAAGCTCCGAC
>DGTF01000043.1:0-247 GCA_002394235.1 Eubacterium sp. UBA4343 | reverse complement strand
ACTTCTATAAGTCGGAGTAGTTCACGTCCGGCCACAGAGCACTGATGATGACGCAGCTTGCCACGGGTTTATTGTACGTGATTGCATTTTTCTTTGGGAAAAGTAGCATCGTGCTTCTGTTTGTAGTTTCGTTTTGCGCAACCGCAGTAAGTGGAAAGAAAAAAGTAAAAGAGAATAGAAAGCATTTGATTCAGGAGA
Source organism: Eubacterium sp. UBA4343 (assembly GCA_002394235.1). Lineage (GTDB taxonomy): Bacteria > Bacillota > Clostridia > Lachnospirales > Lachnospiraceae > Bilifractor. The sequence goes on along the minus strand of DGTF01000043.1, from coordinate 49 downwards.
CCTCAGGCGGATACTGCAGAGGTCTTTTTTTACGCGAACTGTGAGCCGC
>DGTF01000026.1:3150-3331 GCA_002394235.1 Eubacterium sp. UBA4343 | reverse complement strand
CTCTACCACCTGAGCTAATGCTCCGAATGATCTGGGCCAGCCGGATTCGAACCGGCGGATGCAGCAGTCAAAGTGCTGTGCCTTACCGCTTGGCGATAGCCCATTATGTCGCCATCACGGCAGGGTGGATAGAGGGATTCGAACCCACGATCTCCAGAGCCACAATCTGGCGCGTTAACCA
>DGTF01000026.1:0-3095 GCA_002394235.1 Eubacterium sp. UBA4343 | reverse complement strand
TAACCAACTACGCTATATCCACCATGATCATTAAATTTGAAACCGGAACCGGAGGCGATAAAAACATCCATCGCTGTATCTGGTTCCCAGCGTGCCTGAAGGGATTCGAACCCCCGACCCACGGCTTAGAAGGCCGTTGCTCTATCCAGCTGAGCTACAGACACGTATGTATTCTGATTAAGAATACAAGAGCAGGTGATGGGAATCGAACCCACGTATCCAGCTTGGAAGGCTGGTGTTCTACCATTGAACTACACCTGCGCAGTCGGGGTGACAAGATTCGAACTTGCGGCCTCCTGGTCCCAAACCAGGCGCTCTAGCCAAACTGAGCCACACCCCGAGAGACACAGGATGTACAGATCCCACAGATCCGAACTATCCGAACTCGCTCAACGCAAAAACTAGTATATTATAAGATTTTGCGGTTGTCAACAAAAATATTAATTAAATCTGTCGGAAATTTTGAACAAATCCGGGTAAATTCCGAGATAATTTTTTCGCGGTGGCTTAATCCTCCATCTCTTTTATAAGAAAATGAATATCATGGTGTCTGTCTATCTCAATTACACCGAAGGTTGGTTTTCTGCCGATCTGCCTGGGATAACTGAGAGATCCGGGATTCATCAGCGTCAGTCCGCGGCTTGTCTCAAGAAAGGGCTTGTGCGTATGACCAAAGAGGCAGACATCAACATTTCTGCTTTCAGCCTCCTCCCGGATTGCCGAGGGGCTTAGGGAAACCCCGTACCGGTGTCCGTGACATACCCAGAATCTGTAATCGTCGATTGTCACATTGAGTTCTGTCGGGAGGCTGCTGTCCCAGTCATTATTGCCGGAGACCATATAAGTCGGACAGTCCGCGGATTTCTGAACCGCGCGTTCCTGTCCTTCAATATCGCCGCAGTGAAAGACGGCGTCATAAGGACCCGTTGTGTTCAGGATTGCCTGAAGACGATCAACATTTCCATGTGTATCACTGATTACAAGTACTTTCATTCTGCACCCCTCCGCATTCCTGATCTATGTTTTGCCGTAATTTCGACCGACTGGTCCGGTTCAGATCGGATGGTCAGTTCAGCTCATTCCGGAGAAGACGCTCCATTTCACGAAGAGCCTTTCCTCTATGGCTGATTTTGTTTTTCTCTTCCGGAGAAAGCTCCGCTGTGCTGCAGCTCATGTCCGGAAGCATGAAGATGGGATCATATCCGAAGCCGTTGCTTCCACGTTCCTCATAGCCGATTTTTCCTTCAATGACACCCCGGGTTGAGAGAGTCCTGCCATCCGGGAGTACCGCTGCCATCGCGCATACAAAACGGGCGGTTCTCTCCGGAACGGGCACGTCTTTCAGATTCTCGATGATTTTTGCGTTCTTGATTCGGTAAGAAGTGTCGTGACCCATCCAGCGGGCAGAATAAACACCGGGAAGCTTATCCATGGCGTCAACCTCGAGGCCGGAATCATCTGCCATCACAATTGCGCCCCGATATTCGTCCGGGAGAACCGCCGCAATGGCTCTGGCCTTGATGAGAGCATTTTCAGTGAAGGTTTTCCCGTTTTCCTCGATGTCGCAGGAGATTCCGGCATCGGCCATGGACAGAACGTTCACCGGCAGGGTGCTCATGATCTCCCGGATCTCTGCCAGTTTGTCCTTATTACCCGTTGCAAAAATTATCGTATGCATTTGTATTTCCTTTCGCTTCTCTTCTGTTTCTGAAGGTTCCTGACTGCTGAGAACCGGATCAGCCTTCTGATTCCGGGTGAGGCTTGCGGCGCGGAGGTTTCGGCCCCGGGTACTGATAAAAATATGTCTTCATCATCCCGTTGTAAATCTTACGGTTCTTGGGTGCGGTTCTGCCGATGTATCTCTCTGCGTCGGGATAGCCGCTGATGACGTACAGAGACCAGGTGTCCAGCTTTGCAAAGCGTTCGCCGAGGGTCCTGTAAAGAGCGGGAAGCGCGCTTTTTTCTTCAAGACGTTCGCCATAGGGCGGATTTGTCACGATAAAACCGTATTTCCCCGGATGAGAAAGCTCGGAAACCGGTCGCTGCTGAAAATGGATCATGTGATCGACGCCGGCCAGCTTTGCATTCTCACGTGCAAATCCGATCACCTCGCGGTCGATATCGTAGCCCTGAATATCGGTCTGGACGTCTGTACGGACCCTGTCCGCCGCCTCTTCTCTTACATCGGACCAGCTTCCTTCGGGAATCAGATGCTTCCACTCCTCGGACAGAAAAGACCGGTGAATACCCGGTGCCATATCTGCGGCCATCATGGCGGCTTCAATGCAGAAGGTCCCGCTTCCGCAGAACGGATCCACGAGAATCCGGTCGGCCTTCCATGGCGTCAGCATCAGAAGGGCGGAGGCGAGTGTTTCTGTGATCGGCGCCTTTGCGGTGAACTGGCGGTATCCTCTTTTGTGAAGAGAGGTACCGGTCGTGTCCAGTCCGACGGTGACCACATCTTTCAGAAGGGAAACCCGAATCGGGTACGGCTCTCCGTCTTCCGGGAACCATTCGACCTTGTATTTCTCCTTCAGACGCTCCACGATTGCCTTCTTCATAATGGATTGTATGTCAGACGGGCTGAAGAGTTTGCTCTTAATGGAGTTTGCCTTGGCAACCCAGAATTTTCCATGTCGCGGGATGTAGCGCTCCCATGGCAGTGACTTCGTGGCTTCGAAGAGCTCATCATAGGTCACTGCCCTGAACTGCCCTACCTTGAGAAGAATCCGTTCGGTTGTGCGCAGAAACATGTTGGCATAGGCAACAGCTTCCGCGTCTCCTTCAAAGGTAACCTTTCCATCTTCTACTTCCGTTATCTCATAACCAAGATCGATAACCTCCCGTTTCATCACTGCCTCCAGCCCGAAATGGCAGGGCGCGATCAGTTCAAATCTCTCCATGTAATTCTCCTGTGTATTCTAACGGACGTGTGCTCCCCTGCGGATGGATATTACGGTGGTTTCCGGACGCGGATCCATAGGCCGTGTTACCTGAGAAACGATTTTTTGCGTCTGGTAAGAGAAACGCCCCGGTAGGGGAGCTACCGAGGCATTTCGAGGGGAGTATAAATAATTAATAAGGGGTTATTAATT
>DGTF01000013.1:28958-64134 GCA_002394235.1 Eubacterium sp. UBA4343 | reverse complement strand
AAACGTGCGCCGCTAGGCGCACTTGTATAGCAGAACCCCGGCTGGAAACTAGCCGGGGTTCTGCTATATCTGCCAAATAATTCCAGCCACGCTGTTCCTGGCACACGACCTGCCTGCTCACCAGTGGGCAAGAACATTTGTGACGGCGACAGATATGAACGAACATGGTACCGTGGAAACATGGTACCGTGGAAATAACGCGAGAACGAGAACACGGCTAAAAACCAGGGAAATTTTCTCAGCGCTCAGGCATCCATATCCGGCGCACATTTTCGATCCGGCTGCTCATTCCAACAAGAAGCTTGTCCGCAATCGTAATGGCTGTCATCGCTTCGACAACCACAACCGCTCTCGGCGCCACAATCGGATCATGTCTGCCGTGTATCTCAATCTCAACTTTTTTCCCGTCCCGACTGACTGTCTGCTGCGGTCTTGCGATAGAAGGAGTTGGCTTGCTCGCGCACCGGATCACAATATCCGATCCGTCGCTGATGCCTCCCAGGATTCCGCCTGCATGATTGGTCTGTTTCGTGATTCTGCCGTTCTCATCGACGGTAAAGTCATCATTGTTCTCCGCACCAGTTGCCTCTACAACACCAAAGCCGTCGCCGATTTCCACTCCCTTTATCGTTCCGATCGACATGATCGCCTTCGCCAGATCTGCATCCAGCTTGTCAAAGACCGGTTCCCCGACTCCCGCCGGCATTCCCTTCACAACGCATTCTATCATCGCACCGGACGAATTCTTCTCCGACATACATTTTTCCAGGTATGCGGAAGCCATTGCGGCCGCAGAAGCATCCGGCATATACAGCTTGTTGTTCATGATCTCCTTCTCATCAAAACTCCGGATCGGTATCGGCCCGATTTGTCTGACATAGGTAGTGATCGTGATTCCCAGCTGTTTGAGCAGAAGAGAAGCGATTGCTCCCGCGGCAACCCTTCCGATGGTTTCCCGGCCTGAGGACCGCCCGCCGCCCCTGTAGTCCCGTATGCCATACTTGCTGTCAAATCCGTAATCCGCATGTCCGGGGCGGTATTTATCCATGATGCTGCTGTAATCCCCCGAGTGTTGATCGGTGTTATATACCATCATCGAAATCGGCGTTCCTGTGGTCATCCCCTCAAAGGTGCCGGATAAAATTTCAATTTTGTCGGATTCCGCACGCTTCGTTGTATACCGGCTCTGGCCGGGTTTCCTCCGGTCCATAAAGGGCTGTATATCCTCCTCTTTAAGAGGAAGCCCCGCCGGACATCCGTCCACGACAACGCCGACTCCCTTGCCGTGCGACTCTCCCCAGGTAGTGACGCGAAAGATTGTTCCAATAGTTGATCCCGCCATGCTTTTCTCTCCCGATTGGTAAAAATGTGAGGCGGATGGCCGCGAAACAGTCCATCCGCCTCCGATATAAATCACTTTAGCACAGGGGAGCTGTCCTTTCAATCCCCCGCACCTCCTTCACCGCTTCACACACGAACCGGAAACGAACCGCTTTATTCCTTATTGCAGTTCTTTTCCAAGTGCATCTGCAGCCAGGATTGCGTCATACAGCTGCTCCGCCGTAACATCCGCAACCATATTGTGAATGGATTCCCCTTCAACGCAAGCCAGCTCTGCAATCTTTCTGACCTGTTCATCCGTAGTTACACCGAGCTCTGCAAGCGTAACCGGAAGCCCCGTCTCACGGCAGAAGTTCTGCACTTCATCGAACTCTTCACGGGGAGCTCCCTCAAGCTGCAGCTGAACCAGCGTACCGAATGCAACACATAATCCATGCTGCGCCGGATGATTCTCGAGACCGGTGTACCCATTGTAGAAGGAATGCGCAGCTGCCAGCCCGGCATTGTCCGCACCAACTCCTGAGAGATAGGTATTTGCCTCAATGATCGCATCCAGTGCGGGTGTTACCACATGATTCTCACACGCGCGAATTGCTGCTGCGCTGTAGTCACGCAGTGTCTTGTAGCAAAGCTCACAGAGCGCCATGGCAGAACGGGTAATTCCACCATTTTCAAGACTCGGCGCATCGGTACGAACGCAGGCTCTTCCCTCGAAATATGTTCCGAGCGCATCACCAATGCCCGCAATCAGAAAACGGGTCGGCGCGTTTGCGATAACCGCGCTGTCCACTATTACGGCATCCGGGTTTTTCGGATAGAAGAGATAGCTGTTAAACGAATGATCATCGTTGTAAATAACAGAAAGTCCTGTGCAGGGAGCATCTGTCGCGCAGACAGTGGGGCAGGAGACATCATGGATCTTCTCATAATATGCGGTTGCCTTGGCGGTATCAATCGCCGATCCTCCGCCCACACCAACTACCGTATCGATGCCTTCCTCACGGACAATCTTCCGCATCTTTTCAATCTCGCCGATACTGGAGATACCGCTGAATACTTCATAATGACGGACGTTATCTGTTCCCTCAAAACTCTTCTCGATTTTATCATGGCAATTCTTATATCCGCTGTGTGAACAGATAAAAAGCCATTTTGATCCGAGATCCTGCAGCTGCTCACAGAAATGAAGCAGCGAATCCTTTCCCTGAACATACTTTAGCGGTGCTCTCATTAAACGTAATCTAGCCATAGTATCCTCCTTTATGGAATCTGTCTTGTATAATTCTCTGAGACCGTTCCGGAATCCTTTGTGATTCCGATGTTCTGTCCTAACCCCAGCCTGAAAAGTCCTAATACCCGCCTTCATCCAACCGGGATTACAATTCCATATTATGTCATTTTGTTAAATTGTTATCAACGAAGAATACGAGAAAGATGCGTCAAATATTGCAGACAACCAACGCCAGGGCTGGGGCACTGTGCGACGTTGACAACCCTTCGGCTGCCCCTTATAATTGTAGAAATTAACAAGAGAGCCGGCAATATCGTATCACCGGATGACAGGATATTCTGTTTCACCTGACATCCGTCTTAATACTGGAAAGAAAGGACAGGATCCATGGATTTTTTACACAAACTGGAACGGAAAATCGGAAAGTATGCAATCCATCATCTGACCATTTACATCATTATGACCTATGTAGCAGGATATATCCTCTACTTCATGGCACTCATGAATCCGGAATATGGAACGGTCTTTAACTATCTGACGCTTTCACCATCTCTTATTCTGAAGGGACAGGTGTGGCGTCTCGTATCCTGGTGGCTGATTCCCCCGTCATCTCTGAATATCTGGACCATCATCATGCTGATCTGTTACTATCAGCTCGGAACACTCCTGGAGCGGACCTGGGGCGATTTTCTCTATGACGTATACATTTTCTTCGGCCTGATCATGACCGTCATCGGCGCATTCGTCCTGTACGCCATCACCGGTGTGGATTATGGAATGATGTTCTCCACGTACTATGTCAGTCTGTCCATCTTTCTCGGATTCGCCCTGACCTTTCCCGATCAGAAAATGCTGTTTATGTTCATCATACCGATCCGGATCAAATACCTGGCCATCGTCGACATCATTTATCTGATCTATGACGTCATCAGTTCCCCCGCGTCAATGCGTCTTCCGAGGATCATCATGATTGTCTGCTCACTCGCCGGCACGATTATTTTCTTCTTCCTCACACATGGCACGCAGGGGATGAGCAGAAGCCAGCGGCAGACGCGGAGAAATTTCCGCCGCTACATGAACGGCTACAACACCGGCCGGAACAGCGCAAGCAGAGGAGACAAAATTGACCGCAGCACCTTCGGCGCCGGCCAGGTCAATCCGAACAGCGGCCGACGGCCGATTCACCGCTGTGCCGTGTGCGGACGAACAGAACTCGATGACCCGAATCTAGAATTCCGGTTCTGTTCCAAATGCAACGGGAACTACGAATACTGTCAGGATCACCTTTATAATCATAAGCATATCCAATAAACCCTTATACGATAAATCGTGCCACAAACTGTATAAGCTACGGATTGCTCCGTGCTTCGCGCGTGACGATCCTGTATGCGTTTTCGAAGAGCTTATACAGTACATTTTAGTCTTGTAAAGTCACAAAGTGTTTTACATTTTAATCAGAGTATGTTTTAATGGTACAGGAAACCCGGTGTCCCGTGAATGGGGCTCCGCATACTGTATAAGTTCACCTCCGATCTGTTTGCCGGAGTCATTATAAGGAGATCTACCCATGAAGAAAACGCCTTTTGTCACAAAGGAGAAACTTGAAGAGATCATTCGCGATGTACCGACTCCTTTTCATATTTACGACGAAAAAGGAATCCGCAAAAACGCACAGGCGGTGAAGGAAGCATTTGCCTGGAATCCCGGCTTCCGAGAATATTTTGCCGTTAAAGCGACCCCGACACCCGCACTCATCAAAATTTTGAAAGAGTACGACTGTGGATGCGACTGTTCCTCTATGACTGAACTGATGCTTTCCGAGGCAATGGGGTTTGACGGAGACCATATCATGTTCTCCTCAAACGACACTCCGCTTACGGAATACAAGAAGGCGAATGACATCCATGCCATCATCAACCTGGACGACTTCACCAGCATTGCGGATATCGAGGAAGCACTGGGATATGTCCCGAAACGGATCTGCTGCCGCTACAATCCCGGCGGGCTGTTCGAGCTTTCCAATGGAATCATGGACAATCCCGGGGATTCAAAGTATGGTATGACGACAGACCAGCTCTTTCAGGCATTCCGTATTCTGAAGGAGAAGGGCGTCGAAGAATTCGGCATCCATGCTTTTCTCGCAAGCAATACAGTCACAAACGAGTATTATCCGAAGCTTGCCGAAGTCCTGTTCAATCTCGCCGTAAAGCTTCAGAACGTAACCGGCGCGCACATCGGATTCATTAATCTGTCCGGCGGTGTCGGCATCCCTTACAAGCCATGGGAAGAGCCGAACGACATCCACGTCATCGGCGAAGGTGTGCACAAAGTCTACGACAAGATCCTCGTACCGGCAGGAATGGGCGACGTCAAGATCTTCACCGAAATGGGCCGTTTCATGATGGGTCCCTACGGAGCCCTTGTTACCCGCGCGATTCACGAAAAGCATATCTACAAGGAATATATCGGTGTGGACGCCTGCGCGGTCAACCTGATGCGCCCTGCCATGTACGGCGCGTACCACCACATCACAGTGATGGGTAAGGAAAACGCGGAATGCGATCACAAATACGATATCGTGGGTTCGCTCTGCGAGAATAACGACAAATTTGCAATCGACCGCATGCTCCCGGAAATCAAGAAGGGCGACATTCTGTATATACACGACACAGGAGCACATGGTTTCTCCATGGGATACAACTACAACGGAAAGCTCTGGTCTGCGGAAATCCTTCTGAAGGCTGATGGCAGCTACGAGATGATTCGTCGTCCTGAAACACCAAAGGATTATTTTGCAACTCTCGATTTCACCCCGGAATACCGTAAAATGTTCGGAGAGCAGTGAACCGTCATGCCCCGCAGGCGGGCATTGTGTGTCAGCGACGAGCGCCGAGCTGTGAACTTTGCATTGATTTTAAATACCCGATATGCTACACTAACAGAGTGCCCGAAAAAGGCACTCTGTTTTATTTTCTGACAAACGCCGGTGTGTCGGAATCGGTAGACGAGACAGACTCAAAATCTGTTGTCAGCAATGGCGTGTGGGTTCGAGTCCCACCACCGGCATCATACAAATCCCCGGAAAGCCTTTAAATATAAGGGTTCCCGGGGATCTTTTCTTTTTTCATCTAGCAAATATCTAGCAATTTTACCAATTTCAGTTTTGTTGAGTTACTATCCCTTATCTGGTTTGTTACATGCATGTATATATTTCGGGTTATACCGCTGTTTGCGTGGCAAAGTCTGCGGCTGATCGTTTCGAGAGGGACCCCTGCCTCTGCGAGAAGAGCGGTATGCGTATGCCGCGAGCTGTGGAGGAGTGAGCCTCGGGTCAAAAATGTGCTCTGTGTTTTCCCGGAAATATTTTGCTTACACACCATAGCTGATATATTTCCCATAGGCGTCCGATATAAGGCTTGGTACGACAAACATATATCAGCTGCCATTCATTCCTTCTCGAAGTTTTTGACTCTGCAGCACACGTCAATTAGCTCATCCTGAATATACACGGTCCGTTCCGACATTTCGGTTTTTGTCGTGCTGATCTTCCGGATTTCCCGGGAAAAGGTTTTGGTAGACAAAGAAAAAGAAACAAAAAAAGGCTCCGACAGATAAGAGAAAACATTATCGTCGGAGCGATTTCCGGAATTCTTGCCGCTGCAGGGTTTGAATTTCTGAAAATGCTTATAAAGATATTAAAATAGCAAGGAGGGCGAAAGCCCTTCCTGCATAAAGGTTACCACAAAGCCATGTCGATAGCAACATGAAAATATCTGTTATTATAGCGGTTATTGTCGGATTCGTTGTTTCTTCTATCTTCAGCGGAAAAGGCGGACACGATGACTAACAAAAAGACGAGACTGCAAGAGCGATGGAACAAGAAGAATGAAGAACGGTATAGGGATCCGAATTGTAAGCTACGTTTCGGCAGCCACATTATAATACAGAAAATCCTAAGACAGTGGACACCTGTTTTTTCTAAAAGTAGTGCATAATATCAAATATAGACGTATAATAAAGCAAAGTGATCTTTTATTCTTGATTATGGTGCTATTGATTGAGGTAATTGCGGATAATTTCGACTACTATACAGTCGTTTTCCATCTCTCTTCATTGGTTTTCTACGGACAAATTATAAAATCGCATATACAGCGATTGACCAGTGCAACGTTGAGAACATCAAAAATACAGTTAACAATCTCATCCTGCAATTATTGTAATCAATATGATTTTTTATAACTCAGAAGGTGAATATGACAGAATTTTTTTCACATACAAATTCGGATAAGAGAGAGTATTTGATTGATCATTTGAAGAATACCGGAGATTTGGCATCTTTCTTCGCCTCCTCATTCGGCGGAGACGAAATAGCAGAGCAGGCCGGTCTTCTTCATGATCTGGGTAAACATACGAAAAAATTTCAGTGTGTACTGAACGGAACTGCACATGCAATAGACCACTCAGCTGTTGGAGCCGAATATTACTGGAACAATGTCAGCGATGACGTTATAGATGATCCATATTTTGCAATGTTGATTTGCAATATTATCCAAAGCCACCATAGTGATCTTCATGGAGAACTCGGTGAAGAAGCCATTTATGATAGCGAATACATGGCTTATCCGGACTTTACCATGGAAAGAAATATTACGGATAACCATAAGGAAAATGCTCTTGGTAGTCAAAAAGAATTAGATCAAATTACAGAATATGTAATGCGTCATAATCTAATGAAAAGGATTTCAGGGAAAACTTTGCCTAATTCCGAAAACATGTCAAATGAGTCAAAAATGCTTTATGAAAGGATGATATTTTCCTGCCTTGTAGATGCAGATTACTCATCTACAGCGGCATTTTATGATGGCGAAGATTATTCCGCATATAAGAACGAGAGAGTTCTTCATCCGGATGAGCTTATAAGAAAACTAGACGATTACAGGCGACAGAAGGGTTTTGTGAAAAAAGGGTCCGGCTTGAATAGCTTAAGAAACGAAGTATATCAGTATTGTGAATGGGCCGGTCGGGAACTTCCGGTCGGTTTATATACTCTTACAGCGCCTACCGGAACTGGCAAAACTCATTCGTTGATAAGATTTGCTTTGGAGCAGGCAAAGAGGAACAAACAAAAGCGTATATTTGTGGTGCTGCCATATCTATCAATCATTGAACAGAATGCCTCTGAATATCGCACGATATTTGGAGCGGAGAATTGTATTGAACAGGACAGCCAGGCAGAAATTTCTGAAGAGATAAAGCTATATGCCGACAGATGGGATTATCCTATTATCGCAACAACTTCCGTTAGTTTTTTTGAGGCATTATGCGGAGGACAGGCATCCAAAGAGAGAAAACTACATAATATAGCAGATGCAGTCATAGTTTTTGATGAAGCCCAGACGCTTCCGTCCTATCTTCTTGATGTCACCATGCAATCACTGAATGCACTGCCCGAATATTTTAACACGACAGTCCTGCTTTCTACGGCTACACAACCGGATTATAAGCTGAGAGAACATCTGAATGGTTTACATTTCAAAGAAATCATACCTGATAACGCCAATCTGTATGAAAGGTACGGAAAAATCCGAAAACTGGATATTTCAACGGAAGTCAAGACATCGGAAACTTATCAAGAATTGGCAGAGCTCTATGATACAAATCAGCAACTTTTTGTTTTTAATACGACCGGAAAAGCCCTGAAAATGTTTAAACTGTTAAAAGAAACACATGGGGACGAAAGTTGTTATCTCCTGTCATCAGCATTATGTTCCGAGCACAAGTCAGACACCATTGCAAAGATTAAAGAACGAATCTCTAATGGGCTTGACTGCTACGTATCTGCAACACAATGTATTGAGGCTGGTGTCGATCTGGATTTTCCTGTGGGAATGAGAGAATGCGCGCCCCTTCCATCGATTATACAGACTGCAGGCCGGATAAACAGGAACGGAAAATCGATGGGGAAATTCCATGTCTTTTTTCTGGACGATAATGCCTATCCCGGAACAATTTACAGAAATGAAAGCTATGTCACGAGGAACATCATTCAGGAGCATGGTCTGGATGTAAACAATATGGATCTTATTCGCGAATATTATAGGCAGATCTATAACGGTGATGCAGAAGAGAATGCCGATAAGAATGAGATTGCAGCAGCAGTAGAGGAATTAGACACACATAAGCTAACTGAAAATTATAAACTGATTGAGGATCATAATGAATTGAATATCATTGTGCCATACCAGGAAACGGAATTCGAACGCTTGCACAAGGAGCTTTCTTCTAAAAATTTTTGTATCAGTAAGAAAGAAATGAGGGCAGCGCGTAATATGACGGTTCGCCTGTATGGAAATAAAAATTTGCAGGAATACCTGGATAAGCATTGTATGCGCCTGTCGGCTAAAAAGAGTGAATCTGCCGGGTATATGGAAATCAACTGGTATATTGTTGAAGATCTTTCGGTTTATGATCCAAAGGAAGGCCTGATAAAACAGGAAAGAGAAGGGGGGTTTGTTTTTTGATAGTTTCAGATGAGAATGGAAATCAGGAAATTGTGATGGATGTCTGGGGCGATTTTGCCTTGTTTACAAGAACAGAAGCAAAGGTAGAAAGAAGTACATATGAGATACCTACTCCGTCATCAGTCAGGGGAATATTGGAAGCGGTACTTTGTAAGCCTGTCGAATTTAGATATCAGGTTATAAAGATTGATGTCATAAACCCAATAAACACCATTACTTTTATGCGTAACGAGGTAAAAGAGAAGGCCGATGTGAAAAAGAATCTGGAATCCATAGACTGCGGCAGTCAAAGAACGCAGAGACATTCCTATCTGCTCAAAAATGTCTATTACCGTATCCATGCAATTGTCATACCAACAGATGAATACAAGCAGAAGAATCCTAATGCAGAGAAAAAATTCTATGGTGAATTTGAGAAACGCCTGAGAAAGGGAAAATGCTTCTATCAGCCTTATTTCGGATCCAAAGAATTTATATGTTTTTTTGATGAACCAGATGAGAGAAAAAAGCCAATCCATGAAAGCCGAGACTTCGGGATAATGCTTTACGATATTTTCGACCAGCACAAACACTCACCGATTATGACCTCGAACAAGAAATCAGAAAAAAATCTGGAATCTTATGCCCCGTCATATTTTCACGCATATATGATCAACGGCACTGTTACAATACCAAAATATGATAGCATCGAAGTCTTCCGGCAAAAGGAGGAGTAATGTACAAGTCAATTTATGATATGGCCATAAATTTGGGACTGGAGCCTACACCGGGTTTTAGGAAAAAATTGGTAAAAGCCCATATAATACTAGATAAGCTGGGAAATTATCAGAGAATAGAGCTTTTCACAGATGACAAGCTTACGCTCTGTCCAGACAAACCTTTTAAGCTAAAGGGCTTTACAGGCAATTACTCAGCACAGTTTTTGGCAGATTATGCTTTAGTAGTACTATATAGTCCCGGATTGTCAAAGGATAAAGAAGACAAATATGCCACTAAACACAAAAATTACGTTAATCAAATAAAAATGGGAAGTGATGAGGGGATAACTCTATTAACACCAATTTCCATTTTTCTGGATAGATATGATACAGACCCGAATCTTCGCGAAGACATTCTCAGAGACCTGGACAGTACTTCTCTTAAAATAGCTTCGGACATTCTATCATTTCGAGTAGACCTCATGAATTCTGAAACGGATCCGGGCTGTCTTGATTATTATAAGAAGATGGCGGAACTTTTGGATGAAGAAGCCAACCCATCCCAAGTATATTATTCAGCCATTACAGGAAAGGAAATATCACCGATTGCGGGAACATTTCCGATGTGGAAGGGTGGTAAAGCCGGTTCGGGAGTTCCTGTCTATGCGAGTTCTCTGAGAGGTCCGGGCGACTTGCCTAAAGCAGCCATCAAGTCGTATGGTGCTCAAATAGATTGCCCTATGAGCGAAGAAGAGGCAAATATTATTATAAGCGGACTTGATTATGTTTTGAATGAGGCAGATCAGTACAATCCGGACTTTGGCATATGCTGGTGGTATGATTCGGAAATTCAGGATGATGTGATAAAAAGGACGGTCACACGCTGGCAAAAATGGGAAGAGAAGAAAGGCTCATCTAAAGATCCCAAGGCCACAATTCATAAAAAGATGGTTTTGGCGAGAAGGAGAGGTGAAGATTACAAAATGCTTCTCCTGGCTGCCGAAAATGGCCAGGAGCCAACAACACTTCGCAACAATTACAAATATCATATTGTAAGCATATCATTTCCCAGTAAGGGCAGGATGCTTTACGAAAATGAATTCAGCGATACATATCAAGCCTTGAATCAGCATTTAACAGACTGGCATGATGACAGTTCACTCACCGTGTCATCTTATGATCATGATGATAAGAAATACAAATACTATAACAGAAGAATTCTGAATATCTATGAGATCTTATATGCATTGAAATTAAGCAGTAAAGATGGTGGAAAAGATGGGAAGTATTCGATGTTCCATAAAGATAAATATAAACTGCTTCAGGCAGTGTATACCGGAAGCCAGATACCGGAGCGCTTTTTCAGAATGGCGACAGAGCAATATACCAGATTTATTAGCTTTAATCCCGATGTCAGTGTTTCATTAGATAAGCATATAAGCGAAGAAAATGCCAATTGTATTCTTGAAATTGAAAAAATATTTTTATTAAGATATGGAGGCTATAAAATGGAAAGGGAACTAACACCTGACAATGTCAGCATCGGTTATCAGTGTGGCAGATGGCTTGCTGTAATTGACAAGCTGCAGGAAGAATCCTTAAAACAGTCTGGAAAGAAAGTGAACAGGACGCTTTCGTCGAGATTCTATAAGCAGGCTAAGAAGAGACCGGCAAAGGCTTTTTCCATGCTGAATGATTATATAAAGGTCTATGAAGACCGGCTGACAGATTACAAATCAGTTTTTGAAAAAGACTTTGGCGAGATTTCAGAAAAAATAGGTACTTATTTTCCAGAAAGGCTTTCTGTAATAGAACAAGGGGCTTTCGATCTGGGGTTCGCACAACAGAAGCAGGCCTTTTATAAGAAAAACAGCCAGGTAACCGCAGAGTCAGAAAAGGAAGAAACGGAGGGTTATTAAACTATGGAACTGAAAAATCGTTATGAATTTATGCTGTTGGTTGAAGCAGAGAATTGCAATCCAAATGGCGATCCGGACATGGGAAATCTCCCACGACAGGATCCGGATACCGGTTATGGATATATTACCGATGCGGCACTGAAAAGAAGAATCAGAAACTATGTTATGGATGCGTATTATGGAAAACCGGGAATGGAGATTTTTGCTAAGAATGGCACCTCTATGAACAGAGAAATCCTAGAGGCTTGTATTCGCTCAGAAGATGAGCAGAAGAAAGGAAACCATGTTTCTCCTGCAGAGATCTTCTGTCAGAAGTACTGGGACGGACGTACCTTTGGGGGTGTATTGTCTACAGGAAGAAATGCCGGTCAAATCAGAGGAAGCGTACAAATTGCATTCGCAAAATCAATAGATCCTATCGATCCGCAAAATATTACTGTAACAAGAATGTATTATACAGAAGGAAACTATAATACCTTAGAAGAATTTGACAAGGCAGACGCCAAGATGACTTCTGATAAAAAGCGCACCATGGGTACGAAACAGTTCATCCCATATGGACTTTATCTTGTAAAAGGAACAGTCAGTGCAAACCTTGCCAGAAAAAATGGTTTTTCTGAAGAAGATTTACACGTTTTATTTGAAGCTCTGCTTCAAATGTATAATAACGACGTTTCCTCCTCGAAAACCGGTATGAGCGTGGTATCACCACTTATCATTTTTAAACACGTTGGTGTTTCCGACGCAAATAACGCACCGGAAGAGAGAGAAAAAGAAGCTATGCTCGGATGCTGTGGTGCCCATAAATTGTTTAATTTGCTTTGTGTTTCTAAAAAAGATGGTGTGGATATCCCCAGGTCTTACGCTGACTATGATGTTTCATTGAATGTATCAGGCATACCATCCGGTGTCGAGCCAGGAATCAAAGACAATCCATATGATGATGTATCATGGGGCAAAGATGCAATAGAAAATTTAAACCTGGATAATATTACGCTGAAGTAAAAGTTATGGAAGAAGAGCTGAGCGAAATACCCATCTCATGGATAAGTGAGTATGCTTATTGCAAGAGAAGATTCTATCTCAGGTATGTAGAATGCGTAGATATTCGATCTGCAGATATGGTTGAGGGCAGATACGAGCACAGAATTGTAGATGATCGACATATAACAAGAAGGGGACCGCATATTACGGTTTCCAGATTATATGTTGCGAGCAAAAAGTATAGAATTTATGGTTTTTGCGATAATGTTGAGTTTGACGAGAAGCCGTTGAAAGGTGCATTTATCGATTTTCTAGAGGGTGTATATACAATCAAGCCTGCAGAATTCAAACATGGAAAGGTACGTCATGAAAACGAATTCGAACAGCAGCTATGTGGTCAGGTTTTTTGCCTGGAAGAAATGTATAACACACATATTGATTATGGATTGATATATTATGTTGACTCCAAAGATAGGCTTGAAATAGAAATGTCCGATGATCTTCGGCAGCAAACATCTATTACAATAGCGTCTATCAGGGATGATCTGGGTAAAATGTATTCCGGAAATAGAGTGGATAAAATTTTTCCCGTTAAATACCAGCGAAGATGTGAAAAATGTGCCCTTTTTGATGTATGTTCTCCTAAAAAAATTGCAGTGGATACATATATGAAAAAATTATGGGCAAAGGGGTGCAAAAATGATAGTAATAGGTAAAGTGCTTTATATTATGACGGACGGCCTTTATCTTAATGTAGATCACGATTCTATCGAGATAGGAAAGAACAAAAAACTAATCACCAGAATCCCCCTCGTTTCATTGTCACAGATAATCATAATTGCCAATGTTACAATTTCTGCATACCTGCTTTCTTCTTGTAGTAGAGCAAAGATCAGCATTTCATACCTTTCCCCATATGGCAAATATTTGGGCACCTTCTATGGTAGCGAAATTGGTAACGTTGCTCTTCGAATGAAACAGTATGAGGCATTTACAAATGGAACAAAGATTAGCATTGCAAAAAATATTGTTCTAGGGAAAACAATAAATCAGATGGCATTGCTTGCAAAGTACTCTTCCAAGTATCCAGATATAGAGCAGACACGATCGTTCCTTTCATCTGAAATAGAAAATCTTGTGGATAGCAATTCAGTAGAACAGATTAGAGGAATAGAAGGTGAATGTGCAGCCAAATATTTTTCAACTTTTGATCAACTGCTTGACGGATGCAGCGATGATATGAAGTTTGTGGAAAGATCTCGAAGGCCACCCAAAAATCGTTTTAATGCACTACTTTCCCTGCTTTATACTATTGAAACAACAAATTGTATAGCCGCGATAAGTTCTTATGGACTTGATCCATATCTTGGATATTTACATGAAATTCATCCCGGTAGAGCGTCATTAGCCTGCGATCTGGTTGAGGAATTTCGATCGCCGGTGATAGATGCTTATATCATCAAATCAATCAATCTTAAGAAGATTTCAGGTAAGGATTTTGAAGAGCTTGAAGGCATGTATTCCTTGACACCTAATGGCAAGAAAAAAGTTCTGACAGATTGGGAAAAATATAAGGAGGAAAAAGTAATGTATAAATTATGGGGAAAAGAAGTCCCTATCAAACTTCTCCCATATTTGCAGTCTCAATTACTGGGCCAATTTTTACGGGGAGATATTCCGGAATATCCTCCCTTTACGGATTGGAGATGATTCCCGTTGCTTTATCTTTTAACTTACGATATTGATACTAAACTCGACAATGGGAAAAAGCTTCAAAAGGTTGCCAACATTTGTCAATCATATGGCCAGAGGGTGCAAAATTCTGTTTTTGAGTTGAATATAGATTCTTCCAGAATGAAAGAACTTGAATTACAACTTAATTCTGTGATCAATCCCCTTAATGATTCCGTTAGGATATATAAACTCGGAAAATACACAAAATATGACGTTCGTACTTTGGGCAAAAAAGAAGCCGTAGAATTGAGTGAACCAGGAGCCATAATGCTGTAAACGTTAAATAAACATGATTTGACAAGCTGATTTTGTGAGAAGCAGATAAAAAAACGTTTAATATTTGTATAATTTTTTGTTAATAGGTTCTCGCCAATTGATAAGCGCTTGTGCTTTTGGCAGATTTGCACAAAAACGCATATTGGACAATTATTATTTTGGAAAAATCTGCCGTTCCCGCTCGTGAGAGCGGGTGGATAGAAATATAAATTCTCCATGTCTGTGGCTCTGATAAGCGTTCCCGCTCGTGAGAGCGGGTGGATAGAAATTACCAATCGATATCACCGATGCCGAAAAGGTGGTTCCCGCTCGTGAGAGCGGGTGGATAGAAATATAAAATCCCCCTGGGCACCGTCATACCCAGAGGTTCCCGCTCGTGAGAGCGGGTGGATAGAAATCAAGATTCCGGAAGATGCCCAGAAGGCACTAGGGTTCCCGCTCGTGAGAGCGGGTGGATAGAAATCCTTTGTCTCCTTGTACTCTTTGACTTTCACGGTTCCCGCTCGTGAGAGCGGGTGGATAGAAATATAAAATCCCCCTGGGCACCGTCATACCCAGAGGGTTCCCGCTCGTGAGAGCGGGTGGATAGAAATTTGGCCTGAAGTGTGTTCCATCCACGGATACCGGTTCCCGCTCGTGAGAGCGGGTGGATAGAAATTTCACCCCCGATCAGGAGGGCTCAATCGCACGGTTCCCGCTCGTGAGAGCGGGTGGATAGAAATGATCATTCCCAACAGAGACACATCATGTGATGGTTCCCGCTCGTGAGAGCGGGTGGATAGAAATGTAAAAATTCGCATAACGGGCTTCTTCAAGATCGTTCCCGCTCGTGAGAGCGGGTGGATAGAAATATGATTCTACAATAAAAATCGAAGGGCTGAGGTTCCCGCTCGTGAGAGCGGGTGGATAGAAATATTGATGTGCTTAGAACGTGTTATGACACAGAAGTTCCCGCTCGTGAGAGCGGGTGGATAGAAATTCGTAAACATCCACATGACCTGACAGAACCGTTGTTCCCGCTCGTGAGAGCGGGTGGATAGAAATTTTTGGAACATGCATACCATAGAACTCATACGGTTCCCGCTCGTGAGAGCGGGTGGATAGAAATAACTCGGAATAACTTACAAGGGTGGTGAAAACAGTTCCCGCTCGTGAGAGCGGGTGGATAGAAATGATCCGGTCTTTAGCTGTTCGTTGACTTCTTTGTTCCCGCTCGTGAGAGCGGGTGGATAGAAATGTCAACATATCCGATCTCCAGATCCCGGATTGTTCCCGCTCGTGAGAGCGGGTGGATAGAAATAGCCGGAATGCCACTGGTGCAGGTGTCAAAACTGTTCCCGCTCGTGAGAGCGGGTGGATAGAAATCAATGTTCACGACCTCTCCCAGTTTTCCGCCAGGTTCCCGCTCGTGAGAGCGGGTGGATAGAAATTCGTGTTCCCACCAACCAATAATCCGTCAACAAAGTTCCCGCTCGTGAGAGCGGGTGGATAGAAATTCTTTGATGCGGACGGAGTCGGTCTTCTTTGGGTTCCCGCTCGTGAGAGCGGGTGGATAGAAATAAAACTTCCGAAACTAATGCAAAGACTTCTGAGTTCCCGCTCGTGAGAGCGGGTGGATAGAAATTTTTCAATTTTCTCGTTGCACTCTCTGATTGCTGTTCCCGCTCGTGAGAGCGGGTGGATAGAAATGTTATATCAAAGAGTTATCGCCAATAGACAATGGTTCCCGCTCGTGAGAGCGGGTGGATAGAAATGTTTCAGCTCCCGCATCCTTCCCGGCTTCCACCGTTCCCGCTCGTGAGAGCGGGTGGATAGAAATACATGGTTTAACGATTTGGGTTTGAACGCAAAGTTCCCGCTCGTGAGAGCGGGTGGATAGAAATATAACCTACAAGAAATGCATTCGGTATTGTGAGTTCCCGCTCGTGAGAGCGGGTGGATAGAAATATTGGATCCCCTGGAAATATTCACGAACTTTCGTTCCCGCTCGTGAGAGCGGGTGGATAGAAATATTTTTCCACGCTCTCGACCGTCCCCGTGTCGGTTCCCGCTCGTGAGAGCGGGTGGATAGAAATACCATCCTTCTGGTGTCGATGATCACCGACGGGTTCCCGCTCGTGAGAGCGGGTGGATAGAAATATCATGTTCTTGGCCTTTTCGACAGCCATTCTGTTCCCGCTCGTGAGAGCGGGTGGATAGAAATGACATGATCGAACAGCTTCCGGACGATCAGGGTTCCCGCTCGTGAGAGCGGGTGGATAGAAATATGGAAGACTACAGCACGATCAATGTGTTTGAGTTCCCGCTCGTGAGAGCGGGTGGATAGAAATTGTTATGTTACACCTTATGATGCAGACGCCCTTGGTTCCCGCTCGTGAGAGCGGGTGGATAGAAATTAGTATAGTCACTGTAGCCAATACGGCTACACAGTTCCCGCTCGTGAGAGCGGGTGGATAGAAATTTCATCGGCTCCTCGAGATAGGGCGTCCTGGAGTTCCCGCTCGTGAGAGCGGGTGGATAGAAATCTGATCTTGCCGATCGCCTCCGCACGCTTGAGGTTCCCGCTCGTGAGAGCGGGTGGATAGAAATTCGATCAAAGCGAAGTTGACCGCAATTCCGAAAGGTTCCCGCTCGTGAGAGCGGGTGGATAGAAATGTTATGGAATACCTTATAGAAAGGCTACAAAAGTTCCCGCTCGTGAGAGCGGGTGGATAGAAATTTGGTGCGATCCTTGGAACTGCACCTGCATCGTTCCCGCTCGTGAGAGCGGGTGGATAGAAATCAGTTGAAAACCTTGTGCTGCTTGCCATCGATGTTCCCGCTCGTGAGAGCGGGTGGATAGAAATTTAAGGCAATATCTCAACTCTGACGCTACAAAGTTCCCGCTCGTGAGAGCGGGTGGATAGAAATACCAGTGTTGCTCCAGCTCCGCAGGCTGGATCGGTTCCCGCTCGTGAGAGCGGGTGGATAGAAATAAGATGAAAGGTTATTACGTGAGTGGCGGAATCGGTTCCCGCTCGTGAGAGCGGGTGGATAGAAATATGGATTCCGGAACGGCAATGATCCGGGATGTTGTGTTCCCGCTCGTGAGAGCGGGTGGATAGAAATGTTTTGTGTTTACACTTTTGTTCCCATTCGCAAGAGTAATGGATAAGTATTTTTTAATCAAAAAATACAAAAACGCCGCTTGAAATTCTAACTCTGCCCCACACATTAAAAGTCCTATTGATTTAAGCGGTTTAATGCAGTATGATATAAAATAATGAATCAACACCGGCATATTACTTACCCGGAAATCTGTCGTATCGGATTTTCGGGTATTTTCATGGAAAACGAGGAAATGTAAAGCAATCATGATGAGTCTGGAGAACCGAGAAAACATGTATGATACGGACGAATTCTACCACCTTGAGAAAATTTTTGTCGGACTGATTATCGCAGCCGCGATACTGATCGGCGTTGTTTTCGGTTTTTTTATCGACCATACCCGGATACCCAGAATTGTGTTCGGGGCAGTCGGAGCCACTTCTGTAATTTCCTCTCTGGCGGGAATCATTCTGATCAATTCTCTTCAGCTCGGTTACTGCGATAACGCGCTGCCGGTGAGAATTCTTCTGATTGTATCAGCTGGTCTCATGGTTTGTTTTCTGGTTCTCGCAGTGATCGGGCTTTGCATCTGATTTCACCTGAACCCGTGGCTTCATCCGCAGGGACTATTTCACCTGAACCTGTGGCTTCATCCGCAGGGACTATTTCACTTACAGCTGCGTTTCCAGCAGAAAGAGGCAAAAGAATGAGCAAAATCGGACTTGTAGTCGAAGGCGGAGGTATGAAATGCGCATATAGCGCCGGCATTCTGGATAAATTTCTGGACGATACGATCTGCTTCGATTATGTGATCGGCGTGTCCGCTGGATCGGCGAACTGTGCCTCCTTTCTGGCAGGCCAGCGAGAGAGAAATCTTCGCTATTACACCGAACATCTGAAGAGAAAAGAATACTTTGGATTTAACAGTTTTCTGAAAACAGGTGATCTCTTCGGGTTGGATTTTATATACAGCACAATGACGAACCACGACGGCGACGATCCCCTCGATTATCCGAAACTTTCGGCGAATCCGGCCGAATATGAAGTCGTCGCTACCAATGCGCTCACCGGCGTTCCAGCCTATTTTTCCGGGAAGCAGATGTCCCAGGACAACTATGAAATTATCAAGGCGTCCTGTGCCCTGCCTGCCGCATGCAGACCCCGCTTTATCAACGGTACTCCGTATTTTGACGGCGGCGTCTCCGACCCGATTCCTGTCGACCATGCTCTGCGTCAGGGCGGCTGTGACAAGATCGTTGTCATTCTCTCAAAACCCAGGGATTTTCAGAAAAAGCCAGAACATATGCGGTTTTTCTACTCTCTGCGTATTATGAAATATCCAAAAATCGTGGAAGCGCTGAACAACAGGCACATCAGCTATATGCAGCGTTTCCGCAGAGTTTTTGAGCTTGAGAAGGAGGGGAGGGCTTTTGTATTCGCGCCGAGCAGGCATCTTGAGATGAGTACCTACGCGATGGATCCGGAAGAAAACCGCCGCCTCTATGATCTCGGAATTGAGGATTACCGGAATGAGAAGGATCGTCTGGGTGAGTTTCTGACCCATTGATAACGGGTATCTGTTTCAACTGACAGGTTGCTGTAAACTATATCAAATATGTTTCGGAGGATGATATGAATATCAAGGTAATAGACGAGGAATTTTCCGTCTGCAAAGTAAAGGATTTCAGTGAGACAAACCTGGAAAAGAATTTCTGCTTCATGGAGCGTACCGATGAAGAGAATTCTCTGGTCTGCCTGACCAGATATATCCCGGAAAACGCCACCGATGTCGACTACGGATGGAAGGCTATGAGATTCGAGGGACAACTTGATTTTAATCAGATCGGTATCCTTGCAAAGATCTCGGAAATACTCGCAGAGAACAGCATCAGTATTTTCGTAGTCTCTACCTATAATACAGATTATATCATGGTCAAGAAGCAGAACATTGAGAAAGCGCTCCACGCGCTGGAAAATGCCGGCTACCATATTGACCTGTAACGTTAAAAACAGACTCCTGCGGCACCTGTTACTGCAATTTCAAGATGATTCCGGCTGTTGCTGCCGGGTTTTCAAGATGATTCCGGCTGTTACCGACGGAATCTCCAGATCATTTCAGCAGTTACCGATGGGATCTCCAGATCATTCCGGTCATTATTCCGATATCCATCCACGAGCGAAAGGATCTATTATGAAAATCTATCTTCTGAGGCATGGCGAAACCAGGATTAACGCGCTCGGCGGCCGGTTCCAGGGTCAGATTAACACCCCGGATGCCGCTCTTACCGAAAAAGGCAGGAGGCAGGCCAGGGAAGTCCGGGAAGAATTCCGGACAATGGGACTGCATTTTGATCTCGTATACACAAGCCCGCAGGAGCGCGCAGTGGAAACCGCCATGTTTGCGACAGGTCTTCCGGCCGAGCGGCTGACCATGGATGACCGGCTGAAGGAGATCAGCTTCGGGCCGTTTGAGGGACAGAAGTGGGAGAAGATGAACCCCAAAACTCTGCACACCATGTTGCATGACTTCGGCAACTATATTCCCGGTCCGGGCATGGAAACCGGAATCCGTCTGATCCAGCGGGTGAGCAGTTTTCTCGAGGATTTGAAAAGAGAAAAACCGGCAGAAAGCATTCTGGTATCCACTCACGGAGGCGTGATCCGTGCCGCTCTCGTTCACATTCACGCAGACCCCCTGAAGACCTTCTGGGAGAATCCTGTCGGAAACTGTGCGTGGTTCGAAATCACATGCGAAAATGGCGTCTTAACCTTGACAGGCTGCGACAGGAAAGAAGACTAAAGAAGACTGACCGGTGCGCGGCATCACGGCGAGACCAGGGCAGTAGCGCTTCCTTACATTTTGTGATATAGTAATATACTATATATTATTCCAACATATAGAGGAGCATCATATGTACACTATCAGAGATTTGTATGATCTGGATCACACTCTTGCAAAGGACTATCTCAGCCGTTTCACCTATCCCTGGGAGGCTCTTGCAGGAATTAAGGACCTGATTCTCTCCCTTGGCAGGGATCTCGACAAAAATGAATATACAGAGGTTTCCGAGCATGTCTGGGTTCATCGGACAGCACGGGTTTTCCCGTCTGCCTACCTCGGCGCACCGTGTATCATCGGACCGAACACAGAGGTCAGGCACTGTGCTTTTATCCGTGGCTCCGCCCTTGTCGGCGCTGACTGCGTAGTCGGAAATTCGGTTGAATTGAAAAATGTCATTCTCTTCGACCATGTTCAGACGCCGCACTACAACTACGTCGGGGACTCGATTCTCGGATATTTCTCCCATATGGGCGCAGGATCCATCACCAGCAACGTCAAATCCGACAAGCTCCCGGTGGTTGTCCACGGACAGGATGAAAATATCGAGACCGGTCTCAAGAAATTCGGAGCCATGCTCGGAGATCATGTGGAAGTCGGCTGCAACAGCGTCCTCAATCCGGGCACGGTCATCGGAAGAAACTGCAATATTTATCCGACCTCCTGTGTCAGAGGAGTTCTTCCTGAGAATTCCATCTGGAAGGACAACGGAACAGTAATCAGAAAAATTATCCCGGAGGAGAAGAGATAATGGGAAGATATTTCGGTACAGACGGCATCCGCGGCAAGGCAAACGAGGGTCTCACGGCATCCCGCGCTTTTGAGGTCGGCAGATATCTCGGCTATTATTACAGCAGGAACGGCAGAAGCAAAATCATCATTGGAAAGGACACCCGTCTTTCCTCTGATATGCTGGAGAACGCACTTGCTGCCGGCATTGCTTCCGAGGGATGCGACGCATATCTGGCAGGATACTGCCCGACCCCGATGATCTGCTACCTCACGGTTCATGAAGATTTTGCCGTAGGCGCCATGATCAGTGCCTCCCATAATCCGTTCTATGACAACGGAATCAAAATTTTTTCAAAGGACGGCATAAAGCTCCAGGGCGAGGTGGAAGCTCTGATCGAGGATTATATCGACGGCAAGGAGACCATCCATTTTGTGACAGATGAAAAAATCGGACGTGTAATTCCCTACCCGCAGGGCATTGATCATTATATCGATTTTATCTGCCGTACATTCCCGACAGACCTCACCGGAATGCGTGTTGCCATGGACTGCGCAAACGGATCCAGCACCTATACGGCAGAAAAGGTTCTGACCCGTCTGGGCGCATCCTGCACGGTCATGAACAACAAGCCCAACGGTATTAACATCAACAACAACTGCGGCAGCACCCACCCGGATGCTTTCCGCGAATTTATGAAGACAGGAAGCTTTGATCTCGGCCTCACCTTTGACGGAGACGCAGACCGGCAGATCCCGGTACGGCCTGACGGCGCACTTGTAGACGGAGACTTTGTGCTTTATATCTGCGGCAAATATTATCGCGACAAAGGAATGCTGAAGGGGAATACCGTCGTCACCACTGTCATGGCAAACCTCGGTCTCTGGAAAGCGATGGAGCGTGAGGGCATTCATGTGGAAAAAACCGACGTCGGCGATAAGTATGTCTATGACTGCATGCTGAAAAACGGCTATATCGTCGGCGGAGAACAGAGCGGTCATATCATCTTCAGTGAATACGAGACAACGGGCGACGGACTTGTCACCGCCCTCGCGCTTCTGAAGATCATGAAGGAGACCGGCCGCACGATCAATGAGCTCTGTGAAGGACTGAAGATCTACCCGCAGCTTCTGGTAAATGTGAGGGTTACCGACAAGAATCAGGTTATGGACGATCCGGAGGTACAGGATGCCATTGACCAGGCGAACCGGAGCCTTAACGGCAACGGGCGAATCCTGGTGAGACCGTCCGGCACGGAGCCACTGCTCCGGATTATGGCAGAGGCAGAAACCGACCGGATCTGCGAAGATGAATGTGAGAGAATAGCCTGCATCATCCGCAGAAAATACGGGGCCTGAGAACTCTGCCGGCTGTCTCGGTTCATGACATTAATTTCACAGCTCTGCTGTATTCACGAACCGGCAGACATTTCACAGCTCTGCTGCATTCACAAACCGGCAGGCGCTTCAGATATGGCGGTCCGTGCCGCCCGGGTTGATTTTCTCCGGGTACTGATGTATGTTAGACTATATGCAGGCGGAAGGATCTGTTCCCTTCCGCCTTATGCAGATTCATATAAAGAAAGACAGGAGATATTTATCATGTGTGGAATAGTAGGATATACCGGCGACCGCCAGGCGGCTCCGATCCTTCTTGAGGGTCTGACACGGTTGGAATATCGCGGATATGATTCCGCCGGAATCGCCGTACGAAATGGAGACAAGACAATTATCGTCAAGGCTAAGGGCCGTCTTTCCGAACTGAAGGACAAGACCGACAACGGCGCTGCTGTTCCGGGCTTCTGCGGAATCGGGCACACCAGGTGGGCAACCCACGGCGAACCCTCGGAGATTAACGCCCACCCTCACTGCAGCGATGATATGAATGTCGTCGGCGTTCACAACGGAATCATCGAGAATTTCCAGGAGCTCAAGGCGAAGCTTCTGCGCCATAACTACACCTTCTACTCCGAAACCGATACGGAGGTTGCGATCAAGCTGATCGACTACTATTACAAGAAGTACGAAGGTACTCCGATCGACGCCATCAACCACGCGCAGGTTCGTATCCGTGGTTCGTATGCTCTTGCCATCATGTTCAAGGACTATCCGGGTGAAATCTATGTAACCCGGAAGGACAGTCCCATGGTGCTCGGCACCAACAAGGACGGCTCCTTCCTCGGTTCCGACGTTCCCGCCATTCTCAAATATACCAAGAGCGTGTATTACATCGGAAACATGGAGGTCGGACGTCTTACCAGAGACGGAATCACCTTCTATAATCTGGACGGCGACGAGATTCAGAAGGAACTCACGACCATTGAATGGGATGCGGAGGCAGCGGAAAAGGGCGGCTACGAGCATTTCATGATTAAGGAAATTCATGAACAGCCAAAGGCGGTCAGAGACACGGTCAATGCCTATCTCAGGGACGGCCATGTAAACCTCGAGGCACTTCATCTGACCGAAGGACAGCTTGCGGATCTCACCCGCGTATACATTGTGGCCTGCGGTTCTGCCTACCATGTCGGAATGGTCGCGAAATACGCGCTCGAGAAGATGACTGACATATGCGTAGAGGTTGACTTCGCCTCGGAATTCCGTTACCGGAACCCCAAGCTTCAGAAGGAACATTCTCTCGTTATTATCATCTCCCAATCGGGAGAAACCGCCGATTCACTGGCTGCACTTCGCCTGGCCAAAGATCGGAATATTCCGGTTCTCGCCATTGTCAATGTTGTCGGATCGTCGATCGCACGTGAAGCCGATCACGTTATGTACACCTACGCCGGACCGGAAATCGCAGTTGCCACTACAAAGGCATACAGCTGTCAGCTTATTGCCAGCTACCTCCTCGGCATTGCAATCGGTACCGCACAGGGCTCTATCTCTGAGGAACGGGAAGCACAGTATATCGACGCCCTTCTGGCGCTCCCGGATCACATCGAAAAGGAGCTTGAGGACAAAGAGCGCATCCAGTGGTTCGCGGCAAAATATGCCAGCGCCCACGATGTCTTCTTCATCGGCCGTGGCATTGACTACGCGATCTGTATGGAAGGCAGCCTTAAGATGAAGGAGATCAGCTATATTCACTCCGAGGCATATGCTGCAGGCGAACTGAAACACGGAACAATCAGCCTGATCGAAGACGGGACTCTTGTGGTCGGTGTCTGCACACAGCAGGACCTCTATGAGAAGACCCGCAGCAATATGGTTGAAGTCAAGAGCAGAGGTGCTTATCTCATGGGGCTTACCACCAACGGAAATTACAGCATCGAGGACGTCGCGAACTTTGTCGTATACGTTCCGAAGACGGAACCGGCTTTCGAAGCAAGCCTTGCCGTAATTCCGCTTCAGCTTCTGGGCTATTATATCAGTGTCGCAAAGGGCCTCGATGTTGACAAGCCGAGAAATCTTGCGAAATCCGTAACCGTAGAATAACCGCAGAATAACTTCAAGTGGATGTAAAAAAACGCCTGCAAACGCTGCCATCGCCAGATGACAGTGCGTAGACTGTTACAGCCTGATCGTGCAGATTATTACAGGTTGTTAGCGCAGACGATTATATCTTGATAAGGATTACAAAGCCGGGAAAGGCGGCACCATGGAGGTGCCGCCTTTCCCGGCTCTATCCTTTCCCCGATATTCTAACCCTTCATCGAAATTTTTCGTTCTGATTCAGTTCATCGGGATTTTTCGTTTAATTCTGATTCAGTTTCCAGATAATTCCCAGTCCTTTAAGAAGCAGTTCATTGTCTACGATGATCGAATGACGGCAGAACGGTGCGATCAGACGTCCCATACCGCCGGTGGCAAGACATGTAGGAGAAACCTCTCTTCCCTCAATATCAGAAAGCTCTTTCGTGAACCGGTCCAGAAGACCGTCAATCTGTCCGGCAGATCCGTAGACGATTCCGCTGCGGATCGCGTTCACCGTATCTTTCGCGATTGCCCGGTCCGGCGCTATAAAATCAACGGCGGGCAGAAGAGAAGTATCCGCAATCAGGCCCTTCAGGGCAGTTCCGGGTCCGGGAAGGATGCAGCCTCCCAGATAAACTCCCCTGGACGAAAGAGCGGTCATCGTAGTCGCCGTTCCCATATCGATGATCAGTGCCGGCATCGGATATTCCGCCTTTGCAGCGACAGCGGTTGCCAGCAGATCGCCTGCGATTGCCGACGTGGGAATTCCGTTCATATCGAGTTCCAGACCGACCTCAACGCCTTCTCCGAGGATCTGCGCATTCTCACCGGTCAGGAGCCTTACCGCCTCCGCCACCACATGAGTGACGGACGGCACAACCGAAGAAATCAGACATCCCCGGAATTCCTTCGGGTCTATTTTCTCCAACACAAGTATTCTGCTGATTTCTGCTGCATACTCATGGTAGGTCTCGATTTTGTTGGTACTCATCTGAATGTGACGAATCACCTTATTATCCGACTCACGGATACAGCCGAGAACCATGTGTGTATTTCCGATGTCGATTGCAAGAATCATCTGTATTCCCCCGTTTACGCTCAGCTTCTGTCCTTCTTCACAATCCGGAGAATGCGGACGATTACCGGAGTGAGTGCAACATTGATTATGAACTCAACCACGAAGTTCAATCCGATGAAGGTTGTCAGAAAAACGCCGAGCAGATTCTGGTCTGTTCCGAGCGCACCTGCAATCAGCCCGCGGAAAATTGTAAGAGCGGTGACGCTGAAAATTCCGGTGTTCACGATCGGTGCGATAATCGCCGCCAGGACAACTCCCGTGTAGAAATTGATTCTGGAGAACAGACGGAAAAACAGTCCGCTCACGAGACCGGCAAAGGTTCCCTTCAGAATGCAGACGAGAATCGTAGCCACCGGCTGGTATTCAAGCATCATTGTCGAAAAAGCGCCAGCCGCTCCGGTGATGACCTGAATCGATACCACGGCCCCGAATACTGCTCCCAGAAACGCTCCGCCTGCCGGGCCATCAAGAACCGCTCCGATAATAATCGGAACCAGTGTCAATGTGATGGTGAATGGTCCGAGCGGTATGCTCACTGCTACCTGCAGGATAATTACAATCGCCGCCAGGATCGCAAGAATGGTCATACGCTGAACCCTACTCCTTGGTTTGTTTACAGAATCCTTTGTTACTGCTGCTGTATTCATTTTTTTCCTCCTTGCTGCTGTTTTGGTCAATCCAAATATAGCGCAGAATTACTGTAACATACTTTTCCCCGCATGTTAACCTTTTATCAAAAAAAGTGCTACAATGTACTGTATAAAGTCGTCGTCAAGCGGGCAGTTTTGGGGCATGCGAAGCATGCACAGAAAACTGCATGCTTGAACGGCGCTAACATGTATGAGCATGGAGCGGTGTGAAACACCGCGAGAATGCGAATACATGTGGCAGCTGCGAGAGTTGCGAAGCAACGGAGCAGCTGGCTTTATACAGTATCGTAGTCTCAACAGCTCTTCGAAAACGCATACAGGAGACATTCTATGCCCATTCGTCTGTATATATTTGAAACCAATTGCCCCATCCAGAAAGAAGAGCGTATCCGGACTGCGGTCCGTTCTTTTACATACGACTCTCCGGCCAGCCTGACCGCATCTCTTCAGATTTGCAGGACAAATAAGGGGCGCCCATATCTGGTCCGAAACGGAAAAACAGCAGAAGAGGATCCGTCTGTTCCGGAAATATCTATAACTGATAGTGGCTCATGTTGGATTGTCGCTGTCTCGAATCAGAGAATCGGCATTGATCTTCAGGAAAACCGGGTACGAAGACTATCCTGCCCGCCAGATGACGCCGCCCGCTGTCGGAAGCTCGCGTCCCGATATTTCCACCCTGCAGAGAGTTCTTTTATTCTGTCCACACAGACAGACACAGAAACCATTCGCCGTTTTTTTCAGATATGGACCGCAAAAGAAGCCTACGTCAAATACACCGGCACCGGAATTGACGGCACCTTTTCCTCCTTCGCGGTAAATACAGGAGCAGCATATGCCGGCGGTGACCCCAAGGCTCCGTTTTTCTACCAGAATCCCGAGCTCGACTGTGTCTTTCTCTATCCCCGCGCTGACAACTGCCGCACCCTTTGCCTCTGTATCGGCCGTTCCTGCCGGATTTCCAGATCAGCGCCGCCCGCCGACTGCAGGCTTTATTATTATGACTTCGGGCAGAAAGGATTCTTTCTTTATGATTAAAATGATCGCTTCAGATCTCGATGGCACACTGCTTCTGAATTCCCGGACCATCAGCGAACGCAGCCGCATGGTTCTGACCCGGGCCGCTGCGTCAGGCATCGAGGTCGTCGTCGCAAGCGGGAGAGTACTGACCTCACTTCCGGAGTCCGTGTTCCGAATCCCCGGAGTCCGTTACGCCATCACCTCGAACGGAGCAGCAATCTATCGGATTCCTTCTGATGCAGATGCCTCATGCGATGCAGATACCTCATCCGGTGCAGATGCCTCATCCGGAGGTTCCTCAGAACCTGCACGGATACTCCCCGGCTCCCATTCAGATATATGCGAGAATTTTTACACAAATCCGCATTCAGACTTTCAGCGTATTCTGGCCCGCAATCCTCAAAACTATTCTGACAGTTTCCGACGCCGACTGTTCTCTTCGAAGCGCATCTTCCACCATCCCCTGTCTGAAAAGGCTGTACTCGACCTGCTTGAGCTTACTGCGGCATATCCTTCAGAACGCTTTCCGCTTTCTTATGAAGCCTTTATCAACGGCGTCGCCTATGCCTGTACCGCCTACGTCAACGAACCCGGACACTTCGGAGCGTCTTCAGCATATGTCAGTTATGTGCGGACAACCCGTGTCATGAAGGATGATATCCGTGGTTTTATCTATCAGCACAGAAAAGAACTTGACGGACTTGATCTTGTCGTCGGTGACCATGCACTCTGCTCGCAGCTGCGCAGCAAAATCAGCAGCACGCTCCCGAATGTCTATACCACCTCTTCCGTATCAAACCGTGTTGAAAATTCCTCCCCGGAGGCGGGTAAGGGAGCAGCGCTCCGATTCCTGTCCTCACAGTTGAAAATACGAAAGGAAGATATCGTCGCCTTCGGAGATGCAGACAACGATATCGATCTTTTAACCTCCGCCGGTACCGGAATTGCCATGGAAAACGGAACCGAGCGATGCAGAAGAGCGGCCGACTACGTAGCCGGCCGCTATGACAGCGACGCAGTAGCAGAAGTCCTCCACTCCCATTTCGCGATCTGACATTAAGCCGAGAACTCCCTGCTCTGCCATCAATATTACAGGCAATCACGGAGAATCCGCAAACCCTGCATATTTTACAAGCTTCTGATTGACGGCCACCCCGGTATGTGGTAAATTATCTTTTAAATACTTTAATGCAGCAACGTGTAACGCTTTTAAGCGTTAAAGCGTTCTGTATGATCCAGCAAAATGCAGCATCAATCCAGTAAGATTCAGGGAGGACAAGAAATGAAATTAAAGAAAATCACATCCGTCTGCCTTTCAGCTGTCATGGCAGGAGCACTATTCGCCGGCTGTGGAAGCAACTCTACATCTTCTTCCGCGGCGTCATCCGCGGATTCTTCCGCTTCAGCGTCGGTAACCGCTGCTTCCGCATCGGCCGCAAAAACATCCGGCAAATATACGATCGGTATCTGCCAGCTCGTACAGCACCCGGCTCTTGACGCCGCGACAAAGGGATTTGAGGATGAACTTAAATCTGAGCTCGGAGAAGACAACGTAACTTTCGATGAACAGAATGCGGCAGGCGATGCCGCAACCGCGACACAGATCTGTACGAATCTTGTATCCGAAAATGTAGATCTGATTCTGGCAAACGCTACCGCGGCTCTTCAGTCTGCGGCTGCAGCGACAAGCACAATCCCGATCCTCGGGACTTCCATTACAGACTACGGCGTTGCGCTTGATATCGACGACTTCAACGGAACGGTCGGCGGCAACATCTCCGGAACATCCGACCTTCCTCCGCTTGATCAGCAGGCGGACATGGTTACCGAGCTTTTCCCAGATGCAAAAAATGTCGGCATCCTGTACTGCTCGGCTGAACCGAACTCCAAATATCAGGCAGATCAGGTGAAGGGCTATCTGGAAGACGCAGGACTCACCGTAAATGTCTACACCTTCTCTGACTCCAACGATGTAGCCTCCGTCACCGGAGAGGCATGCAACAACAGTGATGTTCTCTACATCCCGACCGACAACACAGCGGCTTCCTGCACCGAGGCTATCAACAATGTGGCCCTTCCGGCAAAGGTTCCGATCATTGTTGGTGAAGAGGGTATCATGGCCGGATGCGGAGTTGCCACACTTTCCATCGATTACTACGGTCTTGGTCAGACGACCGGAAAGATGGCAGCACAGATCCTGAAGGGAGAGGCAGACATCTCTGAGATGCCAATTCAGTACTATGACAACCCTGTGAAGGAGTACAACCCGGAAATCTGCGAAAAGCTCGGCATCACCGTACCGGACGGATACACCGCATATGAGTCCGACAGCTCCGACAGCGAATAACATTCCATGATTTCACGCGCGAAAATCAATCATTTATGACACCAGCTGTCAATGTGTGATATACTATTCAACGTGTTCGTGAAACAGATCCATCAATGTTTCCCCACCAGGGTGTGAAGAGCACATGGTGGGGCTTTTACTGTATAAGTCCAGTCGCAATGTTCTTGGCCCACGGGGAGCTTGCTCACCAGTGGGCAAGAACATTAGCGACGACAACAGGTATGAGCATGGAGCGGTGCGAAGCAACGCGGGAATGCGAATATGCGCGGGCAGTGAGCCACATCCGCTCACACAAAGTGTGAAGCGGTGGGGCGAACGCCGCGACAGACCGACGAAGTCGGTCACCTGTTAGCGGCACGAAAGCTGCGAAGCAGCGAAGTGACGCGGGGACTTATACAGTATGTGGCACGACTTATCGTATGAGGTTTACTGTATAAGCTCTTCGAAAACGCAGACAGGCCGCCTGCCGCGAAGCGCAGCACATATAATCCGGCCATCCGACAGATCTCCGGACACACCTTCGCCAGAAAAACAACAACAGAGAAAACGAAAACCAGGAGGAACAATTATCTATGGAGGCATATTTCGCATCGCTGAACCCGATGGATCTGCTGGGCAGATTCCCCTCAGGCATTGCACAGGGCCTTATCTGGGGCATCATGGCTCTCGGCGTCTACATTACTTTCCGTCTGCTCGATATCGCAGACCTTTCCGTTGACGGAACCTTTTCGACCGGGGCAGCTGTAACGGTAATGCTGATCCTCGCGGGCTGGAACCCGTGGGCGGCACTTGTAATCGCATTTATCGCGGGTCTGATCGCAGGATCGGTCACCGGCCTCCTTCACACGGTATTTGGAATTCCTGCCATTCTCGCAGGCATTCTGACACAGTACGGTCTGTACTCTATAAACCTCGTAATCATGATGATGAAAGCCAACCAGGCTGTTAGTGTTGACAAATATAACCTGATCATATCCGGCAGAAATGTACCAAATGCTATTCTGGTGGGCGGCATTTTTGCGATTGCCCTCATAGTCATTCTCTATCTCTTCTTTGGAACCGAGCTCGGATCGGCGATCCGGGCAACCGGCTGCAACCAGCAGATGGCAAAGGCACAGGGCATCAACATCAATATTATGAAGGTTCTCGGCCTCGCGATTTCCAACGGAATCGTAGCCGTTGCCGGCGGCCTTGCCGCTCAGTATTCCGGCTTTGCAGATGTCAACAGCGGACGCGGATCCATCGTCATCGGACTTGCAGCTGTCATCATCGGAGAAGTGCTCGGAGAAGCGATCCTCCACAAAAAGCTGAATTTCTTCGGCCGCCTGGTTTTTGTAATTGTCGGCGGCATCATCTACTATCTGGTATACACTCTGGTTCTGTGGCTGAAGATCGACTCTAACCTGATGAAGCTTTTCACCGCCATCATCGTCGCCGTCTTCCTTGCAGTGCCATATCTGAAGGGACAGGCAAAAAGCTCCTTCAGCCGTGCCGGAAAAAACTCGAGATCGGAGGGAAGGTAAATGTTAGAAGTCAAAAACATCAGCAAAACATTTAACCCCGGAACCATAAATGAGAAGAAGGCCCTGAGAGGTGTCAGCCTCACGCTCAATGACGGCGATTTCGTGACCGTTATCGGCGGCAACGGTGCCGGAAAATCCACTCTTCTGAATGCCATTGCCGGTGTATGGCCGGTAGATACCGGATCCATCACGATTGACGGACAGAATGTGACGGGGTTCCCGGATTACAGGCGCGCCAGCCTCATCGGCCGGGTCTTCCAGGATCCCATGACAGGAACTGCCGCAACTATGCAGATTGACGAGAATCTTGCACTGGCCAGACGCCGGGGTGCCAGAAGAGGTCTTCGATGGGGTGTAACCGCCACGGAAAGAAACGAATACCGCGAGCAGCTCAAGATTCTGAACCTCGGCCTCGAAGACAGACTCACAGCTAAGGTTGGTCTCCTGTCAGGCGGCCAGCGGCAGGCTCTTACCCTGCTCATGGCAACCCTGCAGAAGCCGAAGCTGCTGCTTCTCGATGAGCACACAGCCGCTCTTGACCCGAAGACAGCCGAGAAGGTTCTCAATGCGACAGAAAAGATCATCAACCGCGATCATCTCACAGCACTGATGATCACCCACAACATGAAGGACGCCATCACCCACGGAAATCGTCTGATCATGATGCACGAGGGAAATATCATCTACGATGTGTCCGGAGAAGAGAAGAAAAATCTGACGGTTTCGCAGCTTCTCGATAAATTCGAGGAGGTATCCGGCAACGAATTTGCAAATGACAAGATGATGCTCGGTATCTGACCACAGAAATTCTGAGAGCAAAAGCAGGATAAAGCCGTCAGCCAGGCATATCGAGCGTTAAGCACAGCATATCCTGCTGACAGGGCACCACATTATGAATGACAAGAAAAGAAAAATCGAAATATCCTCCACGGCAGAACAAAAGGCCTTCCCGGCTGCCGGGGAGGATATTTTCCTCTTAAATAATAATAACAATAATATAGAGACCGGCCGGGCCCAACTTAAAGAGGACCGGCGCGCGGCAGACCGCGCCGCCAAGCAGATCAAGTGGGAGCAGAGAATGCGGCGGAAAAAGGCACGGGAAGACAGCGCCCGAAGAGAAGCAGAACAAAAAAATGCCGTAATCCGGTCCATGCATGAAAAATACATGAGAACTGCCCTCGAGGAAGCGCAGAAGGCAGCCGCCCTCAGAGAGGTCCCCATCGGGTGCGTCATTGTAAAGCAAGGCACAATCATCGCTCGCGGATACAACCGGCGCAACACTGATGCGAACACACTGTCTCACGCAGAGCTGAACGCCATCCGGGAGGCCAGCCATGCTCTCGGCGACTGGAGACTCGAGGGCTGCACCCTGTATGTAACTCTTGAGCCCTGCCAGATGTGCGCGGGTGCCATCGTCCAGTCCAGAATCGATGAGGTCGTCATCGGCTGCATGAATCCGAAAGCGGGCTGTGCCGGATCCGTTCTGAACCTCATGCAGGTACCCGCATTTAACCATCAGGTGAAGATTACGCGGGGAATTCTTGAGAAAGAATGCAGTCATCTCATCAGCACCTTCTTCGAGCAGCTCCGTTCCGAAAAATCCGGATAAAGAAAATCCGAAAAATCCGAAAGATCCGGATAAAGAAAATCATTTACTTTTTCTATACGCTATGCTATATTGAGTGGGCATGAGTTTTAACCTTGATTCAGATCCCGGAAACTCCGACCAGATCTTAATCACAGGCGATTAGAAATATTCAGGAGGAAAATGAAATGATTACAAAAGAACTCAAACAGCAGATTATCAAAGAGTATGCAAGAACAGAGGGCGACACCGGTTCACCCGAGGTACAGGTTGCAATCCTTACCGAGAGAATCAAAGAGCTCACAGAGCATCTGAAGACAAACCACAAGGATCACCATTCCAGACGCGGTCTTCTGAAGATGGTAGGTAAGAGACGTGGACTTCTTGATTACCTCAAGAAGACAG
The DNA here is from genome assembly GCA_002394235.1 of Eubacterium sp. UBA4343. GTDB lineage: Bacteria > Bacillota > Clostridia > Lachnospirales > Lachnospiraceae > Bilifractor. Next base: position 30,747 of record DGTF01000013.1, on the reverse strand, counting down.
ATATCGAGAGATATCGTGCTCTGATCGAGAAGCTGGGACTTCGTAAGTAATCGAATCGCTTTCAGGGCGGGTAGGACTCACCTATCCGCCCTGTTTCCGTGTTTACAAGCAATGAGCCGCAGCCGAGCGCGAAGCGTGACTCATCTCGTTTTTCGGAAACCGGGACAGATGTTCCGCACAAGGATCCGTCCGTTTTCAAAGAGTAACATCCGACGCCGTAGCATGGCCTGCACGGTCATGGCGGTTCGGAACAATGGCATTCGCCGAGAAGTAAAGGAGTAAAGATGGAAGAAAACAAGACATTCTCAACCAGACTTGAGAACAACTACAAGACCTATGAAATGGACCTGGCTGGAAGAAAACTTTCCGTAGATATCGGGAGAGTAGGCAAGCAGGCAAACGGATGCGCGTTCATCCATTATGGTGACACCACGCTTCTGTGCACCGCAACCGCTTCCAAAGAGCCACGGGAGGGAATCGATTTTTTCCCGCTTTCCGTTGAATTCGAGGAGAAAATGTACTCGGTCGGCAAATTCCCGGGCGGCTTCAATAAGAGAGAGGGAAAAGCTTCCGAGCATGCCGTACTCACATCCCGTGTTATCGACCGTCCGATGAGGCCTCTTTTCCCGAAGGATTACAGAAATGATGTCACTCTGAATAATATGGTGATGTCCGTTGATCCGGAATGTGACCCGGAAGTTGTCGCCATGCTCGGCGCGTCTCTCGCCACATCCATTTCCGATATTCCTTTTGACGGTCCCTGCGCCGCCACACAGATTGGAATGATCAACGGCGAATTTGTCATCAACCCGGGTTATGAGAAGAAGGCCGAGTCAACGCTTGCACTGACCGTTGCCTCTACAAGAGAAAAGGTCATCATGATCGAAGCCGGCGCGCAGGAAATTCCGGAGCAGAAGATGATCGAGGCCATTTATCTTGCCGATGAGACAAATAAAAAGGTTATTGCTTTCTTTGATCATATCGTGGCAGAGTGCGGAAAACCGAAACACACCTACGAGAGCTGCGCGGTTCCGGAGGAGCTTTTTGCCGCGATCCGCGAGGAGGTTCCGGATTCTGAGATGGAAGTTGCCGTGTTCACGGATGACAAGCAGACCAGAGAGAACAACATCGCCGCGATCACAGACAGACTGAAAGAGAAATTCGCGGACAACGAAGACTGGCTTGCCCTTCTGCCCGATGCCATCTACCAGTATCAGAAGAAGACTGTCCGCCGCATGATTCTGAAGGAACATAAGAGACCGGACGGACGCCAGATCCGCCAGATCCGTCCGCTTGCAGCCGAGGTGGATGTCATCCCCCGTGTACACGGCTCCGCGATGTTCACCCGCGGACAGACACAGATCTGCGACGTTGTGACTCTCGCTCCTCTTTCCGAGGCGCAGAAGGTAGAGGGACTTGATCCCTATATCACAAAGAAGCGCTACATGCATCAGTACAACTTCCCGAGCTACTCTGTCGGTGAGACAAAGCCGTCCAGAGGACCGGGGCGCCGCGAAATCGGTCATGGCGCTCTTGCAGAGAGAGCCCTCCTTCCGGTTATGCCTTCGGAAGAGGAATTCCCATACGCAATCCGTGCCGTATCCGAAACCTTTGAGTCTAACGGTTCCACCTCACAGGCTTCCGTCTGTGCTTCTTCCATGGCACTGATGGCTGCCGGCGTGCCGATTAAGAAGCCGGTTGCCGGAATTTCCTGCGGTCTTGTTACCGGAGATACCGACGACGATTATATCGTGCTCACAGACATTCAGGGTCTTGAAGACTTCTTCGG
>DGTF01000013.1:0-28846 GCA_002394235.1 Eubacterium sp. UBA4343 | reverse complement strand
TGGATATCAAGATCCACGGCCTTACCCGTCAGATCGTGGAGGAAGCCATTTCCAGATGCAAGGAAGCCAGAGAGTATATTCTGACCGAGGTAATGGAGAAGGCAATCGCCGGACCGCGTCCAACCGTCAACGAGTACGCGCCGAAGATCGAGCAGATCAAGATTGATCCTGACAAGATCGGTGATGTAGTCGGCAAACAGGGAAAGAATATCAATGAGATCATCGCCCGCACGGGTGTAAAGATCGATATCGACGAAGACGGATCCGTCTCCATCTGCGGAACGGACCGCGCGAAGATGGATGAAGCCGAGAAATACATCGAGGTCATCACCACCGATTTCGAAAAGGATCAGGTTTTGAAAGGAAAGGTTATCAGCATCAAGGAGTTCGGTGCATTCCTTGAGTTTGCTCCCGGCAAGGAGGGAATGGTTCACATTTCCAAGATTGCAAAGCAGCGTATCAATCACGTGGAGGATGTCCTCACCCTCGGCGATGTTGTAAAGGTTGTCTGCCTTGGAAAGGATCGCATGGGAAGGCTGAGCTTCTCCATCAAGGACTGCCCGAAAGACGCAAAGGCGATCAACGAATAATCAGCATAATCAGCAGTATACATATTTATATGGGAAATCCCCTGCCATACACCAGAAGGTATGGCAGGGGATTTTTATGTTCATGCCCCGTCGGCGAGACGCCACGATGTGTATAAGCCAACGTGTCACTTATGTTCTTGCCCACTTGTGAGCAAACTCCCCTTGGGCCAAGAACATTGCGGCTGGACTTATACAGAAAAAAAGTACATAAAACGGACAAACCGGTGCATGGCAGTTTTTGGTACTTTTTTATAAAATGTAGTTGTAATTCGATCACGGAGCAATCCGAAGCTTATACAATAGGCGGAGCCCCGCCTGCGGGGCATGGACATTTATGAACAAGATATGGAAAGAGAAAATCCATAATGAAGATACAAGATTGTCAGAAAATCAGCGATAACAAGATCCGGATCCGGACAGACCGGGGACTGCTTCTCGTCTCTGCAGAGGCGGAAAATATTATACGCTGCGTCTATACCGGAAGGGAGCAGGAGGCTTCCGTGTCTCCTCTTCAGATCAGGCACAACGAGTCCGCATATCCGCTCGCGCTGGAGGTGCGGGATGGGGATCTGAAAATTTCCACAAGCCTTCTCACACTCCGGATCAGGCGGGCAGACGGCTGTTTTGTCTGGATTCGAAGAAAAGATGGTTTTCAGTTACTGGAAGAAGGAGAGAAAGAACTTACCGGGATTCCCGTCATGAAATACTCCACCTGTGGAGAGAAGCCCGTCATCCGCAGAGTGAAAACAGTAGATGGTGAAAGAAATTTTGTTGAAAATCTGAGAGAGGTTGAAGACCACAGAGCATATCGGGCGAAGCTTTCCTTCCGATTCCAACCCGGAGAGCAGATCCACGGACTCGGACAGGGGGAAGAGGGCATCTACAACTACAGAGGCCACACCCAGTACCTCTACCAGCACAATATGCGCATTCCGGTTCCTTTCCTGATCTCGGACAGAGGCTACGGTATCCTCGCGGACTGCGGAAGCCTCATGACCTTTAACGACGATGAACGCGGCTCCTACCTCTTCTGCGACACTGTGGAACAGCTGGACTATTATTTTATCTCCGGGGACTGCGCAGATGCACTCATTGATGGATTCCGCCAGCTGACGGGAAAGGCGGCGATGCTCCCGAAGTGGGCCTTCGGATACATCCAGTCCAGGGAAAAGTATTCCACGCAGGATGAACTCGTGGAAGTCGCCGAAAAATACCGCCGGATCGGTGTCGGTCTCGACTGCGTCGTGCAGGACTGGAAGACCTGGCCAGCAGATGACTGGGGATGCAAGATTCTGGACAAAACACGCTATCCGGATATCCGGTCGGCAATCGACAGAATTCACGGACTCCATGTCCACACCATGGTGTCTGTCTGGCCGAATATGAATTACGGAACGAAAGACTATTGCGAGATGTCCGACGCGGGCTTCCTTCTCAATGACCTGGCGACCTATGACGCTTTTGACGAAAAAGCCAGAGAGCTGTACTGGAAGCAGTGCAGCCGTGAGCTTTTCTCCGGTGGCTTTGATTCCTGGTGGTGTGACTCCACAGAGCCCTTTTCCGGTCCGGACTGGAACGGAGAGTATGAGAGGGAACCGTGGGAGCGGTTTCTTCTTGTCGGCGGAGAACACAAGAAATTCCTCGGCGCAGACCGGGCCAATCTCTATGCTCTCGCCCATGCCAGAGGCATTTTTGAAAACCAGAGAAAGGCGGATCCGAACCGCAGAGTCCTGAACCTCACCCGCTCCGGATATGCCGGAAGCCAGAAATACGGAACGGTTCTCTGGTCCGGCGACATCTCCGCAAGATGGGATGTGCTGAAAAAGCAGCTCCCCGAGGCGCTCAACATGGCGATGAGCGGCATGCCTTACTGGACCTTCGACATCGGAGGATTTTTCGTCGTACATGAAAACTGGGCTGCACGCGGCTGTGAGTGCAGCGGGGATCCTTCAATGAAATGGTTCTGGCGCGGCGACTACGAAAACGGGCTCAAGGACCCGGGCTACAGGGAACTGTATGTCCGCTGGTTTGAATTCGGCTCCTTCCTCCCGGTGTTCCGCTCCCATGGAACCGATGTGCCGCGTGAAATCTGGAACTTCGGAAAGCCCGGTGATCCTTTTTACGATGCACTGGAAAAAACGATCCGCACAAGATATCGCCTCATGCCCTATATTTATTCCATGGCAGGCGCGGTCGTACAGCAGAACAGCACCATGGTCCGGAGCCTGCTCTTTGATTTTCCCAATGACAGCAAGGCAGCTTCGCTTGATTCCGAGTACATGTTCGGGGAAAGCCTGCTGATTTGTCCGATAACCGATCCCATGTATTACGGCAGAGGCGGCGAACAGCTCAACGCCCCGAAAACCTGGACGGTCTACCTGCCGGAGGGAACCGGATGGTATGACTTCTACACGGACAACTATTATGAAGGCGGACAGACACTGACGCTCACGGTTTCTCTGGATCACATCCCTGTGTTTGTGAGGGCGGGAAGCATCCTGCCGATGGAGTCCGGCCTCACCTATGCAGAAGAAGTGCCCGACACGCCATTTGAATTTCATCTGTACCCGCTTCGTCATCCTGGGCAGAAAATTTCCCCTGTGCACCGGATTCTGTACTACGAGGATGACGGCGACGGATATGGTTATGAAAGCGGAGCATTCCAGCAGATTCCCGTTATCTGGGATGAAAAAGAGAGCCTCTTCTCCATTGGCCCATCACCCTTCCGTTTCAGGGGCGGCATCGCCGGCAGGAATATCCGCCTCGTATTTGCCGGCGGCGGAGAGCAGCTCTTCCGTTACCGGGGTGAAGAGCACACCGAACATCTTTCAGCTTCTTGCCGGTCACTGAGCCATATACCGGAGAAAGAATAACATACGAAAGGAAGCGCACAAATAATCAGGCGTGGAACAACACCCTCGAATAATCGATTGATATACAGGCCCTGAAATAAATCCGCAAACAAAAGATCTCCAATTCAGAGATTTGTTATTTCAATCCATAAAAAAGCAAAGTAAAGGAGAATGCAATGCAATACAAGGACAACTGGGATGAAACCAAAAAGAAATTTGACGGCTGGTGGCACCAGAGCAATACCGGAAGACCGCTGATGCACATCGTCGCGCGGAAACCGGAGATTGAACACCTGTCCGATGGTCAGCCGCACGAGGGAGGAATGGATCAGGTCTTCTGCCAGGGCCTGTATTATGATCTTCCTGAGAATCTCAAATGGAAAGATATGGAGGACAAATACATGAACCCGGAGCGCATGGTTCTCCGGTACCGCGACTTCTGCGAAAAGCATCTGTTCCTCGGAGAAGCATTTCCGAACATGGAGACCAACTTCGGACCAGGCTCCGTCGCGGCTTATCTCGGTTCTGATATCGGATTCAAGGAGGACACGGTCTGGTTCAAGCCCTGCATTGACGAAAATGAAGACTGGGAAGATGTTCCTCCGCTGAAATTTGACCCGGAGAATAAATGGCTTCGCAGACATCTCGAAGTGGTCGAAGGCTGCAGAAAATTCGCGGGCAATGATTTTTGCCTGGATATGCCGGATCTCATGGAAAACGTTGATGTGCTTTCCTCTCTCCGGGGCGCCCAGACCCTCATGATGGATATGATTGAAGACCCGGACTCCATTGAGGAGCGGGTCGGACAGGTGACCGACGCATATTTCGAGTTTTTTGACCGTTTCTATGATCTCGTCAGAACCCCTGACGGAGGCAATTCCTATTCCTGCTTCCAGATCTGGGCTCCGGGAAGAATGGCAAAACTTCAGTGTGACGCCTCGGCCATGATGTCGGTTGACTTCTTTGATGAATTTGTTCTGGATTCGCTGAAAAAACAGACGCAGAAGCTCGACTATGCCATGTATCATCTGGATGGTCCCGGAGCCATCCGCCATCTCGATCATCTTATGGAAATTCCCGGCATCAATGCCCTTCAGTGGACACCGGGAGACACCGGTCCGGACGGCACTTACGAAGAGTGGGACAAGATCTATGACAAGGTAATTGCCTCCGGCAAATCCCTGTGGATCAAGGTATACAGCGGCGGCTTTGACGACTGGATCCGGAACTGTGACAGAATTGTCCGTAAATACGGCTCCTCATCCATCATGTTCTATTACCCGGAGATGTCTCTGTCACAGGCTGAGCAGCTTCTGAAATACGCGGAAGAAAACTGGTCGGATATCAAAGGATCCCTTCGCGGATAAATAAGATCAGGATTTACCGGTGCTTCCAAAGCCCCCTTCTCCCCGTTCCGTCTCGCCGAGCTGTTCCACCTCCTCAAACTCGGCGGGAAGGAAGGGAAGGATCACAAGCTGCGCAATCCGCTCTCCCGGAGTCACGCGTCGGGCTGTCTCCCCGTCATTGTGAACTGCGATCATAAAGGGCCCCCGGTAATCCGCATCAACGACACCGACACAGTTCGCCGGTCGGAGAGATTCCTTTGCAGCAAGTCCGCTTCTGGCGAAAATGGCTCCGAAATAGCCTTCCGGAATCTCCATCGACAAGCCTGTGCTAACCATAACCGTTGCGTGAGGCTCAATTTCCACCGGAGTTTCCACGTCGGCATAGAGATCGTAACCCGCAGCCGACGCGCTTCCGCGCGTCGGCATCTTGGCGGTCTCGGTCAGTTTCTTCACTCTGATTTTCATGTCTCATCCTCCGTAAGGTCAATATTTTTCGTCATAGCCTCGAAAATCTCCGAAGCCTCTCTGTATTCATCTTCACTTTCAATCTGTGTCACAACCGGCGCGCCTTCATCATCTGTATCAAAATGATACAGATACGCCGTACCTTTCGTACTTCCGTCCTCCGGAATCAGAACGATATATTTCTGCGCTGGTGTCTGAAAGATCCTGACGATTGTGCATCTCACGTCCCTTCCGTCCTCATACGTCAGTGTCAGGCTTTCCTTATCCGTATCGATAAAAGAGCAGCCCTCCGTGCGGGCCCCACCTTCCGGCACATTGTTCTTCTGTTCCCTTTCTTCCGTCATATTTTCCTCCATTTCAGACTGTTGAGTCAGCCATCCATATTCCTTTGGTTCACTCTGCCTTGATCCGGCCATCCGCTTCCCTCTGGTTCAGGCTGCCTTGAGCCGGCCATCCGTTTTCCTATGGTTCAGGCTGCCTTGAGCCGGTCATCTATTTCCTTCTGATTGTACCTGTTTCCGGAGCATGTTACAATACTTCACAGAAAGATCTGTCTCCCCGGATGGCATGCGGTCAAGCTGATGTGTGGCATTCTCCGGAGGCAGTACGGCACGACGCCCATGCCCCGCAGGCGTGGCACCACAATATGCATATGCTGCGGATTGCTCCGTGCTTCGCACTCTAGCAATCCACAGGGTATGAGCAGAACAGAAGGATAAGCAATGAGCAGCAGACATATCACAGCAGGAATTCTGGCACATGTAGACGCGGGAAAGACAACCCTTTCCGAAAGTCTTCTGTACCTGTCCGGAAAAATACAGAAACAGGGAAGAGTCGATCATAAAGATGCCTATCTTGATACCTGGCAGCTGGAGAAAGACAGGGGCATCACTATTTTTTCCAAGCAGGCGGAGCTCTCTTTCGGCGGCACCGACGGGCTCTCCGTAACCCTTCTGGACACACCGGGTCATATCGATTTTTCGCCGGAAACAGAGCGGGTTCTTCAGGTTCTAGACTACGCAATCCTGGTTATCAGCGCGGCGGATAGCGTCACCGGGCAGGTCCGGAATCTCTGGAATCTTCTCGCACACTACAGAATTCCGACATTTCTTTTCGTAAATAAGATGGATCAGCCGGGTGCGGACACCGCGGACCTTCTCCGCGATATCCGGGATAATCTCGGCTCGCAATGCGTGGATTTTACCGGAATTCAGTTTGATCCTGTGCTTCAGATCCCGGGAAGTCAGGCGGAGAATATTGCTGTCTGCGATGACCGTGTTCTGGAGCACTATCTGGAGACGGAAGAGATCCTGGAGGACGATCTCCGCACCATGATCCGGGACCGGAAGCTCTTTCCCGTTTTCTTCGGATCTGCGCTGCGAAATGAAGGCGTCAGCGCGCTGATGCGGGCGATGGACGCTCTTGCACTGATGAAACATTATCCGGACGAATTCGGTGCGCGAATTTTCAAGATATCCCGCGATGATTCCGGGAACCGTCTGACCTGGATGAAAATCACCGGAGGCAGTCTCAGGGTTCGTTCTGTCATCTCTGTCAGGAATGAGGACAGCACAGAGAGCAGCGGAGAGAACACGGAGCAGAAGGTCAACCAGATCCGTATCTACTCCGGCAAAAGCTTCGTACAGGTGCCCCAGGTGGACGCGGGTTTTGTCTGTGCGGTTACCGGACCTGACGAAACCCGGATCGGAATGGGTCTCGGCTTTGAGCATGACTCGGATGTATCTGTTCTCCAGCCGGTATGGAAGAGCCGCATCCTTCTTGCGCCGGACCAGGACAGAGCCGAAGCTCTCCGGAATCTTCGGGTTCTTGAGGAGGAAGAGCCGCTTCTTCACATTGACCAGGATGATGCCTCCGGTGAGATTTCCGCCCGTATCATGGGAAAGGTGCAGATGGAAATTCTGAGGGAGCTCTGTGCGCAGCGGTTCGGCATGCGGATTGATTTCGCACAGCCGTCAATCATGTACAAAGAGACCATAGCGGATTCCGTCGAGGGCGTAGGGCATTACGAACCTCTGCGGCATTATGCAGAGGTGCATCTTCTGATGGAACCCGGTGAGCCGGGAAGCGGGCTGGTCCTGGAATCCGACTGCAGCACTGATGATCTGGCGCTCAACTGGCAGCGCCTTATCCTGTCTCATCTGGAGGAGCAGCCGTTTCCGGGCGTTCTGACAGGATCGGAAATCACAGATATTAAGATCACCGTGATCGGCGGAAGAGCATCGGAAAAGCATACCTCCGGAGGTGACTTCCGGCAGGCGACACACAGAGCTGTCCGTCAGGGTCTGATGATGGCAAAAAATGTGCTCCTCGAGCCGGTCCTGCGGCTTCACGCCGAACTGCCGTCAGGAAGCATGGGCCGCTTTATGACAGACATACAGAGAATGGAGGGATCCGCGGATCTTCGCGAGAACGACGGCACCACCGCGATCATCACAGGTTCTGTGCCTGCCGCGGCCATCGGGGATTATCAGCAGGATTTCATGTCCTATACCCACGGACACGGAAGACTGAGCCTGACACTCAGGGGGTATGAGCCCTGCCGCCATTCCGAAGAGGTGATTCTCGAGAAGGGTTATGATCCGGAGGCAGATACGGATCACCCGTCCTCCTCTGTATTCTGCTCCCATGGAGCCGGAATCCGGGTACCGTGGGATCAGGTCCGCGACTACATGCACATCGACACCGGATGGCGTCCGGATATGAAATGGCTCACCGAAGAAGACCAGGCACTCTGCACTGACGGTCCGAAGACGGAGAATACGGAAAATACCGGAGGGAAGAAAATTTTTTCCGCCGGATGGCAGAAAAAGCACAGGACAAAAGAAAAATCATGGACAGAAGAGCAGCGCACCCGCGAAAACGAGGAAAATGAGCTGCAGCAGATTTTCGAAAAAACCTACAGCGGATCCAGCTGGAACACTCCCATCCACAGCGTTGCGAACAGCTATTCAAATGAGGCCGGAATATGGAGCCGTGACGGCTCTCTGGAAAGGGCGGAGAGGGACAAAACAGAGCAGAATAAATCGGAGAGCTGTGGAACAGCGACCGCAAAATCAGCTGGTGAACAGACCTCCTCCGGCAAAAATCAACGCTCCGGAATCACCGGAGTCACTCCGAAGAAGGAGGATTATCTGCTGGTTGACGGATACAACATCATCTTCAGCTGGGAAGAACTCCGCAGCCTTGCGGCTTCCGGCATGGATGCCGCAAGAGACCGTCTGATCGACATTCTGAGCAACTTCCACGGCACAAGATCCGGTACCCTGATTCTGGTTTTTGATGCGTATAAGGTGCCTGGCGGGAGAGGTGCGGTCTGCCGTTACCATAACATCTATGTTGTTTACACAAAGGAGGCGGAAACTGCAGACGCCTACATTGAAAAGACTGTACATAAAATCGGAAAGCAGGGCAATGTCACCGTCGCGACCTCCGACGGCCTCGAACAGGTGATCATCTTCGGGGAGGGCGCGCGCCGTATGTCTGCCCGGGAACTGCTGCTGGAAGTAGAGGCCTCCCGGAAGGAACTCCGTTCGACCTACCATTTATAATTACCTTTGATAACGGGCTTTTATTAGTATATTGATAATGGACTTCAATGATGGGTTTCGATGATGGGTTTCGATGGCGGTCCTCGATAACAGCTATCGATAATGGTCTTCTATAATAGCTTTCGATAACAGCCTTTATAATGGCCTTCAAGATACAGAATCTGACTTTCCCTGTATCCTGTCCTGTGATATAATTGGAACAGATTTTGGAATGTGTTACCGGATAAATATCTGTACATATATGATATTTATTTACAAGATCAGACACCTCTGCCTGCCATAAGCCGGCAACAGTCTGCTGCCGGCCCGGCGTGCAAAACGCCCTGCGTCGATCTGGCGCAGGCTGGTGTCTGATTTCAGAATGGACAGGAGTGTGATTTTGTGCCCGACGCTAACATAACGAAGAATGCACTTGCCTCTTCCATGAAAAAGCTGATGAAGGAAAAGCTTTTTGAGAAGATCAGTGTCATCGACATCTGTGAGGGCTGCGGAATGAACCGCAAGAGCTTTTATTATCACTTCAAGGACAAGTACGATCTGGTCAACTGGATTTTCTATACCGACTTTATCAAAACCGCCAGCAAACGATCCTATACCAACGGGTGGGATCTTCTGACCGCAGTTGTCGAGCTGTTCTCCAGTGACCGCGCCTTCTACAAGGCGGCTCTTGAGATCCAGGGTCAGAACTCCTTCCGTGATTATTTTTATGAGGCGACCGTGCCAATCTTCTCCATGTTTTCGGAAGCAATGACTTCCGACACCGACAGTGCTGTCCTCGATCCACATTATTTCACGGACGCCTTTCTGGTCATCATGTACCGCTGGCTCAGCCAGAAGACCGATCAGAGCCCCGAGGAATTTATCGAGAGTCTGAAGAATGTACTCGTAAAGATCGGAAAGGATATTGTCAGATCAGAAAATTCCTGATACATCTCCCCCGTGGATCCGGTGACAATCATCGGATTCATGAGGGATTTTCTCTTGGAAGGCCGATCGTAAACAGCTGATCCAGCGATGTCGTGTGTCTGAAATCAGAGATCGTCTCCGTCGTGGTTTTGATGTCTCCGTTCTCGAGAAGCTCGAAGTAACATTCATCCTCTGAGATGATGTGGTTGATCTGCACAGCATCTCCTACCAGATCGAACAGGATCATCGGATACTCCGGATGCGTACGCAGAGACCGGCAGTACTTCGCGACCTTTGCTCCATTCCTTTTCGAACAGGTGTCGTCACTGACCAGAAGATTGATACCTGCATTGAGCTCCGCGAGCTCCTCGGCCTTCTGATCATTGTACCAGGCAGCCGCGTCGTCATTCCCGTACACCGCGTAAATGCCATAAAGGATCTTGCTTTTCTTCATTGCGCTTACATTTTCTGCCGTTGCAGCACCCCTGTTCTGAAACATAACCATGCTGTTGGTACACTCCTTGATTCCCGCGACCTGAACCGGATTCAACGGCTCGTCCGGAAGCAGCGACACAAAAGCACACTCCGGATGCTGCTTCACCAGATCCATGAGTCTGCCAATGCAGGTAATTGCGCCGGATAGACGAATGAAATAGCAATATATTCCCATCGCCGTTCCCTGACGGACACAGCTTTCCAGTTCGCTGACCGACAAACCGTCCTTCAGCGTCGGATTGATCCGGAGTGTAAGTGCCCACGGAATGTGATAGGGAAGCGACAACTCATGTTCCCGTATCACCTTGCCGCCATAGGTAAGTCCACTGTATCCGAAGCTGATTCCGAAATCCTTCAGATTTTTCCGGTCCGTATTCCGCAGCATCTGCTCAATTGCCTCATAGTAAGGGCTGTCATCATTGCGAAGAAGATCCTGCACAATGCTCAGCACCTCATCCATGAATCTTCCCTTGATGAACATCCGGCCCATGTCCGTGAGCTTCCGGATACTCCGCTTCGGGTCCTCCTCGATCTCACGAAGCCCCCGGTCTACAGACGCGTCGATCAGCGCCCTTGTTATATTATTCGGTCCCTGTGGCTTATTGTCATCCCTCGAAATTTTCATTGCTTTTCCTCGTTATTTTCTAAAATTCAATTCATTATAGAAAAAATGAAAGCAGATTCACACGGTCAGATTTTTCCGTTTGTCTAAAGAATCTGTCATTCCCAGTCTGTTCCGGAAATCCGGGATCACCAGCAGTTTAATGAAAAATAAGTAGCCGATCGGGCAGAATCCATACAACAAAAGAATGGAATATTTCAAAGCGGGTTATATAATTGTTATAAAAAAGCGTATAAAATACGAACAAGGAGGCAGAAGAAATTGAAAGGTTTTTGCATTCGCACCAAAATAAAGGAGTATGACACATTTAAGGAGTTCGCGAATGATGAGCAGCTTCGACCGGATGACCTGATTCTGACCAATGAATACATTTACAGTCCGTCCATCGAGCCGCTGGGGCTTGGATGCCAGACATTGTTTCAGGAAAAATACGGAGCAGGTGAACCGACAGACAACATGGTAAACGCTATTCTCGATGAGCTGCGTGACAAAAATTTCACCCGGATTATCGCAGTCGGAGGAGGAACAATCATTGATATCGCAAAGGTTGTTGCTGTAGCGTCTCCGGAAGACCATGTCGACGATCTGTACGATCATAAGGACAGCCTGAAGAAGCATCACGAGCTAATCATTGTTCCCACGACCTGCGGAACCGGAAGCGAGGTGACAAACATATCAGTCATCAACCGTGTCAGCCGGGGCGTGAAGATGGGCCTGACCTCCCCGTCCATGTATGCGGATGCCGCCGCCATGATTACAAATATGCTGGCAACCCTTCCCTACAAGGTATTCGCTACCTCCTCCATCGACGCGATGATTCACGCCGTGGAGTCTTATCTGAGCCCGAACGGCTGCAGCATTTCCAAAATCTTCTCCGAGGCTGCCCTCCGCACGATTCTGAAGGGCTGGAGTCTTTCCGTGGAAAACGGAGGAAACGAGGCCTGGAAGGCGTACAGCGCAGACTTCCTGAAGGCATCCAACTGGGCAGGCCTTGCCTTCGGCTATGCGGGATGCGCTGCCGTTCACGCCCTGAGCTATCCTCTTGGAAGTGTGTACCATGTCCCGCACGGCCAGTCCAATCAGCTGATGTTCGCGGATGTAATGCGTAAGTACAAGGAGATCAAACCGGTCGGAAGAATCAACGATCTCGAGAACCTTCTCGCGGAGTGCCTGGGCACGAAGCCGGAGAACGCGCTCGACGCTCTGTACGCATTGATGGATAAAGTTCTGAAAAAGGAGCCGCTCCGCAGCTTCGGTGTGAAGGAGTCCGACCTTCCGGTATTCGCAAAAAATGTACCGCAGACGCAGCAGCGTCTTCTGAGGAACAACTATGTCCCCCTGACCGAAGCACAGATCCTCGAAATCTACAAAGCCGCCTACTGAACATGCTCTTCGAAAGCGCAGTGCGGAGCAATCCGCAGCTTATTCCGTACGGCATCATGAATCCCTCTTCGGAAGCGCCTTTGACAGCGCCTTCGATAGCGCAGCTCAGGGCTTAAAAAATTTGCAGCACAGAGCATTAAAAATTTACGCAGCACGGAGCATTAAAAATTTGCTTTACATTCAAAAATCCATATGCTAAAATAACTAGCCGTGAGACAATCTCTTACACCTTGTTTTCTGCGAAACGCAGAAAGCCACTAATGTCCAGAAGGGAGAAATACAATGCATAAGTATGAACTGGCACTGGTAATCAGTGCAAAGCCGGATGATGAGACCAGAGCAGCTATTCTTGATAAGGCGAAAGGTTATATCACCCGTTATGATGGAACAATCGGAGAGATTGAGGAGTGGGGCAAGAAGAAGCTCGCTTACGAGATCCAGAAAGAGACTGAAGGATTTTATTACTTTATCCCGTTTGAGGCACCGGTAACCGCACCGGCAGAGATCGAGAGACATTGCCGCATCATGGACAACGTTCTTCGCTATCTGATTGTACGCACAGACGAAGAGTAATTCATTTTTAATAAGGAGGATAAAGTAATGGCAGAAGTAGAAAATACAACAACTGCAGCAGCAAACGAGAGACCGGCAAGAACCGAAGCTCCGGCAAGAAGAAGAGTACAGCGCAGAAGAAGAAAAGTATGCGTTTTCTGCGGTAAGGACAACGTTATTGATTACAAGGACGCGGCAAAGCTTAGAAGATACATCTCCGAGAGAGGCAAGATCCTTCCGAGACGTGTCACCGGCAACTGCGCAAAGCACCAGAGAGCTATCACCTCTGCGATCAAGCGCGCAAGACATCTGGCAATTCTTCCGTATGTTGAGGATTAATTCCGGATATTTCAGTCAGGTTATTTCGCTGTAATGGCAAGGAAGCTGTCAGGCTATATATAATAGCCGGACAGCTTCTTTTGTTTTGCGTAATCATCCGGTATGTGCTATACTTTGCTAAAAGATGACCCGTGAACCGCACCTTCTGCGGTCCGCGCATCAAAGGAGAGAGTAAGATCTATGCCTTTTTCCAGAAAAAACGCCCGGAAACCTTCCGCGTCCCGCGCAGCCAGAAGGAAGGAGCCGGGATATTTTGATTATAATCTGCTCGCTGTTATCATTATTCTGATCTGCTTCGGCCTTGTCATGCTGTACAGCGCCAGCGCGTATGAGGCGAAGAATGATCCCGTAATCAACAACGACATGTTTTATTTTATCCGGCAGGCGGGATTCAGCGCCGCAGCCATTGCAATCGCTCTTATTATTTCCCTGATCGACTATCATCACTGGATTCACCTTGCGCCGATCATATATGTCGTGGCCATGTTTCTCATGATCTTGGTCCGTTTCTCTCCATTCGGAATCACGGTAAACGGTGCCAGGAGATGGCTGAAGATCGGCATACAGTTTCAGCCGGCAGAGATCGCGAAGATCGCGATCATCCTGTTCATGCCATACATGATTCTTCGCATGGGCAGAAATCTGAATACCTGGAGAGCGGTCCTCTGTCTCGGAATATTCGGTGTTGCCCAGGCAGCCGGCGCGTATGTCTTTACAGACAACCTGAGTACTGCGATCATCATCGCAGGAATTGTGATTGGAATTATTTTCCTCGCTCACCCGAAGACGAGGGGATTTATCGTGGCCGGCCTGGGAGCAATTGCGCTGGTGATTATTATTCTAATCATTATGAACTACTCCATGACTTCGAGCAGCAGCTTCCGTATGAGACGTATACTGGCCTGGCTACACCCGGAGGAGAATCTGAGCACTGACAGCTATCAGGTACTGCAGGGACTGTATGCAATCGGTTCCGGCGGGCTGTTCGGAAAAGGCCTTGGCAACAGTGTCCAGAAGCTTTCCATCATCCCCGAGGCTCAGAATGACATGATCTTCGCGATTATCTGCGAGGAGCTGGGACTTTTCGGAGCGATTCTGCTGATGCTGCTGTTCGGCTATATGCTCTACCGGCTTATCGTTATCGCGCAGAATGCACCTGACCTCTACGGAACGCTGATTGTCAGTGGTATCTTTATCCATATATCCCTTCAGGTCATTCTGAATATCGCCGTTGTTCTCAACGTCATTCCAACGACAGGTGTCACGCTTCCGTTCATCAGTTACGGAGGTACGTCGGTCATATTCATCATGATTGAAATGGGAATTGCGCTGAATGTCGCGCGTAACATCCGTAATACGGAAACTGCGGAAAACCGGCGGTTTGAAAGGGTATTTCGTGAGAATTGATCTCCTGCCTGCACAGAACCGCTTTACCGGCAGAATCCGCGTCTTCGCTTTCCGGATCTTGTGCTGACCCATGTGTGCCGCCAGCCGGCGTCCGGCTTGTATTCCGCCGCGTGACTTAGCCAGGATTAAAAGATAACCTGCAATATAAATTCTAAAATGTAATGCCACAATATAGTGCTGCAATATAACACTGCAATACTGCACAGAGAAGCATAAAAGGAATAATGACAGAGAGGTGATAATATGTTAGAGAAAATGAAGAAAATCCTGTCGGAGCAGCTTGATATTGACGAAAATGAGATTACACCGGAATCCAGATTCAAGGAAGACCTTGATGCCGATTCCCTTGACCTCTTTGAGCTGCTAACCACACTCGAGGAGCAGTATGACATCGAAATCCCTGCCGAGGACATGGAGGGACTGACTACTGTCGGAAAGGTAATTGACTATCTAAAGTCAAAGGGGATTGAATCCAGGATGTAATACCGCAAACGATCAGGCGGGCTTCGCGTGTCCGAAACCGCCCGACGACGGCTTGATACAGTAGAAGGGGGCTTTTACTATGAGCATCGGTTACTTAAAATCCATTCTGGAAAATGGAAGAAATATCGTATGCCTTCTTGGGAGGGGTCCGGCGGCTGAGCAGGGATGCGACCTGTATCGCGAGGATTTCAGCTACGATGTCGAAGTGCGCTATGGGCGTTCTCCCAGTGAAATCGTCAACAGCACATTCTACAACAACCGGCCAGAGGTCTTCTATGAATTTTACCGCGAAGATATTCTGAACCGAAGAGGGGAGCCCGACGAGGTGAACTTCTGTCTGAAAAGGCTTGAGGATGACGGAAAGCTCAGAGGCATTGTAACAAGAGGATTTTTTGACCTGTCACGGCGTGCCGGCTGTCACAACGTGATTCACCTGTACGGCAACATTGACCGGAACTTCTGTCCGCACTGCGGAAGGATTTATGACGCGAAATATATATTAAGCCATAAACCGCTTCCTCTCTGTGAGAAATGCGGAACTCTGATCCACCCGGGAATCGCGCTCTCCGGCGAGATGCTGGACCGCCGCACCATGAACCGGGCGATTGAACTCATCAGCTCCGCGGACATTCTTCTGGTCGTGGGTACTGATCTGCAGTCCAGGCTCGGCTCGATGGCAAAGTACTTCACCGGCGACAGGATCTGTCTGATCAATACGACAGATCATTATTCTGATGAAGCGGCGGACTGTGTATGCATCGGCAACATCGCAAAAATCATGCACGAGGCATATCCGGTTTCCCTTGGCATTAAATAATGCTCCGAACCCGGCCAGAATACGCCCTGTTCCGCATAAAAGCCTGTGTCAGAAACGCCGCAGGCAATTACTAACCATACCAACACGAAGGAGATTTTGAAAATGACACCAGTAAAAACCAGATTTGCTCCAAGTCCCACCGGACGCATGCATGTAGGCAACCTCCGCACAGCATTATACTCCTATCTGATCGCCAAACATGCCGGAGGCACCTTTATGCTTCGCATAGAGGACACCGATCAGGAACGTTTTGTCCCGGAAGCGCTGGATATTATCTACCAGACGCTGAAGGACACCGGTCTTGAGCATGACGAGGGTCCGGACAAAGATGGCGGTGTGGGCCCCTACATCCAGAGTGAGCGCTGCAAGCTCGGCATTTACCAGAAATATGCCGACCAGCTCGTGGAACAGGGCGATGCCTACTACTGCTTCTGCAGCAAGGAGCGTCTGGAAAGCCTGAAACGTACCGTCGGAGGCAAGGAGATTTCCGCCTACGACAAGCATTGTCTCCACCTCTCGAAGGAAGAGGTGCAGGCGAAACTGGCAGCGGGAGAGCCCCATGTCATCCGTTTCAACATGCCTCTGGAGGGCACCACGACCTTTCACGATGAAATCTACGGAAACATCACGGTAGAAAACGCGGAGCTTGATGATCTGATTCTGATCAAATCTGACGGCTATCCGACCTACAATTTTGCGAACGTCGTCGATGATCACCTGATGGGCATCACACACGTGGTCCGCGGTAATGAATATCTTTCCTCAACGCCGAAATACAACCGGATTTACGAAGCCTTCGGCTGGGATATCCCGACCTACGTCCATTGCCCGCTGATCACCAATGAAGAAGGGCAGAAGCTCTCCAAGCGTTCCGGTCACTCCTCCTTTGAGGATCTGATCGATCAGGGCTATCTGAAGAAAGCCGTTGTCAATTTCGTTGCCCTTCTCGGATGGAGCCCGGCGGGAGACCGCGAGATCTATTCGCTCAAGGAGCTGACCGAAATCTTTGACTATCATCATATCAATAAGTCCCCGGCTGTCTTCGATATGACCAAGCTGAAATGGATGAACGGCGAATACATCAAGGCCATGAGTGACGAGGATTTCTATCCGCTCGCGGAGCCGTATCTGAAGAAGTATGTTACCGGCCCATACGATCTGAAGAAGATTGCCGCGATGGTTCGAACCCGTATTCAGATCCTTCCGGATATTGAAGAGCAGGTAGATTTCTTCAATGCCGTTCCGGACTATGATGTGGATCTGTTCAACCACAAGAAATCAAAGAGCACCATTGATTCTTCGCGTGCCATCCTGAAGGATGTTCTTCCCCTTCTCGAAGACGCCGGAAGCTTCGACAACGACACGCTGTTTAATATTCTCAAGAACTACGCAGCGGAAAAGGAATACAAGGTCAACACCGTGATGTGGCCGCTCCGCACTGCGGTTTCCGGCAAACCGGCGACACCGGCGGGAGCCACCGGACTGATGGAGGTGCTTGGCAGAGACGAGACCATCGCCCGTATTCAGGCTGCGATCCGGAAGCTCGGCTGATGCAGTACAATTCTTCCCAGCTGAAGGCGATTGAGCACGGAGGCGGTCCTGCGCTGGTACTTGCCGGGCCCGGCTCCGGCAAGACCGCCGTCATTACCGGCCGAACCGTCCGGCTGATTCAAAACGGAATCTCTCCTTCCTCCATTCTTGTTGTGACCTTTACCAGGGCAGCGGCAGCGGAGATGAAGGAGAGATTTTTAAAAATGATCGGACGTTCCGCCAGTCCGGTAACCTTCGGAACCTTTCACGGTATTTTTTACGGAATTCTGAAAAACACCTATCGCATCAGCGGCAGCAACATTCTTGCGGACGCCAGAGCTCTGCAGCTTCTCCGCGAGATTCTGGATCACACCTGTCCCGATACGCAGGAGGCAGATCTCCCCTCATCCGTGGCAAGGGAAATCAGTCAGGTCAAGGGCAGCCGGATGGACATCAATCATTTCTACTCCGTTGTTCTTCCCACGGACGTTTTCCGAAAAGTCTTCCGCGCCTATGAAAATTGGAAAAGAGATAACCGGATGCTGGATTTTGACGATATCATTACCCGCTGCTACGAGCTTCTGACGACGCGTCACGATATCCTGAGCCTCTGGCAGCAGAAGTTCCGGTACATCCTTGTCGATGAATTTCAGGATATCAGTCCTCTGCAGTATGAGATCATCCGGCTTCTCGCCCTTCCCGAAAACAACCTCTTTATTGTCGGAGACGACGACCAGTCGATTTACCGTTTTCGTGGCGCCAATCCGGATCTGATGCTGAATTTCCCGAAGGTCTATCCGAGCTGTCAGGTCATCGCGCTGGAGGAAAACTACCGCAGCACTCCCGAGATCCTGAAGGCATCGGAAAATCTGATCTGCCACAACCGGAAACGCTTCAGAAAAAATATCCTCGCTTCCAGACCCTCCGGTTCTCCCGTTTCCTTTGAATGCTTTGACAATCCGAGAAAGGAATGTGTGCGCATGGCACAGCAGATCCGGGAAGCACATGACGGGGGAGTGCCATACGAGGAAACCGCGGTACTGTTCCGCACGAATGTCGGATGCAGACAGGCTGTCGAACAGCTGATGGCCTATCAGATTCCTTTCCGGATGGGTGATGTCATCCCCTGTGTCTTTGATCACTGGATCGCAAAGGATGTCATGGCATACATGGATCTTGGAGCCATGAGCCGCGAACGCAGAGGAAAGAGAAGTGATTTTCTCCGCGTATATAACCGCCCGAACCGTTATTTTTCCAGAGAAGCGTTCTATGACCCGCTGGTCACCTATGAGAGTCTGTACAGTTATTATGAAGATAAGGACTGGATGGTCAGGAGAGTCGATGAGCTGGAAACCAATCTCACCATGATCCGCCATCTCGCCCCCTATGGAGCCTTGAACTACATCCGGAGGGAAATCGGTTACGAAGGATATCTCCGCGATTATGCGATGCAGCGGAACATTCCGCCGGAGGATCTTCTGCAGGTTCTCGATGAGCTCACTGAAAGTGCCCGCAATTACAGGACCTGTGAGGAATGGAAGACGTCCATCGAAAAGTACCGTGAAAAGCTGGAGCAGCAGCGGGTTCTCCGTTCCGAGGAACATTCCGGTGTTGTTGTATCTACTCTGCACGCATCCAAGGGTATGGAATATGACACCGTATATATCCTTGACGTAAATGAGGGAATCATTCCCTATCACAAGGCAGTTCTTGACGCCGACCTGGAAGAGGAACGGCGCATGCTCTATGTCGGAATGACCCGCGCCCGGAAAGACCTGTACATCTATTCTGTCCGGGAGCGGTACGACAAGAAGATCGCTCCGTCCCGCTTTCTGCGGGAAATCGAGGCAGGGCTTACCGATACCGCCCGTCAGCAGACGTAAGCCGTATTCTATCAGGGAGAGAACATATGGATTCTTCTGAATTTATCAGCAAAAGCAGGAAAATCACCTGCCGCGAGGCGGAAGCAATGATCCCCGATTACCTGGAAGACAGGCTGTCGGACAAGGATCTTGCGGTTTTCCTGAACCATATAAACAACTGCAACAAATGTCACGATGAGCTGGAGACGAATTTCATGGTGGACCTTACGGTCCGTTACCTGAATGAGGATGATCCCCAGGGGTCTTTTAATCTGAAACCAATGCTGCAGAAGAACATCAACGAAAAAACAGCCCGTCTCGTTCATAAGCACCGCATGAGAAAGCTTAGAGCATTGATATTCTTTATCACCATGATGCTGATTATTCTCTGGCTCCTGGACCTCGCTCATGTTCTGGGAATCACCGACGCGGCTGCAGAGTTCTTCCGCGGAATCGGCCTGTAATCAGCATCCCTGCAATCCTGCAGCCTATGATCATCCTGCAGCATATAATTTAAGGAGAGAATGCTTTGAGTGAAACATTTCTGGTAATAGACGGACACAGTATGATGAACCGCGCCTTTTACGGTCTTCCCGACCTCACCAATGCCGAAGGCAGACACACCAATGCCGTCCTTGGATTTCTGAACATCATGCTGAAGGTTCTCGAGGAAGAGAAACCCGCGTATCTGGCGGTCGCCTTTGATGTGCACGCCCCGACCTTCCGGCACCGTATGTTCGAAGCCTACAAGGGCACGCGTCATCCGATGCCGGAGGAACTGAAGGAGCAGATTCCTCTCATTCAGGAGGTTCTGAAAGCAATGGGAATTCTGATCCTGACGAAGGAAGGGTATGAAGCCGACGACATCATCGGCACCATATCGAGGAGAAGCGAAGCGAAGGGGATGAACGTCACCATCCTCTCCGGCGACCGGGATCTCCTTCAGCTCGCCACGGACAAGGTTCTGGTCAGGATTCCGAAGACGAAGGGCGGACAGACCGTTGTCCAGGACTATCATACCCGGGAGGTCATTGAAGAATACCAGATCACCCCCGCCCAGGTCATTGAACTGAAAGCCCTGATGGGAGACAGCTCCGATAATATTCCGGGTCTTCCCGGAGTCGGTGTCAAGACCGCGACAAAGATTCTGCAGAGCTATGGAACTATTGAAAATGCCCACGAGCATCTCGAAGAGATCAAGCCAAGGAAAGCCATGGAGGCGATGCGGGATCACTGGGATCTTGCAGTGCTCTCCAAGAAGCTGGCCACAATCAACACCGACAGTCCGATCGTTCTGAACTATGATCAGGCAAGACTTGGCAATATTTTCACGCCTGAGGCATACCAGCTCTTCAAGGAACTGGGCTTCAAAAAGCTATTGCTTCATTTTGACTCCTCTGCCCAGAACACAGAAGACGCACTCACGGTTCAGACGGTCAGAGACAGCGAGGAAGCCGACCGCATCTTCACGAAGACAGCCTCCTCCGCGGAGGCCGGGATCTATCTGCTGCAAAGTTTTGAACCCATATCCCGCACGCCAGAGATCTTCGGTCTTGCTGTCTCACTGGCAGATGCCGGAACCTGGTACATCCCTGCTTCCGAAACGATTTCCGCCTCAAAGCTCAGGGACGGAGTCCTGCGAATCGCACAGAGTCCCTGCGTGCTTTCCACCTTTGCGCTCAAGGACCAGATGAAATCTCAGCCGCTTCCCGAGGAGTTTTTTACCGAACCCGCAAACGGCAATCCGGAGGTTTCCTCAAAGGAAAACGGCACGGATCCCTCCGTCACCGGAATCTTTGACATCAGCATAGCCGCTTATCTTCTGGATCCTCTCAAAGCAGACTATCCCTTTGACAGCATCGGCGCCGCTTATCTCACGGAGCCCGTTCTGTCCGCCGATGAAATTTTCGGCACAAAGAAGCTGCCTGCTCCGAAGGAGATGGAAGAGTCGAAGGCTGCACTTTATGCCGGACAGATTGCATGGATTTCACTGAAGACGCGGGCTCCGATGATCCGCGCGCTGAAGGAATCCGGCATGTACCAGCTCATGACAGATATCGAGATGCCGCTTGTGTTCACCCTTCATGATATGGAGACAGACGGAATCCGCATTCTGCCGGAGGAGCTCGCTGCTTACGGGCAGAAACTTGCCGGCGGAATTGCTTCCCTCGAGAAACGGATCTATGAGGAGGCGGGAGAGGAATTCAATATCAATTCTCCGAAGCAGCTCGGCGTCATTCTTTTTGAAAAACTGAAACTTCCCGGCGGCAAGAAGACGAAGACGGGATATTCAACCTCGGCAGACGTGCTTGAAAAGCTCGCTCCCGATGTCCCGCTTGTTCAGGATATCCTGGACTACCGGCAGCTCTCCAAACTGAAATCCACCTACGCGGACGGTCTCGCAGGCTTTGTGTCGGATGACGGACGAATCCACACGACCTTCAAACAGACCATCACCGCTACCGGCAGAATCAGCAGCACCGATCCGAACCTTCAGAACATCCCGGTGCGGATCGAGCTTGGCAGACAGATTCGGAAGGTCTTTGTCCCCAGGGAAGGGTATATCTTCGTGGACGCCGACTATTCGCAGATCGAACTGCGTGTGCTCGCGTCAATGTCCGGAGATGAAAAACTGATCGAGGCATATCGGGAGGCGAAGGACATACACCGCATCACTGCATCACAGGTCTTCCACGTTCCCTTTGACGAGGTCACACCGGTCATGCGGCGGAATGCAAAGGCTGTGAACTTCGGAATCGTATACGGGATCAGCGCCTTCGGCCTGAGCAGGGACCTCGACATCTCACGGAAGGAGGCCGCGGATTACATCGAGCGCTACTACGAAACCTATCCCGGAATCCGGTCGTTCCTGGATGGTCTCGTCACAGATGCCAGGGAGAAAGGTTATTCCGTCACCAGATTTGGCCGCCGCCGTCCCATGCCTGAGCTGAAATCCTCCAATTTCATGCAGCGCTCCTTCGGTGAAAGAGTCGCGAAGAACGCGCCGATTCAGGGCACGGCCGCCGATATCATCAAGATCGCCATGAACCGGGTGGACCGGCGCCTCCGGAGAGAGCATCTGAAATCACGGCTTCTCATCCAGGTTCACGATGAGCTTCTCGTAGAGACGGCAAGGGCTGAGGAAGAACAGGTGAGGACTATCCTCCGGGAAGAAATGGAAGGCGCGGCAGACCTTGCCGTCCGCCTTGAGGTCGATATCCATGACGGATCAAGCTGGTACGAGGCAAAATAAGGCGCCTGATACTGCGGCGTCTGGCTTTTTACAGTACATGGTGCCCCGCTCTTGCGGGGTACGGCAGGAGGAATGACATTGAAAATAATCGGAATTACCGGCGGCGTCGGAAGCGGAAAAAGCGAGGTCATGAAGTATCTGGAGACCCATTACGACTGTGATCTGATCCGCTCGGATGAGCTGGCACATACGATGATGAAGAAGGGACAGGCCTGTTACGGCCCGATTCTTGACCTGCTTGGGCCCGGCGTTCTGGCCCCCGACGGTGAGTTTGACCGGAAAGCCGTTGCGGCAAAAATCTTTGCGGACAAGGGGCTTCTGGAACAGATGAACCGGATCACACATCCGGCTGTCCGAAGAAGCATTGCCCTTTCCATGAAAGAGTCGGAGACAGAGGGCCGGCCGTTTTTCTTTCTCGAGGCAGCCCTTCTGATCGAGGAAAAATATGATGAAATCTGCGATGAATTATGGTATGTTTATGCAGATGCGGAAGTAAGAAAGAAACGTCTCCGGGAAAGCCGGGGGTATTCTGACGCGAAAATAAGGGAGATCATGGCCAATCAGCTCCCGGATGCCGAATTCCGGAGAATATGTGCGTTTGTCCTGGACAACAGCGGCCCGTTTACGGATACCATTCGTCAGATCGACGCCAGAATGCGTTCCTTCGCGACGCAGCCGAATACCGATTAATCCATTTCAGAACAGAGGAAGCGTATTATAATATGAAAATGTGCAGTCTCTCCAGCGGAAGTAGCGGCAACTGTATTTTCGTCGGAAGCGAACATACCAGCCTTCTTGTCGATGCCGGGATTTCCGGCAGACGGACAGAACAGGGGCTCAACACCATCGGATATACCGGAAAGGATATTGACGGAATCCTGATCACCCATGAGCACTCGGACCATATCAAGGGTCTGGGCGTTCTTTCAAGAAAATTGAATCTTCCGATCTATGCCACAAAGGGAACCTGGGACGCGATCCGGAGTAAAAACACAACCGGGAAAATCCCCGAGGATCTGTTTCACGAGATCCGGCCGGATCAGACCGTGCGGATCGGAGATCTTGACGTCGAGCCCTTCAGCATTATGCACGACGCCGCAGACCCTGTAGGGTATCGGATCTGCAGCGACGGGCGTTCCTGCGCCGTGGCGACCGATATGGGAACCTACACAGATTATACAATCCGTCATCTGCAGTATCTGGATGCCATTCTGCTGGAGGCCAATCACGACGTCAACATGCTGGAAGCCGGACGCTATCCATATCCGCTGAAGGTCCGCATTCTCAGCGACAGAGGCCACCTCTCCAATGAAACTTCCGGACAGCTTCTCTGTCAGATTCTGCATGACAACATCCGGCATATTTTTCTGGGCCACCTGAGCGCGGAGAACAACTATCCCGCCCTCGCCTATGAAACCGTATGCAGTGAAGTCACCATGGGAGAAAATCCCTACAAGTCCGGCGACTTCCCGATTACCGTCGCAAGAAGAGATACGGTAAGCGAATTCGCGGAATTCTGAAAAAAGCCGTGCATCTTCCACGAATCGTAGTATAATCGAACAAACAACGCAAACCGAAGGTGTCCCTGATCTATCATTCAGGCACCGCTATTCACCGAGGAGACAAGATCATGAAAAAAACAATCATCACAGTCACCGGAAAAGATACTGTCGGCATTATCGCCAGGGTCTGCAACTACCTTGCAGAGAATAATGTGAATATCGAAGATATCTCCCAGACCATTCTGCAGGGATATTTCCATATGATGATGATCACCGATGCGTCCAAATCCGAGAAGAATACTGCGGAACTCGCCGAGGATCTGAAGAAAGTCGGAGAGGAGATCGGTGTAATGATTCACTGCCAGCGGGAAGACATCTTCGACATGATGCACAGAATCTGAACAGAAAGGTACAGCCATGATTAACATTTTTGAAGCAAATGAAACCAATGAAATGATCGAAAACGAAAATCTGGACGTGCGTACCATTACTCTCGGCATCAGCCTTCTGGATTGCATCGATTCAAACCTGGACCGTCTGAACCAGAAAATCTATGACAAGATCACAACACTCGCCCGCAACCTGGTGCAGACCGGCAAAGACATCGAGGCCGAGTACGGCATCCCGATCGTCAATAAACGGATTTCCGTGACACCGATTGCCCTGATCGGAGGCGCAGCCTGCAAGACACCGGAGGATTTTGTGACAATCGCCGAAACGCTGGACCGAGCAGCTCATACCGTCGGCGTCAACTTCCTCGGCGGTTATTCCGCCCTTGTATCCAAGGGCATGACAAAGGCTGACGAGCTCCTGATCCGTTCTATTCCGATGGCAATGGCGCGCACCGAACTTGTATGCAGCTCCATCAATGTCGGTTCCACAAAGACCGGCATCAACATGGACGCGGTGAAGCTCATGGGCGAGATCGTGAGAAGCACCGCGGAGGCAACGAAGGACAACAACTGCCTCGGCTGCGCGAAGCTCGTTATTTTCTGCAACGCGCCGGATGACAACCCCTTCATGGCAGGCGCCTTCCACGGCGTCACGGAGGCGGATGCCATCATCAATGTCGGCGTATCCGGCCCCGGCGTTGTAAAGCATGCGCTGGAAAAGGTAAGAGGGGAGAATTTCGAGATTCTCTGCGAGACCATCAAGAAGACCGCCTTCAAAGTCACCCGTGTGGGACAGCTCGTCGCCAGAGAAGCATCAAGACGTCTCGGCGTCCCCTTTGGCATTATTGATCTGTCTCTGGCTCCGACTCCCGCGGTCGGCGACTCTGTGGCAGACATTCTCGAGGAGATCGGCGTGGAATCTGTCGGTGCTCCCGGAACGACGGCTGCTCTTGCCCTTCTGAACGACCAGGTAAAAAAAGGCGGCGTTATGGCTTCCTCCTATGTCGGCGGACTTTCCGGCGCCTTTATCCCGGTCAGTGAGGATCAGGGAATGATCAATGCAGTAAACCGCGGTTCTCTCTGCATGGAAAAGCTCGAGGCGATGACCTGTGTCTGCTCCGTCGGTCTTGACATGATTGCTATCCCCGGAAACACAAAGAGCACGACCATATCCGGCATCATCGCCGATGAGATGGCAATCGGCATGATCAATCAGAAGACAACGGCAGTCCGTGTAATTCCTGCCATCGGTAAGGATGTCGGAGATTCCCTGGAGTTCGGCGGTCTCCTCGGAAGCGCGCCGATCATGCCGGTCAGCCGCTTCGGATGCGACGCACTGATCAGCCGCACCGGCAGAATCCCTGCCCCGGTACACAGCTTCAAGAACTGACAGTGTGACAGCTACAGAAAAAGACGGTCTCCCTTCTTGCGGGAGCCGTCTTTTTCTTTGCCCGGATGACCACGCCTAACATTCTTGTCGTATCGTCCGTCTGCCGCCTCTGTCAGAATCCAGGTGACCACCCGGACTACCTGTTATATTTTCCGACTGCCGTCTCTGTCAGCCTCTGATCTCCGCCACGAATGGACCGGGCTTCAGCATTCTCATCATACCCGGATCACCTGTCTCCTGAATTCATGAATAAAATCCTGACCGCTCTTCACTGACCGGACCGATTCATACAGATTCGACGCGAACACATCGGCCCGGGTCAGCTCCGGCGGAAGAGATGAGATTTTTGCCACAGGACAGATCCGTTCCGCTCCTCCTGTCTTGATCTCCCTCAGTACCTCCCGTCCTTTTTCAGAGAACCCAAGCAGATGCACATATTCCGGATGAAGTGCCCGGTTCAGATCATCCACCCGGATATTCAGAAGAATATGGAGCAGTGCGCGGTTCATCTGCGTCACCGGATAATTTTTTGCCGAGAGCAGTTCTGCAAATTGTGAAAATGACCGGTATCTGCTCAGATGATTTCGTATCCTCAGAGCAAGATCTTCCGTCACATCCAGATACTGTGAAAATGTCCGGCTCTCCGGTGCTTCCCTTCCGGTTCCTTTTACCTCCGTCACACCTGAATGCCTGAAGATATCCCCGCTGTCCTCCCGCAGCAGCTGATACCGCAGCATCGCAGAAAAATCGTCCTCCCGGACAGGAGCGGACGAACGGCAGGCATCCTTGAGAATGTTGTACACCCGTGGCGGAACAGAGCCCTCCAGAAGTTCGGGACCATTCTTCTCAAAAATCTGACAACGGATTGCGGATGCCGAATTATACCTGTTTTCTTTTTCATAAAAGCTGTCATTGTAATCAGCTCCAAGTCTCTGTAGCGTCCTCGGTATGATGGCGCTGTCCGTTTTTCCGAGAGCGATGCAGTACTCCAGACCCAGAATATTATTCGGCATGCTCAGAAACTCCCGGATTTCTTCACCCATCCTCGGTGTTCCCTTATCTTTGAAATAACCGGTGAGTGCCTCTTCCCTCGCACGGGGAAAAGAGAACCCTGCAGCCAGCCATTTTCTGAGAAGGGACCGGTATTCCTCCGGCTCGGTGGAGAGAACCGGCGCGAGCAGACGGAATATGTCCATTTTCCCGGATTCACTTCCGAACCACAGTTCATCGACCACGCCGATTCCATTCAAAACAGCCAGGGAGCCTTCCGCAAACCGCTGGGCGGACGAAGCGGCGGCTGCCGTCGGAAGTTCCAGCACCAGATCACATCCGCCCGCGAGAGCCATTGCCGTCCGCGTATACTTATCGAATACTGCAGGCAATCCCCTCTGTACAAAATCGCCGCTCATAACCGCCACCACAGCGTCAGCGCCGGAAATCTCCCTTGCCTTCCTGACCAGATATGCGTGACCGTTATGGAACGGATTGTATTCCGCTATGATACCGATTATCTTCATGAACCTTCTCCTCGAAAAACCTGCTGCAGGACTGATTTTTCTGCACTTTATCATATCGTATCATGATATCCCTTCTCCTGGCAAAAGGAAATGGATCCTCCGGGACTTTCCCCTCGGGCAACCCTGTCTGGAGACGACCGGATCCTCCTGTTTTTCTGCTTTTGTATTATTTATAATACAATTTTACTTCTTGTCGAAGGCCTGAGAAGGTACTATACTTTATTCATGAAAGTGAGTGCGTACAGGTATGTTGCGGACTTTTCAATCAGTGTGTTCGGAATGCGTTAAGGCATATCCAGAAAGGAGCCTGAAAATGGCATTTATTGACAGTATCAAAGAAAAAGCAAAATCCAACAAGAAAACAATCGTATTGCCGGAGTCGATGGACCAGCGCACCTATGAGGCCGCTGTAAAGTGCACCAAAGAGGGAATTGCGAATATCATCATTCTTGGTACCCCTGAGGATATCCAGAACCACGGTACCGGTTATGATCTGACGGGAATCACGATCCTTGATCCTTTCACCGATCCGAACCGCCAGAAATATATTGACAAATTCGTTGAGCTTCGCGCAAAGAAGGGCGTTACCCCTGAGATCGCAGAACAGCAGATGACCAAGGACTATATGTATTATGCATGTCTGATGTGCAAGTGCGGAGATGCCGACGGTGTTGTTTCCGGCGCATGCCATTCCACCGGCAACACTATCCGTCCGGCTCTTCAGCTTCTGAAGACAAAGCCCGGTGTAAAGAGCGTTTCCGGATTCTTCATCGTAGAAGTTCCGAACTGCCCGTACGGTGAGAACGGTACCTTCCTCTTCGCCGACTGCGCTGTCAACACAGATTTCGATTCCGAGAAGCTCGCCGAGATCGCGGGTCTCTCCGCTGATTCCTTCCGTGCGTACATCGGAGCGGAGCCGAAGGTCGCAATGCTTTCCTTCTCCACAAAGGGCAGCGCAAAGCACGACAATGTAACCATGGTAGCAGAAGCAGCAAAGATCGCGAAGGAGAAATATCCTCAGGTAAAGATCGACGGAGAGCTTCAGTTCGACGCGGCTATTGTTCCGGAAGTCGCAAAACTCAAAGCTCCGGTCAGCGAGGTGGCCGGCCACGCCAACACCCTGATCTTCCCGAGCCTTGAGGCAGGAAATATCGGATATAAGATCGCACAGAGACTGGCTCACGCAAATGCGTACGGCCCGGTTCTGCAGGGTCTTTCCATGCCGGTTAACGATCTGTCCCGTGGATGCTTTGCGGATGATATCGTGGGCGTCGTAGCCATGACAGCAGTAGAGGCCATGATGAACAGCTGATTTCCGGTCCTTCTTTTGCAAAACAACGAGATAAAACACGCTGCGCGAGTTTTATCTCGCTATCCCGACGCTCGCCGCACACGAATACTTCGCATTCGGCTGTGGCTCACTGTTCGCGTAAAAAAAATACCGGAAGATCCATTTGATCTGGTTTCCGGTATTATTCGATCAGCGCGAGACGGGATTCGAACCCGCGACCCCAACCTTGGCAAGGTTGTACTCCACCCCTGAGCCACTCGCGCATATTCAATTAAGAACAGAA
>DGTF01000022.1:3529-11628 GCA_002394235.1 Eubacterium sp. UBA4343 | reverse complement strand
TGAAGAAGAATAAGACGGCATAAGAATCGGAGCAGGATAGTAAAACTTATATAAGAAGAGATTGGAGTCGAAATCATGCAGAAGAAATGGAGGAGGATCCGGCCTGTGTCTCATACGCAGTCACGGATAATGGACAGATTTTGCATGAATGGGTTTCGCCGGATGATCGAAAAACAGATAAAAACAGGGTAACATTTTTTTTGAAGTGGGAAAACAGAGCGAATTTTGAGACATAAACGTGAGTTTGTCCGATGGACGGAAAACAGTTTGAAGAATATAATCCAAGAGAAATGATAAGGAGGAGACAATATCATGGCATCTACACTTGGTTACGTTAAGCATGCAGCAGAGCGTAAGGCTGTTGAAGTTGTAATCGATGGTTTATTAAAGAGCGCAAAGAATAGTAAAGATAAAAGACAGACCTACCTGACCTTCATGGGATGGGCGGAGAAGTTTTTTGGAAATAAGGCTTTCTCTGAAGAAAAGGTGGAAGCCGTGAAGAAGGCAATTCAGGATCCGGACAATAAGTGGATGAAATTCATTGACCAGATCATTGATGAGACCAATCCGCAGTTTGCCAAGATGACACTGCTGAACCTTGGATATGAAGCATTCCTTCGCGGCACGAAGACAATCCGTGCAAACCGCGAGAAGTATAACTGCAATATTCCGTGGCTGATTCTGTTTGATCCGACCTCCGCATGCAATATGCACTGTGAGGGCTGCTGGTCCGGTACATACGGCCACAAGAACAATCTGTCCTTTGAGGACATGGACAAGATCATCACACAGGGCAAGGAGCTTGGCGTATACCTGTACCTGATGACCGGCGGAGAACCGATGGTCCGCAAGAAAGATATCCTGAAGCTGATGGAGAAGCATCATGACTGCTATTTCGCAGCCTTCTCCAATTCTACACTGATTGACGAGGATCTGGTGAAGGAGATCGCACGTCTAGGCAATATGACCTTCTTCCTTTCCATCGAGGGAACACCGGATACGAACGACGCAAGACGGGGCGAGGGCCATTACGCGGCGGTTATGAAGGCAATGGATCTTCTGCATGAGTATGGAATCCTGTTTGGTACATCGATCTGCTATACTAAAGCAAACATCGATGCAGTTACGAGCGATGACTTCTTCCATCTTCTGGAGGAGAAGGGCGCTAAGTTTGGATTCTACTTCCACTATATGCCGACCGGTCAGAACGCAGTACCGGCGCTTCTGCCGACTCCGGAGCAGAGAGAGTATATGATCAATAGAATCCGCTACATTCGTTCCGCAGAGTGCCCGATTCAGTTCTATCCGATGGATTTCCAGAACGACGGAGAGTATGTAGGCGGATGTATCGCGGGCGGAAGAAACTACTTCCATATTAATGCAAGCGGAGACGCAGAGCCCTGCGTATTTATCCACTACTCCAATACGAACATTCATGACAACTCCATTCTGGAGATGCTTCAGAGCCCGCTGTTCATGGCATATCACGAGGGACAGCCGTTCAACCGCAACCATCTTCGTCCCTGCCCGATGCTTGAGAACCCGAAGCTGCTTCGTGAGATGGTGAAGGAGACG
Organism: Eubacterium sp. UBA4343; assembly: GCA_002394235.1. Taxonomy (GTDB): domain Bacteria; phylum Bacillota; class Clostridia; order Lachnospirales; family Lachnospiraceae; genus Bilifractor. Next base: position 10,053 of record DGTF01000022.1, on the reverse strand, counting down.
GGAGCACACCAGACCAACGAGGAGGCACCGGAGTCCGCAGAGGAGCTCTGTGAGAAGTGCGATGATTACGCAAAGAACTGGGCACCGGTTGCAGACCGCATCTGGGCGAGTGAGAAACACAAGAAGCCGACCTACGAGAACTACACCAAGGAAAAGAGAGAGCATCCGGAGCTTGCGGCATTTGAGCATGCTGCCAACGAATAACGGATCCTGTCCGTCTGGAATCTCTCAGGCAGTTTAACTGTCAGTCAGATACATTAAATTTTATAAAATGAACGAATCTGGGGCTGCCCTGCGAAGAAATTCGCAAGGCAGCCCCTTACTGTATAAGCATTGCAAGGTGAAATGTTCGTGAAAAAGTGATAAAATCATAATATATACAGAAAAAAAGGAGGGTGCAGCATGTTAAAGGATTTCGTGAAGGCGGTCCCGCCTGAGAGGGATGAGATCAAAGAGGAACTTAAGACGGCGCGGGAGCAGCTGGCCGGCTATCAGCTGAAGATCAAGGAGGCAAAGCTTCCGGTCATGGTGATTTTTGAGGGCTGGGGTGCCGCCGGAAAGGGGAGCGTGATCGGCAAGGTGATCCGGAACATTGATCCCCGGTTTTTCAAGGTCAAAAATTTTGCGGCGCCGACTGCCGATGAGAAGCGGTATCCGTTTCTCTACCGTTATCTGCTCGAGATCCCGGAGGCGGGGAAGTTTACTTTTTTTGATACTTACTGGCTGGAGGAAGTGGCGAACGGTGTGCTGTCCGGCGAGATGAGCGAAAAGGAGTACAAGCAGAGAATTCACAGCATCAATACGACGGAGCGGTCGCTTCACGACAATGGATATCTGATTCTGAAGTTTTTCTTCCAGATCGACAGGAAGGAGCAGAAGAAGCGGCTGGAGGCGCTCGAGGCGGACAAGAATACCCGGTGGCGGGTAAACGGTGAGGACCGCAAGGAGAACAGAAATTACGGGAAATGCCTGGAGGTGTACGACCGCTTTCTGGAGGATACCAACCGTTCTGTCGCGCCCTGGTATATCATCGATGCGGAGGACAAGAAATGGGCGGAGCTTCAGGTTCTGCGGTTCCTGAATCAGGGCATTGACACGGCGTTGAAAAATCAGGCGCTGGCGGCTCCGATTCTGCAGAATCCCTTCCCGCTGAAGCAGATGCCGAAGCTCGCGGATGTCTCCCTGAAAGACAAGACAATGTCTGAGGAGACATACCGGGAGGAACTCGGCAGACTTCAGAAGGAACTGAACCATCTGCATTACGAGCTTTACCGGAAGAAGATACCGGTGATCATCGCCTATGAGGGCTGGGACGCGGCAGGGAAGGGAGGCAACATTAAGAGAGTTGCGGGAGCTCTCGATCCGCGGGGATATGAGGTGCATCCGATCGCAAGTCCGGAGCCTCACGAGAAGGCGAGACATTTTCTGTGGCGATTCTGGACCAGACTCCCGAAGACCGGCCATATCGCGATTTTTGACCGGACCTGGTATGGAAGAGTCATGGTGGAGCGGCTCGAGGGCTTCTGCTCTGAGAACGACTGGCAGCGGGCCTATAATGAGATTAATGAGTTTGAAAAGGAACTGACGGACTGGGGAGCGGTTGTGATCAAGTTCTGGGTGCAGATTGACAACGAGACTCAGCTCGAGCGGTTCACGGAACGGCAGAACACGCCGGAAAAGCAATGGAAGATCACGGATGAGGACTGGAGAAACCGGGACAAATGGGATCTGTATGAAGGAGCGGTAAATGAGATGATCCGGAAGACGAGTACGACCTTTGCGCCCTGGTACATTCTGGAATCTGATGATAAGAAATATGCCCGTATCAAGGCGCTGCGGATTGTGATTAAGCGAATCCGGGAGGCCTGCGGGGAGAAATAACCTCATGACCGACTGCCCGGCACGCGTTGATCCGAGTGCCGGACGGCGGTGTTGAAGCACAAACACGCGAAATCTGAATATGTGCGGGCAGTGAGCCACATCCGCCCACAGAAAGTGTGAGGCGATGGGGTGAATGCCACGACAGACGGACGAAGTCTGTCACTTGTAAGACTGTGGGAGCGCAAAGCACGGAACATGTAACAATCCGTAGCTCTTACGGTTTGCGGCACGATGTATTGTATGGCAGTTTAGTTTCTGCAGACGGTTCGGAATTACTTTGCGGGCTGGACGCCGGTGATGTCACGGCAGATCTCGCTGGCGATCAGAAGGCCGGCAGCCGGGGGAACAAACGGAGAACTGCCCGGAATATCCCTGCGGTCCGTACATTTGCGGGCAGTTCCGGGAGGACAGATGCAGTTTGTGCGGCAGCTGATGGACATGTCCTCAAGAGGACGCGTCGGCTTTTCCGTGGAAAAGACTACCTTGAGCTTTTTCACCCGGCGCTTGCGCATTTCGTGGCGCATCACCTTCGCCAGGGGATCCATGGTGGTCTTGTAGATGTCGGCGACCTGGAGCTTCGAGGGATCAAGCTTATTGCCTGCTCCCATGCAGCTGATCACGGGTACGCCGGCTTTTTTTGCCTGCATGATGATTTCTACCTTGGCGGTGACGGTATCTACGCAGTCTACGACATAATCGTACTGGGAGAAATCAAACTGGTCCGCGGTCTCCGGCAGGTAGAAGCACTTGTGAAGGGTGACATTCACATGTGGATTGATATCAAGAATCCTTTCCTTTGTCACATCCACCTTGTACTTCCCAACTGTCCGCCTGGTGGCGACAAGCTGGCGGTTTACATTTGTGAGACAGACCTTATCGTCGTCTACGAGATCAACGGCGCCAAGTCCCGCACGGACAAGACCTTCGACGACATATCCTCCGACTCCTCCGATTCCGAATACAATGACTCGGGAGTCCTGTAATTTTTTTATTCCGTCCTCGCCCAGAAGAAGCTGGGTTCGCGAAAACTGATTCAGCATAATGGTTCACCTTTTCTGATTTTTTCTTTAATATATCAGACGCAGATTGCATTACGTAATCCGTTCTAAAAATATATTTCGTTGTTGCTTCATTGACATATCTTATAATAATCGTGAGGGAATATCAACAATTTACAAATTTCTGATAATCGGTGACGCGCAGGCAAAGGTAGAACTTTCTTCGCCTTATCCGTTAAGTGTGAAGTACAAGGACATGCTGAAAAATAAGTATAAAAGAAAAAATAGTACTGGATTTTTTGTGAGAAGTCTGCTAGAATAAGTACATCAAATGCAAAGAGGCATTTCCTGTAGAAGGAAGTGCCTCTTTTTTTGTCTAAATTCATCTTTTGAATGTAAATGAACTGGAAGCCGTCTTCAGGAGGTATAAATGATGGATAATTTTCTCGCTTATGACAACCTTTTATATTCTCTGTATACTGCCATTGATTTTGAGGATCTTAAGGGAAAGCTGCTCTGTCATCTTGAGGAGTTGATTCCGCATCAGTATTCGAGTATTCTGCTGATTGATCCAAATTACAGCAGAAAGGGCGGAAGTCTGAAGGTATCCGAGTTTTTCTGTAAACCGAGTGAGTTTATGGAGGCGGAGAAAACCTATATGGAGAAATATCCGGAGGCAATGAACCGCAGACTGAATATCTCAAGAGAAACCGTATCGGTGCGTGAGAGCAGCCTGATGCCGGAGGCGGAACGCCTTCATTCGAAGGTATACCAGGAATGTTACCGGAGATTTGACATCTACGATACACTTCAGCTTTCCATCGCGAGCGGCGATGATCTTCTGGCTGTTCTCACTCTGTTCCGCACCAGAGCGGCGGGAGCTTTTGCGGATGAAGATGTGTACCTGCTGAAGGCACTGAGCAAGCATCTGAACACGATTTTCTACAAGCATTGCAGGGAGAGGGACACGGCGGCTTCTGTGAGCGGCGCGGTGGAGATGATCACGAAGAAGGTTCATATGACGCCGAAGGAGACGGAGATTCTGACACTGATCTTTCTCACAAAATCCAATCTGGAGATCTGCGACGAGCTCGGAATCAAGGAACATACCCTCCAGAAGCATTTTCAGAACATATACCGCAAACTGAATATTTCCTCGAGATGGGAGCTTCTCCGGTTTGCACACGATGGAGCGCAGGGCCTGGGAATGGGACAGGCAAGCTGACGACTGCATGGACGGCTGCGCCGGATGGCAAGGACATGACGGAAAAATGAATATTCCGGTACACATTGATGTGGGTTTGTGTTAGAATTGTGAGTAAAGCAATCAACTAATAACACAAATCCACATGTTGTTGTATAAGCTCTTCGAAAACGAAGATAGAGCTCGTCGCACGCGAAGTGTGCGTGATTCTGGATGCGATAAGCAATTGGAGACTGGCGATGAGAATTCATTTTTATAGAAACTGCACAATGAAGCTGGAATATGGAGGGAAGGTATTCCTGGTCGATCCGATGTTCCGGGCACATGGGGTCACCCATCAGCTGAAGACGACGCATTACCCGGAAAAACCGCCGCTGACAGACCTTCCGGAAGCACCGGAGGAAATTATGAAGGGCGTGGAGGCGGTTCTGCTGACACACGTCCATCCCGGACATATTGATCAGGAGGCCGCGGACTGTATCCCGAAGGATATGCCTTTTTACACACAGAATCTGAACGACAAGGATCTGGTGCGAAACTACGGAATGAGCAAGACGCAGACCATCAATATGACGCTCAGCACACATTATGAGGATGTGGACATCATTCGTGTGGCGGGCAGGCATGGCGACGGAAAGATTCAGCATGTGCTGAATACCATGCAGAATTCAAGCGGTATCGTACTCCGTAAGGAGGGCGAAAAGACGGTCTACATCACCGGCGATACCGTGTGGTGCAGGGGCGTCCGTGAGGGCATTGGCTATCACCCGGATGTGATTATCGCATATCTTGGGTATGCCCACGGGGAAGGAATGCACATTACGATGGGAACAGAGGATCTTGAGAAGATTCAGAGTGCAGCTCCCTATGCAAAAATTGTGTGCGTTCACATGGAAACCTTTGAAAATCAGGAGCTGACGCGGGATGCCCTGCGCGCGTATGCGATGCAGAGAGGCTTCCTGGATCAGCTGATCATTCCGGAGAACGGAGACACAATCGAATTCTCCTGATCATCTGCTTGTGCGCATGCGCCGCGGCAGGAGGATAAGACGGGCAAACCACGTTTTGTTTTGCCCGTAGATTGGCGGATGAGGGAATGCCAACTGCTCACCCACTCAGGGACAGTGTGTTTCCGCCCACAAAACGAAAGAATTATATTTATGAAGAAAAATTACAAGATGCTGGTCAGCTATGACGGCACCCGCTATTACGGATGGGAGCACCAGCCCAATCAGGAAATGACGATACAGGGGAAGCTGGAAACGGTTCTTTCGAGAATGGTCGGGGCGCCGGCAGATAAACCGGTGACAGTGATCGGAGCCGGACGGACGGATGCAGGCGTGCACGCGAGAGCAATGACGGCGAATGTGCTGCTGGATACGGATATGACAGAGCAGGAGATTCAGGAATATATGAACCGTTATCTGCCGGAAGATATCAGTATCAATGAACTGAAAATCTGCGCAGACCGCTTTCACAGCAGGTTCAAGGCCATCGGAAAGACCTACTGTTACACATGCTGGTACGACCCGCGGGGCGCGAAGCCGGTTTTCGACAGAAGGTATGTGACTGTGCTGGACAGAATGCCGGATCTGGAGCGGATGAGAGAGGCAGCGGATATTCTTTCGGGGATGCATGACTTCAGAAGCTTCTGCGGCAATTCTCATATGAAGAAATCTACCGTACGTGTGGTGGATTCGATCGAGATCCGGCAGAGAGGACCGTATCTCCGCTTTGTGTATCATGGGAACGGTTTTCTCCAGAATATGGTCCGGATCATGACCGGAACCCTTCTTGAGGTCGGATACGGAAAACGCACAGCGGAGAGCATGCAGGGGCTTCTGGAGGCAAGGGACCGGAAGCTTGCGGGGCCGACAGCGCCCGCGCAGGGACTTTGCATGATGGAGGTGCAGTACTGACACTATCGATCTTATCAGCTGTATCTGCGCTGCATGAAAAAAACTGAAAACCCGAAAACCTGAAAATCTGAAAACCCGAAAGCAGGATAGAGGCCGTGTATACCCAGAATACCCGGAATTAACGCGGTTACAGCTTGACATTTATTTTCAGGAACGATATAATAAGCCGGCATGGCAAAAGTAAAAGGCGTTCGTGCGCCTTTTTTCCATGTAATGACTGAATAAGAAGCAGCCGTAGAAAAACAAGGAGGAAATAAAAGGAATGCCTACATTTAACCAGTTAGTTAGAAAGGGCCGTCAGACTTCCGTAAAGAAGTCCAACGCACCGGCATTGCAGAGAAGCTTCAACTCTCTGACAAAGAAATCTGTAAACCAGTCTTCTCCTCAGAAGCGTGGTGTCTGCACAGCAGTTAAGACCGCTACGCCGAAGAAGCCGAACTCAGCGCTTAGAAAAATCGCCAGAGTACGTCTTTCCAACGGAATCGAAGTGACAAGCTATATCCCGGGCGAAGGCCACAACCT
>DGTF01000022.1:2458-3523 GCA_002394235.1 Eubacterium sp. UBA4343 | reverse complement strand
CCAGAGTACGTCTTTCCAACGGTATCGAGGTTACAAGCTATATTCCTGGAGAGGGACATAACCTTCAGGAGCACAGCGTTGTGCTGATCCGTGGAGGAAGAGTTAAGGACCTGCCAGGTACCAGATATCACATCATCCGTGGTACTCTCGATACTGCAGGTGTTGCCAACAGAAAGCAGGCCCGTTCCAAATACGGCGCCAAGAAGCCGAAGAAGTAATACAAAAGCAACCAGGATAAGAATTCATTTATCTCACTAAAGTTTTATGGTTTTGTGTAACGGTATTTCGACAACCTCCGCGGCTGCAGGTTGGATAGAAAAATTACCGGTACAGACACATTCGTACCATACCAGATGTGAGTACCTGAGATCTAATCGTTAATGATTAAGGAGGGAAGTAACGTGCCACGTAAAGGACATACTCAGAAAAGAGATGTTTTAGCAGATCCGGTATACAACAACAAGGTTGTAACCAAGCTGATCAACAGCATCATGCTGGACGGCAAGAAAGGTACCGCTCAGAAGATCGTTTACAGCGCATTTGCTAAAGTAGAGGAAAAGGCCGGAAAGCCGGCAATTGAATGTTTTGAAGAGGCTATGAACAATATCATGCCTCAGCTCGAGGTTAAGGCCCGCCGTATCGGCGGAGCTACCTACCAGGTACCGGTAGAGGTTAAGCCGGACAGACGTCAGGCTCTGGGACTTCGCTGGCTGACAATGTTCTCACGCAAGAGAAGTGAGAAGACAATGTCTGACAGACTGGCAAACGAGCTGCTCGATGCTATGAATAACACCGGAGCATCCGTGAAACGTAAAGAAGACATGCATAAGATGGCAGAGGCCAATAAGGCATTTGCTCATTACAGATTCTAAAAGGAGGGAACTCTGTTGGCTGATAACGGAAGAGATTATCCGCTTGAGAGAACCAGAAATATTGGTATCATGGCGCATATTGATGCAGGTAAAACTACTCTGACAGAGCGTATCCTGTATTACACCGGTGTTAACTACAAGATCGGTGAGACATACGAAGGAACTGCTACAATGGACTGGATGGCACAGGAGC
>DGTF01000022.1:0-2389 GCA_002394235.1 Eubacterium sp. UBA4343 | reverse complement strand
GTGGTATCACGATCACATCCGCTGCCACTACCTGCCACTGGACACATCAGTACCAGAACAAACCCGCTCCGGGTGCACTTGAGCACCGCATCAACATCATCGATACACCAGGACACGTAGACTTCACCGTTGAGGTTGAGCGTTCCCTTCGTGTACTTGACGGTGCCGTAGGTGTATTCGATGCCAAGGGCGGCGTTGAACCTCAGTCCGAGAACGTATGGCGTCAGGCGGATACCTACAATGTTCCTCGTATGGCATTTGTAAACAAAATGGATATCCTTGGAGCAAACTTCGACAACACCGTTCACGAGATCATTACTAAGCTCGGCAAGAACCCGGTTGTTATCGAACGTCCGATCGGCAAAGAGGATTATTTCCAGGGCGTAGTTGATCTGTTCGAGATGAAGGCATACATCTACAACAATAAGACCGGCGATGATATCTCCATCGTAGATATCCCGGACGATATGAAGGATGAGTGCCAGGCGGCTCACGAAGAGATGGTCGAGAAGATCGTTGAGTTCGACGATGATCTGATGATGGCTTATCTCGACGGAGAGGAGCCGAGCATCGACGACATGAAGAAGGCACTCCGCAAGGCAACTATCGCGAATAAGGCCGTTCCGGTTCTCTGTGGTTCTGCACATCAGAACAAGGGAATTCAGAAGCTTCTGGACGCAATTGTTGACTTCATGCCGGCACCTACTGACGTACCGGACATCGAAGGAACAGATCTGGACGGAAATGAAGTCGTAAGACATTCTTCTGATGAAGAGCCGTTCTCAGCTCTTGTATTCAAGATCGTTTCCGACCCGTTCGTTGGACGTCTTGCATATTTCAGAGTTTATTCCGGTACACTGAACTCCGGTTCTTATGTACTGAATGCGACCAAGGACAAGAAAGAGCGTGTCGGCCGTATTCTTCAGATGCATGCCAACAAGCGTCATGAGCTGTCCAAGGTATATTCCGGAGATATCGCTGCGGCTATCGGATTCAAGTTCTCCTCTACCGGAGATACAATCTGCGACGAGCAGCATCCGGTAATTCTGGAGTCCATGGACTTCCCGGATCCGGTTATCGAGCTCGCAATCGAGCCGAAGACAAAGGCCGGACAGCAGAAGCTTGGCGAGGCTCTCGCAAAGCTGGCTGAGGAGGATCCGACCTTTCGCGCTACCACAAACCAGGAGACCGGACAGACAATCATCGCCGGAATGGGCGAGCTCCATCTGGAGATCATCGTTGACCGTCTGCTTCGTGAGTTCAACGTAGAGGCAAATGTCGGAGCTCCGCAGGTTGCATATAAAGAGACAATCACAAAGGCATCGGATATCGACAGCAAGTATGTTCGTCAGTCCGGTGGTAAAGGACAGTACGGTCATTGTAAAGTTAAGTTCTCGCCGCTGGATGCAAACGCAGAGCAGTCCTACGAGTTCGTTAACAGCGTAACCGGCGGTTCCATCCCGAAGGAGTATATCCCGTCCATCGATGAGGGTATTCAGGATGCCATGAAGGCCGGTCAGCTCGGCGGATTCCCGGTAGTCGGAGTCAAGGCTGAGGTATACGACGGATCCTATCATGAGGTCGATTCTTCCGAGATGGCATTCCATATTGCGGGATCCATGGCCTTCAAGCAGGCAATGGAGAAGGGCGCTCCGGTGCTCCTCGAGCCGATCATGAAGGTTGAGGTTACTACACCTGAGGAATACATGGGCGATGTTATCGGTGATATGAATTCCCGTCGTGGCCGTATCGAGGGAATGGATGATGTAGGAAACGGAAAGCTTGTCCGCGGTTTTGTTCCGCTGGCTGAGATGTTCGGCTACTCCACAGACCTTCGTTCCGCTACACAGGGACGTGCAAACTACTCCATGTTCTTCGACCGCTATGAGCCGGTTCCGAAGTCTGTTCAGGAGAAGGTCCTTTCTGATAAGTAATGAAACGGTTCCTGCCCCGTTCGCGGGGCAGAAGCGTTAATGTCAACACCGGATGGACGGAGCCATTCCGTCAGATGTCACGGCTTCCCGGGACAGACCCGGAATTTCGTGCACGGGACTCCGGATAGAGAGAATTCACTTGCAAAGATTCTGAAAATGAAATATAATCAAGCATAGCGGATTTTCTATTTTACAGTAATTTTTAATAAAGTAAATACGCAGGCAGAACGCCGGTATTCATTTTAAGGAGGAAGTATTACAATGGCAAAACAGAAATTTGAAAGAACAAAACCGCATTGCAACATTGGTACCATCGGACATGTAGACCACGGCAAAACCACTCTGACAGCTGCAATCACAAAGGTTCTGGCTACCAGAATGCCTACCGATGAGAACCAGATCGTTGACTTCTCCAACATCGATAAAGCTCCGGAAGAGAGAGAGCGTGGTATCAC
>DGTF01000079.1:9349-31460 GCA_002394235.1 Eubacterium sp. UBA4343 | reverse complement strand
GGTCACTTCATATTATCTATGACATCAAAAAAGGACAACCCTGATCCCCCGTCATGAAAATGACCGGAATCCGGCTGTCCTTTTATTCTTTTTTATACCCGGAGAATCGGAAAAGTCTTTCGGCAAAAGATCAGCGTTCCGCCGATCATATCATTTATATCATTTTTCCCTGATATTTTTTCGCGGGCATCCTGCTGAAATCGTAAGTTTCCAGTTCATCAATGCTTATATTTGCCCAGCTTCCTTCGTGAACCATAAGGTTCGAGACCTCTGACAGGTGCACTACGATCACCGGTTTCCCCGCCGCATAGGCGTATCCGCATTCCCACGCGGTGCCGGTATCGCTGTTTGCCCCGTAATAAAGCATGACCACACAATCACACTCGTCTATATTTGCTCTGTCCATCGCAAATATCTTTTCCGACCAGGCCCTGCTTCCTGCTTCATCCCGCGGTTCATATTCTCTGGGACTGAACACCTCAAAACCCCGCCCGCGCAAAATATTTTCTGCTTTTAAAACCATTTCTGTTTCATGCTGTTCAAAGAACGGCCCCGCCAGATATATTTTTGTCCTCCTGTTTTCAAGTATCTTAAAACTCAGGCTTTCCATGGAAAGCTGAAACATGAGCTTCTGCATGGAACTCTCACTGAGATTCCCGATAATCGTCAGTTCAAATGTGACGGTGTTCTTTTCGGCATCATCACGGATCAGCTCCATCTTCTCCATATTGTATCCGTAATCTCCGATCATACTCAGGATAGAAGACATGGCGTTCGGACGGTTCGGACGTTCTATCAGTACGCGTACCCGGGATCCGTTCGGATATATTTCGATACCCTTTGCCAGCGGCTCAAAGATCCCATCGAGCCAGTCAAACAGAAGGCCATACTGATACATCCGGCTGGTTTCCATGATCTTTCTTACAACCGCCAAATATCCGGCTTTTCTCTCCGGGGGCACATCCTCTCCCAGACGTTTCAGGATTTCTTCCTCGCGGTCTGCCCTGTAGATCGTAATATCTCCGGATTCTTTTTTTGCCTCAGCCACTTTATACGAACAGTCAAGACGTTCCATGATCAGTTTCCTGATCTGAGGATCTATAGCATCAATGATGCCTCTGACCTCTTCAAGCTTCATAATTGTTTCCTCCCGGATCAAACCGCAGGACATCATAACGGTTTTCTTCCTTGCTTAGTCTTCATCCTCGTCTCTTGCCAGGGCTGCCGCCTGCACAGCCTGGACATCCTCGAGCATCGACAGCATCGGTCTGATTCCTTTCTTATGATTCATCTTGCGGTCTACATAATTTTTCGTGCACTTCATAACCTGCGGCGAAAGAACGAGCACGCCGATAAGGTTCGGGATCATCATCAATCCGTTAAACGTATCGGATATATCCCATGCAAGCTTCGCTTCGATAACCGAACCCGCAAGAACGATTACGACAAATATCGCGCGATACAAAAGGATTGCTTTTGTTCCGAACAGATACTCAAATGCCTTTGAACCATAATGGCTCCATCCGAGGACCGTAGAATATGCAAACAGAAGAATGGCCACGGCAATGAATGCAGAGCCTGCCTTTCCGAATGCCTGTTCAAAGGCATAGCTCATCATATTGCTTGATCCTACAGCTTCCGCCTCGCCTGTCATCTGCCCCGTCGCCAGATCTACAGCGCCGCTGGAAAGAAGCGTAAGAGCTGTCAGTGTACAGACAACGATCGTATCTGCAAAAACCTCGAAGATACCCCACATTCCCTGACGGACAGGTTCTTTGACGTTAGAACTCGAATGAACCATAACAGAAGAGCCAAGACCTGCTTCATTGGAAAAGACTCCTCTCTTCATACCCATCTTCATAGCCGTTGCGATACCTGCGCCGACTATACCGCCCGCTGCGGATCTCAGTGCGAAAGCACCCTTAAAGATAGATACAAATACTGCCGGTATCATTGTAATATTTGCAATAATGATAAAAAGTGTTCCTGCCAGATAGAGAATGACCATGAAAGGAACCAGCTTTTCTGTCATGGCGGCAATCCTCTTCAGACCTCCGAGAATAACCGCGCCGACTGCGACAAACAGGAAAATACCAACGCCTAGTTTCGGAATGCCGAATGCATGATTGATATTACTTACCATACTGTTTACCTGACTCATATTTCCGATTCCGAAAGAAGCCAGAAGACAGAAAACAGAAAACAGAACTGCCAGCGCGGCACCTATGCCTTTGCAGCCTTTCTTGCTTCCGAGTCCGTCCCTGAGGTAATACATGGCGCCTCCGCACCATTCTCCCTCTGTATTTTTTCTTCTGTAAAGTATACCAAGGACGTTCTCCGAATAGTTCGTCATCATTCCGAAAAAGGCGATCAGCCACATCCAGAATACCGCTCCCGGACCTCCTACAGCGATGGCTCCGGCAACGCCGACGATATTACCTGTTCCTACAGTAGCTGCCAGCGCTGTGCAAAGCGACTGGAACTGAGAGATCGTTTTGTCCTCAGTATGCGCCGTAATATGTTTTTCACCAAAGATCGCTCCGATCGTATGCTTCATCCAGTATTTGAAATGAGACAGCTGGAAAAACTTTGTCATGCATGTCATAAGCACGCCGACAAAACCCAGCAGGATCAGTGCAGGCCAACCCCATACAGCATTATTAATAACGCCGTTTACATTTGTGATAATATCGATCATCACCTCTCCTCCTTCTCAACCTCGTCATGCCACTCCTTCTCTAATGACTCTTTGTTTTTGCTTCATGGGATTCGGGTGTCAAAACTACAATTTCTGAACAACGGACTTTTGACACTTTAATCTTCATAGAAAATTAACACAATTTCCCATAGCAGAAATAATAAAGATGTTCACGGCATTGACATACCATGAACATCTTTATTCCCGCTCTGCAGATTACTTTATAATAATTTTATATTTGTGTCAACGTAAACTTGCCGTTCCGATAAGTAATTCTTTCCTAAGGATCATTTATGAACAGGCATACCATGCAACGCCCTCATTGATCCATCCTGACGCCACCAGAGTGTTGACTTCTTCCTCGCTCACAGTATAACAATGTGTGGCAATGACTGCATTTGGATTCTGTACCCGGTAGACCGGAATAGACTGGCGGTCGTCGGAGTAACCGATGATTCCATCGACTGACCATCCGGCAGCCACACAATCCGTCCTCTGCTGCCAGTCAATGGTATAATAATGTGCTCCCGTTGCAGGATTCTGCAAACGATAGATCGGCGTATTGGAAGACTTTGGCTGCTTCCACATTATGCCGTCATAATTCCAGCCCGATGCTACCAGCGCGTCACGTTCCGAATCGATCGTAGTGTAGTACAGTTCTTCCGTCTCTGAATTGGATACCCTGTACATGCTGGTAGTCTCTATGTTTACTTCTTCTGTTTCCTCTACTGCCGAACCTGCCGCCGAAGATGAATCGCTGACCTCTTCACCGCCGACAAACCGAATATTCGCATCTGTCAGCACGATATTATTTTCGCCGATGCTGACCTGATCCCAGTCTTCCTTCGATCCTTCATAGGAGATATCCTTCAGGTTTTTGCATCCCCAGAAAGCATTCTCTCCGATCGTTTTTACGCTTGCCGGAATATTCACGGATTCCAGGCTGCTGCAGCCGTTGAATGCGTTCACATCAATGATCTCCACGTCTGATCCGATCCTGGCTTCCGTCATCGCTGTCATATTCATAAAAGCATTCTTTCCTATGCCGGTGATTCCCGAACCAATCACTACATTTGTCAGTTCGTCCTTATAGCTGTCCCACTCGCGGTCGGATCCGGCCGAACTGTAATTCGGCATCCTGCCGCTTCCTTCAACAGTCAGAACGCCATCCGCATAGTTTGCCGATACTTCTCCTGCCGGTTCTTTTTCTCCCTTCCATTTCTGGTAGTATCCGTATCCAAAGTATGCTGCCGCAGCAATAACAGCTGCAACAATGATGAAAATAATTATTTTTTTTAATGCCCTCATTGTTTGCTCCCCTTTCGTTAAATAATTATTATTCCTTTTTCCAAAGGAAGACTCCCCCTGTCTATCCTTATCTCCGCCATTGTATCATATCCCCGATAACTTTTACAACCATTTAGACGGACCTCAAATGACTTCAAGTCTCGCTCGCGAGACTTGGCTCGGGATTCGGGTCAGCTTCATCTGACGTCTTTCAAACCGAATCCCTGAACATCCTCGCAAAGCGTTTATTTCAGCATAAGCCGCCGCTTAAGAAGCGGCGGGGCATCTCACACTGAGATAAAAAGAACTGCCTGCGTTACCACAGACAGTCCCTGTTAATTATTTTTTCACATCAAGCCTCACCAGAGCCCGGTGAAGTCTGTGCGTAGTAAGCCTGAATTCCTCATCGGAAAGCCCGCCTTTCGCGAGTTTTTCTTCTGCACGGCGTTTTGCTCTCTGGGCCCTGCCTTCATCGATATCCTCCTCCCATTCCCAGGTGGTGGACATGACGCGGCAAATGCCATTGATCACTGTAAGCATTCCTCCGATACAGGCTGCTTCTTTTTTTGTGCCGTCCTCCATAATGATATGCGCGCCGCCCATACCCAGGGCCGTCACGGTATCACAATGTCCGGCAAGGATGGCGATGTCTCCCGTGATGCTCCTGCAGACGATCCTCTGCGCCTCACCCTCGAAAAACATGCCGTCCGGCGTTCCTATACGCAACGGAAAGGTTTTCATAATATAACCCTCCTATCAATTCTGCACCTTCGCCAGAACATCATCGATGGTTCCCGCGAACAGGAAGCTGCTCTCCGGAACATGATCCAGCTCTCCGCTCAGGATCATCTTGAATCCACGCAGTGTTTCCTTGAGCGGTACATACTGACCCTTCATACCAGTGAACTGCTCTGCGACAGAGAAGCTCTGAGAAAGATACCTCTGTACCTTACGGGCACGCTGTACCGTGATCTTATCTTCTTCCGAAAGTTCTTCCATACCCATGATAGCAATTATATCCTGCAGCTCTTTGTATCTCTGCAGCACCTGCTGTACGGCACGGGCGATCTCATAATGCTCTTTACCGACAACTTCCGGCGTCAGGATACGGCTTGTGGAATCCAGCGGATCTACGGCCGGATAAATACCCTGAGAAGCGATATCTCGGGAAAGAACCGTTGTCGCGTCCAGATGCGTGAAGGTAGTAGCCGGCGCCGGGTCTGTAAGGTCATCGGCCGGTACGTATACTGCCTGTACGGATGTGATGGATCCCTTCTTTGTAGAAGTGATACGTTCCTGAAGCTCACCCATATCCGTGGCAAGTGTCGGCTGATAACCTACGGCTGAAGGCATACGTCCCAGAAGAGCCGATACCTCTGAACCTGCCTGTGTGAAACGGAAGATATTATCGATGAAAAGCAGCACGTCCTGATTTTTGACATCGCGGAAGTACTCTGCCATGGTCAGACCCGAAAGTCCGACACGCATTCTGGCTCCCGGCGGCTCGTTCATCTGACCGTATACGAGCGCCGTCTTATCGATAACGCCGCTCTCCTGCATCTCCGAGTAAAGATCGTTTCCCTCACGGGTACGCTCGCCAACGCCCGTGAATACGGAAAGTCCGCCGTGGGCGGTAGCTACGTTATGGATCAGCTCCATGATAAGTACGGTCTTACCTACGCCGGCACCTCCGAACAGACCGATCTTTCCGCCTTTTGCATAAGGACATATCAGGTCAACAACTTTGATACCTGTTTCAAGGATCTCCGTAGCCGGCATCTGATCCTCATAGGATGGCGCCGGTCTGTGGATCACCCATTTTTCTGACGCTTCAGGGGCCGGCTTATTATCTACCGGCTCGCCCAGAAGGTTAAATACTCTTCCCAGACATTCTTCACCGACCGGAACCGTGATCGCGCTTCCTGTATCCACAGCCTTCGCGCCTCGTGTCAGTCCGTCAGTAGAACTCATGGCGATACAGCGCACAGTGTTATCACCCACCTGCTGAGCCACCTCAGCGATGAGCTTTTTCTGTGTGCTCTCGTTTTCTATTTCAATAGCGTTAAGCAGTGCAGGCAGCTCGTCATGCTCGAAACGAACGTCCAGAACAGGTCCGATGACCTGCACTACCTTTCCAACGTGTTTGTCACTCATTGTGAATCTCCTTATAGTACTTTAGACGCCGTCTGCGCCGGCTACGATCTCAGTGATCTCCTGTGTGATGCTAGCCTGACGTGCACGGTTGTAATACAGATTCAACTGTTCAAGCATCTCATCAGCGTTCTTTGTGGCAGCATCCATCGCGTTCCTTCTTGCCGCAAGCTCGCTGGCAAGACTCTCGCAGACACTGGCATAGAGCATTCCGGCAAGAAACTCGGGAACTATACTGTTAAAGACTGTTTCCGCATCCGGCTCATACCAGATGACATCATGTCTAACCTGTACGTTCTCCGAACCATCCTTACGCTCGGAGCCTTCTTTCTGTGAATCCAGCAAAGTGTCATTTTTCAGATCCATGATCGGCAGAAGCGCCGATGTGACCGGCGACTGGCTCAGCATGGACTTAAATGACGTATAACACAGCTGGATATGACCAAAGCTGCCCTTCTTATACTGATCGCAGAGCAGCTGCGCGATCTCAAAACAATCCGATACGCTGATCGATGCGACTTCAGCGAACTCGTCAGTAACGATATCAATATGTTTGCTTCTGGCATACTCAACGGATTTTTTTCCGATCGGCAGCACAACGAACTCTTTTCCGGCCATACCGGCTTCCAGCATTTTGAATACATTACTGTTATATCCGCCCGCCATTCCTCTGTCGCCTGTGATCAGCACGCAGCAGCTGCGTTCGCTATTTGACTGTTTTGTGTAAGCGCTCGTAAAATCTGTATTCTGTCCCGCGATATCATTCATTGCCTGACGCAGCTCCCTTAAGTAGGGTCTGCATCTGTCGGCTCTGTCCTTAGCCCTGCGCAGCTTGGAGGACGCCACAAGTTCCATGGCTTTGGTGATCTGTCTCGTATTTGTTACACTTTTAATACGAAGCTTCACCGCTTTCATGTTTGAAGCCATATTGCTCCTCCTTTGTTATTAAGCGCGGGTTTTAGTGTTCAGGAACTGGGTCTTGTAGTTGTTTACCGACTGCTCCAGTTTCTCCTGGATATCTTTATCGAACGCGCCTGTCTTTCTGATGCCGCTCATAGCAGCTACTCCATCCGGATCTCTGTCAAGGAAGTCATACAGACCTTCCTCAAAGGAACCGATATCACCGACTTCAATATCGAACAGCAATCCGTTCGTTACGGCATATAAAATAGCCACCTGTTTCTCTACAGGGATCGGAGAATTACGATCCTGTTTCAACACCTCAACGATTCGCTCACCCTGTGCGAGACGCTGTTTCGTATCATCGTCAAGGTCCGAACCGAACTGAGCGAAAGACTGCAGCTCTCTGTACTGGGAATATATCAGCTTCAGAGTACCGGCAACTTTCTTCATTGCCTTGATCTGAGCGTTTCCTCCTACTCGGGAAACTGAGATACCCGGGTTAACAGCCGGCATGATTCCGGAATGGAAAAGCTCCGTCTCCAGGAATATCTGACCGTCCGTGATGGAAATGACATTTGTCGGGATATAAGCAGAGATATCTCCGGCCTGTGTCTCGATTATCGGCAGTGCAGTCAGAGAACCGCCGCCGTGCGCGTCGTCCATCTTTGCCGCACGCTCCAGAAGTCTTGAGTGAAGATAGAATACATCACCCGGATAGGCCTCACGTCCCGGCGGACGGCGGATCAGCAGAGAAAGTGCACGATATGCCACAGCGTGCTTGCTCAGGTCATCATAGATGATCAGCACATGTTTTCCCTGTGCCATGAAGTACTCTCCCATAGTACATCCCGTATAAGGCACGATATACTGAAGCGGGCTGGCCTCGGAAGCAGTAGCTGCTACAACGATAGTGTAATCCATGGCGCCGCCCTTCTTCAGGGTCTCTACAAGCGCTGCTACCGTAGATCTCTTCTGTCCTATAGCTACATAAATACAAATAACGCCGTTACCTTTCTGATTCAGGATCGTATCTGTGGCGATCGTTGTCTTACCTGTCTGGCGGTCGCCGATGATCAGCTCACGCTGACCTCTTCCGATTGGAATCATAGAGTCGATTGCCTTGATACCTGTCTGCAGCGGCTCATGCACGCCCTGTCTGTCGCAGATACCCGGCGCGTTTGTCTCGATCGGTCTGAATTCTGTGGTATCGATCGGTCCGTTTCCATCGATTGGCTGACCAAGGGCGTTTACTACACGTCCGATCATCGCGTCACCGACAGGAACAGATACGACCTTTCCTGTTCTTTTTACAGTCTGGCCCTCGCCGATATTTTCTCCACCACCGAACAGTACAATGGAAACACTGTTCTCTTCAAGGTTCTGTGCCATACCGAAACTGCCGTCTTCAAACTCTATCAACTCTCCTGCCATACAGTTTGTCAGGCCGCTTACTCTGGCGATACCATCACCTACCATAAGAACAGTACCGGTCTCGCTCTGCTGGATCGCGTTTTCATAATGCTTGATCTGGCTGCGGATGACCTTGGATATTTCTTCTGGTTTTAATTGCATGTTTCCTTACCATCCTTAATTTTTCAAAATTATCACATCATAATGTTATTAAGTTTATTCTGAATGCCGGTCAGCCTGCCCTTTACGGTTCCGTCAAGCTCCATATCCTCCAGCTCGACTTTCAGTCCGCCGATCACGCCTGCATCCAATCTCTGTGAAAGATATATTTTTTTGCCAAACTGCGCCTCAAGTTTTTCCTTCAGCGCATTCATCTGATCATCTCCAAGCTTCGCAGCCGTCACTACGACAGCCTCCGCAATATTATGATCCGCGTTATATCTGCGCACAAATTCACTGACGCATCCCGAATACTCATTCAGGATATTTCTCTCACATAAGATCTTCAGAAAATTAACCATATATCTGCTCGCGGAACTGCCAAAGGCTTCCTCGATCAGACCGATACGCTCTTCTTTCGCCAGTACCGGCTCCGAAAGAAGATGCAGATAATCCGGGTTTTCCCAGAAGATCTTCCGGATCTCTTCACTCTCCCTGAGCATCTCGTCGGTCATATTTTCTTCCACCGCAAGGTCATACAGGCTGCCACCATATACTCTGGCAGTCTGTGTCATGATGCTTCTCCTACATTCTTTATAAATTCATCGATCAGTTTTCTATGATCATCTTCGTTGATCTCACGTTCAATGACTTTGCCTGCGATCTCCATGGCTATACCGCCGATCTCATCTTTAGCTTCATTGATCGCTTTCTTTCTTTCCTGTGCGATATCGTTCGCAGCTTTCGCGCGGATCTGTGCTGCTTCTGCCTCAGCTTCCCGAACTATCTTTTCGCCTTTGGCAGCCGCATTCTTCTGCGCGTCGCTTAGCATATCACTGGCTCGTTTTCTGGCGCCTTCCATATTCCTTTCATACTGATCCTTGATCGCATATGCTTCCGTTTTTGCCTTTTCGGCTTCGCGGATCTCCGCATCTGCTTTCTGTCTTCTCTTCTCGAGAACTTCATTGATCGGTTTCAGCAGGAATTTCTTTACAAGCCAGATCTGAATAAAAAGGTTGCAGATCTGGGCAATGAAGGTCCATGGTACGAGCGTTACTAAATCCTGTACCTGCATGAACATACCTCCTGTCTGCAGTCAACAATTGCACTGCAAAAGATTTTTGCCGTAAATTATCCGAGGTATCCCATGAACATTCCGGGCGCAACGAAAATCAGAAGAAGACCTGTTACGAAACCATAAATACCTGTTGTCTCTGCGATAGCACAACCAAGAAGCATTGTAGAAGTAACATCACCTTTGCACTCCGGCTGACGTCCGATTGCCTCACAGGCGTTAGCTACTGCATGACCCTCACCAATACCGGGGCCTATGCCGGCGATCAGAGCAAGACCAGCACCAATTGCGCAACCTGCCAATGCAATACCTTTTGCAAGAATTGTGAAATCCATAATAATTTTCCTCCGTTATTTTTATTTTTAATTATAAATTTCTAAATATACGGCATCAGATGATCTTCTTTACTGACGCCCTGATCCAGTCCTCCGCAGGGGACCGGATTTCCCGAAAATCCGGTGTTCCGGATGATCCTTCCGGGATTTTTTCACGCCGGGTTACTCTTCCGCAGCATTTGCAATATACATAACAGTCAGCATACAGAAAATAAACGCCTGCATGAATCCGGTAAACCAGTCAAAATAGAATGACAGGATAGCCGGGATACCTACGTCCAGGATCGGTATCTTTGACAAAACATCACCGACCACGCCCGGAATCAGTCCCAGCAATGCCGAACTGGCAACAGCCAGCGCCGCATAGATCAGCGTATTAATAACGATACCGGACAGAATATTTCCGAAATGTCGGCAAGCCAGAGAGATCGGCGTCGCCAGCTCGGAAAGTACATTGAAAGGTGTCATGACGGCAATTGGTGTCGTAAAACCTTTCAGATATCCTCCAACGCCGCTCGTCTTGATCTTCTGCGCCGTGATCATTATAAAAACAACTACTGCCCAGGCTGCCTCCGTAGAGAGATCCGCCGTAGGACTTCTAAGGCCCACAAGACTTATCAGGTTGGATACGATACTGGTAGCAAATAATGCGGCAACAAACGGGATCAGCTTACGGAATCTTTCGCCCGCGTTGCCGATAACGAATTTATTTGCCTGCTCTACCAGCAGTTCTGCTACCGCCTGCTTTTTTGAGATATTTTCCACCTTCAGATCTCTGGTCAGCCAGATACACAGTAATGTAATGATGAGCATGACCAGCCAGCTGATCACCAGCGTTTCCGTGATCTGAAAACGTCCAAGTATCGGAAAATCGATTGGCACAGTGTAAAATATCTTTGCACCGGTAATATCAACATTCATAAACCATTTTCACCTCCTTCTTGGCATATTCACAAAGAGATACGTTATATTCACTCCATATTCAAGTGAAGAATTCCCCGAAGCTTGATGCCCAGGCTCGGGAACAGTAAAGGCAGAATGCCTGCAATAAACTGAAAACAGGGGGCCGCTATGGCGATTATCATCCAGATGATCTGCATTGCCAGTCTCTGAGTATAGCTTGAGCGGACTGTAAGCTTTACCTTATCCTGATCGTCCATCGACGCGGCTTTCTGCACCATCAGGGCCATCATAAAAAAGTTCAGCACTGCCACGGCGCCTCCGCAGACCCCGCCGAGTATAACCCTGTAATCAAACGGGATCGAATCCGGCCATATCATATGCCCAATGGCAAAAACCAGGATCATGACAGCCACTGCGGCAAATGTAAATATTGCCGTTCTTTTAGTCTCTTTTTGTACTGCCGGCTGTAATTTAGCCATATGCGCGATTCCTTTCTACATGTGTTTATTAAATGAATGCTTGTTTTTCTTTTCCTCTGATTTTCTTTCCTGACCCCGGGTCTGCGCCACATAAAACTTATATGCGGTCATGAAGGACGCCCCCAGCCCGAAAACAAAACCGGGAATATATATCCATGCGCCCAGTCCGAATTTTCCCGCAAGCCACCAGCAGAGTCCCAGACAAAGTACAGGCGGTATGATCAGTGTAAGTCCGAACTGCGACAGAAGGGAAAGCTGTTTGAATATTTCTGTCCATTTTTTCATATACCTTTTCTCCGTTGTTCCTTCCGTAAATTCAGTTCTCCACATACCATTATATTCGTTATTCAAAACAGTGTCTAGAAGAAGATTCTGATGTATTAACGAAAGTTTATCTTATAATTGAAGTCTCGCGCGGGACCTGGCGAGGGATTCAGGTCAGCTCCAGCTGGCATCTTCCAAACCGAATCCCTGCGCATCCTCGCGGAGCGTTTATCTCAGTGAGAGATTGGATCCTCATCGGGACGAGCTTCTCATAACCCGTCGCTTGAAAAGCGGGGTGCTTCTCACACTGAGATAAAAAGCACCGCATTGAGACATCCTCTGAGACATATCAATACGATGCTTTTATATTTTTACGATATCATATGATCTCCGCCGGAACCTCTGTCTGCTTCAGACCGGATACAGTTCCTCTCCGCGGATGCTCTTTTTACGCCGGATACTCTCTTCCCCTGATATACTTCCGGAAGTAAATCCGTTACGTTATGCGAAGATAGGTCCCACGCCCTCTGCCAGAGACGCCTGCTGTGCCTGCGCGTCCGCAAGGTCAGTTCCCTTGGTGGTATAGTATGCTTTTATCTTCGGCTCAGTTCCGGACGGTCTTACAATGACCGTGGAGCCGTCAGCCAGCTTGTACTGAAGTACATTGGCTTTGGGAAGTCCGGTCTCTTCAGGCTTCGCAAAATCCGTAGCCTTTACCACAGCGCGTCCAGCCAGCTCTGCCGGCGGATTCTGACGAAGGTCAGACATGATGCCTGCCATCTTATCCATACCGGAAAGTCCCGGGAACTCATAACTGTCAGTCTTATTATAATAACGGCCATATTTAGCATAGATCTCCTCCAGGCGCTGCTTGATGGAAGATCCGATGCTCCTGTAGTATGCTGCCATCTCGCAGATCAGCATGGAGCCGATGACTGCGTCTTTATCTCTTACGTAAGGTCCTGCAAGATATCCGTAACTCTCCTCAAAGCCGAAGATAAAACGGTCTACTTCGCCTGCCGCCTCAAGCTGCGCGATCTGATCGCCGATCCACTTGAAGCCGGTCAGCGTATGTCTCAGCTCCACGCCGTAATGCTTTGCCACAAGATCCGCCAGCGGAGTCGATACGATGGACTTCACCGCCACCGGGTTCTTCGGCATGGTTCCCTTCTCGATGCGTCCGGCGCAGATGTAATCCAGCAGAAGCACACCCATCTCATTTCCGGATACCAGCTCATATGAGCCGTCCGGGCACTTCATGGCAATGCCGACACGGTCCGCGTCAGGATCTGTCGCCAGCATCAGATCCGCACCGGTCTTCTTCGCAAGCTCAAGTCCGTATTTCAGGGCCTCAAAAATCTCCGGGTTCGGATACGGAGCGGTTGTGAAATATCCATTCGGGTACTCCTGCTCCGGAACAATCGTGATATCTGTGATTCCGATATCCTGCAGCACGCGGGTAACCGGTACGAGTCCGGTTCCGTTCAGCGGAGAATACACGAGCTTCAGTCCCGCGGTCTTTGCAAGGCCCGGTCTGACCTGTCTCGCCTCGATCGCGGCATATAATGCTTCCTTGCAGTCGTCACCGACGAACTGAATCAGCCCCTTCTCAACGCCCTCCGCAAAGGACATATACTTTGCGCCTGTCAGCACATCGGTCTTCTGAATCGAATCATATACAACAGCAGCCGCGTCATCGGTCATCTGGCATCCATCCGGTCCGTAAGCCTTATATCCGTTATACTTTGCCGGGTTATGAGAAGCTGTCACCATGATGCCGGCGTTGCACTTGTAGTATCTGGTCGCAAAACTCAGTGCCGGAACCGGCATCAGCTCATCGTAGATGCGCACCTTGATTCCGTTTGCCGCGAGCACGCCCGCCGCATCTCTTGCAAAATTCCATCCCTTCAGACGGCTGTCATAGCTGATTGCCACGGTCTGCGTTCCGCCCTGGGTCTTCACCCAGTCCGCCACACCCTGGGTGGCCTGTCTTACAACCCAAATGTTCATCCGGTTTGTGCCGGCGCCGAGCGTTCCGCGAAGTCCTGCCGTTCCGAACTGCAATTTCACCGCAAAGCGGTCCTTGATCGCCTCGTCATCGCCCTCAATATCACGAAGTTCCTTCTTCAGATCAAAATCAATGAGATCCGCATTTAACCAGCGTTTGTAATCGTCCTGATACATTTGATTCCTCCGTTCTTCCTTATCATTCCGGATATTTGCATGGGTCGGCTGCCGCCCGAAAACAGGGGACTCCCGTTCTGACTATCCTGTCGGAGCGCCTCCGTCTTTACTGGCAAAACCAACAAATCGGTTTTGAAGCAGGCACGTATTTTCGTGCTTTTCATGCAAAATAATTTTACTGAATTTCGTATAGCTTGTCAAGGAATGGGCAGTTACTGGCAGGGGTAATGGACAGTTACCCGCAGGGGAGCGATCCGCCCCGGTTTTTTAGAATTCTTTTACCTCAAGTCCACACTTTCGACACAATTATCCCGTAATGTATAAGTCAGACAGCTGATAGACATACCGGCTGTCACATCTCCCCCCTCATTTAAAGAAAAGACGTCGAAGTGAGTCAGAGTCGCTTCGGCGTTTTTGTGTTACAATAATATAAAATATAAAAGGAGAAACACTATGTCAAAATACCACCGGCGCAGACGCCGTTCTCATATATTCGGAAACGTTCTGCTCACACTCGTTCTGCTGCTCATTGTCGCAGCTGCTGTTCTCTATGTGAATCGCAGCCATGTTCAGAAGCTGGCCGCGGACGCGATCACGGATAAGCTCAGCGATACCATCACAGAGCAGATCCTTGAGGCTGCCGGAAACAGCCCTGACTCCTCTGCCGTTCAGCAGGCGATTGGCTCCATCTCCGATTCCGACAAGGAAGAGGCCGCACAGATTCTGCAGAACCACCTGACGCCGTCCACCATTGCTGCCGCAGGCTCCTACATCCAGAACCGCGACTACGACGGGCTGATGCAGTACGCAAAAGAGAATCTCAGTACCGAAGAATATGACAGGCTTTCCGAACTCTACGAGAAGTACGCGTCCCAGCTTCCCGGCTGACAGAACAGACGGCCTGCCGAAACACAGCTCCCCGCCTCACAGGCCTGACGGAATTCTGTTTTCCTTTTACGATTCGGAATTTAACTTTCCTTTAACGCACATTTAGCTGTCCGGTGATAGATTCGCACAACACCTTTTACTATCCTAAAGATAGCAGGAGGTGTTACCATGAACGCGACTACGAATACCATTTCGAATACTTCAAATACAATAAATACAATTATAAACAGTACAGATAATACCACTAACACAATACGGAGGTTCCATATCTTCTCCTCCAAAAAGTTGTCCCCGCAGAAGAGAATATCAATTATGGTGCGTCTGTCCTGCCTCTCATTTCTGGTGGTACTGTTCACCATAATCTGGAATCTCTGACATTGTTCACAACATTTTCGCTTTTTCTCACGCCTCGTTTGTGCTAAAATTCTTTTCGTTAATGAATACTGACACTGATGAAAAGAAGGATCTTTCGCGGAAGAAAGTCCTTCGATACAGCGCATCTTACGAAGGTCATGCATAAATCCTTCCATTCAGCACAGCTGAGGAAGGGAAAAGGCGAAAATTATGAAAAACAATTACCGAATCTTATCTTTACTACTAGTACCCGCTCTTGCCACGGCGATGCTTGCCGGATGCGGCTCCTCCTCTTCCACCGAGATCAGTGCCCAAACACAGTTATCTCCCGCGGCAGTTGACGCGAATTCTGATGATACTGCAGCGGATGCGGATCTGGTCTCCGACGCAGACTGGTCCGTCGACTCCGCGGATACAATTCTTGCTTCCATCCTGTCCTCAGATCTCACCGACAGCAAGGTGGTCCTCGATGTTCCCGAGATTCTGCAGAATCCCGAGCTTCCCACCGGCTGCGAATCCGTTGCTCTTACAATCGCTCTGAATTCCCTTGGATGTGACCTTCAGAAAACAGAAATTGCCGAAAATTATCTGGAATACGGCGACAATCTTGCTTACCAGTACGCAGGTGATCCCCACACAGAAAGCGGAGCCGGCGTATTTGCGGGAGGAATTGTGAACGCCGCCGAGAAGTACATCAAGGAAAAAAATCTTGACATCGCGGCCATCAACACCTCGGGCACCTCTCTGTCCGATCTGTGCAAGGTCGTGGCGGCAGGATATCCCGTCGTCATCTGGGGCACGATGTATATGTCGGATCCCCTGATCACATCGCAGTCCTATGAGTACGACGGATACACCTATACCTGGTATCAGAACGAGCACTGCATGGTTCTGGCCGGCTATGACCAGGATGCCGGAACCGTCGTGATCAGCGATCCCCTCTCCGGAATTGTAGTCCGGGATGCCAACGCGTATGAATCCTATTTCAACGAAACCGGTATGTACTCCGTCGTTCTGATGAACAAAAACGGCGTAAAGAAAACCGATCTGGACACTTCAAAATCGGACTCCGACAGCAAGGGTACTTCCGGCTCCGACGCGCCCGACAATATCGACGATATTATCAGCAGCCGCCAGAATACCTCAGACTACTACTACAACCAGTATCAGTCCTATGGCAGTCAGCCCGGAGGAACCTGGTATGAGACTTCTCCAGCTGTATCCGGGGGTACATCCACATACGATAGTTCTTCCTCATCCGGAGGATCTTCGAGTGGCTCTTCCGCGAATTCACAGAATGCTCCCGACTCCGGAAATCAGCAATCCTCCGGCAGCGGTGATTCAGGACAGACAGCCTCTACGTCCGGCGGTAATTCCGGAACGAATACAGGAACCGAAGACGGGGTTTCCGGCGGAACAGGCGGCGGTGTCACGGCAGGAACTGCAGGCAGTGCCGGAACTGACGGCGGTGCCACGGCAGGAGCAGGCAGCGGTGCCGCGGCAGAGACCGGTGGCGGTGCTTCAGCAGGGACAGGCGCCACAGAAAGCACAGGTGGCGCAGATTATTCAGCGCCATCTCAGGATGCCTCCGCAGCCACAGGAAACGAAGCCGGCAGAGAGTCCGGTTCCTAATTCCTCATCCTTCCTTTCCGTTATATACAGTAAACGGCCATACGATAAGTCGTGCCACATACGATATATTGTGACACACACTGTATAAGCTGCGGATTGCTCCGTGCCTCGCACTTTCACAAACCTTGTTTATTTGCGGAAGTACCTCAATTCTTATTCTCCCCCTCCGTAAATTTTTCCTTGTTCTCCCCTGCTTCTTCCCGTCTCTGCTGCATCTCCAGAATCATCATACTGAGCAGCAGATACATCCGGAGTTCCGGATCATCCAGATCCTCCTTCAGGATGCTCTGAATCTTTCCCAGCCGATAGGTGATGGTATTCCGGTGGGCGTACATCTCGGTAGCGGTTCGCTGAATAGAGCGTTCACTTTCCAGAAATGTCTTCAGGGTGTCGTAAGGCTCGGTTTTTCCCTTACGCACCTTCTGCTCCCACAGGCGAACCACCGCTGGATGGCAGGCACAGATCTTGTCCTGCATGGCCGGTGTCTCGATGATAAACCGGCTGGCATAGCTTCCAAACCGGAAGATATGCCGGAGAAGCTCATCCTCCTCCATCAGTCTCTCATCCCTTTTTCCTGCCTCCAGAGCGTACACGGCCTGCCTGTACAGGGACGGGATGTTCTCTATGCCGCGCACCTGCAGACTGAAGCTGCTGTACACGGAATTCTGCTCGGTAAACGACACCAGAAAGGTCTGAAAGACGCGATCCCGATAGAGATTCCGGTTGGTCAGAATAATCACATACGGCGATTTCTGGAGCACAAAGCATCCCGAAAAATTATGCATGATCGCATGCTCGATGACGTTTCTGGCCTTTGTGGGATTCATCCCATTGTCCATTCCCTCCGGATCCAGCAGCGCAATCTCAAAGTTCTCATCCTCACTCCAGCCAAAATGGGCGAGCTGACGCAGAACCTTCTCCTTATCCCCTGAATGTTCAAAAAGATAATCATACAGCGGATTCTCGGGCCTCACCTGATTCTGCATCGCGATGCCGATATACGGCTGAAGGATCTGCCCAAGCCTGTCCAGAAGCTGCACATCTCCCGCATTCACCGCGTGGCCGCGCTCGACGACGGAAATCCTTCCGCACTCTGTATTGCCGATATACAGTGCCTTGGAAATGCCGTGAAATGAATTCTCCACCTTCTGCTTCCAGTGAAAAACCGAACAGCTTTCCCGGTTCTCCGGCTCCAGATTCTCATACTCAATCTGATAGATACTGTTGAGAGATGAATAGCCGTAGCGCGCAATGTACTGCCACTCGGAATCCATCGATTCCAGCCTGTCCACATGACTCATGGCCAGAACCTTGGTATTCCCGTCCTGTATCAGAATCGGATTCCGGAAGATAAACTCCGTTTGCTCAATGATGTCCCTGTAGTTTCCTTTGCGGACATCCTCCTCTACCCTGGCCTCCCAGTCCTGATAATAGTCAAATACGCCCTGAAGGATCTCAAACGCCTCCAGAACGCTCAGATTATAGATCTGTATACGGTCCCCATCCTCGCCCTCATAAACGACATAATCCTTTTCCGCATACACATGCACACAGTTCGTTGCATAAGCCAGCCGCGCGCTGCTCAGAATCGGCTTGGCATCCTTATGAATCTCTGTCCGGATATCCATAAGCGGTGCCAGACGGTTGGCAATCATCCACATACTTAATTTCATTTTTTCTGCTCCATCTACGCCTCGCCCGCTTGCGCGGTATCTTGGCTGCTGTATAAGTTCTTCGAAAACACAGACCGCCAAAGTCGGTCACCTGTAGAATTGCGGGGGTGCGAAACACGGAGCAATCCATAGCTTATACAGTTACTTAGATTTTCTGTATTTTGATATATAAAATATTACTCCCTTCTGTCATTTTGTGCAATGACGACCAATAGCGTGCCCCTTCGGACACGCTATTTTATCTGTAAGTTTTATTTTTTTGTGCAAGCAATGAAGGGAACCGTCATCTCCTCTGCGGTCAGTCCCGCATAACTTCCGATCTTCTTCTTCTCCCGCTTCCTGTGCTTCCATCCGAGGCTCACGTTTCCGGCGGCAACCGCCAGATAATCCCCGATAATACTGTACGTCTTCTCTCCGGGGTGCCCGGATCCGAGCAGCCCTCTGTCCAGAACCTCTTCCCGGCTCAGGAGAAGAAAATCACTTCCGAACAGATCGCGGAAAACCTCCTCGAATTCAAGCTTCCTCCCCTGTCTGATATACAGGGCAGCTGCGCGCGGTTCTACGGAGGGGGCTCTCTCCAGAAGTCCGGCAAGATGCGGGTAATCCTCCAGATAAATCCAGTGCGTATCGATCATTCCGTGATCCGAGGTGACAACCACCAGCGAATCTGACAGATCTCCGGAGAGCTTTTCGATCTCCCGATTCAGAAACCGTATCCGGTTATGTGCCCTTCCGGATGCGGCGCCGAAGGTATGCATCTCCAGATCCGGTTCATCCCAGAACAGACAGATATATTTCTTCCCGGAACCTGAAGCGATTTTCCGGATCCGCTGCATCGCCTGACGGAAGCTCCAGACTCTTTCACCCTCGCGGTGTGAGAGAAAATGCGTCTCCACCAGGGAATCCGCCTCGCGAATCCTGTCTAATAATGGTCGATACGGAATATACTTCAGCGGAACATTATAGTTCGCTGCCTTCTTCCGCGTCCCCTGCACCCGATTGCAAAAAAGCGAGATGTTTCGATCCACCTCGGGAAAATAAAGGTCTCTTCCAAGCCAGGAATGCTCCAGCGGGGATTCCCCGCTCTGCAGCGTGGCGCATGCCGCGGCTGTCGACGAAGGAAAAACTGCCGACAGATCACACACCTTATTTGCCCGAAGAAAATCCGTCTCCGACAGATGCCGGTTCAGATTTGCGGTTCCCATTCCGGACAGAACAATCACAATCACGCGGTCCGCGCCCTGCCCCAGAAGCGAATCCATCTCCGGCAGTGTGGTATGTCCATAATCACAGACTCCGTAATATTTCAGAACGGAAGCTGTCAATGCCAGAAGGCTCCTGTCATAATCCGGATATCTGATCTCGCTGCTCATGCTGCTCCTCTCAACCTGTTACTGTATAAGTCCAGTCGCAATGTTCTTGGCCCACGGGGAGCTTGCTCACCAGTGGGCAAGAACATTAGCGACGACAACAGGTATGAGCATGGAGCGGTGCGAAGCAACGCGGGAATGCTCATACCTGTTAGCGTCACGGAAGCTGCGAAGCAGCTTTCGTGACGCGGGGACTTATACAGTATGTGGCACGACTTATCGTATGATAGTTACTGTATAAGCTCTTCGAAAACGCAGACAGTAACTTTTCCTGTTATTTTAACACGAAACTCTCTATACTTATCATCTTTAGAGAAATATAATAAATCCCCCGGCATGGCCAAGGGATTTACCTGCAGGATCAGGATTGTTAAAATGCGCAGCACGGACCAATCCGTAGAATCCATAGCTTTACAGCTTGTGATGCCCCGCCTGCGGGGCATTATGGTTACTTATTCTCAGTTTTTCACAGCTTCCGTCATCATTGCCTTCCAGCTTCAGATATTGCTGTTTTTACATCTTCCGTTATTGCTTTTTTTACAGTTTCAGATATTGCTGTCCTCAGACACCGGAAGCGCCGTAGTTGGAAAGCACGCGGGCGGACGGGTCGTTGACGTCACAGCCCTCCCACTCCTTGTTCGGCATCCAGTACGCCGGAATCAGCTGATCCTGATCCGGGTAGTACTTCTCAAAGATCTCGCGGTAGAGAAGCGATTCTTTCGTAAACGGCTGTACATAAGTGTACTTCTGGATTTTTTCATGGAATTCCTCATCTGTGTAGCAGCTGTCCGCGTATTCAATGATATCGTTTCGAAGAGAATGTCCCACTGCGTCGGAGAATGCGGCCTTCTCACGCATCAGAATGCTGTGCGGGATACACGCGTCCTTCTCAAAGGCGTGACGCAGAAGATACTTTCCGATTCCATAGGTGTTCATCTTTTTCTCCGGATCAATGTGCATCACGTAATCCACGAAATCCAGGTCGCCGAACGGAACTCTTGCTTCCAGCGAGTTCACGGATATGCAGCGGTCTGCGCGGAGCACGTCGTAGACATTGATCTCCCGGATCCGCTTCTCGGCTTCTTTCTGGAACGCTTCCGCGTTCGGCGCGAAATCCGTGTATTTATATCCAAAGAGCTCATCGGATATCTCACCGGTCAGGATGACGCGGATGTCCGTGTTCTCATGAATCCACTTGCACAGCAGATACATGCCGACGGAAGCGCGGACCGTGGTGATATCGTAGGTCCCGAGCGCCGCGATGACAGGATCCAGGGCATTGATGACATCGTCTCTCGTGATGATGACCTCGTGATGGTTGCTGTGAATATATTCCGCGACCTCTCTGGCATACTTCAGATCAATTGCGTCAATATCCATTCCGATGGCAAAAGTCTCGAGAGGCTTGTCCAGCATCTTTGCGGCGATGCCGCAGACAAGCGACGAATCCAGGCCTCCGGAGAGAAGGAATCCGACCGGTGTATCGGAATCCAGCCGTTTCCGGACACCCTCGACCAGCTTGTCATGGATGTTCGCGCTGATGGTCTCCGCGTCATCGTGGCTGTAATCCCCGCCGACATATGACGGATCATGATAGGTGTGGAACTCGCCGTCCTTATAGTAGGTGCCCGGAGGGAACGGATAGATCTTGTCGCACAGACCGATCAGGTTCTTCGGCTCAGAGGCGAACAGGATCACATGTCTGCTGTCATACCCGTAGTAAAGCGGACGGATGCCGATCGGATCCCTCGCGGCGATGTACTCGTCCGTGTCCGCGTCGTAGATCACCAGCGCAAACTCGGCATCCAGCCTGCGGAACATGGAGACACCGTATTCCTTATAGAGGGGGAGAAGAATCTCACAGTCGCTGTCTGACCGGAAAGTATACCCCTTCCGGATCAGTTCTTCCTTCAGAGGACGAAATCCGTATATTTCTCCGTTGCATACGCAGTAATTGCCGTTCAGTTCAAAAGGCTGCATTCCTTCCGGTGTAAGACCCATGATGGCCAGACGATTGAATCCGAGAAATCCCTTTTCTGTGTTGATCAGTCTGGAAGCATCGGGTCCGCGGGAGGTGGTTTTTCTCAGGGCTCTGGCAAGTGCTTCTTCCGATCCGCCTTCACTGCAATAAGCTAGTATACTGCACATAATCTCATCCTCTTTCTTTCATAATGTAAACAGCGCCACATTCGTATAAGATGTGGACTGCTCCGTGCTGTAAATAACACCACACTCTGTATAAGCTACGGATTGCTCCGTGCTCATACCTGTTGTCGTCACTTATTTTCTTGCCCACTGGTGAGTAAGCTCCCCGTGGGGCAAGAACATTGCGGCTGGACTTATACA
>DGTF01000079.1:2552-9234 GCA_002394235.1 Eubacterium sp. UBA4343 | reverse complement strand
ACACGAATACTTCGCATTCGGCTGCTGCTCGCTGTTCGCGTAAAAAAAACAGGCAAAGATACTCTGCTGAAAGCATCTTTGCCTGTCATCAGTTTCCTATTCTATAAGAATAAGAGTCCTTTGAAAATACTTATTTTGAAGTATGTGTGATCCGGCTGTTCCGGAATCCGCGCATATCACAGCCGCCGCAGTCAGTACAGACTTCCGACTATGTACAACGCGTAGCGCGCCTCTTCCGGGGCGTGACGATTTTATCCTCACGCTTCTCTCATGTTGGTGTAGCCCATCAGATACTCGTCGACGCTGCAGGCGCACTTCCTGCCTTCGGTGACAGCCCAGACCACCAGGGACTGTCCGCGGTGCATGTCGCCGGCCGTGAAGACCTTCTCCACGTTGGTCTTGTAATGGTCCGGCTCTGTTTCAACGGTATTCCTGGCCGTGAGCTTCAGTCCGAAGGCCTTCGCCACATAGTTCTCGCACCCGGTGAAACCGGCAGCGATCAGAAGCAGATCACAGGGAAGAGTCTTCTCCGTTCCCTCAATCATGACCATCTTGCGGTTTTCAAACTTGACCCTGGCGGTCACGATTTCCTTGAGGTTGCCTTTTTTGTCGGTGTGATATTCCTTGACCGTAGTCTCGTAGACTCTCGGATCATGACCGAACAGCCCGATCGCCTCCTCATGGCCGTAGTCGGTCTTCTTCACACGGGGCCATTGCGGCCACGGATTGGAAGCGCTTCTCTCCACCGGCGGCTCCGGCATCATTTCAAGCGCCGTGATGGATTTGCATCCGTGCCGGATCGATGTTCCGATACAGTCATTTCCGGTATCGCCGCCGCCGACAACGACGACGTTTTTGCCCTTCGCGCTGATAAAATCCTTCTGCTTCAGAAGGGTCTCGGCATCGCGGCTTGCTTCGGTCTTCCAGACACCGTCCGTCATGCCGTGATCGAGAAGGCTCTTTGTCGTCGCCTTCAGAAAATCAACCGCGTAGTAAATCCCGTGAATCTTGTCCGGATCCGCTCCCGCAAGGGCTCTTGGCTGCTTTGCGCCGCACGCCAGAATAATGGCGTCGTATTCCTTCTCGAGCTCCTTCACAGACTCCTCTCCGATATTCACGCCGGTACGGAAGACCACACCCTCTGCCTCCATCAGCTTCTGGCGGCGGCAGATGACGCTTTTGTCGAGCTTCATGTTCGGAATACCGTACATCAGGAGTCCCCCGATCCGGTCCTCACGCTCAAAAACGGTCACCGAATGTCCTCTGTGATTCAGCTCATCCGCCCCGGCGAGTCCGGAAGGCCCCGCTCCCACGACAGCTACCTTTTTTCCGCTTCTGACCTGCGGAATCCGGGGCTGAATGTACCCTTTCTCAAAGGCGGTCTCAATGATGAACCGCTCATTGTCATGAATCGTCACCGGGTCCCCGTACTCGCCGTTGATACATGCCTTCTCGCAGAGCGCGGGGCAGACTCTTCCGGTGAACTCCGGGAAATTGCTGGTCTTGATCAGTCTGCTGAAGGCGTGCCGGAAATGACCGCGGTACACCTGGTCGTTCCACTCGGGGATCAGGTTGTGAAGAGGGCATCCGGTCACCATCCCGTTCAGCTCCATTGCGGACTGGCAGAAGGGAACACCGCAGTTCATGCAGCGCGCGCCCTGCTCCATCCGGTCCTCTTTTCCGAGGGGCACATGAAACTCCCTGAAATTCTGCACCCGTTCTTTTACCGGAACATCGGCATTGTCTTTTCTGCTGTATTCAAGAAAACCTGTCGCTTTACCCATCAGGACACCCTCCTTGTTACTTCTTCGAACGCCTCAAGTACGGCATTCTCATGCTTTACTCCCTGCT
Source organism: Eubacterium sp. UBA4343 (assembly GCA_002394235.1). GTDB lineage: Bacteria > Bacillota > Clostridia > Lachnospirales > Lachnospiraceae > Bilifractor. The sequence continues at coordinate 7,383 of DGTF01000079.1, read as the reverse complement.
CCTCGTACTTTCCGATCGCCGTCAGCATTCTCTGATAGTCGTTCGGCACGACCTTCTTGAAGTCGGGAATCCATTTTTCAAAGTCAGACAGAATCTCGGCCGCCCGCTTCGATCCGGTCTCCTTCTCATAATCCTCCAGAATGTTCTTCAGCTCCTGGATGTCGTATTTGTCCGTAAGCTCCTGAAGGGTAACCATATCCTTGTTCATCCTGCGGTAAAGGGTGTGGTCGGAATCCAGTACATACGCAATTCCGCCTGACATGCCTGCCGCAAAGTTCTTGCCCGTCGTCCCGAGGATAACGGCTCTTCCACCGGTCATGTACTCCAGGCCATGGTCGCCGCATCCCTCCGCGACTGCCGTCACTCCGGAGTTGCGGACACAGAATCTCTCGCCCGCAATACCGGCCACATAGACCTTTCCGGAGGTTGCGCCGTAGCAGGCAACATTTCCGATGATGATGTTCTCATCCGCACGGAAAGGCGCCTTCGGAGAAGGCACAACGATAAGCTTTCCGCCGGACAGGCCCTTTCCAAAGCCGTCGTTCGCATCGCCTTCCAGATAGAGGGAGAGGCCCTTCGGGGCAAAAGCGCCAAACGACTGTCCGCCGCCGCCTACCGCGTGTACGACAAAGGTGTCGTCGTCCAGATCACTGCCGAATTTCCTGGTGATCTCGGATCCGAGGATGGTTCCGAACGCACGGTCCGTACTGGAAACCTTGAGCGCAATCTCCTGTCTGTCCGGTCTGCTACCGGCTTTTCCTGAAAGAGCGTCTCTGAACTTCGGGAGAAGAACCGCCTCGTCCAGCGTCTTCTCCAGATGGAAGTTGTATACGTCCTTCTGGTCGAAGTGCGATTTTTCCGCGTGTGCGTAGGACGGATCCAGGATCAGGTCCATATTGACCTCTGCCGCGCGGTCTGTGATCAGATTGGTCCGCTTCTCCAGGCAGTCGGTCCGGCCGATCATCTCATCCACGGTGCGGAATCCGAGCCTTGCCATAATCTCACGAAGCTGCCTTGCGATAAAAATCATGAAGTTCATGACATATTCCGGCTTGCCCGCGAAGCGCTTTCTGAGCTCCTCGTTCTGCGTCGCCACGCCGGCCGGACAGGTATCCTTGGAGCAGACTCTCATCATCATGCAGCCCATGCAGATCAGCGGTGCTGTCGCAAAGCCGTATTCCTCTGCGCCGAGCAGGGCGGCGATCGCGACATCGCGGCCGCTCATCAGCTTTCCGTCAGTCTCGATGATGACACGGTCTCTCAGACCGTTCTGAAGCAGGGACTGATGCGCCTCGGAGACGCCGAGCTCCCACGGCAAGCCAGCGTTATGGATCGAGGAGATCGGCGCAGCGCCGGTTCCTCCGTCGTATCCGGAAATCAGGATGACCTGAGCACCCGCCTTGGCTACACCGGAAGCAATCGTTCCGACGCCGCACTCGGATACCAGCTTGACGGAGATCCGCGCGTCCCGGTTGGCGTTCTTCAGATCATAGATCAGCTGAGCCAGATCCTCGATGGAGTAAATATCATGGTGCGGCGGCGGAGAGATCAGAGCTACGCCCGGGGTTGAAAATCTGGTCGCGGCAACCCACGGATAGACCTTCTTGCCCGGAAGATGACCGCCCTCGCCCGGCTTTGCGCCCTGTGCCATCTTGATCTGAATTTCAGCCGCGCTGTTCAGGTACGCGTTGGTGACGCCGAAGCGTCCGGAAGCCACCTGCTTGATCGCCGAATTTTTCTCGGTTCCATATCTGGCCGGATCCTCACCGCCCTCACCGGTGTTCGACTTGCCGCCCAGCCGGTTCATCGCGATGGCCATGGTCTCGTGCGCTTCCTTCGAAATCGATCCGAAGGACATGGCACCGGTCTTGAAGCGCTTCACAATGCTTTCCACCGGCTCTACCTCCTCCAGCGGAACCGGATCCTGCTTCGGCGCGAATTCCAGCAGTCCACGCAGGGTATGCGGTCTCTTGGAATCATCCACCATATCGGTGTATTCACGGAACTTGTCGTAGTCGCCGGTTTTTACCGCCTGCTGCAGGGTGACGATAGTCTCCGGATTATACAGGTGATCCTCCTTGTCCTTGCCGCTTCTGAGATAATGGAAGCCTACGGAATCCAGAGAGGTATCCACGGACAGTCCAAGAGGATCAAAGGCATGATTGTGGCGGAAGGTAATGCCCTCTTCGATCTCTTTGACGCCGATGCCGCCCACGCGGCTCACTGTTCCGGTGAAGTATTTGTCGATGGTCTCCTTGTCCAGACCGATCGCCTCAAAAATACGCGCGGACTGGTAGGACTGAATCGTAGAGATACCCATCTTCGCAGCCGTCTTTACAACTCCGCCGAGAAGGGCCTTGTTGTAATCGGCAATCGCAGTGTGATAGTCCTTGTCCAGCATGCCGATATCGATCAGCTCCGCGATGCACTCATGAGCCAGATACGGATTGATGGCACGGGCACCGAATCCAAGCAGCGCCGCGATCTGATGAACGTCTCTCGGCTCCGCACTCTCCAGGATCAGCGAAACGGCCGTTCTCTTCTTCGTGCGGACCAAATGCTGCTCGACAGAAGATACCGCGAGAAGCGACGGAATCGGAACATGGTTCTCATCCACGCCACGGTCGCTGAGAATGATGATATTTTTTCCGTTTGCATAGGCACGGTCTACCGTAATGTTCAGCTGCTCCAGCGCTCTCGCAAGGGAGGTGTTCTTGTAATACAGAAGGGAAACCACCTGTGCGTGGAAGCCCGGGCGATCCAGCGACTTGATCTTCATCAGGTCGACGCCGGTCAGAATCGGATGGCTAACCTCCAGCATCGTGCAGTTGCCGCTCTTCTCATTCAGAAGATCGCCGTCCGATCCGATATATACGGTGGTATCCGTGACGATTTCCTCGCGGAGAGAGTCAATCGGCGGGTTGGTAACCTGCGCAAACTGCTGCTTGAAGTAGTTGAACAGAAGCTGGTGCTGTCTGGACAGTACCGCAAGCGGAACATCGTGTCCCATCGAAGCGGTCGGCTCAACGCCGTTTTCCGCCATTGGAAGGATCGAATCCTTGACGTCCTCATAGGTATAGCCGAATACCTTATAGAGGCGGTCTCTCATCTCCTGGCTGTGTACCGGGATCTTCTTGTTCGGAATCGGAACGTCCTTGAGTCTCAGCAGGTTGCGGTCCAGCCACTCACCGTACGGCTGCCGGTGAGCATAGTACTTCTTGCAGTCGTCATCGGAGATGATTTTCTTCTTCTTCGTGTCGACCAGAAGAATTCTTCCGGGCGTCAGGCGGGATTTCTTCACCACGTGTTCCGGCGGAATATCCAGAACTCCCACCTCAGAGGAGAGGATCAGCCGGTTGTCATCGGTGATGTAATACCGGGAAGGACGCAGTCCGTTCCGGTCAAGGGTCGCACCGAGCACATCTCCGTCGGAAAACAGAATTGCCGCCGGGCCGTCCCACGGCTCCATCATGGTCGCATAGTAATGGTAGAAATCCTTCTTATCCTCGTCCATGAAACGATTGTGGTTCCACGGCTCCGGAATGGTCACCATCATGGCAAGCGGAAGATCCATGCCGTTCATGTAGAGGAATTCCAGCGTGTTGTCCAGCATCGCCGAATCGGAACCCGACGCGCTGATCACCGGATAAATCTTGTCGATGTCCTTCTCCATGATCGGGCTGGTCATGGTCTCCTCACGGGCGAGCATACGGTCCATGTTGCCGCGGATCGTATTGATCTCTCCGTTGTGCGCAATCATGCGGTACGGATGCGCGCGGTTCCAGGACGGAGTCGTGTTTGTGGAGAACCGGGAGTGCACAATTGCAATCGCCGTCCGGTAATCCTTGTCCTGGAGATCGCCGTAGAACCTTCTCAGCTGTTTGACCAGGAACATTCCCTTGTATACGATGGTTCTCGATGACAGGGAGCAGATATAGGTATCATCGGAGCTCTGTTCGAACTCACGTCTCACAACGTACAGCTTCCGGTCAAATTCAATTCCTCTGGAGAGCTCCTCCGGCCGCTCGATGAAGCACTGCATAATATACGGCATGCAGTCCAGCGCAGCCTTTCCGAGGATGCCGGGATTTGTCGGAACCGTTCTCCAGCCGAGCAGCTTCAGTCCCTCCTTCTCCACAATGACCTTCATCATCCGCATCGCAAAGGTGCGCTTCATGGTGTCCTGTGGAAAAAAGAACATGCCGACGCCGTAATCACCGGCGTCTTTCACCGCAATGCCCTCCTGCGCCGCGGCTTTGCGGAAAAAATCATGACTGATCTGTGTCAGTATGCCGACACCGTCTCCGACTGTCCCAGTCGCATCCTTTCCGGCACGATGCTCCAGCTTCTCAACGATGGCAAGCGCATCGTCCAGAACCCGGTTGTCCTGGTGTCCATCAATGTTTACAACCGCACCGATACCGCAGGCATCATGATCCTTCTGAAGCTGTCGATACTTTCTGATATGCTGTGTATACTCATCCATACTTATTCTTCCTCATCTGTGCAGTCTGCAGGTAATGATCCCGCAGGATTTATGAGCTTCTGATTTTTTTATATAGTGATTATCAGGGATATGCAAGCATTTTTTGCGCCATTTGTTCTCACATTTTGCAGAACGTCTGCTATTAAATAATCATCCGGGCCGTTTCCTGTACTTGTCTTGTACTTTATTCCGGGCGGGCTCCGCTTTCAATTATGGTTAAAATCAATTACCCTGCAAATCTGATTTTAAATACAGTTTTAGGAACTGCCGCGTTTTTACCCGCGACAGTTCCTGATATTCACGATGCATTCCATTCTTCTGGCGTCCGGTCTCTGTGGATTTCCG
>DGTF01000079.1:0-2437 GCA_002394235.1 Eubacterium sp. UBA4343 | reverse complement strand
TCCGGTCTCTGTGGATTTCCGTCCCGTTCTGCCGGCGTCCGGTCTCTGTGGATTTCCGTCTCTCCGGCCGTCCTTTTCCGGATTTTCTTATCGAAGTGAGAAAAGAAGTTCTCCGTAGGTCGGATACGGCAGATATTTCTCCGGAACGTAGATCTCCGCCGAGTCTACATAGCTGCGAAGGTTCTCCATATCCGTGAGTATCACGTCGTGATAGTAGCGAGCGCCCTCAAGGCCTTCGCGCTTCTCTGCTTTTGCTGTATCCTCTGTCAGCTTCGCCAGAGCGCTTCCGATTTCTCCGGAAAGGCCATCCAGCTTTTTCAGGATTCCGGTCTCATATGCGCCGCCCTCATCTCCGAGCAGTGCCTTCTTCTGCGTGCTTTCCTCCGTCAGATCCTTCATATACCCGAGAAGTCCGCTGGTGAAATCTTTCCGTACCATCTCCTCCATGGTAAGGGCCTCGATGTGCACGGTCTTGGAATAGTTCTCCAGGAAGATCTCATATCTGGACTCAATCTCTTCCTTTGTGAAGATTTTATGCTTTGTGAAGAGCTCCACGTTTTTACTGTCGAGCAGCTTCGGCATCGCGTCCGGAAGAGACTTCAGATTCGCGAGGCCTCTCTTCTCCGCCTCGGCAATCCATTCATCCGTATAGCCGTTGCCGTTGAACAGGATTCTCTTGTGCTCATCCAGAATCTTCTTCAGAAGCTTGTGAATCTCCGCGTCAAGATCCTCTGCCGCCACATCCTTGAGCACATCATAGATGCGGGAAAGAGACTCTGCAACAGCTGTGTTCAGGATAATGTTGGGGTCAGCTACTGACAGAGAGGAACCCGGCATACGGAATTCGAATTTGTTTCCGGTAAATGCAAACGGTGATGTACGGTTTCTGTCGGTCGTATCCTTGGTGATGTGCGGCAGTACATGAACACCCATTCCCATCTTCGTCTTTCCGGTTCCCACAAAGGCAGTTCCGTCATCGATGGATTTCAGCACGGCGGCGAGTTCGTCTCCCACAAAGATAGAGATCACTGCCGGCGGTGCCTCGTTCGCTCCCAGTCTGTGATCGTTTCCCGCGGTTGCCACAGATACACGCATCAGATCCTGATAATCATCGACCGCCTCGATAACAGCCATCAGAAATACCAGGAACTGGGTATTCTCCGCCGGTGTTCTGCCGGGATCCAGAAGGTTCTCGCCCGTATCGGTGACAATGGACCAGTTGTTATGCTTGCCGGATCCGTTAATTCCCTCGAAAGGCTTCTCGTGAAGCAGGCATGCATAATGATGCTTGTCCGCCACCTTCTTCATGACCTCCATCGTCAGCTGGTTGTGATCCACCGCGACGTTGGCAGTTTCAAATACAGGTGCCAGCTCATGCTGAGAGGGCGCAACCTCGTTGTGCTTTGTCTTCGCCGGAACGCCGAGCTTCCAGAGCTCCTGTTCCAGATCATGCATGTATTCGGATACCTTCGGTTTCAGAACGCCGAAATAGTGATCCTCCATCTCCTGCCCCTTCGGTGCCGGAGCTCCGATCAGGGTGCGTCCGCACATCAGGAGATCCTTTCTCTGAAGGTACATATCCTTGTCGATCAGGAAATACTCCTGCTCGGAACCAACTGTGGTGTCAACATGTGTAACCTTCTCATTTCCGAGAAGATGAAGAACCTTGACCGCCTCCTTGGACAGAGCCTCCATGGAACGCAGAAGAGGGGTTTTCTTGTCCAGAGCTTCTCCGCCAAAGGAACAGAAGGCCGTCGGAATATAGAGAGATCCGTCCTTAATGAATGCCGGTGAAGACGGATCCCACGCGGTATAGCCGCGCGCCTCAAAGGTCGCCCGAAGGCCGCCTGACGGGAAGCTGGAAGCATCCGGCTCGCCTTTTACCAGCTCTTTTCCGGAAAACTCCATGATTACCTTGCCGTCTCCGGTCGGAGAGATGAAGCTGTCGTGCTTCTCGGCCGTAAGTCCGGTCATCGGCTGGAACCAGTGTGTGAAATGCGTCGCGCCATGCTCGATCGCCCACTCCTTCATCACCGCCGCAACCGTATTCGCCACGTCAAGCTCCAGATGGCTGCCGTTTTTAATTGTCTTATGAACCGCCTTATATACGTCCTTCGGCAGACGTTCCTTCATAACCTGATCGTTGAATACCAGGCTGCCGAAGATTTCAGGAACGGATTTCACAAAATCAAGTCTTTTTTCTTCCACTTTTTCTACCTCCTATTCCGGGAATGCATCTCACAACAGTGAATACAGCTCCTCTGCAGTTCTTCCCCGCCTCCCGGCCGGCCCGCACACGGCCCGGCATTCCCGGAGACTGCTGCTTTCGCGTAGAGAGATAAAACACGCTGCGCGAGTTTTATCTCGCTATCGCGACGCTCGCCGCACACGAATACTTCGCATTCGGCTGCGGCTCACTGTTCGCGTAAAAAAAAGA